>JBNKIR010000047.1:0-70872 GCA_050290785.1 Sedimenticolaceae bacterium | reverse complement strand
TTGGCGGCGTCCAGTTTGTCCAGACGGGCGTAGAGGTCGCCGATGCCGTTGTTGGCGTCAAAGCCGGTGCTGGCGATGGTGTCGGCGTGTTTTTCCAGCACGGGGCCGTAGAAGACCTTCACCGCATGGCCGAAGATCTTGGGGTCGGAGACCTTCATCATGGTGGCCTTCATGTGCAGGGAGAACAACACGTCCTGGGCCTTGGCGTCCGCCACCTGCTCCTCCAGGAACTTGACCAGGGCCTTTTTGCTCATGAAGGTGGCATCCACGATCTCACCCGCTTCCAGCGGTGTGCTCTCTTTCAGCACGGTGGTGGAACCGTCATTGCCAATGAAAGAGATTTTGGCATCGGTGGCCTCGGCCATGGTGACAGATTGTTCGTTGGCGGCGAAGTCACCAGCGGTCATGGTGGCCACGTGGGACTTGGAGTCTTGGCTCCAGGCGCCCATGGAGTGGGGAAACTTCTTGGCGTAGTTCTTCACAGCGGTGGGGGCGCGGCGGTCGGAGTTTCCCTCGCGCAGCACCGGGTTTACAGCAGAACCCAGGACCTTGGCGAAACGCTCTTTGAGCTCTTTTTCGGCGTCGTTCTGGGGATTCTCCGGGTAGTTCGGTATATCGTAACCCTTCTCCTGCAACTCTTTGATTGCGGCCTTCAGCTGCGGGATAGAGGCGGAGATGTTAGGCAGCTTGATAATGTTGGCCTCTGGGGTCTTGGCCAGATCACCCAGGCGGGACAGCTCGTCCGGGATCTTCTGTTCTTCGGTCAGGTTATCCGGGAAATTGGCGATAATACGCCCGGCCAGCGAGATGTCCCGGGTCTCGACCTCTACGCCTGCCGCACTGGTGAACTTCTGTACGATAGGCAGAAAGGAGTAGGTCGCCAGCATGGGCGCCTCGTCGATTTTGGTCCAGATGATCTTTGACATGTTTCAGTCCTCAGTATTATTAAGATTAGGTAGCTGTGAACATTTGAGGCGCAGAGTGTGTTGTCGACCGGAATCTCTCTGCGCCTCGGTTGTAAATCAGTGGGGCCGGACTCGGTCCGACCCCATGTCTATTAACCCACGTAGCTGCACTTGCTGGCCGGTGTGCGGGTGTCCATGTTACGACCACGGTTGGTGTGATCGTCGATCTCAGCTGCCGAGCCTATCATGCGTCCGAACAGGAAGGTAGTGAAGGCTGCCGATTCCATGGTGGCATCATCAATCTCTCCTGCCGCATGTGGTTTCCACAGCATCTTCAGCAGAAGAACGGCGATGACGGCGTCCACATTGACGCAGAAGACGTTGCGCGTAACGCCCGTCTTAAACAGCGCCTGGACCAGCTCCTTGTAGAATTCGTGGAAGACGTTGTAGTCGCCACGCTTCTTGAACAGTTCGCCGACGAACACCTCGCGCGGATCATAGTTGATGTCTTCGCCCTTGAATACCGGGTGGCCGGTGCAGGGGATCTTGTCATAGGAGAGGTTGCCCTCGGCCTTGGCCTTCTTCTTGTACGCCAGATACTCTTTGGCATACTCGGTGGCCATAGCGGCCAGATCCAGACCATGGCTATCACTGCCAGGATCCTGCAGGCCGGTAGCGCGGAAGCGGTCCAGCAGAAAGGCGATGGCCTCGTAGCCGTTGCCGCCGTGTGCGTAACCGGTGTGGGTGAGAAAGCCGATGTAGCCCTTGTTTACCTGCACACGGGCCGGGGCCTCGGGTCCATCGGCCGCCACTGCGCCCTTGGCGCCCTGCGCGGAGATGGTGCCCGGTCCGTTGGAGATGATCAGGCCCAGCAGTACGGAGAAGGCGTACAGAGACTCCTCGTTCGGGCGGTGACCCAGGAGGGCCAGATGGGCGGTCTCGGTGAAGCTCCAGCTGCCCATCAACTCCTTGTTTTTCACTCCGCAGAAGCTCTCTTTTTCCTGAGATTCCACACTGGCGGCAGAGCCGATCAGGGTGCTGAATACACGGAAGTGCCACGGCATATTGGCGATGGTGGTGATAGAGAGACGCTTGCGCATCAGGGCAGGCCAGGCCAGGTGGGTGGTGATGGCCGCTACCAAGACCTTACAACTGATCCTCCCCTCGTTCTTACTGGCCAGTGCCGACAGAAAGTCTATGAATACCGAATTGGCGCCACGGGCGGAGATGGCCTCCAGCATGGCGTCGCCACAGGTGCACGGGGTGTCGGAGAGGAATATCTCTGGATCGGCCTCCTGCAGTTGCGCGCTGAAGTCGAACCCGGTCGCGCCCGGGTTTTCCAGCCCACTCTTTTTGAACAGCTCGATCAGGGCGGAGGCGGCGGCGCGGGATTTCTCCTGCGGCTTTGGTCCTACCATGGCTACTGCGGCCGCCAGGGCGGTATTCGGGCTGTTGCCGGCGTCACGGGATGCCTGTGCAGCTGCCAGTCCCACCTGGTCGTGCTGGTTCACAAAGGCGTTCAGGGCCACGTTGGCCAGGGCTGCGCCGTTGGCATCCGGATACTCGCGGATGAGACTCTGCACCAGGTTCTCTTCGAAGGAGTGAGTGGACGCATCCAGCACGCTGGTGCCGTGGATCCTGGTCACCTGGGTCTTGGGGTCCATCATGGAGGCGCCGGAGGCGTCCTTCATGCTTTGGCGCGGGAATATGGCGCCTACCTGTTCGCCCAGGAGGGCGATCTGTTCGTTATATGGGGCAACCGCCTCCACCACTTCCGGGTTCAGATAGTCAGGGATATCTATACCCTGGGTATTGCTGAACCAGCACTTCATGGATAGGTTGCCAACAGGTTCGAAGTCCGGTTTCTCTCCGCGTTTGGCCATCACAGCGGTCAGGGCGGCGGGGATGTGGGCGATGTTGACCACAACCGCACCCTTTTCCGAACAGACCGGATTCTCCGGGGTGAAGATCTCGTCCACGCCGAACTTGTCCATGAACCACTGCTCTTTGGCCGCGGCGTTGTCGCCGGCGCCGGCGATGGCGCCGGCATGGCCGCAGGCCTTGGTCAGTTTCGCCTTCCAGCGTCCGACCACACAAGCTACAACAGGCTTCTCGAACTCCAGGCCATGCTCATAGTAACCACCTGGCTCGATGTACATGACGCCGGCCTTGGAGCGGTCATCGTTGTGGAAGGCATGATTCCACTCTGGTGCGGAGTAGTGGATGTATACATCCTTACCCGATGAGAGGGAAACAGTGCTGCCCCAACC
Source organism: Sedimenticolaceae bacterium (assembly GCA_050290785.1). Classification (GTDB taxonomy): domain Bacteria; phylum Pseudomonadota; class Gammaproteobacteria; order Chromatiales; family Chromatiaceae; genus JAAGZL01. Next base: position 67,697 of record JBNKIR010000047.1, on the reverse strand, counting down.
CGCAGTGGTGAGATAGACCGCCATGGTGGTAGTGAAGTTACCGGAATTTGAGAAGATGGCTACTGAACCTGGCAGCAGGGACTCTTCTGGCGAGCTACCGCCCAGAGCGCCACCGATACGCACATGATTATGTGCGTCGGCCAGACCCAGGCAGTTGGCGCCAAAGATATCGATGCCACGCATCTGACCCATGGCACGTATGACGCGGGCATCCCGTACCGGAACCTTTTCGGTAAGTATCACGATCTTTTTCAGATTAGGATTTACTCGAATGGCCTCGATCACACCATCGCGCACCCCGGATGGCGGCAGGTATACCACAACCACATTGAACTCATGTCCGGCTTCAATGGCCTCGGCAATGTTGTCGTAAATGGGTATGTCACCTATTTTGCTCTTCATAACCGTGCCGGAGCGACCAGGTGCGGTACCGCAGACAACGTTGCCACCGGAATATTCATGGCTGGTAGGGGTTACACTGCGGCTCTCGCCACCGGTTATGTTGAGTACACAGACGCGGTCCTCACGGGTAGCGAGTTCTGCCAGAGAGTCGATGCCTACGTAATAATGTTTAAACTTTTCTACGCCTTGGGGATGCATGCTTATGTCCTCTCTGTCACTTTGGTTTCTGTTTGTTTTGCGTCGGACTTACCCAGGAAGCTGTTCTCCAGATCTGAGTCCAGTTCAACACCGAGTTTTTCTGCCACGAGCTTACGTCCTCCATTCCGCATCCACTCATCGGCCTTCTGGGCGTAGTTCACCACTTCACTCATGGCGGAGTCATGCCCGAAGATCTGGTAAGGCAGGCCCAGTGAGTCGAGGGTGTCTTTCATGTAGCCCATGCCGCGGATCAGGTTGGGGCCGCCGCGACCTACCACTACGTAGAGTGGGATGGGGCCATTCTGATTGAAGTAATCGCGCAGGGCATCGGCCATGGCACGAAAGGTCTCATAGATATCGGTGTTGTTGGCCTTGCCGCCGATGATGAACAGTACGTTGGACTGCTTCAGCCAGTATTTGTATACGATGCGGCTGATGTCGTGCATCTTTTCATAGGGCGGGTTGCCGCCAAAATCGGAGGAGATGGTGGCCGCATCACCCAGCAGTTCGGTCACCAGGGCGTTGGCGCCGCCGCCGAAGGTCATGGCGGTGATGGTGCCGGTCTCGTTGATGACGAACACATCCGATTGGCCCTGATAGGTGCGCAAGGAGTTTACTTCCTGTTCGAAATCGGAGTAGCTGGATGCGTCCAGGTCATCCGGCAGGCCCAGACGGGATGAATTGGGATCATCTCCGTCAAATGCGCACTTGAAGTCACATGCCACCGGGACCAGACGACCGTTCTTGTTACTCAACATGCGGATCGGGTTCAGCTCCAGGGTGGTCATGCCGTAGTTGTGGAACAGGTCCCACAGCTTGGGCAGGTTCTGCACCAGCGGGCTCACCAGCTCTTTCGGGGCGCCGATCTTGCGTAGGGCGTTGGAGATGACGAAGCCCTTGAGCCCGGTTAGCGGATCAAACGGGATGCGGGCGATCTTCTCTGGGGGAAGCTCCTCGATATCCATGCCGCCATGGTGGGTCAGCGTGATCATGGGGGCACGGAATTCGGTGCTGTCGGTGAGTGAGAAATAGATCTCATAGTCAGACGGCACGGCTCCTTCGAAGGTTACACCCTCGGCCTTGGAGTAGGTATTGTTGTGGAAGTGCTCGGCAAAATACAGTCGGGATTTCTCTTTCATGGCGGTGGAGAGATCCTTGGCCCGGCCCAGCAGGCCGGCCTTGCCTTTTTTGCCAACGCCTCCTTTGAACATGGGTTTGATGAAGACCTCTCCCTTGCGGGCGATAAGATCCTTTATCTCTTCTGCGGTGGCTTCTGGCCCCAGCACCTCTGAGGTGGGAAAGTCGACGTACTTGAGGAGCTTTGCTCCCCAATACATTCCGGTAATCTGCATTATTGTTACTCCTGAATAGGTTTATCGCCGTTTTTGCTTCGACTCCCGAGGGAGACTAAAGCACAAGTAAAGGTCTGTGCTATAAGGCTGTGTGAATGTGCAACTGATACCTGTATTAAATCTGTCATTATTAGCAGGGGTTAATGTTATCGGAGAAAATCTATTTTTAAATTTAATTATGCTAATAGTATGCTGGTGCAGCATCCCGATTATTTAATGCAATATTAGATATTTCTAATAAACAATTTCGATGCCATTCTTACTTTTCTGTATGGCTTGGATGGTTTATTAGATAATTTAGGGGTGGGTTGAGCGTCTAATTTTGCTCCAGCAGGTTCCTCAGCTGAGTCATCGAGGCGCTTCTCTCAGGCATCTGGTCGATGGGGGAGAGGGGAGGATGCCCTATGCTGCCTGGCGGAAACCAGACCAGCTCCACCTCGGTCTCGCCCGAATGAAATTTGAAGGCAGGCTGCCTCTGCTTCTGTCCCGCCTTGAATGTGATCTCTATTTCATCTTCCTGATATGGGATTCCCATCCCTATAAGATGTATGGCTATCTGCTCCGGAGACTCGGTAAACAGGTGGAGCCGAAGCGGGCTGTTCGGGTTTGCTCTGCCGTTGAGGACTGATCCTACCAGTCGTGGAGAGAATTGCTCCAGATTTGACATGGTCTCCAGGGCAATTTGTCTTAGGTCATACAGAGAGTGCTTTTGTTTATCGGCGTGAAATAGACGCTGGTATTCCATAAGCGCCTGTTCGATCTCGGCGTTATTGGGCAGGCTTCTCTGATCTTTGCAGCCCAGGCGCTGGGCGGCCTTGGTGCGCGCCCTATGGTAGTCATCTCCCCCCAGCTCGATCAATATGCGCGCGGCCTCATATGCGATACGGGCGCGAAGGCGATCACGATGTAGCGAACGTGCCATCAGTGGTTGTCAGATTAAAATAGTTCCTTCGCATCATCCTGGCTGCCGGGAAGTATTCCGTTCTGTGGAAAGCCGTTTGGCTCGTCAAAGTCAGGTACCTCCGGGGCATACTCGGCGCGGAAGAACTCATTTATGGCGTCCTTCTGCCAAGGAGGGGCCGGCTTGCCTGTCTTGGGGTCTATCAGGACAGTCACCATGTCGGCCGGCATCTCCAAAGGCTGTTCTTCCTCTCCCTTTAATACCACCGCCATATATTTGATCCATGCCGGCAGCGCGGCCTCACCGCCTACCTCTTTGTGGCCGAGGGGGGCAGAGGAGTCAAAGCCCACCCAGACAATAGCGACGTGATTCCGGTTGAAGCCGTTGAACCAGGCATCGCGCTGGTCGTTGGTGGTGCCTGTCTTGCCAGCGATGTCCTGCCGGCCCAGGACCTTGGCCTTGGTTGCGGTGCCATGCTGTATGACATCGCGCATCATGGAGTTCATCAAAAAGTAGTTCTGAGGTGAGATAACCCTGGGCGCCACTCCAGGCGGTGCCTGTGTCGGGTATATGGCCTTGCCCTGCTCGTCCAGGGTGGCCGATTGGGGGCACTCCATACAGACCCGCAGTGGTTGCGCCTCAAATACGGTCTCCTGCCTGCCGTCAATTATCTTTTCGATGAAGTAAGGCTCAACCTTAAAGCCGCCGTTTGCCAGGATGGCGTAACCCTGCGCCATCTGCAGAGGGGTCACGGTGCCGCTGCCAAGCGCCAGGGAAAGCTTTTGTGGCAGGTCGCTGGGGTCAAACCCAAATAGCTTGGCATGGTTTAGGGCGTGTTCCATACCCATGGAACGCAACAGGCGAATGGAGACCAGATTGCGTGAGTTGGTCAGGGCATGCCGGAGGCGGGTCGGGCCATAAAATTTTCCGCTATAGTTCTGCGGCCGCCATTCGGTCTCCAGGCGATAGTCATTTATCACAATGGGGGCGTCATTGATTATGCTGGCGGCGGTAAATCCCGCTTCCAGTGCCGCCGAATATATGAAGGCCTTGAAGCCGGATCCTGGTTGGCGCTTGGCCTGTAGTACTCGGTTGAACTTGCTCAGATAGTAATCGAAGCCGCCCACCAGGGAGCGAATGGCGCCGTTATTTGGATCTAAGGCCACAAGTGCGCCCTGTATGGCAGGTATCTGGCTCAGATGCCACTTTGTGCCTTCCGTGTCCTGGGTCTTTGTTACACGAATCAGGTCGCCGGGTTTTAGCAGGTCGGACGCCTTTGCCGGTACCTTGCCGCGTCGGTTTTCGTTTATGTATGGTCTGGCCCAGCTCAGTCCGTCCCAATCGATCTGCGCCTGCTTTCCTTCACCCAGATAGATATTGGCGCTCTTTTCATCAACGCCGGTAACCAGTGCCGGGATAAGATCGCCAACGCTACCGATATCAAGCAGGGTCTGATCTAACTTGGTATTATCGGTCTGCGAATCGATCTCAAAGTGTTGCTCAGCCCCTCGGTATCCATGTCTCTGATCATATTCGATCAATGTCCTGCGTACGGCATTGTCGGCAGCAAGCTGAGATTTTTTGCTGATGGTGGTGTAGACCCGATATCCCTCTGTGTAGGCCTTGTCGCCAAATCTACTCACCATCTCCGAGCGGACCATTTCGGCCAGGTATGGGGCATCTATTTCGGTTTGAGATCCGTGCAGTTCCGCCGTCACCGGCTGCCGTAGCGCCTCGTTCAGATCTTCCTGGGATATGTGTCCAAGCTTGGCCATACGCTTTAGGACATAATCTCTTCTTTGCAGGGCGCGGGTTGGGTTTACGATGGGGTTGAATCTTGAGGGCGCCTTGGGCAGGCCGGCAATCATGGCTACCTGAGCTAGATTAAGTTCGTGCAGATGTTTTCCATAGTAGACCTCCGCAGCAGCACCAATGCCATACGATCGGTTACCGAGATATATCTTATTAAGGTATAGCTCCAGGATCTCTTCTTTGGTGAGTGCGCCCTCTATCCTGAGAGAGAGGAGAATTTCATTGATCTTGCGGGTAAAGGTCTTTTTACTGCTGAGATAGAAGTTGCGTGCAACCTGCATGGTTATGGTGCTGCCACCTTGGCTGCGTTTGCCAGTCAGCACCAGCTGTACCCCGGCCCTGAGAAGACCTCGATAATCCACTCCAGGGTGATGAAAGAACCGATCATCTTCTGCGGCCAGGAAGGCATTAATGACCTGTTGTGGAATTTGGTTATATATCAATGGGGTACGGCGTTTCTCACCGAATTCTGCCATCAGTAACTGATCGCTTGTGTAAATCCTCAAAGGGACCTGAAGTTCGACCTCGCGCAGATTTTCTATGGATGGGAGCTTGGGTTCCAGGTGCAGATATACCGCGACCACGGCAATTGTGCCCAGGGTCAGGCCTAGCATGAGCAGGCTCAACAAGCCTTTGATTATCTTAAAAAGCCACTTCATAAGGGGTTATTTCTGCAATTCATTTGAGATATCTGAGTATTATCAAACATTCTCTGAAACTAAGCCAACCCGATTTTGTGTGAACCATGCAGGCTTTTTTAATAAAAAGTTTTACAAAAAAATCATTTACTGCTATATAGTTAAGCAAACTTGTTAAAGAGATTTATTTAAGATATATTCTAGTATGGTAATTACTTAGGGGAAGGACAGGTATATGTTGCCCTTTTTTGGAACCAGTCAAAGTCCGGTTCTTGGTCTGGATATAAGCTCAACGGCCGTCAAGCTGCTGGAGCTGAGCCGTACTGGCGGCAGATCAGGCTCCAGGTACAGGGTGGAGCGTTATGCGGTAGAAGTGCTGCCTCCTGATGCCGTAGTGGAAAAAAATATCGCAGACGTAGATGCCGTTGGGGATGCCATCAGAAATGTGGTGCGTCGTTCCGGCAGTCGTGCCAAACAGGCCGCTGTGGCCGTTTCCGGCTCTGCTGTTATAACCAAGATTATCACTATGCCAGCCTCACTCTCTGATAAGGAGATGGAGAACCAGATTCAGTTGGAGGCAGATCAATATATCCCCTACCCCCTGGAAGAGGTGAATATCGATTTTGAGGTGTTCGGCCCGAATGAGAAGAATCCGGAAATGGTGGATGTCCTTCTGGCCGCATCCAGAAGTGAGAATGTGGAAAATCGCGTATCAGCCTTGGAGCTTGCAGGGTTGTCCGCGGCTGTGGTTGACGTTGAGGCGTATGCCATGGAGAACGCCTTTTCCCTGATCACTGAACAGTTGCCTGATTTTGGTGTTGATCAAACTGTCGCCATAGTCGATATCGGCGCTACCAACACGGCGCTGAATGTTCTGCACAACAACAAAATCATCTACACGCGAGAGCAGAGTTTTGGTGGCAAGCAGTTGACAGAGGAGATTCAGCGGCGATATGGCCTTTCACAGGAAGAGGCTGGAATGGCTAAAAGGCAGGGAGGGTTGCCGGATAACTACGTGTCTGAAGTTTTAGAGCCGTTTAAAGAGGCGTTGGCACAGCAGGTCAGTAGATCGCTGCAATTTTTCTTCTCTTCAAGCGCGTATAATAGTGTTGACCACATTGTTCTGGCTGGAGGATGTGCCTCAATCCACGCGATTGATGAGTTGGTGGAGGAAAAGGTCGGAACGCCAACAATCATCTCAAATCCATTCAGCAACATGTCTGTTTCGTCTAACGTTAAACCGCAGAGTCTGAGCAACGATGCGCCATCGTTGATGATAGCCTGCGGTTTGGCATTGAGGAGCTTTGACTGAGATGGCACGGATAAATCTTTTACCCTGGCGGGAAGAGCTGAGGAAACAGCGCCAACGTGAATTTGGCGTGATGGTGGCTGGAGCTCTGTTTATTACGCTGCTGTTAGGATTCTATGTGCACCTGCATATTTCCGGAATGATTGACCATCAGAAGGGGCGTAACGGTTTTCTGAAGAAAGAGATCGCATTGATGGACAGCAAAATCAAGGAGATCAAAGATCTTGAGAGAACCAAGGCCAGGTTGCTGGCCAGGATCAACATAATTCAGGAGTTGCAAAGCAGTCGTCCTGAAATTGTACATCTGTTTGATGAATTGGTAACAAGGACCCCTGAGGGGTCTTATCTGACTGATGTAAGACAGAATGGCAAGTCGGTCACGATTAATGGACGAGCCCAATCGAATGCGCGCGTCTCCTCTTATATGCGTAATGTAGATGCTTCCGGATGGTTAGGTATGCCATCTCTACAGGTGATTGAGAATAAAGATAAGACAGGTACAGGATTCAGTCATTTCACTCTCATGGTCAAACAGATAAATAAGAAGTCTGAACAGGAGTCTGATGCCGCTCCTGGGGGGAATGCGAAATGAATTTAGACGATCTGAATAATCTGGAATTATCTGAAATCGGTGACTGGCCTATAGCAGCCAAGGGGATAGTTGCGCTGTTGTTGTGCGTTTTGCTGGGGATCGCCTGGTACTATATGGATACAGAGGCTCAGTTGCTTGCGCTGGAGAAGGCAGAGAAGCAGGAGCTGGTATTAAAGAAGGAGTTTGAGGATAAACAACGTAAGGCGGCAAATCTGGATGCCTACAAGAAGCAGCTTAAAGAGATGCGGCAGTCGTTCAATACCATGTTGCAACAATTGCCTAATAAATCTGAGGTGGCCGATCTATTGGTGGATGTGTCTCAGACCGGACTGGCGGCCGGGCTGGAGTTCGAGCTGTTTGATCCGGCCGGCGAGGTGATGAAGGAGTTCTATGCGGAGCTGCCTATCAATATCAAGGTCGTTGGTAATTACCATGAGTTCGGTGAGTTCATTAGCGGGCTTGCAGCACTGCCCCGCATCGTAACCATTCATGATGTGCATATTTATCCCTACGAAGCCAAGCGAGGTAAAGGCGCGTCAGCTCCGGGCGGTAAATTGGCACTTCAGGCAGTAGCAAAGACCTACCGCTATCTGGATGAGGAGGGTGGAAAATGAGCAGGGCGTTGCTTGTCAGTGCGCGTGTTTTTCTAACTCTTGGCGTATTGGCCCTAGTAGCATCCTGTGGCGATGATGGGATGCAGGATTTGAGACAATTTGTAAAAAAGGTTAAGGCGAGGAAACCAGGTCGGATTGAGCCGTTGCCTGAGATAAAACAGATAGAAACCTTTGTCTACATCCCTGGTGAAAGGCGCAATCCGTTTTTACCTACGCAGGAGTCTGAGGCAGAAGAGATTGCGCAGGCCGGAGATGGGCTTGCGCCAGACCCTAATCGACGCAAAGAGGAGTTGGAACAGTTTCCTCTGGATAGCATCAGGATGGTTGGTACGGTCGATTTGAACGATACGGTTTGGGGCCTGGTAAGGACTGCAGACAAAACGATTTACAAGGTGAAGGTTGGTAACTACATGGGGCAAAACCATGGGCAAGTCACCAGTATCACAGAAGATAGGATTGAGTTGACGGAGATCATTCCAAAAAAACCACAAGGTTATATGGAAAGACAGGCGTCAGTGTCATTGAGTGAAGGCGAATAAGTCAGGGGAACAATGATGAAATATTCATTAGCTAAAACTTCAACGGAACAGTTTGGTGCAATAGAGAGAGTGAGGCCGAATCTGTTCAAGCTAGTTGTCTGGTTCTTGCTGACATCACTGGCGATGAGTATTCCTGCTCAGGTGTTTGCTGCCAGCAACGTACTGCAGGATATAAGCGTTTCGTCTCTGCCCGGTAACATTGTGGAGATAACCATGACGGCACAGGACCCTGTGTCCCTTCCGGACAGTTTTGCAACAGAGAGTCCGGCCCGGATTGCGATTGATTTGCAGGGAATGAAAAGTGCGCTGGCAAAAAAATCACAATCGATCGGAATAGGCATGGTAAGGAGTATTACCGCCGTTGAGGCAGGGGAAAGGACGCGCGTGGTAATAAATCTGTCTGATGCCGCATCTCACGAAATAAAGGTGGCAGGAAATCAGGTGATGGTCCGTATAAATGCCGGGAGTGCACAGATTGCCTCTGCGAAGAGCTCTACAGCAGCAGCGCAGGCCGGTGTCGATGCGCCAGTTCTTTCCGCCACGCCAAATAATAAAGGGGTGGAGGATGTTGATTTTCGAAGAGGATCAGACGGTGAAGGTAAAATTCTCATAACCCTGAGCGACCCATCCATAGTGGCGGATCTTCGTGAAGAGGGCGGAAAGGTGGTTCTGGATTTTATCGATGCGGCACTGCCGGAAAGATTCTTTCGTAAGTTTGATGTGGCTGACTTTGCTACGCCGGTGAAGATGTTTGAAGTTACACGTAAGGATGACAATGTTCATCTGGAGATAACCACCGATGGTGATTTTGAGCACCTTGCGTATCAGGCAAATAATCTGTTTGCAATCGAGTTTAGGCCCCTCACGCATGCTGAGAAGGAACAGTTGCAGAAAGAGCGCCTGGTCTATAGTGGCGAAAGGCTCTCTCTCAATTTTCAGGAGATTGAGGTGCGGGCGGTACTGCAGCTGTTGGCCGATTTCACCAATCTTAACTTGGTGACCAGTGACAGTGTTAGAGGCTCAATAACGCTGCGGTTACAGAATGTTCCATGGGACCAGGCCCTGGACATCATTTTGAAGGCCAAAGGTCTCTCCATGCGTAAAAGCGATAACGTGATTATGGTGGCTCCCACGGAAGAGATTGCGGCAAGGGAGAAGCTGGAGCTGGAATCACAGAAGCAGATAGAGGAACTGGCGCCATTGCGTTCGGAGTATATCCAGATCAATTATGCCAAGGCCGCCGATATCGCAGCACTTCTCAAGTCTGATGAGAACCAGCTGCTAACTCCCGGACGCGGGAACGTAACAGTGGATGATCGTACCAATACTCTTTTGGTTCGAGACACCTTGGCAAAGCTTGAGGATATCAGCCGCCTGGTCAGGAAGCTGGATATCCCAATCCGTCAGGTGTTGATTGATAGTCGGGTGGTTATTGCCAACGATGATTTTGCCAAGGACCTTGGTGTGAAGCTGGGATTTGGTAGGGCGTCTGACGATCCTGATGGATCCAGATGGAAGATTGCGGGCGGTTTGGATGGCGATCTGGCTAGTCCTGAGGTTGCGACAACAAGTCTCGAGTCTCCAGCAGGCTCCGGGAATCAGGCGCTGTTGGTGAATTTGCCAAAAACCCTGGGCGCGGTCGGTGATCGTGGCGGTGCCATCAACTTCATACTGGGGAAAGTGGGTTCCTATCTGTTGCGTTTGGAATTAAATGCAATGCAGCAGGAGGGTAAGGGTGAGATTGTCTCCAGTCCGAGGGTTGTGACCTCGGATAGAAACAAGGCGGTCATCAAGCAGGGTATAGAGATCGCGTATGAGGAGAATACTTCCAGTGGCGCCACCTCGATTACATTTAAAGAGGCAGTACTCAAGCTTGAGGTGACCCCCCAGATTACACCGGATGATAAGATAATCATGGATCTGGTTATCAACAAGGATAACCCTGATTTTTCCAGGTCGGTTAACGGTGTGCCCCCTATTGATACCCGTGAGATTGAAACCTCGGTGCTGGTGGACAATGGAGAGACCGTGGTGTTGGGTGGCGTGTTTGAACGTACGCGCAGCCAGTCCATGGAGAAAGTTCCATTCTTTGGCGATCTGCCGTACATCGGCTTTATGTTTAAACAAAAACAGGATATAGACCAAAATACCGAGCTGCTGATCTTTGTTACGCCAAAGATATTGAAGGAGACGATCGGGATGCGCTGATGCCGATTGCGTTACACAGCTGAAGTATAGGTTGATAAAAGGGTGTGTCCTCTGGCACACCCTTTTATGTTTTGTCACAATTGTGTCTGAGGCATATTTCACTTTATATATATCTGGCCATGTCCGTTATTAAACTTGATTAGAATGAAGCAAAATCCCAATAATATTTTCCTGATTGGACCCATGGGCGTTGGCAAGAGCACTATCGGACGGCAGCTGGCCAAGCTAATTGGAATGGAATTTGAAGATACCGATCATGAAATCCAGCGTAGGACCGGAGTGGATATCCCCACGATATTTGATTTCGAAGGTGAGGAGGGTTTTCGGCGCAGGGAGAAATCGGTAGTGGAGGAGTTGACTGGTAATAGCGGCGTTGTCCTCGCAACAGGGGGAGGTGTCGTACTGGACCCGGATAACCGACGCTGTCTCTCGGGACGTGGGGTTGTGGTCTATCTGTCCTGCTCTCCCGAACAGCAGTACGATAGAACCAGGCAGGATCGCAATCGTCCACTGTTGCAGACGGATGATCCGATGAGCAAACTGCAGGAGCTCATGGCGGAGCGCGAGCCCATCTATCGTGAAATGGCTGATCTTGTGGTGTCGACCGAAAGGCGTAACGCCATGGTGGTGGCAAAAGAGATTATTAGACGTCTGGATGAAGTTGATTGAAGCTATTATGCAAGATATGAATACAACAACAGTATCGGTTGACCTAGGTGATCGCTCCTATCCTATCTATATTGGTGCCGGGATCCTGGGCGATTCCAAATTCTATTCCGGACACATTCATGGCAAACAGGCCATGGTTGTCACCAATGAGACCGTTGCCCCTCTTTATCTTGATCCTGTGCTAGCCGCACTTGGATCAATGCAGTGCGAGATGGTTATCCTCCCTGACGGTGAAAAATATAAAACTCTGGATGTCTGGCAAACCATCTTCAATGATCTGCTGAAGTATAGATTCAGCCGGCAGTGTACTATTGTGGCGCTGGGTGGTGGTGTTGTAGGCGACATGGCGGGGTTCGCTGCCGCCAGCTATCAGCGCGGGGTCAATTTTATACAGGTGCCGACCACGCTCCTGTCCCAGGTTGATTCCTCGGTGGGCGGCAAGACCGGGGTAAATCATCCCCTTGGTAAGAACATGATCGGCGCATTTCATCAGCCCCAGTGTGTGATCGCAGATACCAATACACTTAATACCCTGGATGACCGACAGCTATCCGCCGGTTTGGCAGAGGTTATAAAATACGGGTTGATCAATGACCCTGAGTTCTTCGACTGGCTGGAAGCCAATATCGATTCTCTGTTAACCCGCGATCCCCGGTCACTGGCATATGCCATTGAGCGATCATGTGTGGACAAGGCAAAGATAGTGGCCGCAGATGAGCTTGAGGCCGGGCAGCGCGCCCTGCTGAATCTGGGCCATACCTTTGGTCATGCCATTGAGACAGGCATAGGCTATGGCGGATGGCTGCATGGAGAGGCAGTTGGCGCGGGGATGTGTATGGCGGCGAGACTCTCTGTGGAACATGGCTGGCTGACCCGGGATGAGGAAAAGCGCATATCCGCACTGATAGCCAAATCAGGATTGCCGACCGAGCCCCCCAGTGAGCTTGCGGCTGTGCAAATCCTGGAGATGATGGCCGTTGACAAAAAGGTCCAAGATGGCAATCTAAGGCTGGTTCTGATGAAGGGAATCGGTGATGCCTTCATCACAGATAGATTTGATTTAGACAAGCTGCAGGTTACTCTGAACTCATACTGAGAGATCACAGACATGTCTCCGAGCGAATCGACTAATATGGCGCATGATGGCGATCCGGCCAGGCTAGATGGATATTTCGCCAGCCCAGAACTTTCCCAGCGGGCCGATCTGCTCAGGCATCTGACAGAAAACAGCACCCTCATCCCCTTGATTAGGGGTTGCGAAGGGATGGGAAAGACCACGTTTATCCAGCGTTTGCTGGATCTGGCTCCAGAGAACTGGATCCCCGTAGAGATCTGCGCCGATGTGATGCTGCAACCAGACGCCTTATTGGCCGATCTGGCAGACCTGTTCGATCAGGATGTTAAGAGCGATCGCTTGATGGACGATCTTATCATGCATTTTGATGATCTGCGGCAAGATGGTTTTCTCCCGGTGATAATCGTTGACGATGCGCATCTGCTGCCTGAGGCAACTATCATTACTCTGTTGAGGTTGCATGAAAGGGGACATAACGACACGCCTCTTGCACAGATACTGCTATTTGCCGAACCGGAGATAGACGACCTGCTAAAGACCCCTCAATTGCGCGTGATGAATCTGCAATCCTTGCAGTTGTTGGATATGCCGGAATTTACCCTGGATCAGACGGGGCTCTTTCTCGAACACCTGTTGTCATCTGATGAAGGCCCTGCAGTCAAACCTCTAACACAACAACAGATAGAGAGGATCCACTCTGAAACCGGCGGAGTACCGGGTCTGATTAAAGAGCAAGCCCAAGGCCTTATCGATTCTGCGAAGAGATCTGAATCCAGCGTCAATATTCGGGACTATTTCTCCACCAGGAGCATGATCGGCGCAGGAGTGGTATCTGTTATCGTTATGCTGGTTTTGATCTACCAGAATGATATCAATGCCATATTTTCCGGCGATGAAATACCAGCCGCTTCCACTCAGGAAGAGAGTGTCCCTTCGGGTGATTCGATTGAATTGCCTATTCCGAATTTTGTGGTTGCTACAGAACCAGAGCGGCCAATAGTTGAGAAAGGGCAAGGGAGAAGTCTGCCACAGGGAGACATGGAGATAGTTGAAGGCGAAAAGGCCGATCTTGGGCCTGCTGATCAGGTTGTAGAGGAGCAGGCTGGAGAGGTGGCCGCTGATAGTACTTCAGTTACGCCCGATGCAGAAAAGGATGATGCGGAGAAGACGCCAGCCACCCCGCAGACGCAGCAAGTGAGAGGTCAGGCTGAGGAAGAAGTGGTTCCACCCGCAGATGAGAAAGAGCCAGCGCCAGCGAAAGAGGCGGTGGTTACTGCACCTGTAGCGAAGGAGTCGCAAGCAAAAGAGGTCAAGCCCGATCAGCCCCAACCCGTTGTGCAACAAGACAAGCCAGAGAAGGCGAAGGGGATGGCGCAAAAAAAGGCAGATCCAAATAAAACCGTGCCCAAGATCGAGGCCCAAACGACTATTGAAGATGAGAAGCCTCCCGAGCTTGAGGGGAAGGCGCCGATTGTCAAACGGTTGGCCAAGACGCCTGCTCCTACCGGCAAGGTGACAGCAAAGCCGACTGCAACCGGCTTGGATACTCCAAAGCAAGAGGCTATCCCATTACCGGCGCCTGTGGAGGATAGGTCTACGGCGCTCATTCAAGAAACTGCCCCTACCATAAAAGCGACAGCCAGGCAGCCGCAGCAGATTGCAAAAAAAACAGAGGTCAGCCCACAAAGTCCTGTTGTGGCGAAGGCAAAGAAGGCGGCAGGTGCCTTTCTGCGCGAGGAGTGGCTGCTTAAGCAGAGTCCGACCGGTTATACCATCCAGCTAGTCGGGCTTCAGGACGAAAAGGGCATTGCCGAATTTGTACAGCGCCATGGGGTGTCGGGTCATGTCGCATACTATCGCACTCAGCTTAAGGGCAAACCGTGGTTTCCTGTCCTGTATGGCGCCTTCTCAACCAAATCACGTGCCATGGCGGCGCGAGATAAATTACCTGAAAGTCTTATTAAAACAGGGGTTTGGGTGCGAGCTCTGAGTTCGGTGCAAAATGATATAAGGTCTAATAAATAACAATATAATCAATGCGGGAGTATTGAAAAAATTAGCGTTTGCTCTGGTCTAGAGAGGGCAATTCTATTATCCTACGCTGTTCCGCGCGACTGAATTTGTTTTGGCATCAAGGTTTTTTGTCTTAGATGCACTGCCTCAGTCGGCGGCTGCATATTGTATTTTTTAATATTGCCGGCGTCAGAGTATGCGATAGCTGGCCAAGTAAGAAGGTGAGGTTTGCAATGACCCCAGGGGTTTTACCAACCAAGCAAGGATTATACGATCCTAATAACGAACATGACGCCTGTGGAGTTGGCTTTGTAGCTGATATTAAGGGAGTAAAGAGTCACAAGATAGTCCTTCAGGGTCTGGAGATACTCAAGAATCTGACCCACCGCGGTGCGGTTGGTGCTGATCCGTTGGCTGGAGACGGCGCTGGGCTGCTGATGCAAATCCCCGATGAGTTTTTACGTGCAGAAGTAAGTTTTGAGTTGCCTCCGGTTGGCGAATACGGTGTGGGCATGGTGTTTCTTCCTAGAGGTGAGTCTGCCCGCAAACAGTGTGAAGAGAAGGTGGCCTACTACATCGCCGCAGAGGGACAGAAGTTTCTGGGGTGGCGCGATGTGCCTGTGGACAACGAGGGCCTGGGGGAGACGGTAAAGGAGTGCGAGCCGGCAATCCGTCAGATCTTTATCGGTAGAGGGTCAAGCTGCCAGGATCAGGACGCCTTCGAACGCAAGCTGTTTGTCATACGCAAACAGATCGAAAATGAGATCCGTGGGTCAGATAACAACAAGACCTTCTACATCACCTCCATGTCCTCACGGGTGTTGCTGTACAAAGGTATGCTGCTGGCCGATCAGGTTGGGGTCTTCTACAGTGATCTGGAGGACGAGCGGGTGGTCAGCGCACTGGCGCTGGTACACCAGCGCTTTTCCACCAACACCTTCCCTACCTGGGATCTGGCCCAACCCTTCCGCATGATCGCCCATAATGGTGAGATCAATACCGTGCGCGGCAATGTGAACTGGATGGCGGCACGTCGTCATACCATGTTCTCCGAGATCCTGGGCGCTGATCTGGATAAGGTCTGGCCCCTGATCCCAGAGGGTCAGTCTGACTCGGCCTGTTTCGATAATGCCCTTGAGCTTCTGGTTCAGGGTGGCTACTCACTGGCCCATGCCATGATGTTGTTGATCCCTGAGGCCTGGCACGATAATCCACTGATGGACCCGGCCAGACGCGCCTTTTACGAATATCACTCTGCTGTCATGGAGCCTTGGGACGGTCCGGCCGCAGTGGCCTTCACCGACGGACGTCAGATCGGCGCAACCCTGGACCGGAACGGACTGCGTCCCGCGCGCTATCTGATCACCGATGACAATATGGTGGTGATGGCGTCAGAGATGGGTGTTCTGAGTATCCCGGAGGAGAAGATCGTCAAAAAATGGCGTCTGCAGCCGGGCAAGATGTTGCTCATCGATATGGAGAAGGGACGCATCATCGATGATGAGGAAATCAAGGCGGAACTTGCGTCCAAGCGGCCGTATCAACAGTGGCTGAATGAGACTCAGATCAAGGTGCGCGACCTGCCGGTAACGGTCTCTCCCATGGCGCCGGATGACGAGACCCTGCTGAAGAGACAACAGGCGTTTGGGTATACCCAGGAAGATATAAAGATCCTGATGATGCCTATGGCGGCCTCCGGCCAGGAGGCGATCGGTTCCATGGGTGCGGATAATCCGCCGGCTGTACTTTCAAGCAAGCCGAAGCCGTTGTTCAACTATTTCAGACAGACCTTCGCCCAGGTCACCAACCCGCCCATCGACCCGATCAGGGAGGATCTGGTGATGTCACTGGTGTCACATATCGGCCCGCGTCCAAATCTATTGGAGCTGGATCAGACCTCGGCGCAGAAGCGCCTGGAGGTGACCAGTCCTCTGATTACCAACACCAGTCTGGCGCGGGTGCGTTGTATCGATGCCCTGACCAAAGGTGCCTTCCGTACCTTTACCGCCAGTATCTGCTATCCGGCAGATCAGGGTGCGGAGGGTCTGGAGCCTGCGCTCAACCACCTGTGTGAGACCGCTGAGAAGGCCGTACGTGAGGGCTACAATATCCTGATCCTGTCCGATCGCAACATGGATGCGGATCACATAGCCATACCTGTGCTGCTGGCAACGGCAGCGGTGCATCATCACCTGGTGCGCACCGGACTGCGTACGTCATCCGGCCTGGTGGTGGAGACCGGCGCCGCCCGTGAGGTGCATCACTTCGCTGTATTGGCGGGCTATGGTGCAGAGGCCATCAATCCCTACGTGGCGCTGGATACCATCGCCAAGCTGCGGCACAAGCTGCCGGAAGAGGTGAGCGAAAGAGATGTATTGATGCGCTACAAAAAGGCCGTGGGCAAGGGTCTGCTCAAGGTCATGTCCAAGATGGGCATCTCCACCTATCAGTCCTATTGTGGCGCCCAGATCTTCGATGCCGTAGGGTTGTCATCAGATGTGGTGGAAAAGTACTTTACCGGAACCGCCTCCACCATCGAGGGTGTCGGTCTGCAGGAAATAGCGGAAGAGGCCGTACGCTGGCACCGTAACGCCTTCGGCGATGCGCCAATATATCGCAACGCCCTGGATGTGGGTGGGGACTATGCCCATCGTCTGCGTGGAGAGGATCACATCTGGACCGCAGACACCATCTCCAAGCTGCAGCATGCCACCAAGGCCAACGATGCCAAGACCTTTGCGGAGTTCTCCCGTCTGATAAATGAGCAGAACGAGAGACTGCTGACCCTGCGCGGGTTGTTCGAGTTCAAGTGGGCCATGGATCCGGTGCCGCTGGAAGAGGTGGAACCGGCATCAGAGATAGTAAAGAGGTTTGCCACCGGGGCCATGTCCTTTGGCTCTATCTCCATGGAGGCACACTCCACCCTGGCCATGGCCATGAACAAGATCGGCGGCAAGTCCAACACCGGTGAAGGTGGAGAGGAGCCGGAGCGCTTCAACCCGCTGGAAGATGGGACGATCAACCCCAGACGCTCCGCCATCAAGCAGGTGGCGTCAGGACGTTTCGGTGTGACCGTGGAGTATCTGGTGAACTCCGATGATATCCAGATCAAGATGGCCCAGGGGGCCAAGCCAGGCGAAGGTGGACAGCTGCCGGGACACAAGGTGAACGCCCAGATCGCACGGGTGCGCCACTCCACTCCGGGTGTCGGCCTGATTTCGCCACCGCCGCATCACGATATCTATTCCATTGAGGACCTGGCGCAGCTGATTCACGATCTAAAGAACGCCAACCCCAGGGCCCGCATCTCGGTGAAGCTGGTCTCAGAGGTGGGTGTCGGCACGGTAGCGGCCGGTGTCTCCAAGGCCCATGCGGATCATGTGACCATCTCCGGTGCCGATGGTGGTACCGGCGCCTCGCCCCTTACCTCCATTAAGCATGCCGGATCTCCCTGGGAGATCGGTCTGGCGGAGACCCATCAGACCCTGGTCATGAACCGTCTGCGTGGACGTATCGCGGTACAGGCCGACGGCGGTATGCGCACCGGACGGGATGTGGTGATAGCCGCCCTGCTGGGTGCGGACGAGATCGGTTTTGCCACCGCCCCCCTGATCGTTGAGGGCTGTATCATGATGCGCAAGTGTCACCTCAACACCTGCCCGGTGGGTGTTGCCACCCAGGATCCGGAGCTGCGCAAGCGCTTCACCGGCAAGCCGGAGCATGTCATAAACTACTTCTTCTTTGTTGCGGAAGAGGTGAGACAGCTTATGTCGAAACTTGGCTTCCGCACCTTCAGAGAGATGATCGGTCAGCGTGATCGGTTGGAGATGCGTAAGGCCATCGACCATTGGAAGGCGCACGGACTGGATTATTCCCGTCTGCTGTATAAGCCGGAGGTTGGACCGGAAGTGGCGATCTACAATTGCGAGCAGCAGGATCATGGGCTGGAGAAGGCCCTGGATCACGAGATGATCAAACAGGCCCAGCCGGCCCTGGAAAGGGGCGAGGCGGTAAAGATCGAGACCGCAATATACAACTACAACCGTACCTTCGGCACCATGCTCTCGGGCGAGGTGGCCAGGCGTTACGGCCACGCCGGTCTCCCGGATGACACCATCTACATCAAGGCCAAGGGCACCGCAGGGCAGAGTTTCGGTGCCTGGGTGGCCAAGGGCGTGACCATTGAGCTTGCGGGCGAGGGCAACGACTACGTAGGTAAGGGCCTCTCCGGCGGACGGCTGGTTATCTATCCGCCGGCAGAGAGCAAGTTGGTACCGGAAGAGAACATCATCATTGGCAACACCGTGCTCTATGGAGCCATCAGTGGCGAATGTTATTTCCGCGGCGTCGCTGGAGAGCGCTTCTGTGTGCGCAACTCGGGCGCCACGGCCGTGGTCGAGGGTGTGGGTGACCATGGCTGCGAGTACATGACCGGAGGTATCGCGGTTATCCTGGGCAGTACCGGGCGAAACTTTGCCGCAGGCATGAGCGGTGGCATCGCCTACGTCTTGGATGAAGATGGTACCTTTAGCCAGCGTTGCAACCTCTCCATGGTGGAGCTGGAGCCGATCGCGTCCGAGGACGAGGTCCTGGAGGCGATGGAGCATATGGGGGGCGATCTTGAGACCCACGGCAGGGTGGATGTCAGCCATGATATGACGCGCCACGACGCCGTCAGGCTGAGGCAGCTTATCGAGAATCACATGCACTATACAGATAGCAGCCGGGCCCGGGAGATCCTGGAGAACTGGGACGACTATCTGCCGAAGTTTGTAAAGGTTATGCCGGTAGAATACCGTCGCGCCCTGCTTGAACTACAAGCGGAGAAGAGTGCTGCCGATTCTCTGGCCAAGGGGGAGCAGTAATCATGGGCAAGCCGACAGGTTTTATGGAGTATCCACGCCAGGATCGCGTCTATGCGCCGATCTCAGATCGGATTACCAACTATCAGGAGTTCATGCTGCCTCTCACCGAGGATGTCCTGACCCTACAGGGCGCACGTTGTATGGATTGCGGTATCCCCTTTTGTCACAACGCCTGTCCGGTGGACAACATCATCCCGGACTGGAACGATCTGGTCTACAAGGGTGATTGGAAGCGCGCCATTGAGGTGTTGCACAGCACCAATAACTTCCCTGAATTCACCGGACGCATCTGTCCCGCACCCTGCCAGGAGGCCTGTACCCTGAATCTGGAAGATGCGCCGGTCACGATCAAGACCATTGAGCATGCGATCATCGAAAAGGCCTGGGCAGAGGGCTGGATCAGGCCTGAGATCCCCAAGCATAAGACCGGCAAGAGCGTCGCCGTAGTGGGTTCCGGACCATCCGGAATGGCCTGTGCGCAACAACTGGCCCGCGCCGGTCACGGTGTGGTCCTGTTCGAGAAAAACAACCGCATCGGCGGTCTGATGCGTTACGGCATACCTGATTTTAAGCTGGACAAGAAGGTGATCGATCGTCGCATGAGCCAGATGGCGACCGAGGGCGTGGTGTTCCGTGCCAACACCCATGTCGGCGTGGATATAACCGCCGATAAGTTGCTGGAGGAGTTCGATGCCGTCGTCCTCACCGGAGGTTCAGAGCAGCCACGCGACCTGTCTATCCCGGGCCGGGAGTTGGATGGCGTCCATTTTGCCATGGACTTCCTGCGCACCAACAGCCGTCGGGTGCAGGGCGACGATATCCCGGAAGAGGAGTTTATCTCCGCCAAGGGCAAGAATGTGGTGGTGATCGGTGGTGGTGACACCGGATCTGACTGTATCGGCACCTCCAACCGACACGGGGCCCTCTCCGTGACCCAGTTGGAGATCCTGCCCAAGCCTCCGGAGAAGGAGAACAAGGAGATGACCTGGCCGAACTGGCCCAATAAGCTGCGCACCTCTTCATCCCATGAAGAGGGTTGTGAGCGGATGTGGTCTGTAACCACCAAGAAATTCCTGGGAGAGAACGGCAAGCTCACCGGTATCATCTGTGCCCAGGTGGAGTGGAATCAGGATGAGTCCGGAAACTGGAAGATGACCGAGGTTGAGGGTTCCGAATTTGAATTGAAGGCGGAACTGGCGACCCTGGCCATGGGCTTTCTGCATCCGGTGCACGAAGGGATGCTGCAACAGCTGGGTGTGAGTCTGGACGGTCGTGGCAATGTCAAGGGGGCCACCGAGGGCCCTGATGCCTACAAGACCTCTGTGGATGGGGTCTTTGCCGCTGGTGATATGCGCCGCGGGCAGTCTCTGGTGGTTTGGGCCATCCGTGAAGGGCGTCAGTGCGCCCATGCGGTAGATGCATATCTGATGGGTAGTAGCCAACTGCCGAGATAGACCGGATAACCGGGCAGGCTCATTGTATGAGCCTGTCCTGGATATGGCCTACTTATTCCGGATTACGATGAGCCGCCGGGCTTTTCCGTGTACAATTCCCTAGAACGATATTAAGCATAACTAACAAGGGAAGTCCTCTGTGGGTGAACTAAAAAACGATCGCTTTCTACGCGCCCTGTTGCGCGAGCCTGTGGATATGACCCCGGTCTGGATGATGCGTCAAGCGGGGCGCTACCTGCCGGAGTATCGGGCAACACGCGCCAAGGCGGGTGATTTCATGAGTCTGTGTCAGAATCCGGATCTGGCATGTGAGGTAACCATCCAGCCGCTGGACCGCTTTGCACTGGATGCGGCCATCCTGTTTTCCGATATCCTTACTATCCCTGATGCCATGGGTCTCGGCCTCTACTTCAGCGAAGGGGAAGGCCCATGTTTTGAAAGTCCGGTTCAGGATGAGGCGGCAGTTGCGGCCCTGGGGATCCCAGACCCGGAAGATGATCTGGGCTATGTTATGGATGCGGTGCGTACCATCCGCAGGGAACTGGATGGGCGTGTGCCATTGATCGGTTTTTCCGGTAGTCCCTGGACCCTGGCCACCTATATGGTAGAGGGTGGAACCACCAAAAATTTTGCCAAGGTCAAGGGTATGATGTTTGATCGCCCGGATCTGATGCACATGCTACTGGGTAAACTGGCCGACGCGGTGGCCGGCTATCTCAATGGGCAGATTGCGGCAGGCGCCCAGGCGGTAATGATCTTTGATACCTGGGGCGGTGTTCTCAGTCCGCGCGATTATGAGATATTTTCTCTGGCCTATATGGAGAGGATCCTAAGCGGTCTGACCCGCGAGAGCGAAGGTCGCAGGGTGCCGGTTATCCTGTTTACCAAAAACGGCGGCCAGTGGTTGAAGCAGATGGCCGCGACCGGTTGCGATGCCCTGGGCGTGGACTGGACCACTGATCTGTCCGACGCGCGGGTGCAAGTACAGGACAAGGTTGCGCTACAGGGCAACCTGGACCCATGTATACTCTACTCATCTCCTGAGCGTATTCGCGAAGAGGTGGGACGGGTACTCAATAGTTATGGCCGTGGACCAGGCCATGTGTTCAATCTTGGTCATGGAATACATCCAAATGTAGACCCCGAAAATGCCGGGGTCATGGTGGATGCGGTACATGAACTAAGTATCCCATATCATAACTAGATATCTTTCTTTAGTTGTGACAAATAGCGCTTAGATTATTTTGCAATTATTCAGGAACCATTCAGCAAGCAAGATAGAAAATAACAATCAGAAGACGTGATATATGGATTTTGATAAGTAAATGGAATTCATTTGTAGGCGTTTTTCATATTATGTCGATCATGGCTGTAGATGATCGCCGCACAAACTTAAGCCACAAGGGAGAAAAGAAATGTTTAAGCGAATACAGATTTTATGTCTTTTACTGTTAAGTGTTCCTGCCATCGCCTGGGCCGACCTGACCGGCGTCTGGAGGTCGGATGATCACGGTACCTATTACCTGAGGCAATCAGGAAACAAACTCAATTGGTATGGTGAGCTCTCAAAGAACAATCCGGCCTGGTCCAATGTATATCAGGGTGAGATCCATGGAGATACCATTCAGGGCAAGTGGGTTGATGTGCCCAAAGGACATGTGATGGGACGCGGAGCGCTCAGGCTCAAGATACGACACAGCGGAAACGTGCTGGTGGCGGAGCACAAGACCGGCGGGTTCGGCGGATCCCGCTGGACCAGAGTCGGATACAATCCGGCCCCGGGCCCTGCTCCTGCCCCAATACCTTCTCCGCCCGTATCGCTGAACGAGGACTGCATTGGGTTTAGTGCCGCCAATGCCCAGGTGAAACACATAAATGGGAATTGGAAGATCGTGGACGGGAGCCACTGGTTATTTGATTTCGGTGGTAAAAAGAACGAAGCGATAAGGGCGCTGCAGGTAATCAAGCACTATCATCTGGACCAATCCTGCTATGTGGGGCGTCCAGGACCATCATTTACCTATATGAAGCGCGGCAACCATGCCCCACTGGGCGCAACTCCGGGTGAGGATTGTGTTGGCTTCAATACCGCCAACACCCAGGTTAAGCGTATCAATGGGCGCTGGAAGATCGTAGACGGCAACCACATGATGTTTGATTTTGCAGGTAAAGAGGGTGAGGCCAGAAAGTCTCTCGCCGTTATTAAGCACTACGGATTCAATAAGTCCTGCTTCGTAGGACGTCCGGACCCAAGCTTCTCCTATCTGCGTAGATAGCGCGGGATATAGGCGAAAAAAACGGCGGGCTTAGCCCGCCGTTTTTATTGTTGATCGCTAGAAGCTATTTAGGCCGCGCAAATCGCGCCGCATTTGCCGGGTTTGTCACCAGCTTTCCGTCGATCATGCAGACAACCCGGTCGGCACCAAATTTTTTCAGCAACCAGGCATCGAACTCCTCTCGGAACTCCTGCGATACATCGACCTTGTTACTCAACTGCATCCTTGGCGCCTTTTCTGGAATTTCCGGATTTTCCACCAGACTCATTCCGGTGAAGGCCCCATGTGGTCCATCATGTAGTATATCGTTCATCATTTATCCCTCCTCTCAGGGCCAAAACGAGCAGCCCTTTAATATTTATTATTGTCCTTGGCTATAGCCTGATATTAACCGGCACGCCATGGAACTGCAACTTCATATCCTGCGCCGTCATCCCGCATGCCAGGCCCACCAGTTCCGGCAGGAATAGTACCGGCAGCTGAAATTTCTGGCCGGTCTGGGCCAGGGCCTTGGCCTGGGAGCCGTCCATGCTCTTAAAGCAGAGCGGACACGAGGTGACCAACAGGTCTACGTCCTTATTATGGGCGCCGGCCAGGACGTTGCTGGTCATCTTCATATTGAGTTCGTTGTTGGGCCATGCCAGATGGTATCCGCAGCAGTCGTCTTTGGTATCAAAGTCAACGATCTCCACACCCAAGACCCTCAGGACATCTTCCAGCGATGTAGGGTTGTTGGAAGACTCATAGCCCTGGATATCGGCAGGGTTGCGGGTGTGACATCCATAGTACGAGGCCACGCGCAGACCGTTAAGGGGATTGGTTATGGACTGTTTCAGCCGGTCCAGACCTACGTCTTGCGCGATCACCCAGAGGGTGTGGGTGATCCGGCATTCGCCTTTATATTCCAGGCCCTGTTCCGCCAGGATCTCATTTACCTGTTTGTGCAGCTCCGGGCTCTCCTGCATGCGCTTTTTGGCATTGGATATCACGTTGAAGCAGGTGGAGCATGGAGTGTAGAGTGGCATCCCCATGGCCTCTGCATGGGCCATGTTTTTGGCATTGACCGCGAGAGAGGTGAGTTCTGATCGCTCCTCTATCACACCGGAGCCGCAACAGACGGCCTCATCTATCAGATGCAGTTCGACATCTACCTTCTCAAATACATCCTGCAATATCTCGAAGAAGCGGGCATCTGCACCCTGGAAACAGCAGCCGGAGTAGAAGCCGTAGTGTAGTTTACCGTCATTCATGTCTTATTCTCTCCTCTGGCCTCAAGCTCTTTTACCTTGTCATAGATCTTTTGAGTGCTGGTTTGGCCTTGCAACATACAAACCTGTCGCTCCGGAACCATACCGTGTTTCTTCAGGAAGTTATCCGCAGCTTCTATCGCGGCCCAGCCCTTGGGTCCGTTGACGATAACCGGCAGCATGGGCTTGTTGACCTGGCCATAGCGTGAGACATCGTCGGTATAGGCCTTGGCGCGGCGTGAGCCTTTGGTGTCATGGATTCCGTCGTCGATAGACATCTTGCGCAGGCGCTGGATGGATATGGCCGGACGGGTATCTTTCGGGCAGACGTTTATACACTTGCGGCACTGGGCACAGGACCATAGCCCCTGGTCCACTGCCGCCTGCATACGTTCGCCCTTGAAGTCGTCCCGAACGTCGGCTGAGAAACGGTAGGCCTTGCCCAGGGTAAGGGGTCCGGCGTAGCCTCGATCCGCGAAAACGGCTGAGCAGGCGGAGTAGCATGATCCACAAAGGATGCAGTCCGTTATGTAGTCGAAACGGGCAAACTCCTTCTTTGACATGAGGGATTCCTGCTCCAGGGTCTCAGGGATACGCTCCTTGTTCTCCATGAGGTAGGGGTGCATCTTGGAAAGCTTCTCGATCACAGGATCCAGGTCTACCACCAGATCACGCACCAGAGGCATGTTCTTGAGCGGTTGGATTATCACGGACTCCTGTTTGAAGTCTTCCAGTATGGGCAGCAACTGGGTGCTGCAGGCCAGAACCGGCTTATTGTTGATGCGCACCGAACAGGAGCCGCAGATCTTGGAGCGGCAAAATGAACGGAAGGTGAGGGACGGGTCCTGCGTGTTCTTGATCAGACGCAGCGCCTCCAACACGGTCATACCGGTCTCGACGTTGATCTTAAAATTATCAAAGTAAGGTGATTTATCACGGCCAGGATTAAAACGCTGGATGCGTATATTGGCCAGAATCGTCTTACGATCGGGTGAGATTTTATCAATCATGCCAATACTCCTTAGTAGGTGCGTGCTTCTGGTTTGAACTCGGTGATAGTCACCGGCTCAAACTCCAGCTCTGGTTTGCCGTCACTGCCCTGTACCGCGATCGTGTGTTGCAGCCAATCCGTGTCGTTGCGCTCAGGGTGATCCTCGCGCCAGTGGGCCCCGCGGGACTCGGTGCGCGCCAGGGCGCCTGCGGTGACGGTCTCTGCGAGATCCAGCATGTTCTTCAGTTCCAGTGCGGAGACCAGTGCGGTGTTGAAGGCCTTGGTCTTGTCGCCGATGCGTACGTTTTTGAACTTCTCCTGCAGCTCTGCGAGTTCCGACTCGGCCTGTCGCAGATCGCCTTCATTCCGATAGACCCCCACCTTATCGGCCATCAGGTTACCCATGGCGCGGCGGATATCCGGTATGGTCACGTCGCTGTCACCCTCCAGCATATCTGCAATCATCTTCTCATCTGCCTGGGCCTGCTCATCTGTGACCGGCTCAAATTCAGTACTCTTGGCGTACTCCAGGGCATGGCGTCCGGCGCGGCGGCCAAATACCAGGATATCCAGGAGAGAGTTGCCGCCCAGACGGTTGGCGCCGTGTACGGAAACACATCCGGCCTCGCCTGCGGCGTATATCCCATTGATGGGTGTCTGGCCGTTCAGGTCGGTGTGGATGCCGCCCATGGAGTAGTGGGCGGTGGGCTTGATGGGTATGTACTCTGAGATCGGGTCCACGCCCTCGAATTCGATGCACAGCTCACGGATCTGGGGGAGGCGCTCATTGATGCGATCTGCCCCCAGATGGGTCAGGTCCAGAAAGACCTCGCCCTCGGGTCCGCCCCGTCCTTCACGCACCTCGGTCTCGATGGAGCGGGAGACCAGGTCACGGGGACCAAGTTCCATCTTCTCCGGGGCGTAGCGGCTCATAAAACGCTCACCGATGCCGTTCAGCAGGTATCCACCCTCACCGCGGGCACCTTCAGAGACCAGGATGCCGGTACGGCGCAGTCCGGTGGGATGAAACTGGATGAACTCCATATCTTTTACCGGGAGTCCGGCGCGATAGGCGATGGCGGTGCCGTCGCCGGTGTTGCCCAGGGCATTGGAGGTGCGGGTCCAGTAGATGCGTCCATGGCCACCGGTGGCCAGGATAACGGCCTTGGCCTGTATGGTGTGGATGCGTCCGGTCTGGATATCCAGGGCGGTCACACCCTGACAGCGCTCACCATTGTGCAGCAGGGAGAGCACCATCCATTCGTTGAGAAAGTTTACCCCGTGACGTATACCCTGCTCATACAGGGTGTGCAGCATGACGTGCCCCACCTTGTCGGCAGAGTAACAGGCGCGTGGCTTGGATGCGCCGCCAAAGGGACGCTGTGCGATCTTGCCGGCATCGGTACGGGAGAAGGGGCAACCCCAGTGCTCCATCTCGCGCACCACCATGGGGGCCTCTTTGGTCATGATTTCAGCTGCGTCCTGGTCGGCCAGGTAGTCAGAACCCTTAATAGTGTCGAACCAGTGATCGCGTGTGGTGTCGGTTGTGTCCAGATTGGCCAGCGCGGCATTTACTCCGCCCTGGGCCGCGCCGGTATGGGACCGGGTTGGATATACCTTGGTAAGCACGCCCACCTGCAGGTTCTCTTCCATGCGGGATTCTAGAGCTGCGTAGAGACCGGCACCGCCAGATCCTATGATCAGGATGTCATATGTCAGCATCTGATGCTCCTCCGTAGATTATATAATTATTAGTAGTTAAGAATATTACCTACGAGCATACCTATACTTAGCATTGAGTAACACAATAAAAATCTTTGGGCTGGTGCAGTTTTATTTATGGGGAAATTCCATGAAAATAATGAGGATAGACAGTGACTTAATCCATCCTGGATGGCGGTATCTGATTGAATTCGTGTGGCAATCTATTTATGCAGACCTGCTTCGGTACTTAGACATAAGCGCAAATATCAGCCGTAGGGGCTCATTTGCGCCTGGCCGGACAGGCACCAATAAGATGACCTTATTGTTCGGAGGCGAGATTGGGCGCCAACCAGCGTCGGGCCTCTTCTATCTCCATGCCCTTGCGTCGGGCGTAGTCTGCAACCTGGATATCGTCGATCTTGCCCACGGCAAAATAACTGGAATCGGGGTGTGACAGATAGAGACCGCTGACGGCTGCGGTGGGGAGCATGGCCTTGGTCTCGGTCAGGGACATGCCGATATTCTTTTCCACATCCAGCAGTCGCCACAGGATATCCTTTTCACTGTGATCCGGGGTGGCGGGGTAGCCTATGGCCGGGCGTATCCCCTGATATTGCTCCTTGAGCAGTGGCTCCAGGTCCACCTCCTCTTCCGGGAACATGGTGGTGGTCTCCCGGGCCTGCTCGTATCCCCAGTAGTCGTTCCTTACCTGCAGGTGCAGCCATTCGGCCAGGGCCTCGGCCAGACGGTCGGACAGGGTCTTGAGCAGGATGGCATTGTAGTCATCATGTGCCGCCTCAAACTCGGCGAGTTTGCTTTCTATATCAAGGCCTGCGGTACAGGCGAAACCACCGATGTAGTCGGGCCTGCCGCTCTCCCTGTCGGCGACAAAGTCCGCCAGACAGAGGTTGGACTTGCCTTCCGGCAGTCTGCCCTGTTTGCGCAGGAAGTGGAAACGCTCCAGCTCGGTTGCACGGCCCTCGTCAGAGAACAGTACTATATCGTCCCCATCACTGTTGGCGGGAAAGAGACCGATAACCGCCGCGGCCCTTATCCATCCATGTTTCTTGATCTGTCCCAGCATGCGCTGGGCATCGTCAAACAGCTTGTTGGCCTCGTAACCCTTCTCCGGATCGGCCAGGATGCGGGGGTAACTCCCCTTCAGTTCCCAGGCGTGGAAGAAGAAGGTCCAATCGATGTAGGGGATGATCTCCTTGATCGGTATGTCCGGCAGTACATGTACCCCAGGGCGTCTGGGGATCGGAGGGGTGTAGTGGTCCCAGTCGATGGCAAAGGCGTTGTCTCTGGCGTGCTGCAGGGAGAGCAGGTTTCTACCCTGCTGCGCACTGGCGCGGCGTTCCCGTGCGGCCTGATACTGCTCGCGGATCTGTGCAAGGTAGGCGGTCCTCTGTCCGCTTGAGAGCAGGTTGGAGGCCACGCCCACCGTGCGCGAGGCATCGGTTACATGCACCGCCGGTCCCGAATACTCAGGGGCGATCTTCACCGCCGTGTGGATCAGGGATGTGGTGGCCCCTCCCACCAGCAGAGGTATGCTCATGCCCAGGCGCTCCATCTCCTTGGCCATGTGCACCATCTCGTCCAGAGAGGGGGTGATCAGTCCGGAGAGGCCGATGATGTCCACCTCATGTTCCTGGGCCAGTTCCAGGATGGTCTCGGCGGGCACCATCACGCCGGCGTCGATCACCTCGTAGTTGTTGCACTGCAGTACCACGGTGACGATGTTCTTGCCGATATCGTGTACATCACCCTTCACCGTGGCCATCAGGATCTTGCCCTGTGACTGACTGCCGGCCTCTTTCTTCTCTTCCTGGATAAATGGTTCCAGCCAGGCCACCGCCCTTTTCATGACGCGGGCGGACTTTACCACCTGGGGCAGAAACATCTTGCCGGCACCGAACAGGTCGCCCACCACATTCATGCCGTCCATCAGGGGGCCCTCGATCACATCCAGGGAGCGCGTAGACTGTTGTCGCGCCTCTTCCGTATCCGCCTCGATAAATTCGGTGATACCCTTGACCAGGGCGTGCTCCAGTCTCTTTGCCACCGGCCACTGACGCCAGGCCTTATCCTCTTTCTGCTCGGAACCGGCGCTGGATTCACGGTAATCGTCCGCGATCTTAAGGAGTTCGTCGGTGGCAGCGTCAGATCGGTTGAGTATTACTGCCTCCACCCGCTCTCTCAGCTCCTGTGGTAGATCATCGTAGATGGCGAGCTGGCCGGCGTTGACGATGCCCATGTCCAGTCCGGCGTCGATGGCGTGGAACAGGAATACCGAGTGGATGGCCTCGCGTACGGGATTGTTGCCGCGGAAGGAGAATGATACGTTGGAGATACCCCCGGAGATCAGGGCCTGGGGGCAGGCCTGCTTGATCCGGCGCGTTGCCTCGATGAAGTCCACGCCGTAGTTGTTGTGCTCTTCGATGCCGGTGGCGACGGCGAAGACATTTGGGTCGAAGATGATGTCTTCGGGCGGGAATCCCACCTCCTCGGTCAGGATGCGGTAGGCCCGGACGCATATCTCCACCTTGCGTTCCTGGGTGTCGGCCTGACCCTCTTCGTCAAAGGCCATTACCACGGCAGCCGCGCCGTAGCGTTTGATCAAACGGGCCTGGGCGACAAACTTCTCCTCTCCCTCCTTTAGGGAGATGGAGTTGACGATCCCCTTGCCCTGGAGCGAGCGCAGGCCGGTCTCCAACACCTCCCACTTGGAGGAGTCGACCATCACCGGCACCCGTGCGATATCCGGCTCGGATGTGGTCAGGCGCAGATAGCGCTGCATGGCGGCCTGGGAATCGAGCATGGCCTCGTCCATATTCACATCGATGACCTGGGCCCCATCCTCCACCTGCTGCTGGCATACCTCCAGGGCCTGTTCGTATTCCCCCTCCATGATCAGGCGCTTGAAGCGGGCGGATCCGGTCACGTTGGCACGTTCACCCACGTTCACGAATAGCGACTCGGCCGTGATGTTCAGTGGCTCCAGGCCGGCCAGGCGGCAGGCTGGTTGGATCTGTGGCAGTTGGCGCGGCGTATAATCGGCCACCGTTTCGGCGATGGCGCGGATGTGATTCGGCATGGAACCGCAGCATCCGCCGATGATGTTTAGAAAGCCGCTCCTGGCCCACTCGGCGACCTGATTGGCCATCTCATCCGCCCCCAGGTCGTATTGTCCAAACTCATTGGGCAGCCCTGCGTTGGGGTGGGCCGAGACCGGAAACTGGGAGATGCGACTCATCTCCTCGATATAGGGGCGCAGCTTCTCCGGCCCCATGGCGCAGTTCATGCCTATGGAGATGGGGTTGGCGTGGCGCAGGGTGTTGTAGAAGGCCTCGATATTCTGGCCCAGAATGGTGCCGGACTCATCGGCGATGGTGCCAGAGATCATGATGGGCAGTTCATAACCCTGTTGTTCAAACACCCCCTGTACCGCAAAGATGGCGGCCTTGGCGTTGAGGGCGTCAAAGATGGTCTCGATCAGGATGATGTCGACCCCGCCCTCGATAAGGCCGAGGGTGGACTCGGTGTAAGCGGTTACTAACTGCTCGAAGGAGATGGGCCGCGAGGCCGGGTCGTCTACATCCACGGACATGGATGCGGTCTTACTGGTGGGGCCGAGTACCCCGGCCACAAAACGTGGTTTTGTCTCGGTCGTATATTTATCTGCAGCTCTGCGCGCCAGCCGGGCGGCCTCCACATTGATCTCGTAGACCAGTTCCTCCATGCCGTAGTCGGCCATGGAGACGCTGGTGGCGTTGAAGCTGTTGGTCTCCAGGATATCGGCGCCGGCATCCAGATACTCCTCATGGATGCCTTGAATGAGATCCGGCCTGGTGAGGACCAGGAGATCATTGTTGCCCTTGAGGTCGCAGTGCCAGTCGGCGAATCTTGTGCCGCGGAAGTCGGCCTCGTCCAGGCCTTGCCTCTGGATCATGGTGCCCATGGCCCCATCCAGGATAAGGATGCGTTCTTTCAGTAGGTCCAGGATCTGGGTCGTCTTGTAGTTGCGGCTGCTCATGGGGAGACTCTAAATCAAAAAAGGGGGCAATTATAGATGGTTTCCCGCGTGCATGCCTCATTTTGTCCCGCGGCTCGATCGCGTGTATCGGAGCTATGTCCCTAGGGCGAAAAAGATTAGCCGCGAATGCGTGCGAATAAACGCAAAAAGACACGAATAAACATACACTTCTGCAACCTGTGATTTAACCGTGGGAGCAATGGCCCAACTCTTGATGAGGGAGAGATTTGGAGTGAGGGTGACATAAATAAACTTGGTTTCCATGCTTCTGCGTGGACATCATTGAGGAAATGCCTTGAATGTATTTGCGAAAAGTTGCGGCTGGCTTTTATATATCACTTGTGGACCGGTTATATTTGCCTAAATCTCCTGATCTGTATCCATACGTCCGCCGCGCAGCGCCATGATGCCGGCCAGGGCAATAAGCATGGCCCCGATAACGAAGGTGGTGCTGAGGGTTTCACCCCAGAAGATATATCCATAGGTTGCGCCAAAGATCACAGAGAAGTAGGTGAATGGACTGGCATTGGAGGCCGATGCCACCGCATAGCCACGACTGAGCAGAAACTGTCCGATTACCCCGAGGATACCGATCAGGAAACCCAGCCCAATCTCCCTAGGACCTGGGGTCTGCCAGGCCCAGAACAGGGGTATGACGGATATGGGGGTGGCGAACAGGGCGAAGTAGCTGACCACTCTGCTTGTTGGTTCACTGTGGCCGAGACGCCTGACCGTAACCTTGGCCAGTGCGGCCAGCGCCCCACCCAGGAGACCGATAAGCGCGACCCAGCTGAACTCCCCATCCGGCGAGAGGACGAACGCCACCCCGACGAAGCCCACCGGTATGGCCAGGAGTGTGAGGCGTCTCGCCCTCTCCCCCAGCCAGGACCAGGCAATCAAGGGCATGAAAAGTGGCGCGGTCATCTTCAGCAGCATGCCATCCGCAAGCTGCAGGTTACCCAGGGCATAGAAGAAACAGTACATGGCGGAAATTCCAGCGATCGCCCTGAGCAGATGTAGTCGTATAATTCCGGTTTGGAGTAGGGATGCGCGGGAGCGCATGATCAGGGGAGACAGCAGGATTAAAGCAAACAGATTGCGGAAAAAGACCGCCATCTCATTGGGAAGGGTGGCAGAGAGCTCTTTGACGCAGGCGCCCATGGAGGCGAACATAGCCTCGGAGGCTACGATTAGTATTGCCCCCAGCAATAGATTTTGCCGATATAACATCTGTATCTCAATCTTCTATTAAATATCTGCCTGCAAGCCGCTATAATCGCCGTCCATCCGAGGCCGTTTGACCGGGCTGCTATAATTTTGACAGGCCGGCGTAATTTGACGGCAATGGTACGCAATCATCTCCGTTATTGATACATATTTGCCAAGGGGCATGTAATGGACATAAGAACCATACTGGCCAATAAGGGCGGTCAGGTAGAAACTGTTGGTCCCGATATTTCTGTTGAAGAGGTGGCCAAGATCCTTACTGAAAAGAAGATCGGATCTGTTCTGGTCATGGAAGGTGATGAGATCCTGGGTTTAGTGAACGAGCGATCGTTGGTCAAGGCCATATGTATCCATGGTGCGGATGCGGTCAACCAGACGGTATCCGAGATAATGCGCACCAATGTCATGGTCTGTTCATCTGACAGCAGCGTGGACTCGGTAAGGACCCAGATGAGCAAATTGAATATGCGGCACCTGCCGGTGGTAGATGGCGGCAAACTGGTGGGTATTGTCAGCATCGGTGACGTCATGAAGTTCCGTCTCAATGAGTTGAAGCATGGCGGTGGTTCGCGTTTTCAACACTGGTTTGAGACCAAGGGTGTACGTCCGTTGAGCTCTGATCGTTAGAGCATGTCACCATCAGTTATTGTCAGGGCTTAAGTCACTTTGGATATCTACTTGTTACGTAAGATGTCCCACATAACGTTGTGAAACATATTAATTAAAATTAAGGGTCAGCCATGAAATCAAAAATAAGAGCCAGCTTATGCGCAACTACCGTATCCCTTTTATTGGTATTGCCGGGCTTCACTATGGCAAAAGAGATGAGTAATGCAGAGCTGACCAAGCTCCTTACCGAGATGAACAAAAAGCTGGATGCTGCGGTTAAAAAGATAGACAAGGTGGAAGCCGAGGCCAACAATGCTAAGGCAGAGGCGGCTGTGGCAAAAGCGGATGCCGCAAGGGCCAAGAAAGAACTGGCGCGGGTCAAGGCAAATCGGACCACCGTTGCTAAATCAAAGGAAGATGCAGACTATGGGTGGGCTCCGACCAACAATCCCAGACCAGGTCCTAGCGCATCCCTCGGGATGGTGTATATGCGTCCGTCCCGCTCCGGTCTGGATTATGTGATTGTGGATCCGGGCCACTCAGGTCCCGACTCTGTTGCTGGGGAATATAAGAGCGTCGATCCGGGTTTTGATACGGGGGTACGGCTAAGCTTTGGCTATGACTTTGGCAATGGTGTTGATCTGGCTGCGCAGTATACCCATCTTGCAACCAGTGAGAGTTCATCGGTGAATAATTCTGCCACGGGAGATGATCTTTGGGGTATATGGCTACATGCAAATTCTGTTATTGACGATAATGACGTTGATATTGCAAATGCAAGTTACGATATTGATGCGGATGTTTTCGATTTTACGGTAGGCAAGAGATTTGGGGGTAATAATGCTCTTGGTCTGCGGCTTGATGGTGGTCTGCGATATGCCAACATAGACCAAGGCATGGATATCTTTTATACACAGACGGTTGCTGCTTTGCGCAGAACAGCAGATATCACCTATGAAAATAGCTTCAGCGGACTGGGTCCTAAGGTTGGGCTCGGGGTTGATTGGCAGGCAGGCAATGGCTTTACTCTGTTTGGCGCACTGTCCGGATCTGTTCTGATCGGCAACTTTGATATGTCTCTGAAACAAATTGATACACAAACAACAGGAGTTCAGACTACTCGAGTAGATGTAGATTCATCCGAGAACCGGGTAGTGCCTGTGGTAGAGATGCTGGCAGGGGTTGAGTATTCACGTGAACTTAGCAATGGCATGTTGGTGGGTGGTCAGTTTGGGTATGAATGGCAGAACTGGTTTAATATGGCGACGGTGCGGCAGTATGGCGATGATGTCGATAGCCAGCTCTCGAATACGGATACAACCGATCTTGGGTTTGATGGGTTCTTCCTGAAGGGCTATATCAAGTATTAGGACGTAGCAGTCTGGATAATCAAATTGTAGAGGGGCAGGTTTTCCGGGAGATCAAGCGGGTGTAATTTCGTCTGCGGAAATGTGCTTTAGTCGACAGTTGGAAACATCCTGTGGCAGAGTCATAATGACCTACTGACGCAGGAGTGTCATCCCATGCAATCATCTGACCCTATCTCCAGAGTTAGTTCTTGGATACAAGGATCAAAACACCTGGTCGTCCTGACCGGCGCTGGCATATCCGCCGAAAGCGGTGTACCCACCTTTCGTGGCAGTGATGGGCTCTGGCGCAACTTCCGGGCGGAGGACCTGGCTACGCCAGAGGCCTTCAGGAGAGATCCGAAGCTGGTTTGGGAGTGGTATGACTGGCGCCGGGCGAAGGTGGCTCAGACCAGACCCAATCCCGGCCATCTGGCCCTGGTTGAGCTGGAAAGGCGTACTCCAGATTTTACCCTGATCACCCAGAACGTGGATGGCCTGCATGACCTGGCCGGTTCCAGACATCCTCTGAAGTTGCACGGCGATATCTGGGAGTTGCGTTGTACCGATTGTGATTACACCTGCGTGAACCGGCAGGTACCATTGAGCGAGATCCCTCCAAGGTGTGAATGCAGGTCCCTGCTGCGCCCCAATATCGTCTGGTTCGGAGAGTCCCTGCAGGCAGCTGTACTGGAACAGGCCTGGACCGCTTCTGAACAGGCCGATCTGTTCCTGGTGGTCGGCACCTCGGCCCTGGTGCATCCAGCGGCCACTCTGCCCCTGGTGGCGAAAAGGTCAGGCGCACGGGTGGTGGAGATCAATCTGGAGCCTACCGCCATCAGTGATCAAGTGGATATCAGCCTCATGGGGAGATCTGGAGAGCTGTTACCGCAGATCATCTCTGCCTGATGTATTCGTACATGACTATGGATGCAGCGACGCTTACGTTCAGGCTCTCTATCTGACCGTACTGGGGGATGGAGAGCCCCTGGATATCCGGGTAGTCGTTCGGATCGAAACTGAGACCAAACTCCTCATGGCCGAATATGAATGCGCTCCTGGCAGGGATTGCGGCATCCATCAGGCGCTCACCCCGGTCCGCCTCCAGGGTGAACATGGTGTAGCCCCGTTCGCTCAGGTTCTGGTGGCTCTGATCGAAAGAGTCGAAAAAACGGGCCGGGACATGTTTGAAGGCACCCTTGCTGGCGGCGGGGTCGAATGGTTCGATATTCACCAGGTGTATCTCATGAGCACCGAATATCTCTGCGCTGCGCAGGATCTTGGGGATGTTAAACCCGGCCTTGAGGCTATCCAGGACAATGATGAAATCGTGTATGCCGGGCTGGGCCAGCAGATTGCGCCGACGCTGTTTCTCATAGCGCAGCAGCGCCTGGTCTCTTGCCCGTTTGCGGTTCTTTTTGCTTGGCATAATGTAAGAGGATATTTGTTTAAGTCGTCATTCCTGGCGGAGCATAGCGTAGGTACAGGACCAGGATTCAAAACTGGATCTCCGCCTGCGCGGGGACGACGAAAATATAAGACCTTAGAGAATATAGTGTCATCTGTACAGGAAAGATAAATTCCGGCTGAATATTTCTGCCCCATTTGAGAGAATAAAAGGGCTGTAATCAAAGATGCTAGGTAAAACCTTACCAGTGAGATATTGAGCGACATAACTTTACTCACCTGGCTCAACCAAAGGATATCCAATATGACACAAGCAAAGAACGGCGACACCGTTAAAGTCCACTATACAGGCACCCTGGACGATGGCACTCAATTTGATTCCTCGGTCGGAAGAGATCCGCTGGAGGTGACCCTGGGGAATGGGGAGGTGATCCCCGGCTTTGAGCGCGGGATTGAAGGCATGCAGGTTGGAGACAGCAAGAAGATCCATATACCTTGTGCCGATGCCTATGGCGAACGTCTTGAGGAGTTGGTGCATGTGGTTCCAATGGATCAGTTGCCGCAGGATGTTGAGGTCGAGATAGGTATGCGCTTTCAGGTGGATGCCGGTGGAGCACCTATGATCCTGACGGTGATAGATGTGACGCCGGAAGATGCCATCTTGGATGGAAATCACCCCATGGCAGGACATAACCTCAACTTTGAACTTGAGTTGATTGAGGTGATCTCTTAAGGGATTTGGTTTGACTGTATGCTTGGCTCGAGAGATCGGGAAATAGTTCCTGACCACTGTCAGCGCCTTCCGGTGAATATAGAGTGATTTATGCTTTTTCCTGATTATCGTGGTGGCAGTATTGTCAATCTCATGTCCTCCATAGAGAGGGGAATGGGATCAGACTTCGGTTGTTATGGGCCTGCGAATGCCCTGCCTGTGACTGAGTTGCGGCAGAGCAGGAATGTGATCTTGCTGGTGGTGGATGGTCTGGGGCACGATTATCTGTCCGGACCTGGCGCGGGAAGTCATCTGCATGCCCACCTTAGATCCAGCCTTACCTCGGTATGTCCTTCCACTACCTCCGCCGCAGTCCCGACCTTTCTCACCGGAGTGGCCCCCCAGCAGCATGGTCTGACCGGCTGGTTCACCTGGTTCCGTGAATTGGGGAGTGTCCTGGCCATCCTGCCGTTCCAGCCGCGGCATGGCGGCTGTAGCCTGGGGCAGCAGGATTTTCATCCCGGCATGCTTTCCGGATGCGAATCAATATTTGAGCGCATACATACCGGAAAACATGTGGTGATGCCGGACAGGATTGCAGAGTCTGAATTCAATGTGGCATTTCACGATGGGGCCGAGATCTGGAAATTTTCTGGCCTTGCGGACCTTTTCGATGTGATCCGGGCTGCGGCCAGCAGCCGGAACGAACGTAACTATGTCTACGCCTATTGGCCCGAGTTCGATAGCCTGGCGCACTCCAAGGGGATAGGCAGTAAGGATGTGGCGCAGCACTTTGCCGAACTGGATGAGGCCTTCGGAAAGTTTGTTCAGGGCCTGCAGGGGACAGACACTAAGATCATCGTCACCGCCGACCACGGCTTTATCGATATCCCCTCAAGCGGCGTGATACAGATGGCGGATCACCCCGAATTGGTTGAGACCCTGGTGCTGCCCCTGTGCGGAGAGCAACGCTTTGCCTTCTGCTATGTACATCCGGATAAAGTCGACCGCTTCCGGCAGTATGTGGCATCGGAGCTGTCCCATGCGGCAGAGCTGCACAGGAGTTCAGATCTGATCGAGCAGGGCTGGTTTGGTCTGGGGGAGCCCCATCCGCAGCTGGCATCCAGGATAGGACACTATGCCATGGTCATGAAACCCGGTTTCAAGATCCGGGACCGGGTGCTGGGAGAGAAACCGAAGCGGCATATAGGTGTGCATGGCGGTGTGACACCGAATGAGATGCTGGTACCCCTGGTCGTGGTGGATTGTTAGGGGCGAAATCATGGGTATCGATCTGAATAAACTGAGTCAGGGGTGGATAGATGCCGGCCGCCCTGATCCGCTGGGCAGATTGGGTGCAGGCAAATTACGGGGTTTGATGAGATTGCGCCCTTGGACGGCCCTAAGATAGATAAGAGAGGTAAATAGATGGAAACCGTCATATATCACAATCCCCGCTGCAGCAAGAGTCGCGCAACTCTGGAGTTGATCAAAGGCGAGGGTGTGGAGCCTGTAATTCAGACCTACCTGGACACGCCGCCATCCAAACAGGAGCTTGTCAGGATTCTGCAGCTACTGGGCAAGAGACCTGCGGAGATCATTCGTTTTGGTGAGTCGGTGGCAAAAGATCTTGGTTTGTCGCCGCAGGATGATCGCAGTGATGGGGAGTGGATCGATTTGATGCTGCAGAACCCAATCCTGATAGAGCGTCCAATCGTAGTGGTTGATAACGCGGCTGCTGCGATTGGCCGCCCGCCTGAGAGTGTCCTGGAGATACTCTAAAAATTAAGCTGATTTACCAAACCGGGCCGGTCGATAAAACGGTTTCTGCTACCCTGAACCTTTTCGATGGCGTTATTGCGCCGCCTCTCCTCAGCGTCGGGTGGGTCTTCCCGGTGCCACCGTTTTAACAGGGCTGCCTGCTGTTTGAAGATAGTCAGGCCATATTTTTGCTGCATGTAGAACATGGCCCGCGCGATATTGCCACGGCTGGCGGGGCGTGGTTCTACACGGCGTCTGTATCTGTCGATCTCAAAGTCGCACCTGCCGAAGTCGCGCCTCTCTCCAGCAATCATGCCGAAGGCATGGCTGCTGCGTGCCTGGTTTATCTTTCCAATGGCGGGATAGAGGTTGTGCATGTCTGACTCGACCTTATTAAACCCTGGGCTTATGCGACGGCACTGCTCACGGTCGCGGCAACCAAATTTTTTCAGGGCCCAGTTCATTGGGAATACGTGTTCTATATTGATGTCCTTACCCTTGTGCGCACCGAATCTGCGGCCGCAGTAGAGGGTCTCGCCGCCATTGGCATAGACCTTGGACCAGAACAGCGGCAGGATATTGAAATACTCGCCGACCGGTTTTTTGTAGGCTGATGCGGGGGCGCTCAGAACAACCCCAAGCAGGGCTGCGGCGAGAATCCATGTCCTGATTTTTGGCATTCCTCTCCTCTGAAGTATCCTTACCCTAACCCCGCGGCCTCTTTGATGGATGCCAGGTTGATGGCGGATTGGTATTCAGGTCTGGGATCGGCCCTGCGGGTGAATTTCTTGATGATGCCCTCCAGATTGGGGCGCTTCTCTTCCGGACCTTCGCCGCTGCCGATGCCGCCGCCGAACTCTATGAACAGATCGACGCCGTCATCCAGGATGCTCTGCATGCATCCCACCCAGTTTACCGGATGGAACAGTTGAAAGAACAGCCGGGAGCGGATGCTGTCGGCGTCATCTGTATGGAAGTCGCCGGTGAAGTTGGAGGGCACCTTGATCCTGGGGCTGGCGAATTCGACCTGGCTCAGTTCTTCGCGAAAACGGCGGGCGGCCTCCACCATATAATAGGTATGGAAGGCCCCCTCTGTCTTGAGTCTTACCGCCTTCTTCTTGGGATATAGTTCGGCCATCTCTGCGGCCAGGGCATCCAGGTCAGGCCCGGCGCCACCGACCACGGTCTGATCCGGCAGATTGAGACCGGCGATGCCGCAGTAGTGTTTGTCCGACAGCGGTTTTGCCGTCTCCAGGTCTACGGTCAGGGCCAGCATCTCTCCTTCGCCGTAGGTCCCCATCAGCTCCCCGCGTTTGGATACCAGGCGCAGGGCGTCGGCGAAGCTGAGGGATTCCGCCGCTACCAGGGCGGAATATTCACCCAGGCTGTGCCCGGCCGCCGCTGTGGGTTGCAACGGCTCATCCGCCAGTTCGCGGTATAGGGTAAGGCAGGCGATATGGTGGGTGAGCAACACCGGCTGGGTGTAGCGGGTCAGGTTCACCTGATCATTCGGGTCGTTGAAGGAGAGGTCCGCCATGTCATAACCCAGGACGTCGCAGGCCTCCTGATAGACCAGTCGCACGGATTCGAACTCGGCATGCAGGTCGCTGCCTATACCTGGATATTGTGAGCCCTGACCGGGGAAGATGAAGGTGGT
Organism: Sedimenticolaceae bacterium; assembly: GCA_050290785.1. Classification (GTDB taxonomy): domain Bacteria; phylum Pseudomonadota; class Gammaproteobacteria; order Chromatiales; family Chromatiaceae; genus JAAGZL01. Next base: position 28,083 of record JBNKIR010000047.1, on the reverse strand, counting down.
TTTCTGTTCTGGGTTGGACATGTTTTTTCTCCTGATTTCTATTAACTTGGCAGCAAACAGATCGTCCTGGCCTGCTTGTTGCCCACCCATCCATATCTTGCACAGGTATGCGAACCCGCTTGGTTTGGATGGGGTAATTGCCGGGGGAGGATAGACATTATCCGCCGTCGCTACAAGGGTTAATCAATTGTTGCCCAATCCGGGCCCGGGTGGGAATAGGGTTGATTATATTGAGCCGCGTCAAGGCATTGAACGGCATTACTTGGGTAAACTGAAGTATAAGGCGCCATCATGGCCTAGTATGTTTTGTTTAGGAGAGGGTTATGGGTGAAAAACTGTTGCTCTTGCCAAGCGGAGAGTTTGGTAAGATTCGTTTGGTAAAGGTCCCGGATGATCTGGACGGACATGAGGCCTTTCGCAATGCCACCGGTGTGATCGCCTCGGTGGAAGAGGGAAATTCGTCCTATACCATGGAGGATATTGAAGACGCCCTGGAGGCGAAAGGATTTCAGTTGGTGGATTATATCCTGGGGCCGGAGCTGGCCTGATATTAGATCGAGGTTGCCAGGGCGTTCTTGGGGACCTGTGCCTATATGCCAGTGGTGTAGCTTTTAGTCGCATCACTGGTTTTTTCTGGTTTGCCGTCCAAAGACAGGCTGGAGGATAATGGAAACAACGACAGAGCGGACTGGATGGCTGGAGACGCTGCGCGCCTATCGCCATCCACGGGTGCTGACCATGCTGTTTCTAGGCTTCTCCGCCGGGTTGCCCCTGCTCCTTATCTTTTCCACCCTCTCGCTGTGGCTGCGTGAGGCCGAGATAAGTCGCTCTACCGCCACCTATTTCAGTTGGGCCGCCCTCGGCTACTCCTTTAAGTTTGTCTGGGCCCCGATCATCGACAAGATGCCCGTCCCCTGGTTGACCAGGGTCCTGGGACGTCGCCGTGCCTGGATGCTGCTGGCCCAGTCCTCCATCATCCTGGCCATTCTGTGGATGGCATTTACCGATCCGGTTCAGAGCCTGACCCCAATGGCCCTGGCGGCGGTGATGCTGGGGTTCTCCTCCGCCACCCAGGACATAGTCATCGATGCCTACCGTATCGAATCGGCGGAGCAGCGCATGCAGGCCCTGATGTCATCGGCCTATATCGCAGGTTATCGAATGGGTATGGTGGTGGCCGGGGCCGGTGCCCTCAAGCTGGTGTTCTGGTTCGGCGCAGGCAGTGGCTACGACTATAGCGCCTGGCGGGACGCCTATATCTGGATGGCGGTCGCCATGGGGGTGGGGGTGATGACCACGCTGGTCATCTCCGAACCGGATGTAGAGCAGAAGGAGAGTAAGTATCTTAATAGTCTGGTGGATTACCTGCGTTTTCTTGGGCTGTTTCTGATCGCCGTTCTGGCGTTGATAGTGGCCTTTATCTATTTGGCCCCATTTATTGAAAGGTTGAAGCTGGGGCTGGATCACGCCATCGGAGAGCATGCCCTGGGCGGATTTCTCGCAGAGATGATGCGTCTGCTTTTGGCCCTGTTGTTTGCGGGAATGATGGCCAAAATGGCCATTGCCGTCGGCGTTGCCCGGCGCGAGGTGTTGGTTGAGACCTATATCGAGCCTATGGCGGATTTCTTCCGTCGTTACGGCAGGCAGGCCCTGTTGATTCTTTTTCTGGTGGGATTCTATCGGGTATCGGATATCGTGTTGGGAGTGATCTCCAACGTCTTCTATCAGGACATGGGTTTCACTCTGGATCAGATCGCAAATATCACCAAGATCTTTGGGCCGATAATGATCATCTTCGGTAGCTTCCTCGGAGGTGGACTTGTGCTGCGTTACGGGGTGATGCGTATACTCTTTCTCGGGGCCGTGCTCTCGGCCGCTACAAATCTTTTATTTATGCTCCTGGCCCACTCCGGTACCAATGTTTCCATGCTGATCCTGGTTATTGCGGCGGATAATCTGAGCGCCGGTCTGGCCAGTGCCGCGTTCATCGCCTACCTCTCCGGACTTACCAATATCTCATTCACTGCGTTTCAGTATGCCGTGTTCAGTTCGATCATGACCCTCTTCCCCAAGCTACTCGGTGGCTATTCCGGGAGCATCGTCGATGCCATCGGCTACAGTAGCTTTTTTCTGCTCACGGCCATATTGGGGATTCCGGTGTTATTGCTGGTCTATCTGGCCGGTCGTTACATGCCTCCAGAAGGAGAGTCCTAATTCCGGAACCTGTCGGCATTATTAAGCTTAGGTTAATCTTTTTGGTTGCATAATAGGGTCCTAAAAGAGAAAATCGCACGCCTTTTGACGGGATCTGGTGATTTGCGGGTATATATGGACCCTATTATATAGAGGAACAGATTGATGGCATTTAACAAATATTTTCGCTCCCTGATTGTTTTTGGGTTGCTCGCGTGGGCCCAGTCGGTGTTCGCTGTGGCCGATCCCCAAGAGCTGGTCATGCATACCACGGAAAAGGTTCTGGCCGAGATAAAATCTAAAAAGCAGGAGCTGACGGCCAATCCGGCAAAGATCTACCCCCTGGTAGACGATATCCTGTTGCCGCGCTTCGATTTTGCCCAGATCTCCCGCCTGGTGCTGGGGGATCACTGGAAGGATGCATCCGACTCTGAGAAAAAGAGCTTTATCAAGGAGTTTCGCGAGCTGCTGGTAAGGACCTATGCGACCGCGCTCCTGAGTTATTCGGGACAGGAGATAGAGTATCCACCGATAAAGACCGCTCCCAACGCCAAGAAGACCAAGGTTAAGACCAGGGTCAAAAATGCCGGCTCCTCTGCGGTGCCGATCGACTACAGTCTCTATCTGAGCAAGGATGAGTGGAAGGTATACGATATAACCATTGATGGCGTAAGCTTGGTATCCACCTATCGTTCCAATTTTGATTCGCAGATACGCCGCAACAAGCTCGCCGGTCTGATCTCAGACCTGCAGGATAGAAACGGTAAAGGCGTAAAATAGGGGTCGTTCGCGGCAGCAGTTTTACCCCCTGTTTTGATATGGAATGACGGGAGATGGGTCTGCCGCAGATTGACGGGCAGGACTGCAATAATTCGCAAATGCCTTTGTAATCCTTGTGTTATTGCGTCTGAACACCAGTAAATATATGTATCTAGCCGTGTAAATGCTTTCCGTTTACACGGCTTTTCTTATATCATATCCCGTTTTTCAATCTCTGAATTTCATTGGGGCGGGCCGATCGGCCATACGTTTTTATATCTATGGATAAACTAATCATTACCGGCGGCGGCGCCCTTGAAGGCGACGTACGCATCTCCGGCGCCAAGAATGCTGCCTTGCCTATCCTGGCTGCAACCCTGTTGGCGGATGGTGAGATCACCATCGGCAACCTGCCGCATCTGCACGATATCACTACCACCATAGAGCTGTTGGGGCGCATGGGGGTAACCCTGACCATAGATGAACGCATGCGTATAACCGCTGACTCCAATACCATTGCCGATTACACGGCACCCTATGATCTGGTAAAGACCATGCGGGCGTCCATCCTGGTATTGGGGCCGCTCCTGGCCCGTTTTGGCGAGGCCAATGTGTCGCTGCCGGGCGGATGCGCCATCGGCTCCAGACCGGTAAACCTGCATATAGATGGTCTGCGCGCTATGGGCGCCGACATAGTTATGGACGGTGGCTACATCCGGGCCAAGGCCGATCGCCTCAAGGGCGCACGCCTGATGATGGATCTGGTGACCGTAACCGGCACCGAAAACCTGATGATGGCGGCAGCACTGGCCGATGGCGAGACCGTAATCGAGAATGCGGCGCGGGAGCCTGAGGTGGTGGATCTGGCCAACTGCCTCAATGCCATGGGGGCAAAGATCAAGGGTGCTGGGACCGATACCATTGTCATCGAAGGGGTCAAGCGTCTCACCGGGACTGAATATGATGTGTTGCCCGATCGCATTGAGACCGGTACCTTTCTGGTGGCCGGGGCCATCTCGGGTGGACGGGTACGGGTGCGAGATACCAATGCCGATCTGTTGGATTCCGTTCTGGTAAAGCTGCGGGATGCCGGGGCGGATATAGTGGTCGGCGAGGACTGGATAGAACTGGATATGCAGGGCAGACGTCCCAAGGCGGTGGATATCCACACCGCGCCATATCCGGCCTTTCCGACAGACATGCAGGCCCAGTTTACGGCCATGAATTGTGTGGCCGAAGGGGTCAGCACCATCACAGAGACCCTGTTCGAGAACCGTTTCATGCATGTGCAGGAGATGAAGCGTCTGGGGGCGGACATAAAATTGGAAGGCAACACCGCCATATGTACCGGCAAGGAGAAGCTGACCGGTGCCCCGGTGATGGCGACCGATCTACGTGCCTCCGCCAGTCTGGTGCTGGCCGGTCTGGTGGCGGAGGGCGAGACCATTGTGGACCGCATTTACCATATTGATCGTGGCTACCAGAATATCGAAGAGAAACTGGCTGGTCTTGGCGCCCAGATCCGCAGGGTGCCAAACTAGCAAATAAGGCGGGGGCTTACCCGCAGATCCAGATCAAGATGAGATTTGAAAAGCCTATCACTATCGCCCTTTCCAAGGGACGCATCTTTAAACAGACGCTGCCCCTGTTGGCCCATGCCGGGATAGAGCCGACGGATGATCCTGAGACCAGCCGCAAGCTGATCCTGGATACCAATCACCCGGAGGTGAAGCTGGTCACCATACGTGCCACGGATGTGCCGACCTACGTGCAGTGGGGTGCGGCTGACCTGGGTGTTGCCGGGAAGGATGCCTTGATGGAGCACGGCGGTGAGGGTCTGTATGAACCTCTGGATCTGCAGATCGCCAAGTGTCGCCTCATGGTGGCCGGACATCCCGATGCCAAGATGGATGGCAACCGGTTACGCATCGCCACCAAATATGTGAATTCTGCCCGCAGCTACTTTTCCTCACGGGGACAGCAGGTTGAGATCATCAAACTTTACGGATCCATGGAACTGGCGCCGCTGGTGGGGTTGTCTGATCTGATCGTGGATCTGGTGGAGAGCGGCAATACCCTCAAGGCCAATGGCCTGGTGCCGCTGGCCCATGTGGCGGATATAAGTTCACGTCTGGTGGTGAATAAGGCATCATGGAAGATGAAGCACAGTACGGTGATGCAGCTGTTGGAGGCCATGCGGGCGGCGGTCGACCTGCAGAGCACATAAATCAAGAATAGGAAAGGCAATGGCAGAGATCCGAACACTATCTACCGGTGATGCGGAATTCGACAGTCAGCTGGACGACCTCATGGCCTGGGAGTCCGTGTCCGATGCGGAGGTCAACCAGGTGGTCGACCAGATCATTGCAGATGTCCGGAGTCGCGGTGATGCGTCGCTGTTGGAGTACACCCGCCGTTTTGACGGCTGGGAGGCCAAAGATGTGGCAGGGATGGATGTTCCGCACTCCAGGTTGGAGCAGGCGTGGGACGGGCTGCCGCAGGAGAGGCGGGATGCCCTGCAACACGCCGCTGATCGAATCCGTTCCTATGCGCAACATCAGAAGATGGAGTCATGGAGCTACACGGAGGCGGACGGGACCCTGCTGGGCCAGCAGATCACGCCTCTGGACCGGGTCGGTCTGTACGTCCCTGGCGGCAAGGCCGCCTATCCCTCTTCGGTCTTGATGAACGCCATACCGGCCAAGGTGGCCGGGGTGTCCGAGGTCATCATGGCCGTCCCTACACCCGGTGGAATCCTGAACGAACTGGTGTTGGCTGCGGCCCATGTCAGTGGTGTGGATCGCGTCTTCACCATGGGCGGCGCCCAGGCGGTGGCCGCCCTGGCCTATGGCACTGAGACCATCCCGGCGGTGGATAAGATAGTGGGTCCGGGCAATATCTATGTCGCCACGGCCAAACGTGCGGTCTTTGGCCAGGTGGGGATAGATATGGTGGCCGGGCCTTCAGAGATCCTGGTCATATGTGATGGCCGGACCGATCCGGACTGGGTGGCCATGGACCTGTTTTCCCAGGCCGAGCATGATGAGAACGCCCAGTCTATCCTGATCTCCCCGGACGCTGGGTTTTTACGTGATGTGCGCGAGAGCATCGAACGCCTCTTGCCCGGCATGGAGCGTGAGGCGATCATTGCCGCTGCCCTGCGTGAGCGTGGCGCCCTGATCCTGTGTAGGGATCTGGACGAGGCGTGTGTCCTGGCCAATCGCATCGCGCCGGAACACCTGGAGTTATCTGTGGAGCGGCCTGAGGAGATGGCCAGGAAGATTCGCCATGCCGGGGCCATCTTCATGGGGCGCCACACCTCCGAACCGCTGGGGGACTACTGCGCCGGACCAAACCATGTCTTGCCAACGTCCCGAACCGCACGTTTCTCGTCGCCGCTCGGAGTGTATGATTTCCAGAAACGCTCCAGTCTCATTATGGCCTCGGAGCAGGGGGCGGATGTCCTGGGTCGGACGGCGTCGGTTTTGGCCCGTGGGGAGGGTCTGACCGCCCATGCGCGGGCTGCGGAATACCGGATAGACCCGGACGCTGAGTAGATTTCTGTCTGTAGGCAGAGAGGGATTCCATGAAAGAAAAGACCATAAAAGATCTGGTGGAGGAGTGGGTGCGGCCCGAGATAAAGGCCATATCCGCCTATCATGTGCCGGATGCGGCTGGCCTGATCAAACTGGACGCCATGGAGAACCCATATACATGGCCGGATGATCTGCGTGAAGAGTGGCTGGAGCTGCTGAGTACCGTGGATGTCAATCGCTACCCGGATCCACAGGCCGCGGCGGTGACCGATCGGCTGCTTGAGGCGATGGATGTGCCGGTTGGGGCCAGGCTTCTGTTGGGCAACGGTTCCGATGAGCTGATCCAGATGTTGGCCATGACCCTGGGCGGTCCGGGGCGCACTATCGTATCTGTCGATCCCGGTTTCGTTATGTATGACATGATAGCCAGGTTTGTCGGCATGGAGTACGTGGGTGTGCCGCTGCGGGCGGATGACTTCAGTCTCGATACGCCAGCCATTCTGCAGGTCCTGGAACAGAGGCGGCCGGCACTGGTGTTCCTGGCCTACCCCAATAACCCCAGCGGTAATCTGTTCTCACAGCAGGAGATGGAACAGATCATAGCGGCCGCGCCCGGTGTGGTGGTGGTCGATGAGGCCTATGCCCCCTTTACCGACGCCAGCTTCATGTCCAGGATTGGGGAGTATCCAAATCTGTTGGTGATGCGCACCGTCTCCAAGATGGGCCTGGCCGGTCTGCGGCTGGGGCTGCTGGCCGGTGCTCCGGAGTGGATCGAGCAGATCGATAAGACCAGGCTGCCCTACAATATCAACGTCCTTACCCAGGTGTCTGCAGAGTTTGCCCTGCGTCATCAGGATATTTTTGTTGCCCAGACCGCAGAGATCAGGGAGCAGCGCTCGGTGGTGTTTGAGGCGCTGCAGGCCATAGATGGAATCACGCCGTTTCCCAGCGAGGCCAACTTTATATTGGCTAGGATGCCTGAAGGTCGCGCGGGAGAGATCCATGCCGCCCTGCGTGATAGAGGCGTATTGGTGAAGAATCTGCATGGGGCCAATCCCATGTTGCAGGGGTGTCTGCGCATAACGATCGGAACACCGGAGGAGAACGGCGCCTTCTTGGAGGCCTTGGTCCAGGTCCTGTAGGCGCTGCTTATTGTTGCTGTGGCCTCTCAGCTACAGTCACTTCCGTTTTGAATTTGCTATCGCCTCTCCAGCCTGATACCTCCACCTTGCCGCCAGGCGTGAGGGTGGCGATGTAGTTGAGGATTTCGTAGGTGCTCATAGGCCCCTGATCATTTATCTGAGAGATTATGTCTCCAGGTCTTATCCCTGCCAGGTCTGCCGGACCGCCTTCCTGGACCCCGGATATGAGTACTCCGGCGGCCTCTTTCAGATTGAATGACTTGGCCAGTTCGGCTGTCATGTCCTGTCCCGCCAACCCCAGCCATCCCCTGACTACCCGTCCGTTTTTGAGTAGTTGTTGCATCACCCCTTCGGCCAGCTTTACCGGAATGGCAAAGCCGATGCCGTGAGAGCCGCCGCTTTTGGAGAAGATGGCAGTGTTGATCCCGACCAGTTCACCATGGGCATTGATGAGTGCTCCACCCGAGTTGCCGGGATTGATGGCGGCGTCGGTCTGTATGAAATTCTCAAATGTGTTTATACCCAGTTGACTGCGTCCGGTGGCGCCGACGATGCCCATGGTCACGGTCTGGCCGACACCAAATGGGTTGCCGATGGCCAGCACCACATCTCCCACCTGCAGGTTATTGGAGTCTCCCGCGTGGATGGCCTTAAGCCCTTTTTGGCCGGTGTTGAGCAGTGCCAGGTCGGTATCCGGGTCTGTCCCTACAACCTGGGCCTTCATGGGCTGGCCGTCGCCCAGCACCACCCAGATCTCTTCGGCATCCTGGATAACGTGGTTGTTGGTCATGATAAGACCGTCACTACTTATGATAACTCCGGATCCCAGGCTGTTCTCTCTCTTCACCCGTGGCTTGATGGAGAGGCGGTCACCGAAAAAGCGCTGAAACACCGGGTTGTCAAAGAACGATTGGGTACGCTGTACCGTAAGTTTGGTGGTGTATATATTCACCACTGAGGGCGATGCCTTTTTAACCGCGTCCGCGTAGGAGACGGGGCCTGACGTCAGGGCAAAGGTTTGAACGACCTGTTCCGGTTTGTTCTCCTGCTCCGACGGTTGGTTTTCGGCTGTATCCAGGAAAAATTGGATGGCCAGAAATGCGGCCGCCAGTCCAGCCAGGATTGAGGTGAGGGCAAAGATAAAGAATTTCTGGAGTTTCATAGGCCGTGTATCCTAACATGCCTTATCACTTTACATAATAGCCTGTGAAGACAGGGGCGAGAACAATGATTGAATTGAAGCGGTTGGAAGCGTACTGCAACGAGTTTTTACAGACTGACTCTATAGATGATTATTGTCCGAACGGGTTGCAGCTGGATGCCGGGATTGAGGAGGTGCGGCGTGTGGTCACCGGAGTAACCGCCAGTCAGGCCCTGATCGATGCGGCGGTAGAGCGGAGTGCAGACCTGCTGTTGGTGCATCACGGCTACTTCTGGAAGGGGGAGCCGCCCGTCCTGGTCGGGATAAAAGGCCGGCGCGTTGCAACGCTCTTTCGCAACAATATCAGCCTGATGGCCTACCATCTGCCCCTGGATATGCATCGGGAGCTTGGTAACAACCGTCTGTTGGGACGGCATCTGGGGTTCGAAGGGGCGTCCCCGGCAGGGTCGGGGGATGGCCTGCTCTGGACGGCGGATCTCCCGCAGCCCGAGGGGGTGGAGCAGATCAGATCCCGTATCATCCGGGCCCTGGGCCGTGAGCCGCTCTATCTGCCTGGGGGTAGGGCGGATATTGCGCGTGTCGCATGGTGCAGTGGCGGGGCTGAAGACCATATCGTTCATGCCGCCGCATCCGGGGCGGATGCCTTTATCACCGGTGAGGTGTCTGAGCAGACCATGCACCTGGCCAGTGAGCTGGGTGTGCACTTCTTTTCCGCCGGGCATCATGCCACCGAGAGGTTGGGGATTCAGGCCCTGGGCGAACATCTGGCGCAGCGCTTCGAGGTGGAGCATGCATTTATAGACATTTCTAACCCGGTTTGACGGACATTATCTGGCGCCTACCTGCTATAGATATCGTCAGGTCATCGATTAATAGCTCTGTCTTGACCTTGGTTGCACGTTGTTGGAAAATGCCCCGTTAGTTTTTTATGACAAAATCAGCATATTCTAAAGAATCTTAGGTGGGCAGCGATTCTGGATCAGAATCCCATATGCTGGCCAGCATGCATGGGGAGTAGTTAGGTATGAGCGCAGATGGCGTTGATCTGAAGAAGCGGCGTTTTTTGACCGCCGCGACTAGTGTGGTCGGTGCAATAGGTACCGGCTTTGTGATATATCCTTTCCTGGCGGCCTGGGCCCCCAGTGAAAAGGCCAAGGCAGCGGGTGCTCCGGTAGAGGCTGATATCAGCAAGCTGGAGCCTGGGCAGATGATGACCGCCAAATGGCGTGGAAAACCGGTCTGGATAGTGCGGCGTACCGAGCAGAACCTGAAGGATCTGCCTACCATGAACGATACATTGGCCGATCCCAATTCAGATATACCGCAGCAGCCTGAGTATTGTAAGAACGGGACCCGTTCCATCAAACAGGAATACATGGTGGCGATCGGTATCTGTACCCATCTCGGCTGTTCACCCACCTATCGTCCCGATATGGCCCCAGAGGACCTGGGACCGGACTGGAAGGGTGGATTTTTCTGCCCCTGTCATGGTTCACGTTTTGATCTTGCCGGCCGCGTGTTCGCCGGTGTGCCTGCTCCTACTAACCTGGTGGTACCAAAGCACTACTTCATCTCAGATACCAAGATCATGATCGGTCAAGATGGAGGGGCTGCCTGATGAGCACATTAAAGAGATTCGTTGGCTGGATGGATGAGAGATATCCCCTGACCAAGGTATGGAACGAGCATCTGGCCGGATATTACGCCCCCAAGAATTTCAACTGGCTGTACTTCTTCGGCTCCCTGGCCCTGCTGGTGCTGGTGATTCAGATTCTGACCGGCGTCTGGCTGGCCATGAACTATAAGCCGGATGCGGGGCTGGCCTTCGGTTCTGTCGAGTACATCATGCGTGATGTGGATTGGGGCTGGTTGATCCGCTATCTGCACTCCACCGGGGCCTCGGCCTTCTTCATCGTGATCTACCTGCATATGTTCCGCGGGTTGATGTACGGTTCCTACCGTAAGCCACGTGAGCTGCTGTGGATCATCGGCGTGATTGTCTATCTGGTGATGATGGCTACCGCCTTCATGGGTTATCTGTTGCCTTGGGGTCAGATGTCCTACTGGGGCGCCCAGGTTATTGTGAACCTGTTCAGCGCGGTTCCCTTTGTGGGAGAGGAGCTGGGTGTTTGGATCCGTGGTGACTATGTCATCTCCGATGCCACCCTTAACCGCTTCTTCGCCCTGCACTTCCTGCTGCCGTTTATCCTGGCCGCCCTGGTGTTCATCCATCTCGTTGCCCTGCATGCGGTGGGTTCCAACAACCCGGATGGCATAGAGATCAAGAAGAACAAGGACGAGAATGGCATACCTAAAGACGGTATACCGTTCCACCCTTATTACACCGTAAAGGATATTGCCGTAGTTGCGGCCTTCCTGTTTCTCTTCGCCGCCGTGGTGTTCTACGCGCCGGAGATGGGGGGCTACTTCCTGGAGCATCCGAACTTTGAGCCGGCCAATCCGCTGAAGACGCCGCCACATATCGCTCCGGTCTGGTATTTCACACCGTTCTACGCCATCTTGCGTGCGGTGCCTTCCATTGCCGGTTCCGCATTTCCGGGCGTTATCGCCATGTTCGGTTCCATCCTGATCATGTTCTTTTTGCCCTGGTTGGATCGCAGCCCGGTCAAATCGATCCGCTATAAAGGCAACCTCTACAAGATCCTGCTTGGGTTGTTTGCGGTCGATTTCATCATGCTCGGGTATCTGGGCGTGCAGCCCACCACCACACTTTATAAAGTGATGGCGCAGATAGGTACAATCTATTACTTTGCTTTCTTCCTGTTGATGCCCATCTATAGCAAGATGGATCAGACCAAGCCAGTTCCAGAGAGGGTGACCAAATGAAAAAGCTGATTCTCGCATTTCTATTGGCCGTAGTGCCCGCTTTGACCATGGCTGCAGGTGGTGGCCATTACGATGCCGCAGATATTGATGTCACCGACACCGACTCGTTACAGCGTGGTGCCAAGTACTTCGTCAACTACTGCATGGGGTGTCACTCCCTGAAATTCCAGCGCTACAATCGTCTGGTAAGTGATCTGGGATTGACCGCAGACGAGGTTATGGGAAACTTGATGTTCACCACGGATAACATAGGCGATACCATGAATATCGCCATGAATCCGGATGAGTCTGAGAAGTGGTTCGGTGTGACTCCTCCCGATCTGAGTGTGCTGATTCGTGCTCGTGGCGTGGACTATATCTACACTTATTTGCGCAGCTTCTATCTCGATGAAACGCGTCCCTTTGGCGTCAATAATCTGGTGTTTCCAGCTGCAGGCATGCCCAATGTGCTTTGGCAGTTGCAGGGAACCCAAAAGGCCGTATACAAGGATGTGGATGGTAAGCAGGTGATTGAAAAGCTGGAGTTGGTCAAGCCGGGCACCCTGAGCACAGAGGAGTTCGACGGTGTGGCGCGTGACCTGACTGCGTTCCTTAGCTATGTAGGCGAGCCGGCTCAGATCAAACGCAGGTCCATGGGTAAGTGGGTTCTGCTGTTTATCGGTGTATTTTTTGTCCTGGCCTATATGCTGAAGAAGGAATATTGGAAGGATATTCACTGATTGATTACCTATCAAATCATACTAGGGTGCGCAGTTTAGGTTATACTGTGCGCCCTTTTACGTTTTACAAAAGTTATGTCGGTCGGCTTAAGAGTGGAATGACCGGTTTGGATATTTGATTGGAGTGGTTTTATGGCGGTTGTCGCAAACAAAAGATCAGTAATGACCTTATATTCTGATCCGCAAAGCCCATATAGCCATAGGGCGCGTATGGTCCTGGCCGAGAAGAAGATTACGGTTGAGATCCATGATGTGGATCCGTTGAATCTTGCGGATGATATTATGGACCTGAATCCCTATGGGACTTTACCAACCCTGGTTGATCGTGACCTTACACTGTATGAGTCCAGGATTATCATGGAGTATCTGGATGAGCGTTTCCCTCATCCACCCCTATTGCCGGTGGATCCGGTATCCAAGGCCAATTCAAGGCTTTATATGTATAGGGTGGACAGGGATTGGTACAGCCTGATGGATGCCATCTTGGCCGGGGGTAAGAATGTGGCCAAGGCACGTAAGGAGCTGACAGAGAGCCTGGTTACCACGGCCCCGGTATTTGCCGCCAAGCCTTTTTTTATGAGTGATAATCTGAGTCTGGTGGATTGTAGTCTGGCCCCACTTATGTGGCGTCTGCCTATGCTGGGTGTTGAACTCCCATCCCAGGCCAAGGCGGTCAGTGATTATGCCAAACGCCTGTTCGAGCGGGAGTCCTTCCAGGATAGTCTCACCGAGCTGGAACGCGAGATGCGTGACTGACGGCCACAGGGCCGGATGCCGATGAAGATGACATCAAATCGCCCCTATTTGATCAGGGCCTTTTACCAGTGGTTGTTGGACAACGGCCTTACGCCCTATCTGCTGGTGGATGTTGCCGACAGCAGGGTGGAGGTCCCGCAGCAATATGTTGAGGATGGACGTATCACCCTGAATATTGCCCCGTCTGCGGTACGCGATCTTGATCTGGGCAACGAGTATATATCCTTTAATGCCCGTTTTAGCGGTCGGCCTACGGACCTGTTATTCCCCGCTGCGTCAGTGCTGGGTATCTATGCCCAGGAGAACGGAAGCGGCATGCTGTTTCCTGAAGAGGAAGAGTCAGAAGCAGATGCCGGACCGGATGAGACGCCACCCCAGGGCCGACCTAGCCTCAAGGTCATAAAATAGATAAACGCCGGCTTATTTGCCGGCCTTTTTGTATCAGGATCACCCCTTTCGATCTATAGACAACGGGCCCCATGCCTGGCAAACCGGCATCACCTCCAGGCTGTTGATATTGACGTGGGACGGAACGGTTGTGACCCAGTAGACGATCTCGGCGATGTCTTCGGCCACCAGCGGCTTAGTCCCAAGATATACGGCGTCAGCCTTCGCGTCATCACCTTTCATGCGCACATTGGAGAAGTTGGTTTCGGCCATGCCCGGATCAATGTTGGAGACCCGGATCTGTTTGCCGAGCAGGTCGGCCCTCAGGGTGCGGGAGAACTGCTGGACGAAGGCCTTGCTTGCGCAGTAGACGTTACCTCCCGGATATGGCCAGTTGCCGGCGATGGATCCAATGTTGATGATGTGTCCCGAATCTCTCTCCACCATGCCCGGGAGTATCTTTCTGGTTATCCTGACCAGCCCTTTACAGTTGGTGTCGATCATGGTCTCCCAATCATCCAGGCTGGAGGCATATGCCGGCTCCATGCCCAGGGCCAGGCCGGCGTTATTGATCAAGGTATGGACCTGGCTGAACTCATCGGGCAGATCTTTGAAGAACCCTTCGATCGACTCTGAATCGGTAACATCCAGTGGCGCCACATATATGGGAGCCTTATCTGCAAGTTCATCCCTGAGCGCCTCAAGTTTATCCAGGCTGCGGGAGGCCAGGATCAGCGTATGACCCGACTGTGCGTATCTGCGAGCGCAGGCAGCGCCGAAACCGGACGATGCCCCTGTTATGAATACAACCCTGGTCACCATAACCTCCGTTGATGTGAAAGATGTCAGAGATCATCTTGTATTGGAAATTAACATTGCTTTACATATCCTGTTACTGATAATAGATCAATATCCTTTATTCTAATTCATCCCGCAGGTCAGGATTTATCCTGGACAGGAGATAACATGTTTAAGGCGTTGGTGCTGGATCAAGTGGATGGGGGCACGGTCACAGAGATAAGGCAACTCAATGCGGAAGACCTGCCTCAAGAGGATGTCCTTATTGCAGTTGAATATTCATCCCTTAACTATAAGGATGGTATGGCGGTTACCGGCACGGGCAAGATCATTCGCAACTTCCCCATGGTGCCAGGGATAGACCTGGCCGGCACGGTGATTACATCTGCATCTGACAGCTACAAACCGGGAGACAGCGTAATACTCACAGGCTGGGGTGTGGGGGAGCGTTTCTGGGGGGGGTATTCCCAGCAGGCCGCCGCCAAGACAGAGTGGCTGGTGCCCATGCCGCATGGGTTGGATTCACGCAAGGCCATGATCATCGGTACGGCCGGTCTTACCGCCATGCTCTGTGTCATGACCCTGGAAGAGGCCGGCGTCACCCCGGACCAGGGCCCGGTTCTGGTTACTGGCGCATCCGGTGGTGTTGGTAGTGTTGCCGTTCTGCTGCTTGCAAGATTGGGTTATGAGGTAGTGGCCGTTACCGGGCGGGAAAGCACCCATGAGTACCTGATGGGGTTGGGCGCAAGCAGGATACTTGGGCGGGCCGAAATGTCTGGTGCGGCCAGGCCGCTGGAGTCACAACTGTGGGCCGGAGCGGTGGATACCGTTGGCGGTGATATCCTGGCCCGGGTCCTGGCTGAGATGAGGTACGGCGGTGCGGTTGCCGCATGTGGTCTGGCCAGCAGCTTTGAGCTCAACACCACCGTCATGCCGTTTATCCTGCGCAATGTGAGTCTGCGTGGTGTGGATTCGGTGAGCTGTCCGCTGCAGCGTCGCACTCAGGCGTGGGGACGTCTGGCATCTGACCTGCCGGAAAGCGCCTATGACGCCATCAGTCACACAGTAGGGCTGAAGGAGATTGAGGACGTGTCCAGAGAGATCATGGCGGGGCAGGTGCAGGGACGGGTGTTGGTCGATCCCAATTTGTAAGGAGTGTTGTCTAGCTGAACAGCTCAGACAGCCTGGCGCCAGGGTCTGCGGCGCGCATAAACGCCTCGCCCACCAGGAAGGCATTCACCCCGTTTTGGCGCATATACCGCACATCTTCAGGGGTGTGGATGCCGCTCTCGGTCACCACTATACGATCGTCCGGGATCTGTTCCAGCAGTCCTATGGTGGTGTCCAGACTGGTTTCAAAGCTGCGCAGATCACGGTTGTTGATACCGATCAGGCGGTTATGCAACGGCAAGGCGCGCTCCAACTCATCGGCGTCATGTACCTCGATCAGCACATCCATTCCCAGGTCATGGGCAAGGGCGTTCATCTCCGTCATCTGGCTGTCGGAAAGACAGGCCGCGATCAGGAGTATGCAGTCGGCACCTAGAGATCGGGCCTCGTATACCTGGTAGGGATGGATAAAAAAATCTTTCCTGATCACCGGCAACTCACAGGCGGCGCGCGCCTCCTGTAGATAGGCGTCGGAGCCTTGAAAGAAGTCGATATCTGTAAGCACCGAGAGGCATGCGGCGCCGGCAGATGCATAGCTTCGAGCGATGTCGGCCGGACGAAAATTCTCCCGTATAACACCCTTGCTGGGCGATGCCTTTTTTACCTCGGCGATGATTCCGGCGTTGCCTGATGAGATCTTCGTTTCCAGGGCCTGGACGAAGCCGCGGCAGGGAGAAACGGCGCCCATGCTCTTTTGTAACTGCTGCAGTGTTACACGGCCCTGTCTCTCGGCAACCTCCTCTGCCTTGCGCGCAATAATCCTCTTCAAAATATCTGGAGTATCTTTCATCAAATTGCCGATCCGTACGTGGTTGAATGCCCATGCTGAAAGGGAATATTCTACACGCATAAGGATGGTGGCGGCAGTTGATAAGACAATATTTATTTGGGCGAAAGAGATATGGGCAGATATCGTGCTCCACAACCGAAGAGTTCTCCATACATAACCAGGTCCGGATACGAGGCGTTGCAGGCTGAAGACAAGGCCCTGTGGTTGCGTCGGCGCGAGGTGACCAAGGCCTTGGCCGCTGCGGCGGCGGAGGGGGACCGTTCTGAGAATGCGGAGTATATCTATCGCAAGAAAGAGCTGCGTGAGATCGACCGGAGGATCCGCTATCTGCAAAAGCGCATGCCCGATCTCAAGATAGTAGATACCACTCCCCCCAACCCTGAGCAGGTATTTTTCGGTGCCTGGATTACCTTGGAGGATGAAGGCGGCGCTGAAGTGGTTTACCGCATCGTAGGTGCGGATGAGTTTGATCCGGACAAGGGGTGGATAAGTGTCGACGCCCCACTGGCCAAGGCGCTGCTGAAGAGGTCTATAGATGATGAGGTGCAGGTGCGTACGCCCGGTGGAATGCGGAGTTACCTCATAGTCAAAGTAGGCTATTAGGTGGATTCTTAGCCGATAAATTCAATGAGTTAGCTTGGGACGAAAAGTACTATTAATGTGCCGATTAATTGTGCATTTGACCTTAAGGATATATAATTATATTGTTCTGTGGTTGTTTGACTTAGATCAAGTCTTTATAAAATAAACAGAATTTGATGACTGAAAAGCCATACTATATAAGGTAACAAGCTGGCCAGTTATTGAAGGCAGAGAAAATAGAATCTGATGTACTCTTTATACTCTTAATCTTAGGTAAATAGCGCCATGGGGAAATTTATTGAGTGGTCCGATAGTCTGAGTGTTGGCATTGAAGAGCTGGATGACCAACATAAAAATCTGGTCGATATGGTTAATAGAATGCATGAGGCCATCCACGAGCGTCACGGTAGTGAGGCGGTGCAGAGTATCCTTGCGGAACTGGCTAACTACACAGTCATTCACTTTTCGGTGGAAGAGGCCCTGATGCGGCTTCTTGATTATCCAGACTACGAAGAACATTTTCAGATCCATAAGGATCTGGTTGATCAGGTTGTCTATCTGCAGGCCAAGGTTGCCTCCGGCAAGACCGCGGTTAGTTTCGAATTGCTCCACTTCCTTAAGACCTGGCTGACAAAACATATTCTGCAAGAGGATATGGCATACAGTGAGCATTTCATCATGGCTGGTGCCAGCAAGAAGTCGAAACGTAAATCCTGGCTCAAACGTTTGTGGGAAGGTTCCTAGCCCGCATGCCATGAGACTGGTTCTGGCTCAGGCCAGGACGCTCACCGGGATATAAAGGCCTTTCTTCCGTAGCGCTATATGGCCGCATAGTGTTGTTCTGACATTATGCGGCTTTTATTCTCACATGCTTTTCTGTTTGCCACTATTTTTTGCCAGTAATCCCATATAGGTAGCACAACGGTAGTGTCACTAGATCCAGAAAAAGTCAAAGCCGTAGAAGCTTATAGTAAGGAGCAGATATCCAGGCGCTCCTGGTTGTTCTGGACTGGAGCCATGGTCATATCCATCATCGTCGGCCTGACCCTCTGGCAGATAGCCGTCCTGACCAAAGAGGACACAATAGCCAGGCTGTTGAGGAACGGTCAGCAGCAACTGGATCTGCACACTGCCAACCTTAAAGGGCAGCTGGAAAAGTATGAACCTCTGCCGGAGCTACTGGCCACCAACCAGTGGTTGGTCGATCTGGTGGATGACCCGAAGGACCGGGATAAGGTCGATGCCCTGAACCGGTATCTGGAGACGGCAAACACCATATCCGGTGCGTCAGACACCTACCTCATGGATCCCAGCGGTCTTACTATCGCCGCATCCAACTGGAACTCCGAGCGTCCCTTTATCGGACGCAACTTCAGCTATCGGCCATACTTTCAGGAGGCCATGAGAGGAAATCTTGGACGCTATTTTGCCCTTGGTACCACCTCCAACAAACGCGGCTTCTACTTTGCGTATCCCATAAGAAAAGAGAATAAGATAATCGGTGCGGTTGTAGTCAAATTAAGTCTCTCGTCCATAGAAGAAGACTGGGGTCGCTCCGATAATGAATTCATCGTTACCGATCCGGACGGAGTGGTCTTCCTGACTACTAAAAAGGAGTGGCGCTTTAAGTTGCTCAGGCCGGTATCAGATGAAATTAAATCACGGATCAGAGAGAGCAGACGCTATACCGGCATGGAGTTTACCCCCCTGTCTGTGGATACGCCAGGGCAGCTTCCCACCGGCGCCGACTTTATCAAGATCAACATCCCAACCCCGCAAACATATATGGTCCAGGAACGGTCCATGCCGGAGGCGGGATGGAAGCTGCTGTATCTTACCCGGATAAATCCGGTCCATACCGAGATGGCCCAGGTGGTATCCATCGCCGCCATCCTGTTGGCTGCGGCCATACTGTTTGTCCTGCTATGGGTCCAGCGCCGCAAGAGGATCAGGGAGAGGCTCAAGTACCAGCTGGAGACCCAGAGACAGTTGCAGGCCAACGAGGCCAGGATCGAGGCGATACTGGACAATACCCAGGCCGGACTATTGACCCTGGATCGCGACGGCACCATCGAGTTCATCAACCGTAAGGCGAAGGAGATGCTGGGGCATCCGGGGGACGACCTTATCGGACACCATCTGAGGGAGTATTTCTCTTCGGCCAGTCATGGTGAGATCGAGGAGATAATAGACGATGCGGAATCCGGGGTGTCGGTTATCGAGGTGATGGCCAAACATGGGAATGGCTCCATGTTTCCGACGGCCCTGTCTGTCGGCGTACTGCACAGATATGAGGGGAAGAAGATAGCGACCATTCACGACATCAGCCACCAGAAGATGCAGGAGGAAGACCTGCGTCAGGCTCACGCCCTGTTGGAGAGCAGGGTGGAGGAGCGGACCAGGGATCTGACAGAGGCCAACGCCAGACTGCTGCGGGAGATCGATGAGCGGCAGCGTGCGGAAGGGGCCTTGATGCAGGCGCGCGATGAGCTGATCCAGGCCACCAAGCTGGCTGCTTTAGGCGAGATGTCCACAGGGATCAGCCATGAACTGAACCAGCCGCTGGCTGCGATTCGGGCCTATGCCGACAATGCGCGCGCACTGATCGATCATGGACGCAATGACGACGCCCTGGGTAATCTGCTGCAGATCTCCGAGTTGACCGAACGCATGGCGCAGATCAGCGCCCAGCTAAAGATATTCGCCCGCAAGGGTGCGAGTCAGTCTGTCAGCGTATCCCTGAACGCCGCGGTCAACAATAGTCTCGGCATGGTGCAGAGCGCAATCACAGAGGACAATACGAGGATACGTCTGTATCCTGCAGATGGAGAGATATTTGTCCTGGCGAATGTGGTGCAGTTGGAACAGGTCCTGGTCAACCTCCTGGGCAATGCCTTACATGCCGTGGAAGACAACAGCGGGGAACGGCGTATCGATATCTCTGCAGGAGTCGACGGCGCTGAGGCCTATCTTCGAATCTGGGATAATGGTCCCGGTATCGAAGAGGAGAACCTTCCCAAGATATTCGATCCATTCTTCACCACCAAGAAAGAGGGGCGAGGGCTGGGGTTGGGGCTCTCCATATCCTACCGGCTGATGGATGGCATGAATGGCAGGCTGCAGGCCGAAAACCATCCGGATGGCGGCGCTGTATTCACACTGTATCTCCCGATAGCCGAGGGTGTGCAGGAAGAGGTTTTGGCATAGAGAGCAAAGAGCGATCCAATAACAGGCAGTTATGACAGAGATTAATACCGTATTATTCATCGACGACGAAAAGCATATTCGTCTGGCCAATCAGCAGACCCTGGAGCTGGCGGGGTTCAAGGTGGAGTGTCTCAACCGGGCCGACAAGGCCCTCTCCATGATCTCGCTGGATTGGCCCGGCGTGGTGGTGTGTGATATCAAGATGCCGGGCATGGACGGGATCAGCTTTCTGGAGAAGGCCGTCAATATAGATCGTGAGCTGCCGGTCATACTGGTGACCGGGCATGGAGATATCTCCATGGCGGTCAACGCCATCCGTGACGGCGCCTACGACTTCCTGGAAAAACCCTTCGCCGCCGAGGCGCTGGTAAAGACCGTTCGGCGCGCCCTGGATAAGCGTGCGCTGACCCTCGAGAACAGATCTCTGCGTCTGGAGTTGGAGGCCCAGAGTGCGCCCGGCCCCAGGATCATAGGCAAGACCCCGGCCATGCAGCAGCTACGCGCCACCATAGCCCAGATAGCCAATACCGGGGCCGATGTGCTGGTGCGGGGGGAGACCGGCACCGGCAAGGAGTTGGTGGCTAGGTCCCTGCATGAACACTCCAATCGTTGTGAGCATAACTTTGTCGCCATCAACTGCGGCGCGGTACCGGAGAGCCTGATCGAGAGCGAGATGTTCGGACACGAACCGGGGGCCTTCACCAACGCCAAGGAGAGACGTATCGGCAAGTTCGAGTATGCCAACGGCGGCACCCTGATGCTGGACGAGATCGAGAGCATGCCCATGCCGGTGCAGGTGCATCTGTTGCGGGTACTGCAGGAGCGGACGGTGGAGCGCCTGGGCTCCAACCAGCAGGTACCGCTCGATCTCCGGGTGGTGGCCGCCACCAAGGTCGACCTGAAGGAGGCCTGTGACGAACACAGATTCCGCTCCGATCTCTACTATCGTCTGAATGTGGTAACCATCGATATCCCGCCCCTGCGGGAGCGCAAAGAGGATATCCCGCTGCTGTTCCACCACTTTCTGCTGGTCGCCACCAACCGTTATCAACGCGAGGCCCCTCTACCCAAGACCTCCCAGATACGGGCCCTGCTGACCCACAGCTGGCCGGGGAACGTACGGGAGCTGCGCAACATGGCGGAACGCTATGTCCTGCTTGGGCACAACAGCAATTATGATCTGGAAGAGTTGATGCATGGACAGGAAGAGAGCGCGGCCATCTCACTGCCGGAGCAGGTGGAGTGTTTTGAGAAGAGCGCCATAGAACAGGCGCTGGCTGCTAATAATGGCTGTATCAAAGATACAATGGTGGCATTGGGCATCCCCAGAAAGACCCTGTATGACAAGATGTCGAAATACAATCTGGATAAGAGTAACTATAAATAGGGAAGAGCGGTCCGTAAAATTAAAGCGAATATTTTTCAGGGCTGTAGCGCATAAAAACAAACGGGCATTGCGCCGTATGATTCAATCCATGGTTGTTTATACGGCTACCTCAAACTCAGGATAAAATATTCGGCGGATTACACTATCGCTAATCCAACCTACGGACTTAGGTTCGTAATCCACTATCACCTGTAGGAGCCCAGTCCCCTGGGCGAAATCAATCGCCCGCGGGAGCGGGCTCCTACACCAGAGCAGCTCCATTCCAGGCAAGGGCGGGCCATTAGGAAATGGTTTATTGATGGTGGTTAGGCTGATATTCTCCAAAACGTATGGTGTAAATATAAGGTGGGATGGATTTCTCACTAAGGATTCATCATTGATGGGATCATCGAGTCTGATCGCATAGATTGATCAAAGTCGAGCATAGCTCAAGGAGTCTAAAATGAAACTAATCACAAGGTATGTATTTCCTGCATTGCTGGTCCTTGCCTGCGGCCCCGTTTTGGCTGAGTGGGAGCTGGTGTGTACGAATGGTGAGTCGCAAGAAACGGAGACGGTCAAGGTGGTTTCCGCCAACACTTTCGAAGAGGCGTGCGATGCCATCAAAAACGATCCTAAACCTGAATATAACAAATACGGGAACTGCACCGATAAAACTGGGGACAATGGCCACTGTCCAGAGTATTAAAACGCGCCAAACATAACTGAAGAAAAACGTGATCAGACTCGATTAAAAAAATACGGGGTAGAGAGCCGTAATTTCTCTCTGATCTTGTTACTTATGAGCAAAAAACACTCATAGTCAGGAGACGGGGACGCATTTAAATGCGTCCCCTTTCCAATCGACAGAAAAATAGAGCAACCCGCGAGACTATTTTTCCAACCGTTTGGATTATTTTCCTCGGCGGTGGGACTATTTTCCCCGGCGGTGCAATTAATTTCTCGCAACGGTTTAACTATTTCTTACGACAGCTCAATTCCACGGGCCATGCACTCTATTATTTGAGGCATCGGGCAGTTGATGGCCCTACTGCGGCGCATGGTTATCCTGGTCGCCAACCGGTCAAGAGCCAGCAGCAATAAATACCCGTCACCCCGCGGCTTGACCGCGGGGCCCGGTATTTTGAGGAGTTACATACTACTGATTACGGCCATTACCTGTAGGAGCCCAGTCCTCTGGGCGAAAAACCTATCCGATCAATCGCCAGCAGGTGCGGGCTCCTACACCGATGTACTTCACATTACGGCCAAAAGGAGACTATTGTGGAAAGGGGTTTATTGAAGGGGGGTGGGGTGATATTCTGCAGGGAAAGTAGGGGATAAGGGTAAGGCAGGATGCGGTTTTTATAATAAAAAATAAATGCATCCCCTTTTTTTATACCACTCTGCCCCGGATTTTTCTGGCATCATCGTCTAATTGGTAAGACACTAGAAACTAAAAGTACTATTTAAATCTAGAAATGCGGGTTCGAGTCCCGACAATGCCGCCAAGGTTAAAGAATGGTAGAGTCGAAATATTTACAGAAAATGTTGAACGAAATTGGAAACAGTGTTCATAATCTGAATACTATAGCAATTGCACTTTCCAATTTACCACAATTGTCCGCAGTCAACCCAGCTCTTAACATAAAATGGGAACCCAAGGACATATCTAAATCATCCGTTAATGCTCGACGCTTTGCTGTTCGTTCATCATTAGTTTTTGCTGTAGAAGCATTGTATGAGTACATGAATGGTATAAGTGCTTGCTCTATGTGGTTGTCGCTTGATAATAAGCCTGATTTCCGCAAAGAGCTATCTTCACAAAACTCAAAAGCAAAGAGGTTTTCCGGATTCTGTAAACATATACCAGGAATCGAAAAGGAATGGTATTTGTTAGCTGAATTGTTATGCCACTGGCGTAACAGAATAGTCCACTCTAGTTCATCCAAAGCATCTTTGTCTTCGACAGATCGTCAGTATTTAGAATCTCGGGCAAACGAATTATATTCGAATTTTTATCATTTTGATGTATATAAAGCATTGCAGGACTTCGAGGCAGACAAAGTAACTTTAAAAGGGGCGACTACACTTATAACCTTCCTGATCAAGTGCTGTAGAAAAATAGATGAATATTACTTAAGCGCTATTACGACATGCGATAGCGCGGCTTTTTATAAAGCACTTGAAGAAGATGAGGTGTTTAGAAATATCTTGAAGCAGCAGCCTAGCTCTAAGCGAGATAGGCAGATAAAACGGTTTGCTTTAATCACGCTTAGCTATTTGCCAGACGATAAAATTGTACAAGTGATTGAAAAATACGCATAACAAAGTGTTTGTGCGGAATGCTACGCTAATTCGCCCACATCCCGCAATATTATTAGATTAGCAAAAGGACTGTTATGGCAAATTTAAAACCAAGTAAGCAAGCCCACTTTCACCATGCACGTGTACAATATAATCCGTTCGGTTCAAAGCCAGCTACTTCTCTAGTTTTAACATCTGATCCGTGGTCATACTTGAAAGCAGATCTTCAGGAAAAATACAGCAAATCAAGAGGCGACAATAAAAAAAGATATAAAACGGCATTATATTTCGCCAATCTAGCAGAAGAATTTTACAATTCTGCCGAGAATACAAAACTCCCTGCAAAAGCTACTCTTGTGTACTACGGTGTTCTTAATCTAGTTAAATGCTTCATTAATGCGAAAGGCCAAATCTTAGGAAATAAAGTAGAACATCATGGTTTATCTCCTTCAACTGAAGAAGGAATGGATATTAAAATAACAAAACGCGCAACAAATCATATTAATATTTTCCACGAGTTTATTAACGCATTAGATGGAACACGACCGACTCAGCAGCATTTATCATTGTGTGAATGTTTAAAGCATATACCTGAAGTACACGAAGTGGCTTATCGGCTTGGTCAACTGCCTGGTAACCAAAGAAATATGCTGCCGATTGATATTGATATTCTTACAGATGAAGATGAAAACTGGTTATTTTCAGAAATATATTATTGGAAAAAGCATGAGCGCACTCTAAAAACTGATAACTTTCTTACAGGCGAAAGAAAAAAATACTTTAAAGAAGCGAGAGAAGAAGAGAATACAAAAGTCATTTTCCGATGCAAGCGAAGAAAAGGATTCAAGTGGGGTAATTTTGAGAGGAAATATGAGAATCTATGTTCTGAATATACATCATTTCATTTGGCGACCCTTTTAAGAAGAGATGGCTATAAATATTATTGTGACTTATCAAATCCAGAATATAATCATCTCGCGTACTCATTTATGGCATTATTCCATTTTGGTACTGTGTCACGTTATAGCCCTTCAGAAACTGAAGAATTGATAAATGGTATGCTTAGACCAATTGTGTCCGAATTGCTTAGCCTTACTCCAGATCAGTTTTTATACCAATTAACTTCACGCATAACCCAAAGTGTATGCGTTGTGCCATTCGCAAAAATATAAAATCATGTAACTAGCAAAGAGCACTAGCAGTAAAGTGTGCGGATTATTTTATAAGTTAGTTTGGCGTTAATGTCCGAAATGGGCACTCAACAGCACTAACAGGAAAAAGGATGGCAAGAAATAGCAAAATATGTGCGTCACCTTTTCGCTGTAAGTTATTTGTATTGCTTTATACGATAAGTGCATCGGTGGGTGCTTCTTCTGGTTATGGCATACAGATAAAAAATGTAGTTAACAAAGATGGTGAGCCAATTGGTTCTGTATGCATATTGCCCGCATATAGGAAAGTAACTGGCCTGGGTTTCGGCCCAGATGCAACTGGAAGTAGAACGCTACCCAATATTTATTTGTTGAGACCATATTTATTTAATAGCGGTGAGAATATTGTTGGAAATCTTGTTAGGAACGAACGAAAACTAATTTCTTTGCCTTTACTTATATCTGCTGGTGAGACATTAAGCTTTGTTAGATTGCTCGTACTAAAAGATGGATATAAACCAGCAGTATTGCGAAGAAGGGATGTTTATTCAGGCGGTCCAACAATAATGTTGCTGAGAACTGCTTATGGTGAATCTAAAAATGTTATTTCCTATATAAAGAATTACAAAAAGCATCAAAGTGATTTACAGACTATGTTCGATGTGAGAAAAGATATCATCGTCGAGTATGCGGATGATGATATGTTGCTTCTTAAATCATGTGTTGAAAATAACCTAATGGAACACCCTGGTCAGCGCCATAGAGCTAAACAATAGACGCAGGCCACATTTATTGATGGCTTAGTATAATGTCCGAAAAGGGCACATAACGACCATCTCTGCTGTGTTTTGCATTTGTCTATCTACCCGCAAGCCAAGCATAATCATAGTTGCCACAACAAAGTAAAAAAGTAATTAGACCTCTGTTATGGTATGATTAGGCTCCAGTGGCAAATGGCTCTGCCACCATTACATGTAATGGAGATACATTGATGTACCGTCTTATGAAGTCCGAGAAGTTTACTCTCAGCCACCTGAGATTCGTGATCCGTCTCGTTTTATCGCCAAATTTAAGCATCCAAGTTCCAAAAGTTAAGTGACGCGTTGGTCATTTGCAAGACCGCCAGTGACAATGCCGGGAATCGCTACTTCATTCTCAATGAATTGGGCAAGGAGTACTACGAAGGTACCTGGATCGACTGACTAGGTAGTGCGTGTCGCAGGTTTAGCGGAACCCTACCTATCTACCCTTAGAAGGAGTATCCCATGAGCAAAGGCAAGAGCAGTAAAGGCAGAGAAGCGAAGAAGAAACCGGTCATGACTCTGAAAGAGAAACGTGCTGCGAAGAAGACGAAGAGCGAGGCCACAACAATTTTGGGGATTGATCGCACACGGTGACTCTTTGCGGGCGGGTAGAATAGTTTAAATGAGAGGTTGAGATATACTTGTGTCTAGGATGTCCTGGCGTCCCATGGCAGTGAGCCTGTCAAAATCTCAGTTTAGCAATTTTGTCTGACATAATAGTTACGCAGCTTGGCTCTTTACGTGAATTAGAACGAGCATGCTTCATATGATGGCCCATAACCTAATCTGAGTTGTGCTATTTCAGAGAGCAGGACTCGGTATGCAGTTTACCTGCATTTGAATATACGTTTCAGGAGAAAAAGTGATTTCATTCCCTAGACTTGAGTGCTGGAATGCCACTACCAAAGTGGTAACAGTTGCGGCAGATGTAGATAAAAGACGAGTTCTTTGCCGTGTCTCATTGGATATATTGAGAGATAATTTCGGCACATCGAAAAAGACGCCTATGCAGTTTGTAGCCCAGCATCGTGCGGCGATACAAGAGGTGGCAAGATTGGTCATAGAGAACGGGGTCTTTGAAGAGGATGGTTCTGTTGTAATTCGTGCAGACGATTTTTCTTCACCTGTGCCTGATTCAAAGCCGTCTTGGATATAAGTAAGGCATCGTATAGTTTTATCTGTCCTCACAAACCATTGCGTATGATCCCAGTTGCGCTAGCTCTATCTATATCTCTTGTGACTAGACTGTCTGCAGAACCAGCTAGTCCCACTCGTGAAAAAGGTCACGTATTTATTTTTGCTGGTTAGCTTTGAGCTTAATGTTTCAAATGGGCACTTTTCTGCCCTAGACCCAACCATTAAATCGCAGAATGACTTTTTTTACGTCTGCGCACCCAGGCCATACTACCTAAGCCAGTCAACATCAACGGTAAGGTTGCCGGTAGTGGAACAGCCGTGACCTGAGTCGGCGAGAAGTCCCAACTGGTGAAACCGATGCCGCCGCAGCCAGCATTACTGGCTGTACCCAGACACCAGTTGTTGGATGTGAAAAAATATTCCTCCCCACCCAGAAAATTCAGGGGCGTATCCAATGTATAAAATCCGGTCGTATTGACTCCGGCCAAAATATCGCTTACGTCCAGCTCTTCGCCGAATACATCAAAACCGGCATTGTCTCGTACGAAGCCGACGCCGATCCCATAAAGGGTGACATCCTGATCAAACATTACGTTAAAAGAATAAGTTGTTGCCGCAGACCCCATGACCAAATTGAATATGTTGTCATAGTAAAAGTATTCACCACCGTTTTGCGTAATGGGATTATAAAAGTTGGCAGTGGCACTGCCGTCACTGAAGGTTCGGGTGAAGGATATCTCTCCATATTCACTCGCGGTAGTAAAATCTATGATTGCCGCACAGGTAGTAGAGATCCCAGTTGCAGCTATTGCGCAGACGGCAAATAGAAAGTTGATAAAGCGTTTTAAGGAAATGATTCTGTTTTTTGAGCGACCATATATATGATCTTGCCTATCTGTAATCACCATTCTCACACCCCCCTTTTTCGTATTCTTGATCCCTGGCGGAATAGTCTTGTTTTACTTTCCTGATACCAACCCGCACGACTGGTGGAGTAAGAGTGAACTTACCATGAATCAATGGGTTAAACGGTATACAGTTATTCAGTTGTATTAACGCAGGTGCGAGTGTAGTTCATATTTCTTAAGATATTCTTAAGATCGTGTTCTACAAGATGTAAGAAATCCGGGTTTTTTAATTGGCAAGCAACACCAATACCAATGCGATGGCTCCAGGAATGCCCTGAACAAATAGGATCTTCTTACTTGAGGTTATTGCCCCGAAGATGCCTGCAGTCACTACACAGGCCAGGAAGAAGATCTTGACGGGAT
>JBNKIR010000046.1:0-60557 GCA_050290785.1 Sedimenticolaceae bacterium | reverse complement strand
CTAATCCTCAACCTCCACCGGTTTATACTCCGCCGCCAGCGCCTGTTGTATCTCGTGCGGCACCTGTTGGTAGTGACTGAACTCCAGGGTGTATGAACCCCGCCCGCCGGTGATCGAGTTCAATTCATTGGCATACTGGCTTACCTCGGACAGCGGCACCTTGGCCTTGATATTGAGCATGCTGCCACTCATGGCGTCGGTCCCCAGAAGCTGGCCACGCTTACCTGAGATATCTCCGGTCACCGCACCCATGGTCTCGTCCGGAACCATCAGATCCAGGGTAACCATGGGCTCCAGCAGTATAGGCTTGGCCTTGGCCACCGCATCCTGAAACGCCTTCTTGCCTGCGGTCACAAACGCCACCTCCTTGGAGTCGACCGAGTGGTATTTGCCGTCATATACCGTGACCTTCACATCCTGCATGGCATAGCCGGCCACAACCCCCTCCTCTAACGCCTGCAGCACGCCCTTCTCCACCGCCGGGATGAGTCCGGACGGGATGACACCACCCTTAACCTCATCCACGAACTGGAAACCTGCACCCCTTTCCAGCGGGGCGACCCGCAGATAGACCTCGCCGAACTGTCCGGCGCCACCGGTCTGCTTCTTGTGACGGTGATGCCCTTCGGCCTGGGCGCTGATGGTCTCCTTGTAGCTGATCTTGGGCGGATGGGTCTCCACCTCCACATTGAAGCGATCCTTCATCTTCTCCAGGGTAAGACGCAGGTGCAACTCCCCCAGACCGCGCAGGATGGTCTCGTTGTTGGCAACACTGTGTTCGACCTTCAGGCATGGATCCTCCTCCACCACGCGGTGCAGGGCGTTACTCAGCCGCTGCTCGTCTCCACGGGCCTTGGCGTGAATCGCCAGCCCGAACACGGGCACAGGGAAGTCCAGGGGCTTGAGATGGAGGTAGTCCTCCTCGTGAGAGTCATGCAGCACCGCATCCAGATGGATCTCCTCCACCTTGGCCACGGCGCAGATATCGCCCGGGATGCCCTTGGACATCTCCTTCTGTTCCTTGCCCTGCAGCTTGAGGATATGTCCCACCTTAAACGGCTTGCGCCCATCCCCGATATAGAGCTGGCTGTCTTTGGTGATGGTCCCCTGATGGATACGAAACACCCCCAGTTTGCCCACAAACGGATCCGCCGCCACCTTGAATACATGGGCCACCACGTGCTTGGATGGATCCGGCTCCACCGCAAATGGTTGTTCTTTTTCACCTTCACCCTGCATAAACGGACGCGGGTTGCCCTCCAGCGGACTCGGCATCAAGTGCTCAAACACATGCAGCAGACAGGAGATGCCAGCGCCATTGGTGGCGGAACTGAAGCATATGGGGACCAGATGCCCCTCACGCAGGGCCTTTTCGAAGGGATCGTGCAACTGCTCCGGATTGAGCTCATCTCCCTGTTCCAGATAGAGCTCCATCAGCTCCTCATCCACCTCCACCACCTGATCGATAATCTGGGTGTGTGCCTCCGCCACGGAAGAGAAGTCCGCATCGCCGTCTGGATTGAAGAAACAGTCCACCACCTTGCTGCCACCTTCGGCAGGCAGATTGATCGGCAGACATTCATTACCGAACTCTTCGCGTATACCCTCTACCAGTTCAGGGAGGTTCACGCCTTCCGCATCGATATTGTTGATGATAATCATACGACAGAACTTGCGCTCTGCGGCCAACTGCAGCATGCGCCGACTGACCATCTCTATCCCGGCTGCGGCATTGATCACCACCGCCACGGTCTCCACTGCGGGGAGTGCGGCTATGGACTGGCCGATAAAATCTGGCAGTCCCGGCGTGTCGATGATATTTACATGAATATTATCGTGATCGATACCTATCACCGAGGAAGTCAGAGAGTGCTGGTACTCTTTTTCCAGGGGATCAAAGTCACTAACGGTATTACCCTTGTCCACACTACCAGCGGTCTTGATGGTACCGGACTGCACCAGGAGAGCCTCAACCAGAGTAGTCTTGCCACAACCACTCTGCCCTACCAGTGCGATATTGCGGATATCTTCTGCAGTATATCGAGGCATGATTGCTTCCTTCTTTAGTGTTGAATCAGACCCAAAGATGATTTCGATCAGCA
This sequence comes from Sedimenticolaceae bacterium, assembly GCA_050290785.1. Taxonomy (GTDB): domain Bacteria; phylum Pseudomonadota; class Gammaproteobacteria; order Chromatiales; family Chromatiaceae; genus JAAGZL01. The sequence continues at coordinate 58,455 of JBNKIR010000046.1, read as the reverse complement.
AAAACCCAAGTCTGATTGAAATAAAACTGTAAAGGGTCTTTTTTTTAATCTTAAACAGTGATAGAAAAACATAAAACGCGTTTCCTATCCAGTGTTATTAACAGATGTATTGAGGAGAAGCATATGTTTGGCGAAAGACACGACCTTCCACACGAATTCCCGGAGCATGCAGAGCTGATCAAATGCCTGCGTGAGGTAAATCCGGTCTTTGATGCTTTGTACAAGGAGTACGATGCACTGGACCAGGAGATCCTTGAGATAGAGCAGAATATCGAGCCGGTCTCCGACTTCTATGCCGAAGACCTGAAGAAGAAGCGTGTGGTATTGAAAGACAAACTATACGAAATGCTTGCTAATCAGAGCGCGATCAAAAAAGCCGGCTGCGGCGCATAAAACAGACTTAACATTATATATTCCAAACAATTTTTGGTCCGTACCACATGTACGGATGAACCAAATCATATCCAGCAAACGGCCCTATTCATTACTCCAGAATGCCATCCCTATCCCAACACCTCTTAGGGCAAACCTCCCATGAACCACCCCCACTGCGCACAAACTAGAGACCGGATAAATCACCCTCATTGGTGGGTTCATCCCGTTTAGCTCTATCCATTAGCTCAAAACCACATTTCATGGAACAATTAGGTCGCCATATATCACAGGATCGATGAGTTCAGACAGTGACCGAGATATTCCAGCAAATTCTGCATTGGGTCGAGATACACCCCCTATGGTCTGGAATAACCATATTCCTGGTGGCCATGACAGAGTCTCTGGCCATAGTGGGTCTGATCATACCCGGCGTGGCCATCATGTTCGGCATCGGGGCGCTCATCGCCACCGGGGCCATCGAGTTCTGGTACGCCTTCACCTGGGCGGTGGCCGGCGCGATTACCGGTGATGTAAGCAGCTTTCTCCTGGGATTCCATTTCCGCGAGCGCATCAGCGGTGTCTGGCCCTTCACCCGCTACCTGGAGAGTCTGCAGCAGGGGCAGGAGTTCTTCGCCAAACATGGCAGCAAGAGCGTGGCCTTCGGCCGCTTCTTCGGTCCGGTGCGGGCGGTAGTGCCACTGATCGCCGGAACCATGGGCATGCGCCCATGGCGCTTTATCCTGGCCAGCTTTCTCTCGTCTCTGGTCTGGGCCCCGGCCTATCTGGCACCCGGCATGGTGTTCGGCGCATCCCTGGAGCTGGCCTCGCAGGTGGCATTCCGTCTGGTAATCCTGATCGTCCTGCTTGCGATCCTGGTTTGGCTGGTGCTCTGGATAGTGCGTCTCACCTTCCGCATTTGCCAGCCCCACGCCAGCTCCTGGCTGCAGGCCATACTCAACTGGTCACGACTGCATCCGGCATTTACCGATATCGCCGAGGCCCTGGCCGATTCCAGACACCCGGAGGCGAAAGGGCTGGCCATCATGGCCACTACACTGATCTTTGCCACCGGCCTCACCACCCTGGTCCTGGTGGCGGTACTAAGCGGCAGCACCCTGTCCGGGATAGACCATACGCTTCTCAACGCATTTAAGAGCCTGCACACCCCCTGGGCCAATCAACTGATGCTGTTCTGTACCCACATGGCGGATGGGACGGTGATCGCCGTCCTGATAGTGGTTGTCACCCTGTTCCTCGCCATGCAGAGACATTGGCGTACCTTGATCTACTGGCTGTCCGCCGCGGGATTTACCCTGCTGGCCTCGACCGCACTGAAACACGGCCTGCAGATCCCGCGCCCCCCGGACCTGCCGGTCGATCTCGGCTACTCCTTTCCCAGCGGACACACCTTGAAGGCCGTTGTCCTGTACGGATTCCTGGCGGTGATCATCGCCAGATCCATGCGCGAGAGCCGGCGTTGGCTGCCCTACAGCATGGCCGGACTTATGATAACCCTGGTGGCACTGAGCCGCCTCTACCTGGGGGTACACTGGTTCTCTGACATCCTGGGCAGCATCACCCTGGGTATTGCCTGGGTGGCCATACTGGGGATCGCCTATTATCGCCACACCAGGGCCGAGACTCACTGGCTCGGTCTTGGCGTCATCTCCATCCTGATCATGATAGGGGCCACCACGGCTCAGACCAGGATAAAACATGAGTCCGATCTGGGATTGTATCTGCCAGCACCGGAGACCACCGACCTCACTGCACAGCAATGGCGAAACGCGGCATGGCGTCAACTGCCACAAATGCGGAAAGATGTCCGTAACCTGCGCAACCACCCTCTGAATATCCAGTATGCAGGAAATCTGGGGCAGTTGGCGTCTGTCCTGAAGGACAAAGGCTGGTCCAGGGCTGAGCCACTGACCTGGAGAGGCATGTTGAAGTTCCTCTCTCCCGACTCGCCGTTGAAGGAGCTGCCCCTGCTCCCGCAGGTGCATGATGGACGACATGAGGCCCTGGCGCTGATCAAGAACCTACCGGACAAGAGATGCCTGGTGCTGCGTCTATGGCCCGCCTATATCCGGTTACAACCGGGGGAACAACCGCTCTGGCTGGGGAATGTCACTGAGGCACACAAACAGACGATCACCGACCTGCTGGCCTTCGCGGAGACGGGAGATGATTTAGAAGAACCGTTTAAGATGCTACTTAAAGATAGCGAGGGATTGTCGCAGCAGGTCCCTGCGACAGGGTCTGAGCTGCTGTTGCTGTGGGCAGAACCGTAGGTCAAAAAGAGCATGGCTGGGATTTTGGATCTTCCTCCTCTCCCCTAAGGCAGGGTGGATATGGAGCATCTGTTTATTTGCGTTCCTTTGCGGTTATTGGCGTCTATTTGCGGCCTGCTTTTGCTCTTCGATTAACCATCAGCCCCACGCCTTAACCAGGTCATGCTCTATCCCAAGGTGGTCCAGCACCCGCCCCACCATAAAGTCCACGATCTCTTCGATGGTCTGGGGTCGGTTGTAGAAACCGGGACTGGCTGGCATGGTCACCACGCCCAGGCGAGCCAGCTTGAGCATGTTCTCCAGGTGGATGACGGAGAGCGGGGTCTCCCGCACCACCAGGATCAACCTGCGCCGCTCCTTCAGCATCACGTCAGCCGCCCGCTCGATCAGATTATTGCTGGCGCCACAGGCGATGGCGGAGAGGGTACCGGCGGTGCAGGGACACACCACCATGGCGGCCGGGGGGTTGGAACCGCTGGCCACCGGCGCAGTCCACTCCTCGCGCCCGAATAGCCGCAACTGTCCGTCTGCAGCGCCATAGCGTTCCGACAGCATGGCCTCTGCCTGAGGGGTTTCTATCGGAATCTCCAGACCGGTCTCCATAGGTATAACTAGTTCACCCGCCTTGGAGATCATCAGATAGACCCTGCGCCCCTTCTGCAGCAACACCTCCAGCAGACGCAGGCCATAGGCGCTGCCTGAGGCGCCGGTGATGGCCAGGGCGATGGGCTTATTGTTATCGATAGTCATGTTGATTCCTTGTTCAGGGCATCCAGCAGGCGCTGGTGGATATTGCCGAAGCCACCGTTACTCATGATCAGGATATGGTCTCCACTCTCTGCCTCACCTTTAAGGGTAGCGATAATGGGGTCGATCGAGTTGAATATGCGCGCCCTGGCATCCAGCTCACCAAACACAGATGCCGCATCCCACTCCAGGTCATCAGGGGCATAGACCAACACCTGATCCGCGGCATCCAGGGATGCGGCCAGCTCCTGCCCATGCACCCCCATGCGCATGGTGTTGGAACGCGGCTCCAGCACGGCGATGATACGCCCCTCCCCCACCTGGGCACGCAGACCCTGCAGGGTGGTGGCGATGGCGGTGGGATGGTGGGCAAAGTCGTCGTATACGGCAACACCACCCACTTCGCCCCGCAACTCCATACGGCGTTTTACGTTCTTGAATCCACTCAGGGCCTCGATGGCGATGGCGGGCGGCACCCCGGCATGCCGGGCCGCGGCCACCGCCGCCAGGGCGTTATTCAGATTGTGCTGACCGTGCAGCCCCCAGCGCACATGCCCCACCCTTTCCGCACCACAGCAGAGGTCGAACTCACTGGCCTGGGGGTTGGAACCGACACTGTGCCACTGGGCATCACCCTGGGCCGCAAACCGCTCCAGAGGGGTCCAGCAGCCCATATCCAGGACCTGGTCGATGGCCTGGTCTTCCGCCGGCGCGATGATCAGGCCGTTGCCGGGCACGGTGCGCACCAGATGATGAAACTGGCGCTGGATCATGGCCAGGTCATCGAAGATATCCGCATGGTCAAATTCGAGATTGTTCAGGACCAGGGTGCGTGGCCGGTAGTGGACGAACTTGGAGCGCTTGTCGAAGAAGGCGGTATCGTACTCGTCCGCCTCCACCACAAAGAAGGGCGTGCCGCCGAGACGGGCCGATATGCCGAAATTCTGCGGCACGCCGCCGATGAGAAACCCCGGGTCCATGCCGGCATCCTCCAGGATCCAGGCCAAAAGACTGGCTGTGCTGGTCTTGCCGTGGGTACCGGCCACCGCCAATACCCAGCGGCCGTGCAGCACATGTTCCGCCAGCCACTGGGGACCGGAGGTGTAGCGCATACCCTGTTCCAGCATGTACTCCACCGCCGGATTACCCCGGGACATGGCGTTGCCCACCACCACACAATCCGGCTCCGGTTGCAGATGGACCGGATCGTATCCCTCCATCAGCTTGATGCCTGCCGCCTCCAGCTGGGTACTCATGGGAGGATAGACTCCGGCGTCGGAACCGCTCACCTCATGCCCGAGCGAGCGGGCCAACAGGGCCACCCCCCCCATAAAGGTCCCGCAGATTCCCAGTATGTGGATATGCATCAGTACCTTTCCTTAGCCTGCAGGCAAGAGCGTCTGCACCAGGGTGTTGATCAGAAGAAAGTAGGCCACTGCGATCAGTATCCCACCGCTCAACCTCAGATTAAAACTATGCCGCAGGATATGCCCCATGATGACAACGCTCCAGAGCAGCAGCGCAAAATAGAACACCCCCCCCAGTAACCCATATCCCTGATTCCGGGAACCGGCATCCAGCAACCGCACCACAGGCAGTGAGACCAGGTTGATGATCACCCCTGTACCGAACACGGCCGTTGCCGTCTGTATCAATCTTGAAGACAGATTGGTGATATGCAGAAAGAGCGCCAACAGGACAAGGGTAAGGGCTACATCCAGCAGACAGACCATAATGGACTGCGCCAACCCGAATGCCGGACTCAATATGGAGGCCACACCACTGATCATAACCAGGATAGCGGTTAACGACAGCAGGGCGCCCGAGGCAGGCACGTCCTGAGGCCTGGCCTTTAGCAAACATATATCGAAGAACAGTTTAAGTAACAGCTTCACGGCGTGACCCAGAAATATTCGAATAAAACAAAATCCTGTCCAATGTTATCCTTTGCATCACCATCCACCAAGGATTATAAGAACTTTATGTTAGAACTACACATCGATACCAGCGAGCAACTACAAGAACTATGCAACAGACTTGCAGGCAGCGCATGGCTGGCCCTGGATACTGAATTCATCCGCGACAAGACCTACTACCCAAAATTCTGCCTACTGCAGATAAGTAACGGATCTGTTGCCGCCAGCGTAGATCCACTGGCCATCGAGGATCTTGGCGCGCTGATAGATATCATCTACGACAGCTCCACAGTAAAGATATTCCACGCCGGACGGCAGGACCTGGAGATATTCCATCAACTCTGGGGCAGGCTGCCGCAACCGCTGTTCGATACCCAACTGGCCGCCACTCTGCTGGGACTGGGAAACCAGATCGGCTATGGCAATCTGGTACAAAAGATAACCGGACGGGATCTGGAAAAGGGACACTCCCGCACCGACTGGTCACAACGCCCACTGAGCAAGGAGCAACTGCGTTACGCCCTGGATGACGTCATATACCTGGGAGAGATCTATCTCGACATAAGTGCAAAACTCAAATCCCTGGGACGGGAGCGATGGTTACAGGAGGACTTCAACGAACTGACCGATCCGGCGACATACAGCATCGACCCTGATGCCATGTGGCAACGAATCAAGGGCAATCAACACCTGAAGGGCGTACGGACCGCGATACTGCAGAAGCTGGCCGCGTGGCGCGAACGGCAGGCGGAACAGTCCGACCGCCCCAGGCGCTGGATAATGAAAGATGAGGTGCTGATTGAGCTGTCACGGCGACAGCCAAAAGATATTAAGGAGCTGGAAGGCATACGCGGACTCGAACCTGGGACTATAAAACGTAATGGCGCCGCCATCCTAAAGCTCATCAACGACAGCAAGGAACTGCCGAAGGAACAATGGCCCAAGATCAAAAGGCGTCCTGCACCCCTCAATCCCAACCAGGAGGCCGTGATCGATCTACTGCAATGCTGCCTGCGTCTGGTCGCGGAACAGGAGGAGATCACACCCAGCGCCCTGGCCGGACGCAAGGAGCTGGAACAGCTGGTGATGGACCGTAGTGATTCCGAACTACTGCACGGTTGGCGCAAGGCATTGGTGGGGGATGTTCTGCTCGATGTGCTTGCGGGAAAGATCAGCCCCGTGATTGAGCAGGGCGAGATGAAACTCAAAGAGACGTCGCAGATGGACTCCAAATAAACGCGAATAATTATTTAACGAAACTCAATTGTACCTGGATGGTCCGACCCATAGGCTATGGGGAGCCAAACATATCGCCCGCGGGAGCGGGCTCCTACAGCCGTGTTGTATGGCTAAGTCTATGTGTCCGAAGCTGGCAAAAATAACCAACTGGAATCATTAAGTATATTCTCTGACCCAGCGACATCAATAACATCATTCGCGTAGATTTGCGGTTATTGGCGTTCATTTGCGGCTTGCTTTTGAAACAAGAAAAAAGCAGAAGCGTGGGCAGGAGAAAATATGATTGTCATCACGCGGGCTGGGCCGCGTGATCCAGAGAGAAGTGAGACAAGGAATAATCCGTACCATAGCGCCTGCAGTCGCTGGCGCCATGGTCAGCCATTGATGTTAGGGCAGCGGCACCGTCTTGCCATTAATGCTAAGCAATCCAGCACTCAACTTGGCCTGGGTGGATATATTCGTACCCTCACGCTTCACCAGCTCTTGCTGAAGCAGAAAATCCAGCTGTTGCTGCGCCATCTCCTTCCTCATGTTATCCAGCTCTTCCTCAGAAGGGGTCTCTATGTCCTGCCCCATCTTTTTTCGCTGCTCAATCTGACGCAACAGTGCGGCCTTAGCCTGCATCTCCGCAGCCATCCTGAATAACTTCTCAGGTAGTGTAATAGCCGCATCGGCATCCAGCTTTTTCAATACTGTTTGGAAATTCCCTATCTCATCCCACTTCAATCCATTGGCGGCGATGGACAGATTTCCGTCTATGTCTCCATCAGGGGTCTTCACAAACAGGCGCTGTATCTCCACCTTGGGATTCGCCTGCAACAGCTCCGGCCCCGCCTCAAAGATCAGACTCATCGCCGCCATGTTCTGCTGCTCCTGGGATAATCCCTGCCCCTTTATCTCCTGTATTCCCTTTTGTACCCTGGCCACCACCTCAGCCGGGATATTGGCAAAACCCAGCTCAAACCGGACAGGCCCATATACAACATTGTTGACTGTCACTGCGTCTATCAGATAGTTGGCGTTAAAGGCCAACTTTCCCTGATCTTCGCTGGTATTACCGGAAAAATCGATGGAATCAATCTTGACCGCCACCCCCCTTTTCGGATTGTTGAATTCCAACTGTTTAACCATAAACCTACCCTTACCCATGAGCAGGCCGAACAGTCCGGACTGGGAATTCGAATTCAGTACCACTTCCGTAAAATTGAGATTCTCGCCATTTTCTCCCCCAACCCACAACCCAGGCATCTTCAGATCTACATCTATCTGGGACAGTCCGACATCGAATGACATGACGCCGTCGACACCACTGAATTGGATCTCGGGACGTCCTGGCTTTCCAGCGAGTTTCAGGGCAGGTATGGCGACGATGGATTGACCCATGCCGTCCAGACCTATATCTGTATGAACGACCTTATTCTCCTCCCCGGGGAAAAGCGCATCTCCATCGATCATGAAAGATGTGCCCATCAAGGCCAGGGTCAATCCGCCATTCGGAGAGAGAGGGCCATGTACAATATCGTTATGCATGGTGATCTCTATGGGATCACCCGGGGCGCCGGATGGTCTGGCCAACTTGAATTTAACCTCTGCCTGAGACCCAAACCAACCGCGTTCATATTTATCTTCGACCACTTCCAGGCCGCTCTGCTTTATCCCGGCAATCATCTCCTGGTACTGACCCTGGACCTTGAAGCCGATAAGGCCAGGCGCGATGAACAGCGCAGCGACGAGCACAGAAAATAGTATGGCAATTTTTCTCATAAGGACTCCAACCCCAGATTATTGTTTTCGTCTAACAAAAAAGTGCAGTGTAGAAGATAGGTTAATAGATGATCAACCGGATACAGAATTGGTCAACCTCTCATTGCCCATGTGTTCATTGATCGAATCAACCACCCCTGCAACATCCAAACCACAGAGTTGCAACTGCTGTGCTGAGGATGCCTGTTCTATATAGCGGTCCGGCAGACCAAGGTTTAACATCGCAACGGTTATATCGTTTCTGGCCAGACACTCATTTACCGCCGATCCGGCCCCACCATAGACAACATTCTCTTCCAACGTCACCAGGAGATCATGCTTTTCAGCCAGCCCGGTTATCATCTCCTCATCCAGAGGCTTAACAAATCGCATGTTCACCACGGTGGCATTCAGGCTATCGGCCGCCTGCTGAGCAGTGGCCAGCATACTACCAAACGCCAGGAGGGCGATCTTCTTCCCCTCCCGAACCAGCTCCGCCTTCCCGATCGGCAGCGGCACGCGTTCATCTGACACCTCGACGCCAGGACCGGTACCGCGCGGATAGCGCACTACGGCAGGACCCGCATACTCGTATGCCGTCTGCAGCATCTGCCTGCACTCATTCTCGTCAGCAGGAGCCAGCACCAACATATTTGGCAGGGTCCGCACATAACTGAGGTCAAAACTACCGGCATGGGTGGGACCATCCTCTCCGACCAGGCCGGCACGATCCACCGCCAGGGTCACATCCAGATTCTGCAGAGATATATCATGGGCCAGCTGATCAAAGGCGCGCTGAAGAAATGTGGAATAGATCGCCACCACCGGCTTCAGGCCTTCGCAGGAGAGTCCGGCGGCAAAGGTGAGGGCGTGGGGCTCAGCTATACCCACATCAAAGTAACGCTCCGGATACTCTTCGGCATAACGCACCAACCCCGACCCTTCCCGCATGGCAGGGGTTATGGCGACCAGCCTCGGATCTTCTGCCGCCGCATCGCAGATCCAGTCTCCGAATATCTGGGTATAGGTCGGGCCTGAGGACTTTTTCGCGATCTCACCTGTTTCAGGATTATACGGAGGTACGCCATGATAGAAACACGGGTCACCTTCCGCCGGGGTAAAACCACAGCCCTTCTGAGTTACAACATGCAGGAAACGCGGACCAGGGATGGCCTTCATGTTCTCCAGCGTTGAGATCAGGGTATCAATATCATGTCCGTCGATCGGTCCGATATAGTTAAAACCCAGCTCTTCAAACAGGGTTCCAGGCATCACCATGCCTTTCATGTGCTCTTCCCAGCGCCCAACAAAATCACTCACGTTCGGCATATTACTCAGGGCCGACTTTCCACCCTCCCGCACCCTGGTATATAGCTTACTGGAAAGGGCCTTGGCCAGATGATTACGGAAGGCGCCCACCGGCTGGGATATGGACATATCGTTGTCATTCAGGATCACCAGCAGATCTGTATCCATGGCGCCTGCCTGGTTCATGGCCTCAAAGGCCATACCTCCACTTATGGATGCATCGCCGATAACAGAGACGATCTGCCTCTGCTCGCCCTTCTGCTTGGACGCAACCGCCATGCCCAGCGCAGCGCTGATGGAGGTGCTGGCATGGCCCACGCCAAAGGCGTCAAATTCACTCTCTTCCCGGCTTGGAAATCCGGACAGCCCGCCCTGCTGCCTAAGGGTGTTCATGCGATCACGCCTTCCGGTCAGAATCTTGTGCGGATAGGCCTGATGCCCCACGTCCCACACCAGCCGGTCCCATGGCGTATCAAACACGTAATGCAGGGCGATTGTCAGTTCCACCACCCCCAACCCGGCCGCCAGGTGTCCGCCGGTCCTGGAGACAGACTCAATCAGAAACGATCGCAGCTCCTCAGACAGCTGACACAGTTGACACCTGTCTAACAGCTTTAGTCCAGACGGGTTATCAACGATGCTTAGCAGTGGATATCTCTCTTCACTCATCCTAATTTACTTCTCAAATACAACAACGGGCAGTATCCGACCAATTCTACCTTAACTACAGGCCCTACGCCGAATAAACCTCTAAATTTAATCCATGGACTATCTTTCTGACGTAAAATTCAAACATACACCATTATGCAAATTGTTTTATAATCCAGTCTGTTACCATATTTTTACTGAAAGCAATGACTTACCAGACAGACGACCTCCGTATACGCGAAATAAAAGAGCTGATCTCTCCTGAACAGTTACTGAGCGAATTCCCCATCACAGATCGGGCAGCAGAGACGGTGTACAAGGCACGGCAGGACATCCACAGGATCCTGCACGACGATGATGACCGCCTGCTGGTGGTCATAGGGCCATGTTCGGTACATGACCCGGACGCAGCACGGGAATACGCATCTAAACTCAAGCCGTTGCATGATGAGCTGGAGGATGACCTGCTGATCGTCATGCGGGTCTACTTTGAGAAACCACGCACCACGGTCGGCTGGAAGGGCCTGATCAACGATCCTGATCTGAACGGCACCTTCCATATCAACAAGGGACTGCATCTGGCCAGACAGCTGTTGCTGGATATAAACAGCATGGGGCTGCCGGCGGGGACAGAGTACCTTGACCCCATCAGCCCCCAGTATGTGGCAGATCTGATCAGTTGGGGGGCCATCGGCGCCAGGACCACAGAGAGCCAGGTGCACCGCGAACTGGCATCAGGCCTCTCATGCCCTGTCGGTTTCAAGAACGCCACCAACGGCAGTCTGAAGGTGGCCCTGGACGCCATCCGTTCCGCATCTCAGCCGCATCATTTCCTATCGGTGGTTAAGCAGGGGCGTTCCGCAATCTTCGCCACCAGCGGCAACAACGACTGTCACGTCATCCTGCGTGGAGGCACCAGACCAAACTATGACACCGAGAGCATAAACATCGCCGCAGAGGAGATGGAGGCAGCTGGACACAAACCTCAGCTGATGATCGATTTCAGCCACGCCAACAGTCGCAAGCGGCATGAAAAGCAGATCAGCACAGGCCATGATGTTGCGGGGCAGATCGCTCGCGGTGACCGGCGCATCATGGGGGTGATGATAGAGAGCAATCTGGTGGCCGGGAGTCAGGATATCAGGCCGGACCAGGAACTCATCTACGGCCAGAGCGTGACCGATGCCTGTATCAGCTGGGAAGAGAGTGAGCCTCTGCTGCGGGTGCTGTCAGACGCGGTAAATCAACGCAGGAACGGAAACCAGGCCGTTTAAGCTACCTGAAATGCAGGACTCAGGCCGGATCCAGGCAACGTACTAAAACTCGTCAAACCCGGCCTCACGGTAGAGGCGCTTGGCCTCCTCCAGATCCTGCTCCACCCCCAGGCCATCCTGATACATCATGGCCATGGTGGTGAGTGAACCAATCATGCCCTGATCCGCCGCCTTCCTGAACCACTCCATGGCCCTGGTGGCATCCGCCTCAACACAGTCGCCCTGCATATACATAAATCCAAGGCCGTGCTGCGCCAGGGCGTGTCCTGACTCTGCGGCCGAGGCCATATATCTCAAGGCCATGCCTTCATTCTTCACCATACCCAGCCCGTTCTGGGCCATGACCGCCATACGGTATTGGGCCTCCGCATTGCCGGCGTCGGCCAGAGGTGAAAGCAGCTTTGAGGCATCACCAAAATACTTGGCCTCAAAGGCGGAGATCCCGCTGCGCAACTCCATCGCCGTCTGTTCATCTAATTCAACCATCACACACTCCTCAAACACTGCAAAATATGGTGGCGCAGCAACGCCGAACCAGGAGATAATAGGCCATCAAGGCCCTTTCATACTATGCTATTCTTACGTTCTGCTACATATTATCCCTTTCATCCCCTGGAGAGACAAATCATCAACGCCGCGCGCAACATACTGTTTTTACTGATATTAGCTCTATCTTCCCAGGTAGCGGCCAAAGATGTTGCCGTCATCTACAAAAAAGAGCGGGAGGCGTTTGTTGCCGCGGAGGACGCCCTGAAGCGGGGCAAGATAACCGAGTACCAGGAACTCAGAAAGGGTCTGGAGAACTACCCACTATATCCTTATCTGGAGTACGGGGAGTTGCGCTACGGGTTTTCCAGCAAAAAACTGCCCAGGGTTAAGGAGTTTCTCAAGAGATACCCGGACCTGCCCGTATCAGATCTGCTGCGCAGCTCCTGGTTGAATCATCTGGCCGCAAAGAAAGAGTGGGACAGCTACCTGGATCTGTACACCCCTCAGAGCAGTATTGAACGTCAATGCAGCTACATCCGCGCCCTGATCTCCACCAACGAAAGGGAGAAGGCCTATAAGCTGGTCAAGCCGATATGGCTGCATGGCAGTTCGCAGCCCGATGATTGCAACCAGGTTTTCAAGGAGTGGCAAAATGCCGGGAAACTAACCCCGAAACTGGTCTGGGGCCGGATTGAACTGGCCATGCAGGAAGGGGAGACATCCCTGGCCCGCTATCTGAGACGCTATCTGCCGGCCAAGGAGAGAGGGTGGTTCGACCAGTGGATACACATACATAACAACCCGGAGAGGATGGCCAGACACAACAAACTCATAGGCCCGAAAAGGCTTCAGCAGGCCATCCAGGCCCATGGCCTAAAACAACTGGCCCATAGAAATATAGACACGGCACTAAAGGTCTGGGAACGACTGCAGAAAAATGAAGAGAAACTTCCGGCCGAACTAATGCAACAGGCGGAACATACCATCGCCCTACGTCTGCTGCGCAGCGGACACAAGCGCTCTCTGGAGTTCCTGGACCGGATCCAACCCCAGGAAACAGATACCCTGCTCCATGAGAAACGCCTGCGGCATGTCCTGACCAAACAGAAATGGGACCTGCTCAATAAATGGACACAGCAACTACCTCCGCAGCTAAAGTCGAGCGATGAGTGGCGTTACTGGAACGCCAGGGCGCTGGTTGAGCTAGGAAAGAAAAAAGAGGCTAAGGCCCAACTGCAACAGCTTACCAAGGAGCGAAGTTTCTATGGCTTTCTGGCAGCCGATCTACTTAATGCGGATTACAATCTCGACTTTAATCCTACAGATGTGACTATCGCCACCATCAAACAACTGGAGAAAAATCCAGGATTGGTCCGGTCAAGGGAGATGTTTCTACTCAACCGATTTGTCTCGGGGCGCAGGGAGTGGCGCGCCGCAACCAACAACATGAGTTCGCAACAACTTAAGGGGGCAGCCATCCTGGCGCGCGACTGGGGGTTACATGACCGTTCCATCGCCGTCCTGGCCCAGGCGGGGTTATGGGAAGATCTTAACTTACGCTTTCCTATCGCTCATCGTAAGCATGTGGATGAGGCTGCACGGAAGAAGGATCTGGACAGCGCATGGGTGTTTGCCGTTATCCGCCAGGAGAGCGCCTTCGTGCAGGATGCGCACTCTCCCGCAGGTGCCCTGGGATTGATGCAGCTGATGCCAAGGACCGCCCGTAGTACCGCACGAAGACTAAAAATGGGCTCGCCCCAGGAGAGCAAGATCCTGCAGCCGGAGATCAATATCCTCCTGGGAACCTCCTACCTTAAGTCGGTATTGGACGAGTTAGGCGAGAATATGGTATTGGCTACCGCAGCCTACAACGCAGGTCCCGGACGGGTACGGGGTTGGCTGCCGAAAAAACCGATGCCGGCAGATCTCTGGATAGCCACCGTCCCAGTGGATGAGACCAGAGGCTATCTGCAACGCGTCCTGGCCTACACCGTGATATATAAACAGCGCTTAGGAAAAAATACGGGGCGTCTTTCGGATAGCATGCCCCTGATACAACGCAATCTAAGAAAAACGGCACAGCATCGGATGAACGCCGCCTTACAGAAGCTAATGTCCGCGCAATAGAACATCCATTAATGGATGTAACGGGTGCTATCCGATTCTCCATCCGGATAGTTCTGAGCATCCTGTTTGCCCGCACCACTGGATTTATCGCTGGTGATTCTATCCTTCAACATGGCTATAACATCGGGATCGGTGATCACTTCATAGAACCTGCGACCCCACTCCTCTTCGGTGTTGATGGTATTGCCTATCCAGATACGAACAGGGGCCTCACGCACCACCAGCCAGTGCATCTTGCCTGCCCGATCCGGATAACGTCCCGCATAAAACACACTCTTCTCACTGTAGCCTGGGACATTTCCTCCCAGCCGCAGCAGGGCAAGTTCTGACTTCAATTTAAAGAAAGCCGGCATATCCAGCTCGATACCGTTTACGTTATAACTTAGCAGCTCATCACTCCGTGCCTTGTTGGTCACCCCTTTATCCACCGGCACCACCACTTCCACCCCTCTTTTCACCTGCTCCCCCAGAGAGGTACGACGCAACGCCGCGGTACAGGAAGATAGACGGTCGGCCCTGTTGATGGCAGGGGAAATCATGATCTGCTTGTCGCCATCATACAGGAACGCAGGCGAGCCATCGCTGAATGATATCCCAAGACCCAACTCCAGTTCGGGCAGACCGTGTTTTCTATTTTGCACATTCTGCACATCCACCACCTGCAGGATCTTTCTCGCCAGACCGCAGGCATGACTTACGCACAGCCATTGATATGGTGCATCTTCATACTCAGTTATGCTTAGAATAATTGCATCACCCTCCACAAACACCTTGGCTGCCCCAAAGGTATCCAGTAATTTGTTTATGGGCTGAAAGAAATTAAGACTGAAGTGCGTTGCCGGATTGAGTTTTTGATCCAACAACTCGGTCGTGATGGCCGTGGAACCACGCACATCCGCTTTGATGATGACATGGTTTCTAATCTGATTCTTTTCAACATCAGCGTTCGGATGTCGGACAAACTCCTGCAGACTATCATTACTTCTGGACAGGGCTATCGTCTCATCGCGCAAAAGGATCTTGATTCCGTTCATCGCGCAATGACTCTGATAGGCCAGCTTGATATCACGGCGCAGAACGGTGAAATCACGCAAAAAGCACTTGAGACGGTAATCCCTGCGCGCCTTCGACATATTCTCAATACGTCCGGCCGCGATATCCAATACCTTTTTGACTATATCGGGCTGAGTAACCCCCTTAATGCCGGACAGTTTCTGCAAGAGTTTGCGTCGCGGTATACCACCTTCCAGATACTGGGTGATCAATCCCAACGGCACCCGCTCATGCAGCTCTCTGTACACCTTGGGCGCCTCATGAGAGGCAAAGATCTTTTCCATAAACCCGGCTTGTCTAAAACGACGCCTTGCCTCAGATAACACATGCTGAGAAAGAGACTTCCATTGATCAGGCGTTCCGGCCTGCTGATCATGCCGGGACTGTATTCTCCTGGCATACCGGCTAGGGCCTTTAAAAGAGAGTATCTGCTCCATGTTGTGAGGATCGTCCAGCCAGGAGCAGAGACCTCCGGCATATTCATCCTCTTGGATGGAACCATTAAGCAGTAGTTCGCTCTCCAGAAATCCTGACAACATCCCCCTGTCATGCCGCAACCGCATTCCAGCAGAATCCCGACCCAACACAGAGGAGCTGTCAGTCGAGTCAGTCACATGCGGCGCATGACTCCAGGCCGGGAGAAAGCAGTCAAATATCTCTGTCACAATGGTATTTATCTTGCTGAAACAGGCAGGGTCCTGTTTCCTCATCATTGCGAGGGGATAGTGATGCATAAACTGCTCCTCCACCCACAGGCTTGGAAGTTGCAGCACAGGATTGAACAAAACCTCTTTCGGTACAGGCCATGACCTACCCAATACGGATTTGCGCAGCTTGCGCAGTGTGGTTGATTCCAATTTATATACGTGCCTGAACAGCTTCCGTGTGAGACGATATTTTAGAGCGGCCTCTTGTTGCGCGAGGGTTACCAGCCTATCGCGCAGATGCACCGCATTGCCGCCTGAGTGATCCCCATCCATGCTTCTGGCGTGCTGCAGCCTATCGCGATGCTGCAGCAATTCCTCACTAACAGACATCAACAGATATTTGAGAATGGCAAAATGTAGAAGCTGTATCTGCTCCGGGGAGGAATCCTTCCTGGCCTTATTCACTCCGGCCTCCATTACCCCTGTATATGCCTTCTCGAAGGACTCCAGATCTTTTACCGAGGGAGGGGGATGCGGCTCGCCCCAACTGTTTTCCCCGATGTCATGCAACAACATGCGATGAACCAGAAGCCTGGCAGAGCTGGTGAATTGGGGGCAGAGATATACGTCAATATTGGTGTTATCTATTCCTTTAGGAAACCGGTCGATAGAAAATCTGAGAGGTGATGGCGCCGGCAGAGACGAAAACAGATCGTCGACCCCTTGGTTAAAGGTAATCCGTTTTCTCAGTCTATTGAACATTCAATCACATTCTTTAGGTTATACGCTCTATATAGTGTAGACAACTCAGGAAACCATGGCGGACACCAGCCTATCTTCCATCTCGATTCGTATAGCCAGCTCCTCACCCAATACAGAGAGGTCCTTTTCCAGCTGATCGTGCTCAACCTTAATGGATGAATCATATTTATCGTTAAAGGCAACTGCGTATTCCGTGGCCTCCAGAACACGGTCATACACCTTCTCTGCTACCTTGATGACGTCTGACCGCTTTTCATCACCGTGGGCGATGCGCTCATATATCTCAAAATGCCCGAAGGCTATATAGTCCATCAGGACCTGGCAAAATCTGCGCAGCGTCCTCTCATCACTATCACTGGAAGTGAACGGCTCCAACCCTGCCAACTGACAATACAGAGACAACATCTCCTGCCTTTCGATCAGAAGTTTATCCACCATCTCCCCTGTTCTGGTGCGCCTTTCCTTGTTTTTAACAATTCCTTCAGACATGCTCAGAGCCCTCGTTATTCTCGGTAGTCGATCTATGCTAATCATTATCCACAACTAGTGGAAGTATTTGATCAGAAAAACATAGTCCCGCGCAACTAAACAACATAAGCACCTATTTAACTCAATATAAGATTAATCCCCATAACAAACAGCAGCATCGCGAACAGTCGTCGCAATGTTGCGGTCGGCAAACTATGGGCCAGGCGCGCACCTATCGGCGCCAGGATGAAAGTGGCGACCACAATCCATGGCATAGCGCTCCAATATACATAACCGCTACTGCCCGATGGCAGGGCCGCTTCACCCCAACCGGTCAGGATAAATCCCACCGTGCCGGCCAAAGCTATCGGCATACCGCATGCGCTGGAGGTGGCGACCGCATTGCGCATATCCACGCCGTTCCAGTGCAGATAGGGTACGGTCATGGATCCACCGCCGATCCCGACGATGGAAGAGATCGTTCCTATAAGGATGCCTGCCAACATCATCCCCACTCTGCCGGGTAGATCTCTATGTTTACCCCAGTCGATATCCAGCACCAGATGTGTTGCCACCAGCAGGACAAAAACAGCGAACACCCTTTGCAACCAGACGGTCGACAACATGTCCGCTGTTACCGCTCCGATCCACGCTCCGATCACAATGCCAGGGGCAAGCATGAGAAACAGACCCCACTGTACCGCCTTGCGTCTATGATGGGCATATACCGATGAGAGTGAAGTGACGATGATGGTGGCCAGAGATGTCCCGACTGACAGATGCATAACAATGGACTGATCAATCCCCCGGCTGGTGAATACCCACAACAGGGTGGGGACAATGACCAGTCCGCCACCCACGCCGAACAGTCCGGCGGTAAGACCGGCCACCGCACCCAGGGCCAGGAAGATAGATATCTCCTGCAGCATTGGCCAGGCGGCGGCAAGTTCAGATAACCATTGCGACATATCTATAAAACCAAATTAATTCAGAATAGGATCATAACATCTGAGGCTCCATCGTCACTGCAACAAGGCCTCCAACCTTGCGGCGCGCCTATCCGATGACAGCGCGCCGAGTTCTTTGCAGGACTGATAGAAACTTTCCAGATCCCCATTATTTTCTTCCAACAGCTTAAGAAACGCCGGCACGAACCTGTCGTAGGTCGCAACCGAGGCCAGGCGCGCATTGTTCATATCACCCTCAAACCAGTGATCGAAACCGGAATAGCCGTCCCAGCCATCCTTAAGCCGGAGATACTCCCTCTGCAATCTTGCAAACTCATCCTTCTTGCGGGCACGCATATCTGTAACAGCAACCGGACTGGAGTAGAGTAGTTGCAGACGCTCCCTGGCATCCAACAACAGACGCACGAAGGCATCCCTCTTCTGTCTGCGTTGCCGCCACTGCTCCAGTCCCTGCATGTCGTTGCGTGACCGGAACCAGCGCCCCACCCCCACCTGTTCCACGGCCATGGCAAAGGCCTCGTTAAATGAGCTATCTCCAGCCACATAGAGCTGCTGGTGGGCCAGTTCATGCACAATCAACCCAACCAGATATGGCTCTGTCCACTCTATGACGGTGCTGGGAAGAGGATCATCAAACCACCCCAGGGTGGAGTAGGCCGGGTTGGGCAATAGCGTAACATCCAGACCGTCTTTCTTTAGATCATCCGCATAACCCTGCGCCTGTTCCCTCTTAAAATAGCCACGATAACTGGCACAGCCCACCACCGGATAACACCACTCTTTGGGACTGACCGAAAACTCCGGGGTCGCCACCACACTCCACACCACCGCATCCCGGTCCAGGGCGGCATAGGATAGATAGCTGCCGTTCTGCGGCAGGCTCAGCTCGACGCTGGCAAACTCGCGCATCTGCAATACCAACTCCAGTCTCTGCTTGAGCCCGGCATCGACATCACTGTCCTGCAAGATTTCACTGATAGGCCGACTATCCCCCATCAGACTGAAGTGGCCATGAACCGATTGATAGTAGTAACCGATGCCGGCACAACCGCTGAGGAACAACACCGTTATCC
This sequence comes from Sedimenticolaceae bacterium, assembly GCA_050290785.1. GTDB lineage: Bacteria > Pseudomonadota > Gammaproteobacteria > Chromatiales > Chromatiaceae > JAAGZL01. The sequence goes on along the minus strand of JBNKIR010000046.1, from coordinate 39,327 downwards.
AGCATACCGCCGCAACTGATCTACTGATGACCGCCGAACGCAACATGCTTGGCATTATCTATCAATCTGGCCGACAATGCAGTCCATGAAGAGATATCTGGTGGGAGGCGTGGTACGGGACCGGCTGTTGGGACTGGAGGTAAAAGATCACGACTGGCTGGTGACCGGGATCACCCCGCAACAACTTATTCAGGATGGATTCAAGCAAGTCGGGCGCGACTTCCCGGTATTCCTCCACCCCAAGACCAAAGAGGAGTACGCCCTGCCCAGGAGAGACCGCAACAGCCCCGGGGACGGCACGGTCACCCTGGAGCAGGACCTGGCGCGCCGCGATCTCACCATCAACGCCATGGCCATGGATGAGGATGGCAACCTGATCGACCCCTGTAACGGACGTCAGGATCTGGATGGCCGCATCCTGCGCCACACCCCATCCTTCCGGGAGGACCCGATCCGGGTGTTGCGCCTGGCCCGTTTCGCCAGCCGTTACCACTCGTTGGGATTCCGCATAGCACCAGAGACCAGTGAGTTGATCGAAGAGATGGTCCGGGCAGGCGAGCTGGATCAGTTGGTCCCGGAACGCTGTTTCGGGGAACTGCATAAGGCCCTGATGGAGGAACGTCCGGATATATTCTTTCGTGAGCTGCGCGCCTGTAGTGCACTCGGGGCCATCATCCCGGAACTGGATCGACTGTTCGGGATCCCGCAACCGGAGCAACACCATCCGGAGATAGACTCCGGCATCCACTCCCTGCTTACCCTGGAACAGGCCGCCCGGATCAGCACCGACCCCCAGGTGCGCTATGCCGCCATCATGCACGACCTGGGCAAGGGGGCCACCCCGCAGCAGGAGTGGCCACGCCACATCGGCCACGAACATCGCGGGGTCCCGCTGGTGGACAGGGTCAGCAAGAGATTGGGGATCCCTACCGAATGGAGGCGTCTGGCCCGGCAGGTGGCATGTCACCATCTCGATTGCCACCGCGCCCTGGAGCTACGACCCAGGACCATTCTCAGGCTGTTGATGACCCTGGACGCCCTGCGCCAGCCGGAGCGGTTCGAGCGTTTTCTCCTGGCCTGCCATGCCGACCTGCTGGGACGGCCAGGACTGGAACAGGAGCCATACCCCCAGGCCGACCTGCTGCGTGCCGCGCGCGAGGCCGCCCTAGGCGTGGATGGGGCAGTGCTGTCCGAGGGCATACAGGATGGAAAGGAGATCGCCGCCAGACTGGAGCGCGCGCGCCAGCAGGCCATAGCCGCGGTGCCACGCGACCTCAGATCGGGATAAAGACCGCTGAGGCGATAGATTGGATCACGTTCTTTATCTTGCGATTGGTGGACTGGGCCACAAAGCGCGCGGCGCTGTCCTGGACCGCTATCATCTTACCCAATAGGCGTTCAAAGCTGAGGTTCTGCACCGGACCATCGAGTTCGTTGGCGATCAGGAACAGCCCTCCCTGTGCGTTCCGGTCATGGTTCAGTTTCCAGGCGGCGATCTCGATATTCCTGGCGGCGTTGTAAATCCTCTGCGGATCCAGCTCGTCCAGCAAAAAGAACTCCCGCTTCCCGTTGTAGGAGTCCAGCAGCATCCCGCGCAGCCCCTCCACCAGGGCCAGCACCCGATCACCATAGTAGCCGTCATCGAAGGCCAGACGCATGGCTTCCACGGAACGTTTGCCCCCCAACCCTGGAAAGCTGATGGCACGACCCGGTCCAAATACCGCCTGGACAGCACGCCCTATACTTGCCCAACCACCCTTGTGCAACTCCTTGGGGTTACGCTTGTAGAGCTTGGTCATGAGCTCCCGCAGATACTCCAGCGAGTAACTGATCTGCATCTCCATGATCAGATCCACATCACTCTTGGCCAGGTCCTGAATCTGGAACTGGCGGCTACTGATCCTGGTATCGTTCTGTGTCGGCAGGGTACAACCTGCCAGCATGACGACCAGGGTCAGGATAACCAGTGTTTGATATCTAGAGCCGCTCACGCTGATCCCTCATGCCGAACCCGATCAGGGGTTGTTCCAACTGACAGGTCAGTCCCAACACCTTGAAACGCTCCCCCATATCCGTGGGCATGGTAAGACGCTTCACCTGCTGCACCAGCTGCATGTGCCGATCGATATCGTTCGGATCTGACTCTGCCAGCATGCCATCCAGGCCACAGCCCATGAGAAAGAATGCCTGGGTGGTAAAACCGCCTATATCGAATCCGGCCCTATGCCCCGCCTCGGCAACGGCAGTGAAATCGACATGGGCGGTTATGTCCTGCAGCCCCGGATACAGGAGGGGATCGGGATGGGCCCGGTGCCTGTAGTGACACATAAGTGTCCCCTCACTCCTCTGGGGGTGATAGTACTCGAACTGCGGATGTCCATAGTCGATCAGGAGCGCCGCCCCGGCCTCCATCATCTCACCCAGTTGCCGCACCCAGGGTTCTGCCCGCAGGTTCAACTCCGATTCGAAGCCGTCCGGCAGTTCCTGCCCCAGGCCCTGGACCGCCTGCTCCAATCCCTTGGTGACAGGTCCATCCCAATACGCGACGAACCCATCCCCGCCCCATCGCACGAACTGCTCCAGCACTGCTCCCGACTCTATGCGGAAACGCTGCACCGGCATGGCGTCCAGCACCTCGTTGGCCAGCACCATCCCACGGAACCCCGTGGCAGGCATCCCGTCCAGCCACTGCACCAGATGCGCCAGCTCCGGGACCCGCCGCTGCAGGGTCTCCTGCTGCCTGGACCTCAGCTCCGGGCTCAACTCAAGGATCAGATAGCGCTGCGGCAGACCATCCATCTGTTCCAGCTCCGTCAAGATATCCGCAGCCATGGCGCCGGTCCCGGCGCCGAACTCGAGCAGATCACCCACACCTGTCTCCTGCAGCACCTGGGCGCACTGGCGCGCCAGACAGCGACCGAACAGGGACGATATCTCGGGGGCCGTGACAAAATCCCCACCCTGTCCAAACTTGCGCGCGCCGGCGACGTAATAACCCAGGCCGGGGGCATAGAGACACAGTTCCATAAAACGATCGAATGTGATCCTGCCGCCCGTCCGTTCCATCTCCAGACGGATATGGTCGCCAAGATCTTCGCTATGCTTTAGATCTTCGTCAGTGGGCTTGGGCAGGGTCTCTAGTTCAGTCATAGGTTTCTGAATCTGATCAACTCGGTTATGCTGCCTAGTGTAACAATCATGGAGGCCTCACGTGACAGAAAATTCCAACCCACTGACCGGAAAGGTGGCACTGGTCACAGGCGGATCTCTGCGTATCGGCGCCGAGATCGTCAGAACACTGCACACAGCCGGCATGGATACCGTCATCCACTATCGCAGTTCCGGGTCTGCGGCGGTGGCCCTGCAGGAGGGGCTTGAGCAGAGACGACAAGATTCGACCCTGCTGCTGCAGGCGGACCTGGCGGAGACTGACTCCATCCCATCTCTGATCAAACAGATAGAGCAGTGGCGCGGACGTCTGGATCTGCTGGTGAACAACGCATCCAGTTTCTACCCCACCCCCGTAGGCGCGAGCAGCGAACAACAGTGGGACGACCTGATCTCCACGAATCTAAAGGCGCCGTTCTTCCTGGCCCAGGCCGCGGCGCATCTACTGAAACAGAACCGAGGTTGCATCGTCAACATGGTGGACATCCACGCAGAGCGACCTCTGGCCGGACACCCCATCTACTGCGCGGCCAAGGCCGGCAACGCCATGCTGATAAAGAGCCTGGCCCGCGAACTGGGACCGGAGGTAAGGGTTAACGGCATCGCCCCCGGAGCCATCCTCTGGCCGGACACCGAAATGGGGACAGAAACCAAGAAAGAGATCCTGTCCAGGACGGCCATGAAGACACCGGGGAACCCGGCGGACATAGCCAGCACCCTGCTGTTTCTGGTACGCGATGCCGGCTATATCACCGGACAGATCATCAATGTGGATGGCGGACGCACCCTTCAGCAGTAGTTGTGCAGATAGGGTTGAACTATGCGGGATATGGCCGGTCCCAGATAGGTCGTCTGAAGCGGCCGGTTTGACCCCGAGGGCAACCACACCAACAATTTGTTATCCGGCATCCCACTCCAACTGTTCGGCGAATGGATGGGCAACCATCACCAACTGATACGAGAATCCATCGATACATGAAACAGATCACCAGCAACAAGCTGATCATCCTGGTCTCCGTCTTTCTCATCCTCTTTGGAAATTTCGCATTTTTCTCCAACACGCTGAATGTGTATCCACCCAATCCTGAGAACATCCCGTTCCTGTTATCCCTGGCGCTCTTTTACTGCTGCGTATCCGTAATCTTTTTTTCATTGACCTGTTTTCGCCACACCATCAAACCCGTTTTGATCCTGGTGCTTCTGGCCTCGTCAGTGGCCGCATATTTCATGGACAGCTATAACGTCATCCTCAATAGCGAGATGATGGATAACGTCTTGCATACCAATCCGGCGGAGGCAACCGACCTGATCAGCACAAAACTGTTTCTCTACCTGGTCCTGTTGGGAATAGTCCCAGCGATATTCGTGTACAGGAGCAACATAATCAGACAGGGCCTAAAACAGACGCTCATCTTCAGGACCGTCACTATAGCAGTGGCGCTCTGCATCGCCATCTCCGGCGTATTTATTTTTGGTGACTTTTACGCATCATTTTTTCGCAAACATAAACAGCTAAGATTTTACGCCAATCCTATCTACTACATATACTCGACCATCAAGTACCCCTTCGAGAAGACGAACGGCACAGACGCACCACCCAAGACACTGGGCGAAGACGCAAAAATACCGGAAGCCGATACCGACCGGGAACTGATCATCCTGGTGGTAGGAGAATCGGCCCGGGCGGATCACTTTTCACTGAACGGATACGCCAAAAGGACCAATCCCATGCTGGAACAGGAAAAGCTGTACAGCTTTGGCAACACCTGGGCCTGCGGCACCTCCACCGGCGTCTCCGTGCCCTGCATGTTCTCCATCTACGATCACGATCATTACCTGAACGGCAAGGCCAACACGATCGAGAATATGCTGGACGTACTCCAGCGTGCCGGGGTTAATGTCCTGTGGCGGGACAACAATTCCGACTCCAAGGGGGTGGCGGAAAGGGTCACGTTTGAGGACTATAAAACAACGGTGACAAACCCGCTCTGCGACATCGAATGCAGAGATGAGGGCATGCTTGCCAACCTACAGGAGTACATAGACCGACACCCCACAGGGGATATATTTATCATCCTGCACCAAATGGGCAACCACGGCCCGGCATACTACAAACGTTATCCCAAGGAGTTTGAACGATTCACCCCGGCGTGCCACACCAATCAACTGGAAGATTGCAGCAACGAAGAGATCAACAACGCCTATGACAACGCCATCCTGTATACCGACCACTTCCTGTCCAGGACCATCGCCCTGCTGAAACGTAATGACGAGCAGTTTGAGGCGGCCATGTTCTATATCAGTGACCACGGCGAGTCGCTAGGCGAAAAAAACATGTACCTGCATGGACTGCCATACATGCTGGCGCCGGAGTCGCAAACCCATGTGCCGATGATCATGTGGTTCGGGGAAGACTTTGATGAAGATGAGATAGACATCCATGCACTAAAGAACAAGCTCAACAACAGATATACCCACGACAACATCTTTCACACCATACTGGGTCTGTTCGAACTGGAGACAGCCATCTACGACAGACAGCTGGACATAATAGATCACAAAGAGGAGTACTAGGGTAGGTTCACGCCACACCGATCCCAGGCAACTCAACCGGGGTCAAACCGTGTTTGGCCTGATCGAACTCACCCCATAGTTCAGAATAGCTCCTACCGACAATCGGGTGGAGATCATCTCCGGCCACCTCCGCCAATGGTCCCAGCACAAATGCATACTCCAGGATCTCGGGTCGGGGCAGCACCAGGGGGCCGTCCTGGACGATCTGATCCCCATAGGTCAGGAGATCTATATCCAGACTCCTGGCGGCAAACTTGGGGCCGCCGCGGACCCGGCCGTGATCCGCCTCAATCCTGCGAAAGATCCTGGTAAGCTCATGGAGTGACATACCGGTATCAAAACCGACCACCATGTTATAAAAAGGACTGCCCGCAAAACCGAAAGATGCATTCTCATACACCTGAGAACTAATCAGTTCTCCGAACTCTTCACGTAGCGCCTTGACGCATCCGGTAACGTTTGTCTCACGCTCCACATTGCTGCCGATACTCAACCAGACACGCCGTTGCATTTCAGGCCCTCTCGCCACGTTCGATTATCACACCGACATCACGGGCGTGGGTGACCGCCCCGATCTTGTTCAGGGTGAGCCGCACCCAGGACACCCCGAACTCTTCCCGCACAATCTGCGCGCAACGTTCGGCCATGGTCTCCACTAGCTGAAACTCCGACTGTTCCACGAACTCGATCAGACGCTTGGCCACGGACTTGTAATCCAGTGCGTCATCTATGTGGTCGCTTGCCGCCGCCTTGGCCACATCCGCGCTCATCTCCACATCCAGCACCACGGTCTGCTTTACCTCGCGCTCCCAATCGTAAACGCCGATGACCGTTTCAATGCGCAGATCTTTTAAAAATACTATATCCATAGGTATGAGATTCACTCCTGTTTGCTCTGAATCGCTATGGTAAAACAGACGGGATGAATAACAAACCGCCTTGACTATCCCGAGGGGGCGAGGTCAAATTAAGCCCTCTCTGACCGAATATAACAACTAAATATTGATGACCGACTATATCCTAATCCCCGCATCTTACCTGCTCGGCTCCGTCTCCAGCGCCATCATCGTGTGCAAGATCATGGGGCTGCCTGACCCGCGCACCCTGGGCTCCAACAACCCTGGCGCCACCAACGTCCTGCGTATCGGGGGCAAGAAGGCGGCCACAATCACCCTGCTGGGGGATATGCTCAAGGGGCTGCTGCCGGTGTTGAGCGCGAATCTTATGGGGGTCACTCCCCTGATCCTGGCCGCCGTGGCCATGGCCGCATTCCTCGGCCATCTCTACCCCATCTTCTTCCGTTTTCAGGGTGGCAAGGGGGTGGCAACGGCCCTGGGATGTCAATTCGGACTGGGTTGGCAGATAGGCGGCGTGATCGCCCTGATCTGGCTGTTCATGGCCAAGGTGGTGAAGATATCCTCCCTCTCGGCCCTGGTCTGCATGGCCCTGGCGCCCCTGGTGGTATGGTGGTTCTGGCCGGCACCGGAACTGGTGGGGATGCAGATAGGCATGAGCATACTCCTGTTCTGGCGTCACCGCTCCAATATAAGGAATCTGCTGGAGGGTTCGGAGGGCACCATTAAGAGCAGCCCTGATACTGACGATCAGGAGGGCTAAAGAGCGGACAGTTCTTCCAGCGGCCAGCGCGCCCTGGCGCTGAACCCAAGCCCTTCTGCCTGTCCCGCCCTCAGACGCTGCCAACCGGCATAGGCGATCATGGCCCCGTTGTCGGTACAGAACTCCGGACGCGGATAGAAAAGCTCCACCCCCTCTTTATCCATGGCCTGTCGCATGCGCTCACGCAGATGGGCATTGGCGCTCACCCCACCGGCCAGGACCAGGGTCTGGCTGGCGCATTCCCGCACCGCCCGTCGACACTTGATCACCATGGTATCCACCACCGCATCCTCAAAGGCGCGGGCGATATCTGCCCGGGTCTGCAGTGCAGACGCCTCATCCAAATCCTGTCCGGCTCCCAGCTCCTGTTGCATGGTGTTCAGGGCAAAGGTCTTGAGGCCGCTGAAGCTGAAATCCAGACCGGGACGATCGGTCATGGGGCGTGGAAAGTGGAAACGTTCCGGGTCGCCCTGCCCCGCCAGCCTTGCCAGCTCTGGACCTCCCGGATAGGGCAGGCCCAGAAGTTTGGCCGTCTTATCGAATGCCTCACCGGCGGCGTCATCAATGGACTCCCCAAGCAGACGATAGTGTCCCACCGCCTGCACCTCTATCAGCTGGGTGTGGCCACCGGACACCAGCAGGGCCACAAAGGGAAATTGCGGTCTTCTCTCATCCAACATCGGGGCCAGCATATGGCCCTCCATGTGGTGCACCCCGACCGCCGGCACCCCCAGGGCCCAGGCCAGACCGCGTCCGATGGAGGCCCCTACCAGCAAGGCCCCTACCAGACCGGGACCTGCGGTGTAGGCCACACCATCCAACTGCTCCAGGCCTGAATCGGTCTGGGCCAGGGTCTCCCGAATCAGGGGCAGGGTCTTGCGCACATGGTCGCGCGATGCAAGCTCCGGTACTACGCCGCCGAAATCCGCATGGGTCTTGATCTGACTGTAGAGGCTATGGGCCAGCAGCCCCTGAGCGCTATCGTAGATGGCGATCCCGGTCTCGTCACAGGATGTTTCTATTCCCAAAACCCGCAAAATATACCCCTCAACACCTCATAACAGAATGATTTTACTGAATATTATCCGGTTACGGCCTATCGCCAGCAAAATGACCGCGGCAATATTATCGTAACTTGACCGCCTTAGGTTACCAATTTCGCCTCTATGCTCCTAATTCACAGCCATTTTTCGTGATTCACGACGATAAAGTTTTTTGCATTCATGGCCTACAGGCAGTAGAATCCCCGCTCTTTAGCCGAGTAATTAGACTGAATTCACTATTTTGAGGTAACAAATGCCCAGCGTACGTGTAAAAGAGAACGAACCTTTTGAGATTGCCATGCGTCGTTTCAAGCGCTCCTGCGAAAAGGCCGGTGTACTGGCAGAAGTTCGTCGCCGCGAGTTCTACGAGAAGCCAACTTCCGAGCGTAAGCGCAAGGCCGCAGCAGCCGTAAAGCGCAATATCAAAAAGGTACAGCGCGAAAGCCGCAAGTTCGAACGTCAGTACTGAGTCATCCTCAGACCCCTCCTGACCCAACGCTCTCCGAACCATGCTCAAGCAACGCATCCAGGATGACATGAAAGGCGCCATGAAGGGCGGCGACAAGCGCAGGCTTGGCGTCATCCGCCTGATCATGGCAGCGGTCAAACAACGCGAGGTGGATGAGAGGATCGAGTTGAATGACGAACAGATCCTGGCCGTCCTGGACAAGATGGTAAAACAGCGCCGCGACTCCATCGAACAATACGAAAAGGCCGGACGGGACGAACTGGTCGAACAGGAGAGGTTCGAGATTGAGATACTTCAGGAGTATCTGCCAGAGGCCCTGAGCGAGGAAGAGATCACAGGACTGATCAAACAGGCCATCGCAGATTCCGGCGCCGAGTCCATGCGGGACATGGGCAAGGTGATGGGACAACTCAAGCCACAGCTACAGGGACGTGCCGACATCGGCGCTGTCAGCGCACAGGTAAAGCAGCTGCTTGGCAGTTGATTCCATTCCAGATATACCCTTCCGGCCTGCGATGTTTTAGTCTTACGGCATGGCAGGCAAGATACCAGCACATTTCATCGATGAACTGATAGACCGGATCGATATCGTCGATCTGATAAACAGCCGTGTGCCCCTGAAAAAGACAGGGCGGGACTACCAGGCATGCTGCCCCTTCCACGATGAAAAGACCCCATCCTTCACCGTAAGCCGGGAAAAACAGTTCTATCACTGTTTCGGTTGCGGGGCCCATGGCACCGCCATCGGATTTCTCATGGAGTACGACAACATGGGTTTTGTCGACGCCATAGAGGAACTGGCCCAGCGACAGGGACTGGAGGTGCCGCGGGAGGGCGGACAATCATCCGGACCGGACCTGCGTCCACTGTACGAGACACTGGAGCAGTCCGCCAATTACTACAGCCAACAACTACGCAGGCACCCACAGGCCCAACAGGCCATAGATTACCTGAAAGGACGCGGTCTCAGCGGAGAGATCGCGGCGGAGTTCGGTGTGGGCTTCGCCCCACCCGGCTGGGACAACCTGATTAAACAGCTTGGATCTACCCAGGATGAACTGAAGCGTCTGCGTATCACCGGCATGATCTCGGAACCGGACGGCAAATGCTATGACCGCTTCCGCCAGCGCATCATGTTCCCCATCCGTGACCGGCGCGGCAGGGTAATAGCCTTTGGCGGGCGCGTCTTGAGCAAGGATGATTCACCGAAGTATCTGAACTCACCAGAGACCCCGCTATTCCACAAAGGCCGTGAGCTCTACGGCCTGTATGAGGCCCAGCAGGCCCTGCGCAACATAGAGCAACTGCTGGTGGTGGAAGGATATATGGACGTGGTGGCCCTGGCCCAGTTTGGTATCCGCAATGCCGTGGCCACCCTGGGCACCGCCACCACCAGTGAACACCTGGAACAGCTGTTCCGCATTACCCACAAGGTGATCTTCTGCTTCGATGGAGATCGGGCCGGCTCAGATGCCGCATGGAAGGCCCTGAAGACCGCACTACCCCTGATGCGTGATGGACGGGAGACCAAGTTCCTGTTCCTGCCGGACGGTGAGGACCCGGACACACTGGTGAGAAAAGAGGGGACTGAGTCTTTCATTCAACGCATCGACCAGGCCACCCCACTGGCGCAATTCATGTTCGATCGACTCAAGATCGAGGTCGACACCACAGACCCGGGTGGCAGGGCCCGCCTGACAGAACTGGCAAAACCCCTGATATCCAGCATCCCCAAAGGGGTCTTCCGCGACATCCTGCAACAACAACTGAATGAGATAGTAGGGCTGGACACCTCTTATATGATGGAAGAACAAGGGCTATCCAGATCCAAAAGGTCGCCGCTCCCCCCCTCCAGATCCCATAGACCCATGCCCATGGTCCGCCGCGCCATCACCATGCTATTGCAGCACCCCCGACTCGCCACGCTGGATGATCTCCCGAAAAAATGGCAAAAATTAGACTCTGTCGGCACAAATCTTTTGAGCAAACTACTTGAATTAGCCCAGAACCATCCTAATCTTAAGACAGCCCAATTTATCGAGCGCTGGCGCGGAACTGAAGAGCATCAGCACCTGTCGAAGCTGTCTACAGTGGAGCTTTTCATCCCGGAACAGGGTATAGAGGCGGAATTCAGGGACACGCTTGTGGCTATTGAACAGCAGATGCGCGCCGACGAATTGAGCAGGCTGGTGGAAAAGGCAAAGACCACCAATTTAGAAGACCAAGAAAAAAATCGGCTAAATCAGCTATTAACGGAGAACATCGAAAAGGGTAACTAAAACATACGGATCTGTTGCAATTATCTAGAAATATTGTCGCTCCATTGCTATACTTGCCGGCTTGTGTCCGTAAACCAGGTTACCGCAAATTCAAGGTAGGAAATGAACCAAGAACAGCAGCAATCCCAACTGAAACAGCTGATCGCAAAAGGGAAAGAGCAGGGGTTCCTGACCTATGCTGAAGTGAATGACCACTTACCTGACAGCATTGTCGAACCGGAGCAGATCGAAGATATCATCCGCATGATCAATGATATGGGCATTTCAGTACATGAAAGCGCCCCGGATGCAGACGACCACTCAATCTCAGACAGCGCCAATTCGACGGATGAAGATGCCGCCGAAGCCGCCGCAGCCGCCCTGGCCAGCGTTGACAGTGAATTTGGACGCACTACCGACCCGGTTCGCATGTATATGCGCGAAATGGGCACGGTTGAACTTCTCACACGCGAGGGCGAGCTGAAGATCGCCAAGCGCATCGAAGAGGGACTTAATCACGTCCTGACCGCCATCAGCGCCTTCCCGGACACCGTTGCAATGTTTCTGGAGATGTTCGATAAGGTAAATGCCGAAGAGATGCGTCTAACCGACGTCATCAGCGGCTTCGTTGATCCAAACGAGCCTGACGAAATCGCCAAGCCCATGACTCCATCAGATCTAGCCGACGACTCCGATGACAGAGACGAAGACGATGACGATATCCTCGACTCTGATGAGGATGAGGATGACGAAGAGGCTGACACCGGCCCGGACCCGGAAGAGGCAGAGGCAAAACGCAAAGAACTAAGCAAGCGTTTCAAGGCCCTACTCACCAGCATGGAGAAGAATGGCAGCAATCATGCCAACACAATAAAGGCAACCGAAAAGGTTACCGAGACATTTCTTGAATTCAGATTGGTTCCTGCGGTCTTCAACCAGCTTGTGGACAATCTGCGTGACACTATCGCCCTGATCCGCACCCAGGAAAGAACGGTCATGGATCTGTGTGTACAACGCGCTCGCATGCCACGCAAGACCTTCATCACCTCATTCCCAGAGAAGGAAACAGACCTCAACTGGATCCAGAATCAGATAGATCTGGGCAAACCCTACTCCGAGGCGTTGCATGACGTAACGGAAGAGGTACTGCGGGCCCAGAAAAAACTACTAGAACTGGAGAAACGCAGCGGCCTTTCTATCCTGGACATCAAAGAGATCAACCGTAAGATGTCTATCGGCGAGGCCAAGGCCCGTCGAGCCAAGAAGGAGATGGTGGAGGCAAACCTGCGCCTGGTTATATCCATCGCCAAGAAATACACCAACCGCGGCCTGCAGTTCCTGGACCTGATTCAGGAGGGCAACATCGGTCTGATGAAGGCCGTGGACAAATTCGAATACCGTCGCGGTTACAAATTCTCCACCTATGCCACCTGGTGGATACGCCAGGCCATCACCCGCTCCATCGCGGACCAGGCCAGGACTATCCGAATCCCGGTACATATGATTGAGACCATCAACAAGCTAAACCGCATCTCGCGCCAGATGGTGCAGGAGATGGGGCGCGAGGCCACCCCGGAAGAACTGGCCGAACGCATGGAGATGCCCGAAGACAAGGTTCGCAAGGTCCTGAAGATCGCCAAAGAACCCATATCCATGGAAACACCCATCGGCGACGACGAAGACTCCCACCTGGGAGATTTTATCGAGGATTCCGGCGTGGTATCACCCACCGATTCCGCCACCAGCGAAGGCCTGCGTGAATCAACCAGGGTCATGCTGGAAGGGCTTACGCCACGCGAGGCCAAGGTGTTACGGATGCGTTTCGGTATCGACATGAATACCGACCACACACTGGAAGAGGTAGGCAAGCAGTTTGATGTTACACGCGAGCGCATCAGACAGATTGAGGCCAAAGCACTGCGCAAACTGCGTCATCCGTCGCGTTCGGAAAAGCTCTACAGCTTTATAGATAACGATTGATAACACCCATGCCAGAGAAGGCTTGAACAAAAACCAAGGATGGTTTATTAATACACACCGCTTAACAACGCCGGGCCCTTAGCTCAGTTGGTTAGAGCAGGGGACTCATAATCCCTTGGTCGTAGGTTCGAGTCCTACAGGGCCCACCAATCAAGACAAACCCGAACCTCGTGTTCGGGTTTTTCAGTTTACAACCTGCAGGACGAGAACCTACGACATCAGAAAAGCCAGGTTCGGCAGCCGAGCGTAGCGAGGATGAACGCGGGAGCGCGGCCCGAAGGGCTAGGCGTAGCAGAGTAATCCTTCAGCACCCGCCAATTCTCGGTTCTGCCAAGCACCTATCAGCGATATCCTACGTTCAATGCGGACTTTAAATGAAGCAAACTGATTCCTGATTTCTCCCACTATTTTTTCTATCGCTATCTAGGCGGCTTGTTACAGCAGGCCGGTGGTGGTTTTTTTGCATTTTCCCTGATGTTCTCATCGGTGTACTGATACCAGCTAGCCTTTATCCGGACCCACCAACTGCGTGAGGGCGCAAGACCGGCATTTTTCAGGGTCTGCGCAATCTCGCGGTAGGACGACTGGCTGGCATCGTAGTCCACAATGATTTGACTCTTATCCAGATCAGTAGTCACTTTGTGTACGCCGGGAATCTCACCAATGGCTCCCGCAACTGCGGCTGCATCCACAGCCTGGGATAGCGCCGGCATCTTGATTCGGCGCACTACATCCCAGGCGCCGGTAGATTGCATGGAATCATCTGTATGCATACTCTGCTCCCATCTCGTTTCAGTCATCTATATCTTTACGCTTCCGTTCAAACTCCTCCTGGTCTATCTCGCCTTTGGCATAGCGTTCCTTCAGGATATCCAACGCAGTCTGCCGTTTTTCACTGGGATTGTTGCAACCTGATGACGCAGCAGCCTTGATCACCCATACCACGACAACGATTATCAGAATCCAGAACAGCCACATAAAGACACCTCCAAACCCGTACATATGTTCACCGTACATAATTCTCTCTCCTTAAACCTCGGCTAGATTAAGTCTTCAGGTGTTGCTGTCCCGGCAGTTTCGGCAAAAGTTACCGTAGCCAGCGCAACAACGGAAACCAGTGCTGAACCTATGATCGTCTTTGCAATTTTCATAGTGCTTCTCCTATTCTAGGTTGAATAGTCATCTTCAACCCGATATCTACATTAACTCTACAACCAGTGCGCTACGCACAGGTCAAGCTGCTTATTTGGTTGATCTGTACGGCCACACTGATTACATCTCCGCCCATGTTCTCGATTACCCATTATTCAACAATTACGGTGATCCTTTCAGATAGCAGTGGTGGCTCCTGAGGTTCATGATCTTCATCGCCCAGCAACAACTGCAGCGTATGGCTGCCGGGAGACAGCTTTATAACCGCTTCAGTCTCTCCCTGATCAAAATGGATGTGGTGTGAATCACGGGGGATTGCCTCATCCATATCAGGTAGCTGCCCCAGATCTATCAACAGATGATGGTGGCCAGCAGTGTGCCGTTGCTTGCCGGTGGTCCCAGCGGGCGTGATACCGAAACCTGTAATCCCGAATCGCACTTTAAACGGGCTCTTCACCACCGCCCCATCCTCCAGGCCGATGAAATATACTTTTGCATTGTCCGGTGGAGAATGCGCACCAGCCATGAATGTCGTTAGAACCAGGATCATGGCCATGAGCGAAATAGAGGTTCTCTTATGCATAGTTCATCTCCTATTGGTTGTAACTTGAGTAGACCGATGTTTTGCCATCGGACTGAAAGATCAATACATCGAATGGTGCTTTGCGCGGACCATCCATGCCGGGAGATCCCATCGGCATGCCGGGTACGGCTAAACCAGTAACCTTAGGCCTTTCACTTAACAGACGGGTGATGTCATGTGCCGGCACATGACCTTCAACAACATACCCCCCAATCATCGCCGTATGACAGGACTGCAGGTGGCGCGGCACACCAAAATCCGATTTGACCGGGTTCATATTACGCAGGTTATGCACCTCTACTGAGAAGCCGTTCTCCTGCATATGCCTCACCCAGTCATTACAGCAGCCGCAGTAAGGACTTTTGTAGATCTCAACGTCTGCCGCCCTGGATGGTTTTATGGCAAACAAAACACTCAGCGAAATAATAGTGATTCCTACCACCAGCCAATAGTTCAGTACGCCCATGATGAAATATCTATTTGGCTTTGCGATTTCTTTCATAGTCATGATTTGTCTCCTTTGTTCATCATCGCGGCGTTAGATGGTCTGCTGTAGTGTGCGCCGGACTGAATATTCCTCTCATACCAAACACGATAGATCTCGTCAGACCAGTGGGACTGCATCCAGGCCAGGATGTCGTAGATCTGCCGGTCACTAAGTTTGTCGCCGAACCCAGGCATGGTCCCGCCCAACGGTACTCCCCCTACTCTTACCGTACGGTGTAAAACTGATAAGGGGTGGTGCCATGTATGGGCTGTACCATTCAGAGGCGGCGGTGGGTACTTTCCATTAGCGTCGGTTTTGCGCCAGTTAAGGGTGCCGGATGCATCCGATTTATGGCAACTGGCGCAATTCTCCTGGAACAACAGTTCACCCTTTTCAATCTGCGCCTGACTGTACCAACGTTCAATTGGAGACAGCACCGGTGGCGCACCCCTTTGAGTATCGGTGTTGGCGATTGCATCAGGCTGGTTTTCGCAACCAGACAGCCAGAGCAAGCTGCCGGAGAAGATCATGCCCAATAATATGTTTCTCATTGCTTGATTTCCCGTCTTGTCATGTCGAGTACGCCATACGCACGACATCAGACAAGTGTTGATTAAGCGATCCATACCAGATAGACCGCATCGAACGATCGCGGCAAAACCAGCGATCGACTACATTGGGATCAAGCTTTGGGTGGGCGAAAGAGGGAGGAAGAGTGTCGTTTTACCAGGTCGTCGTCACTTGGAAGAAATGCAGATGAAGCGATTAGTTTCGCGGTAAATATAAAGTTTGGGAGTAACGCCACTGGGCAAGATGTGCATAGATTCGTTGAACAGGCATGGTCGGTGCATGTGCCCTCATCGCCACACTGGTCGCATGTGCCAGCTGAATGGTCAGAGGCCAACTTATCCGCGCCATGGTGCATGTCAATTTGCTGATGCACGCTGGAATTTTGCTGGAGATAACTTGCCACACCCGCCGTCGCACCCTGCAGCTGGAGCAGCCCCAAGAGGATTGCGAGTGCTACGGTCAATAATTTTTCCGAATATCGACACATACGTGTATCTCACTGAGATTCAGTCTCTCTATGTACACTTTAGGTGACAAATAAGGATTAATAAAGTTCAGATCCAGGGTGTCATGGCAGACGCGCCAACCTGACAGATACATTAGCTAGAGACACAGGGGTCTCCAGGACAGCCATTGACCTCTATAGTGGTGTGGGAGAGGCCATCGAGATCTGCAAGCAGCCCTTTATAGTACTCCGGTTCCCGTGGGTCATGGGTCACCAGAGAGATGATCGCGGCAAATTGGTTTGGCCCCACGCACCAGAGGTGCAGATCTGAAATCCGGTTATCAGAATCTGATTCGATCGCCTGCCTAATTTCATCACTCAGTTCGTTATCAGGCGTAGCATCAAGCAGTACCCCACTGGTCCCCCGAATCAATCCCAGACTCCATTTTGATATAATGATAGCGCCTACCATACCCATCAATGCATCCATCCATGCCCAACCAAATACCTTGCCACAGAGCAATGCAACAATGGCGAGCACAGAGGTCAGCGCATCCGCAATAACGTGCAGATATGCGGCCCTGAGATTGTGATCGTGATGATGGTCATGGTCGTGGTCGTGGTCATGCGCATGGGAGTGACTACCCTGTAGCATCCAGGCACTCACAAGATTTACTATGAGACCGACTACAGCCACGACTATTGCCTCATTGAAGCGGATGGACTGTGGGAATAAAAGTCTTTCTGTTGACTCCAACCCCATCAACAGGGCCACCACAGCCAGAGCAATGGCGCTGGCAAATCCACCCAGAGAGCCAACCTTGCCGGTCCCAAAACTGAAGGAGGGGTTTTTTGCATGGCGTCGGGCATAGCTATAGGCGAACAGAGAGATACTCAGTGCGGCCACATGGGTACCCATATGCCAGCCATCCGCTAACAGGGCCATGGACCCGTAGCGATATCCCGCAGCGATCTCTATCACCATCATAAACGCGGTCAGCACCACCACATATAATGTTCTTCGTTCTCCTCGGGAGGAGTCGATATGAAAATCATGGGAGTGCCGCCATTGATCAAGAGAGTGAATATGCATAGATACTGGCCGGATTGGGATATGGAAACACCATTATCAGACAAATCGAATCGCTGATCTACACCATGGAAAACACGGGAAAATCAAGAAGGACAAATCAATAGAGTCAGGCTAGATTGAAAAGGCTTAGTGTCCGCTATGAACACTTTCTACTATTTCTTCGAAGCTGCCCTTACCGCAGTACTATAAGCTTTATTCCCCCACTCCCTCATCACTTCCACATCTTCCAACGCCTCTTCCGGCGCCTGATAATATGACAGTTTTGTTAGCTTGCCTTTTCTACTATAGGTGAACGGCTCCAGGCCCCTTGCAATGAAATCATGCGCATCTTCTTGATCGGATTTTAGATAGAGCACGTTATCCGCAATCAGGGCGAACATCAGTCCTTCGAGAAATATGCCATAACCTCCGAACATCCTTTTGGAATAGACCGGGCCTATGGTTTGCAGCATGTCTACTACATAGGAAACAAATTCTTGTTCTTCATTACTAACCGGCATTACGTGATTACCCCGTCGCTACAGAATAGGATTTTTCCTACAAGATTCGTAGATCAATCTGATACTCAATTTTCACTGCTGGTATTATAGTTATAGTACAGCAAGCCATTGAAGGCGCCCAAGGCAGACGGAGCAAAGATAGCCCAGTGAAGGGCGGCATGGAGGCAACAAAGGAAGCAACACCGCACTGATAGTATCAGGGCGGTGTTTGCATATGCGGGTATAGAAAATGATTCACAATACAGACCAAACCACACCTACAGGGCTGTCTACTTGAACCTCTTGTATCACCTTAGTTTATAAGCTCCGGCTGTTCCGGTATAGAGTCAGTCTTTTTCGGTGCGGATTTAGGAGTATTGTCGCTTACCCCAGGCTCCATTGAGCCTATATCTGAAGTGTGGCAACTGCCATCAAAGGCAACACCTTCCTGGATGATGAGGATCGGGGCTGTTATGTTTGCCTTCACAATTGCCGGGGTATGCATCTCCAGCCTGTTACTGGCCATAACACTACCTTCAAGCTTGCCTAATATCACGCACGATCCAACTATAATATCGCCCTCTACCTCGGCCTTCTCCCCGATAATAAGCGTGCCGGTAGAGCGGATCTCCCCCTTAAACTTCCCATCCACCCTTACTGTTCCATCAAACTTCAACCTGCCCTCAAATTCGCTCCCTTCTCCAAGGGTGTATTTCGCATCGCCTGCACCGCCACGTGATACCGCCGCATTTGCAGAGTCTGATCTTTTGCCGCCAATCATCTTGTTCTCCTTATGGCCACGTTTTCTGTTGTATTGGACATGGAATCATCAAGAAACCAACTATCGGCTGCATGAAATAAGTCCAGGTTTAGTGTGCAGCAGTTTCCAGACTCAACATGAGCCGGATCTCTAATAACTCTTTGGCACTAGGATATAACCACACTGTTTGGGATGTTGCAATCATCTTGGATGACCATATCCCTTATTCTGAATACAGGACCGGAACTATCAGGATTGATTTTATTTGATTAGGAAATTGCTTCTTCAACGCCATCTGCGCCAGAGTCATGATCTCCATCCGCGCCATGTTCGTCAGAGATCCCCAGTCGTGCAAATGCGCCTATCTTAGACCGGTCCATGGCCGCCAGAGGATGTCCGCTTCCGACATAGGAAAGGATGTTAGCCACCTGAACCACGTCCACGTAGTCCGGGGTTGAGTCCTGCGGCTCCCGGTTGATATCTTCATGTTCCGCAGCCACCGCTATCAGATCTGGATCAAAATCCCACATTTTCAATATCGCCTTTCCCATTCCAGCATGCAACCTATGCAACAGATGATCGATAAACTCATCATATCCAACCAGCGCCTCATAATTGCACAGCTTGACCAATAACGGGATCTTACCAATATCGTGAATCAAGCCAGCCACCAATGCCACCTCAGGATCCAGGTTAGGCTGCGCCTTCGCAATGGCTACGGATTTGGAGGCGACCTTCACCGAGTGCGCCCACAGATCTTCCATACGTCGCTGAATATCCGAGACAGATGTCCTAAACACATCTTTCATACACACAGCATAAATAGCGTGCTTTACCATTTGAAAACCGATACATGTTATTGCCGGCTTTATGGACGCGATAGGATATGCCATTGCATACATGGGACTGTTGGCATATCTAATCAGTCTTGCAGTGAGGGAGGTATCCTTGGATATGACCTTGGCCAGATCGTTTGCGGAACTACCGGAGTCATTCAGCACCATCAAGGCCTCCACCGCAATAGTAGGCATGGTGGGCAGTGTTAGACGATTATGTTTTAAGTCCTCTCTCAGCTCATCGACAAATTTCTTGATAGAAAAGTCTTTTGGCTGCTTAACCTCAGTATCTTCGGTTACGGTAGTAACCTTGGAACCGTCTGAAAGGGTAAAGCTCGCTTTTGTCATATTGCAACCTGAATAACTCTCTACATGGATGAGCGCAGATAGGCGCCGATCTTTTTGTCTTCCTTCATAATATGTTCAGTTATCCATACATACATAAACTGCTTAAATGCATAGAGGTCTGTCTTCCCTTCATCATAGTCATTTTTATATGACTCCAGGATCAGGGTCAGTTTCTTATGCATTTTTTTATGCCCATCCGTTGCCGGATACCCAATCTCTTCCAGATACGCCTCTTCATCGGAGAAATGCGTCTCCGCATACACGATGGCCTCATCCAGCGCCATCTCATCTCCTGGCGACTTGCTCTCCGGTATGGCGCTGATCAACCCGACCAACATCTTATGCTGTATATCGATCAGCTCGTTCCCGATCAGAAGCGAATCATCCCATTTAATATCTTTCATATCATTAAGATGCCTAATCTAAACAGTCCATCAAATATTATTATCCGTAGTACTTAATAAAATAGTAAACACTCAGGAATATGCCAACAGATATCACCAGCCGCCTCAGCCAAATATCCGACAGGAGTCGTGCCAACGGCACCCCCAGGAAGCCGCCAAGCACGGCCCCGGCAAAAGCAAATACGGTATGCGGCCAGGAGACCAGCCCCGACAGTGTCAGAACTAATACCGATACCGCAGTAACTATGGCCCCCAGCAGATTCTTCAGGGCATTGTTTGCATGAATATCGTGTATACCCAGCATCAACAGACCGCCCATCAGCATGATCCCCAGCCCTGCCCCGAAGAAACCGCCATACACCGCTATGGAGAATTCGATTACCCTGGACATATATCCCGGAGACTCTATGGAGATGGATGCGGTATGCCTGTCAATCCAACGATTAACCGTCTTGCCATACATAAACAGCAATGTGGCGAACAGGACCAGGAATGGAATCAACATGGAGAATGCCCTGTTCCCGATATATGCCAACAACAAAGCACCTGTGGCACCACCGACCATGGCGATGACGACTGAACTCCTGATATTGGTGGAAAACTCCCGTAGCTCTTTCCTGTATCCTACGGCAGCCAACGCATGGCCCGGCCAGACGGCAACGGCGTTGGAGGCATTGGCTACCACCGGCGGTATGCCGGCGCTTATAAATACGGGAAAGGTGAAGAAGGTGCCGCCACCAGCTATGGCGTTACATATTCCAGCCAGAATTCCGGCCAGAAACAGTAACAGCATAATAGATAATTCAAGCATACATCGAATTTGTTATGCGGTACTCAAGGCTTATCAGGCCGCATAATCACTACAGCGAGTATAATCAGCCGAAATGCTCCTCAAGATTTGCACGACATAGCACCTCACGCATTTGCAGTATCAGCTTTCTTACTTCTTCGTTGCGCACGCTGTAGAAGATTCTATTGGCATCTCTCCTGGAGACGACGACATTTTTGTTACGCAACTGCTCCAGGTGCTGAGAGATATTGCTCTGGGATGTACCAACACGCTCAACTATCTCCCCAACCGAGAGCTCATTATTTCCCAGGGAGCACAGAATTTTCCAACGCAAGGGATGCGCCATGGCTTTTAGTACGTTTGCGGTAAGGGTTACGTCCTCTCCAGGCAACTCAGAGGATTCAAAATTTTGCATGACCTAAAATCTCCAGTTCTTAGTTCTTACTTAATCATACTGATTCTGTTCTTATTTGATGTATCAAGCCATATCCCTGACTATGCATTTGATTCCGCAGACCTCATCTCGATCATTAAAAAGCGAAGTGCGTGAAATTTGCATGGGTACACGACTGCCATCTTTCGCCACAAAACAGGCATCAATCTGTTCCAGGGCCCCGGCCATTATCAGCGCCTCCAACCATGTACCAAAAAAGGCATTGGCCTGATCCAGATCATCCTCTTCAAAAAAGTCACTCATACGCATGCCCATCATGGAGTCAGCATCATATTTCAGCATATGGATTGCTGCATGATTAACGGACGTGATAAATCCCTTTAGATCCAGGGTGATCATCGCTTCACTCATGTGCTGACAGACAGACTCCTGGCGTTTTAACTATTGCCAATATTGCCGAACACCGGCCATCTTCGCTCAAGCCATCCTACCACAGCCACAGAATTCAGGCATTACCCTGAGACTTTTGTGACTAATCAGATCAACTGGAATTTAGTACCGACGACGGGGCGCCAGCAATAACCATTTTATTTTTCTTCCTTGCCAAGTTCCGTCTCTGTTTCGGTATCGCCGAACTCCTCATCCAGGTCTTCCGCGCTCAGCTCAGAAAACCTGCCTTTATCGGCGAAGATCCCTTCCCCTTCCAGGGAAAGGACATCATCTTCGACATCATCTGAATCTTCTTCCGCAACAGCTGGCGGCTCCCCATCACACTCATCGCCCCCATCCTGCTTCTTTACCAGGACCCTGGAAAAAAATACCCCAAACTCGAACAGGATCAGCATTGGCAACGCAAGGAGGGTTTGCGAAATGACATCCGGAGGCGTAAGCAACATGCCGACAACAAAGGCGCCTACGATGATATAGGGCCGCTTTTCCGCCAGACTATCAGGTGTAGTCATCCCCATTGAAACCAGGATGATAATCGCGATAGGCACCTCAAAAGCCAACCCAAAGGCAAAAAACAGGGTCAATACAAAATCAAGATACTTGCCTATATCGGTGGCTACGGTAATACCCTCAGGGGCGGCGGCGGTCAGAAAACCAAAGATCAGAGGGAAAACCACATAGTAGGCAAAAATCATACCTGCATAGAACAGGATGGTGCTGGATACCACCAAAGGCATGACCATACGCTTCTCATGCCGGTACAGCCCGGGGGCAACAAACGCCCAGAGCTGATACAGGGTATAAGGCATAGAGATAAAAATCGCTGCCACCAGGGCCAGTTTGAATGGCGTTAGAAATGGCGATGCCACCTCGGTGGCGATCATGCTGGTCCCCTCAGGGAGATGCACCATCAATGGCTTGGCCACCATGACATATATATCGTTGGCAAACCAGTAAAGACCGGCAAAGATCAGAAATATGACGGCAACGACCCGGATCAGACGATCCCGCAGCTCCACCAGATGAGAGACGAAGGGCAGTTCCTTCAGCTTCTCATTTTTCTGATCTCTATCTTCTGTCATGCCATCAGTGGGTTGTTATTTGGATGCCTCACCAGGATCAGGATCTTCCAGCTCTTTTACGGTATCCTGCACCCCGTCCTTCGACCGATTCAAGACCTCATCGGTCTCTTCAATGATCTGTTCCAGGGGATTAACCAGCTTCTTCTGTTCTTCTACGATCCGCTTCAGCTCATCCGACTGCATCTCACGGTCGATCTCTGCCTTGACGGAGCGGATCATGGCGCGCCCCTTGCCCAGCCACTTGCCTGCGGTATAGGCCAGTTGTGGCAGACGCTCCGGCCCCACCACCAGCAGGGCCACCAGGCCGATGATCATTAATTCCCAGAAACCGATATCAAACATGGCGTGGTAATAACCAGACTAAAAACGACCGACTCACATGCCGGAGTCAGGTGTTGTCTTTATCTTCAGCCCCGGAGACCTTCTTTTCAGTAATCTCTCCCTCGATCACGTCATCCGAGTCATCCTGTACCAGCTTCTCCTTCTCGGCCTCTTTTTCACTGTCTGACATGGCGCCTTTAAAACCCTTGATCGCGTTCCCCAGGTCAGCGCCGATGTTCTTTAGCCGTTTAGTACCGAACAGCAACAATACAATCACCAGAATGATCAATAACTGCCAGACGCCTATTCCACCAAAACCCATTGTCATCTCCACTCGTCAGTACATGCCCCGGTTAGAGTCACCACCCGAAGCCATAATCTACAGACCCTTTCAGGCCACCTAAATTCAATATTTTGATCGATAATAACCGAAATCTGGCCCTGGCGCAGGATTTAGTTGGGCAGCGCCGACACCCCGGATCTCTAGTCTGATTCGCGCCTACTCTTCTCTTCCAGACCGGAGAGGCCGAAACGACGATCCAGCTCCAATAACACCGCATCTGCATTCAGACCCTCTCTGGCCAGCAATATCATGGTATGGAACCAGAGATCCGCCACCTCATATACTATCTTATCCCGATCACCATCCTTGGCCGCCATCACCGTCTCGGTGGCCTCTTCTCCTATCTTTTTCAGGATGGCATCCAGACCCTTAGAATACAGCCCGGAGACATAGGACGAGTCAGGTTCTGCCGTCTTCCGCTGTTCCAGGACATCGGTGAGTTTAGAGAGTATTTGATTCATACCTGTTATTTTACATATCCGTTTAACATTTTATGCAGTTTCTTACCGGATGCCGGCGCGGTAACACCTTCTCCTGTAACTATCTGTGCCGGCTGGGCAGACTTGTTCCTGTAATAGCGGGCATTGTCTTTATGTTCAACCTTCAGCCTGGCGCCGTCCAGGGCGATGCCGGCAAAGAGACCCCGGCTGCGGGAATAGGTATATATCTCCGGACCCATCTCGCTATCGGCCTCAGTTACCGAACCCCCGACAGGCCCAACCGCCACAGAGATATCCGCCCCCAGGGTAAACTTACCGCTGGTCAGGTTATCCACCCCTTTCTGGCTCATAAACAGCAGGATCACGTCCGTTGATTGCCCACCGATCTGCCAGCCGACGCTGCCGCCGGCCAGCGAGATAAAGAGCGGATTGCCCCAGTTGCCGTTGGCCTTACGGATGGTGACCACACCCTTGCCGTAGCGCCCACCCACAACCAGCCCCACCTTGACCACGGATGGAATTATGGCGATGGCCCTGGCCTTGCCCAACAACGCCGGCGGAATAGACTCCTCTCCCTTCTTGATAAAATCTTCCAGGACATCGAAGACCTCACGCATCTTCGCCTCCTGGTCACTGACAGCCAGCGCATCGCCCGCCGCCACAAACAGCAGCATCAAGGTCGAGAACAACAGTGCCAATGATCTATACATAATAGCGTTAGAGTCTTACCTCAATCCCGCGTTCCGCCATATACTGCTTGGCCTCTCCTACAGAGTACTCCGCGAAGTGAAATATGCTGGCGGCCAACACCGCATCAGCACCGCCCTGGTCAATACCATCCACCAGGTGCTGCAGGTTGCCCACACCCCCGGATGCGATAACAGGTATGGGCACAGCATCGCTGATGGCACGGGTGAGTTCAAGATCGAACCCTATCTTGGTCCCATCCCGATCCATGCTGGTGAGCAGGATCTCTCCCGCCCCGTACTCCACCATCTTACGCGCCCACTCGATGGCGTCCAGCCCTGTGGGCTTGCGTCCACCGTGGGTAAAGATCTCCCATTGCAGCGGCTCACCCTCTGCGCTTACTTTCTTGGCGTCTATGGCTACCACGATACACTGGGAACCGAAACGGGTGGTGGCCTCTTTGACAAACTCGGGGTTAAACACGGCTGCGGTGTTGATACCTACCTTGTCGGCACCGGCGTTCAGCATGCGCCGCACATCGTCACAGGTACGAATACCGCCGCCCACGGTCAGCGGGATAAACACCTCGCTGGCCACCTGTTCCACCACATGGACGATGGTGTCCCTCTCATCTGAGCTGGCAGTAATATCCAGAAAGGTAATCTCGTCCGCACCCTCTTCGTTGTAACGGCGCGCCACCTCCACCGGGTCACCGGCATCGCGGATATCGACAAACTTCACCCCCTTGACCACGCGCCCGGCATCCACATCAAGACAGGGTATGATTCGTTTTGCTAGCATGTTTTGGCTCTTTTATGTTTTGGTCCGCGAATAATCATCAACCACTCAACTCATCCGCTAACCTCTGACCAGCAGCGAAATCCAGGGTGCCTTCATATATGGCACGCCCGGTGATAGCACCCATGATGTTATCCGTTTCTGCCTGACACAGGGAGCGGATGTCATTGATATCGGTAATCCCCCCGGAGGCCACCACCGGTATGCTGATGGCGTTGGCCAGGGCTGCAGTAGCCTCTACGTTCGGTCCGCTCAACATGCCGTCCCGTCCGATATTGGTGTAGACGATGGCAGATACCCCATCATCCTCGAAGCGCTTGGCCAGATCGGTCACTTCCTGATCGGTTACAGTGGCCCAGCCGTCGATAGCCACCATGCCATCTTTCGCATCCAGCCCCACGATGATGTGCCCTGGAAACTCTTTGCAGGCCCGCGCCACAAATTCCGGTTCCTTTACCGCCTGGGTGCCGATGATGGCGAAATCCACCCCGGCCTGGAGATAGGCCTCAATGGTCTTTTCATCTCTGATTCCACCGCCCACCTGTATGGGAAGGTCCGGATAGGCCGCGCCTATCTTCCGGATCACGCCACCGTTTACCGGCTCGCCGGCAAAGGCCCCGTTCAGGTCCACCAGGTGCAGACGGCGGCCACCGGCATCCACCCAGCGCCGGGCTACGTCCACCGGATCATCGGAGAAGATGGTCTCGTCATCCATGCGCCCCTGACGCAGTCTTACGCAGCGTCCGTCCTTCAGATCAATGGCAGGTATCAGTAACACGTCTCAAACCTCAGATGTCCCAGTTGATAAAATTTTGTAACAGGCGCAGACCGGCGTCCGCACTCTTCTCCGGATGGAATTGGGTGGCAAACAGATTGTCTTTTGCGATCACACTGGCAAATGTGGTGCTGTAGTCAGTGGTGCCAGCGGTCAGCCCGTTCTCGGCCGGATCCACATAGTAGCTGTGCACAAAGTAAAAACGGCTATCCTGGTCTATGCCTTCCCACAGTGGATGCGGATGCAACTGATGCACCCGATTCCAACCCATGTGCGGGATCTTCATGCGCTTGCCCTGCTCATCCACCCCGTCCGGGAAGTGTCGCACCCTGCCGGGAAAGAGCCCCAGCAGATCGGTACCGCCGTTTTCCTCGCTGAACTCCATCAGCACCTGCAGACCCATGCATATACCCAGAAAGGGCTTGCTGGCTGCGGCATCCAACACCGCACTGTTCAGATGGTGTTCCGAGATGGCGGCCATGCAGTCACGGGCCGCCCCCTGACCGGGGAATACCACCCGGTCCGCAGATCGGATCAACTCCGGATCATCGGTAACATGCACCCGGTCGCCGGAGTCAGCCACATGCTCAATGGCCTTGGATACAGAACGCAGGTTACCCATGCCATAGTCTATGACTACAATCGATTTCGCCATTGATTAACTTTCCAACTCTAGAGTGAACCCTTGGTGGAAGGGGTTATCCCGGCCATACGCGGATCCACCTCCAAAGCCATGCGCAGGGCACGACCAAAGGCCTTGAACAGGGTCTCGGCTATGTGATGGGCGTTGCGACCACGCAGACAATCCACGTGCAGGGTCACCCCGGCGTGGTTGATAAACCCCTGGAAAAATTCGTAGAACAGCTCGGTATCGAACTCACCCACCTTGGCACGCGGAAAGTCCACGGCATACTCAAGGCCGGGACGACCGGAGAAGTCCACCACCACCCGGGACAGGGCCTCATCCAGCGGCACATAGGCATGTCCGTATCTGCGGATGCCTTTTTTGTCACCCACCGCCTGCGCCATGGCCTGACCCAGGCTGATACCTATATCCTCAGCGGTGTGATGGGCGTCGATATGCAGATCGCCCTCGGCCTGGATGGTGATATCCATCATGCCGTGACGGGCCACCTGATCCAGCATGTGTTCCAGGAACGGGATACCGGTTGTAAGTGAGGACTCACCCTTGCCATCCAGGTCAATACTGACCTTGATCTTGGTCTCCAGGGTATTGCGCTCGATCTCTGCGCTTCGTTGCATGTCTATGCTCCACCAGGCTGCTTGGGCCAAGCTATTCAACCAAAATGGGCATTTTATGCGAAACCGTTGATAATTGCAGGTCTCTTGAGTGATCAGGCGATAAAATTGTATCTAGACCGCATTAATACCGGGGCCTTCGTCGTCTCCCCTCTTTTTCTTGTCTTTATTGAAAAAATCCACCGCCTCTTCCAGCTTATAGGCCTGCTCCGCCAGGGAGTGGCTCACCGCGGATGTCTCCTCGGCCAGGGCCGCGTTCTGCTGGGTTACACCATCCATGTCCGTTATGGCGCGGTTCACCTGCTCAACCCCCACTGACTGCTCCCTGCTGGCCACGGCTATCTCGGAAACAATATCGTTCACCTTCTGCGCCGCCAGCACGATGGCCTGCAGGTTCTCTCCCGACTGATTCACCAGCTCGGTGCCATACTCCACCTTCTCGCTGCTATTCTGGATCAGCTCCTTGATCTCCTTGGCGGCCTGGGCGCTACGACCCGCCAGGTTACGCACCTCTGTCGCCACCACGGCGAAGCCACGACCCTGCTCACCGGCGCGCGCCGCCTCCACCGAGGCGTTCAGGGCCAGCAGATTGGTCTGGAAGGCGATATCGTTTATGACACCGATGATGTTGGATATCCTCTCACTGGAGGCGATGATCTCCTGCATGGCCCCTATGGCCTGATCCACCACCTCTCCCCCCTTCTCAGCCAGCTCCTTGGCGTTCTCCGACAACTGATTGGCCTGTTGCGCGCTATCGGCATTCTGCTTAACGGAACTGGTAAACTCCTCCATGGTGGATGCCGTCTCCTCCAGACTGGAGGCCTGCGCCTCGGTGCGACGGGACATATCCTCATTTCCGTTGGAGATCTCGCTGGCCATACTGGCAATAATGCCGGCTATGGCGCGGATATCATTAACGATTTCATCCAGTCTGGAGATGGTGATGTTGGTACTGCCAGCCAGGCGCCCGAACGCCCCCTGTTTGCCTCCACGTATGCGCTGCGACAGATGGCCGTCCGCCAGGCTATCCAGCACCTCTTCCATCTCTGCAATACTCTCAGATACCGTGTTGGTCAGCTCGTTGATGCCCTTGGCCAGAGAGAGGAAGAATCCCTGCTTATCGCTCATGCTGATCAGGTGCTCGAAATCACCTACCGACACTGCGGAGATGACACTGTCGATCTCCTCTTCGACCCGTACCTGATCGGTCACATCGTTCCACTCCATGGTGGTGCCCAGGCGTTCCCGCTTGCTGTTATATACCGGATTGGTGGTCACATCGAAGGTATAACCTCCCATGTTGATCCTGGCCTTATGCATCTCTTCCAATCCATCCAGCATGTCGCGCGAGAATACAGAACCGCACTGCAGGTCTTCAACAAAACCTTCTTCAATGGCCGCAGCTGAAAACTCCGGCAGCTCCTTCCGGATCATCTCCTCCGTACGCATAAACAGGTCCTGGGCACTCTTGTTCTGATAGATAATTGAATAGTCTTTATCCAGTACCAACACGCTGGTGGATGTGTTATCCAGGGCCTTCTGAATACGCAGGGCCTCTACGGTGATTTTACGATCACGATCGATACTCTGCTTGAGCTGCATCTGCATGCGGTCAAGTGTGGCCAGCAGGATCCCAATCTCATCATTGGCCTTGGGAACGATCACATTGGAAAGATCACCTTCGGCAACGTTTGATCCGATCTCAACCGCCTGGCGCACCCCCTTCACTATCCCGCGGGCCGCGAACAGAAGTACGATACTTACAACCATTGCAACAACGATTATGGTTATGAGAAAACGTTGCTGAACGGCATCCCTGGTTCGCACCAGGATCTTGTCATTCTCCGCAAGCATCTCATCGCCATGCGCCTTCAACTTTTCCAGAACCGGCTCCACGGCGCTGGCGGCCTGTTTGAAGGAACGTGCTACCTGTTCAATCTTGTTGATGTATTCATGTATCTTTACGAAACTCTTGTGGTACTTATCCAGCTTTGCAGCAATGTTCTCTTTCTGCTCTTTGTTAATGCCTGATCCATTCAACAACTTCTCAAGCTTTACCTTCTCCTCTTCCAGTTTTTGGAAGAATTTCTCCGCCTTAAAGATGAGATAATCCCTCTCATCTCCACGCATTACCTCCACCTGGTACGCCAGCGCCAGATCATCGCCATCACCAATCTCTTTTTCTATCTCAGCCACCGCCTTGCGCAACTTACCTATCTGACCCTGGGTATTACTGGTGCCCAACCTTATCTTCAGGGATATCAGAACGGAAAAATCGCGAATATAGCCGTCCAGAGTATGCTTCATGGAGTGGATCAGCTCTTTTTGCTCACGCATCAGCATGGGCTCTAACTGATCCAGATTGGCGTAGGCGGAACGCATCAACTCTTCGTGTTCCTGCACGCTCTTCATATCTCCCAGCAGCAGAAACTCCTTCTCCGGTAACCGGCTGGCGGTTATGTCTGAACCCGCCTTCTGAATCAGGCTTCCGATCTGGTGAATCCTCTCGTTCTCCTGATATAGTCCCTCCATGCGGGAGAGGCTGAATCGATACTGTTGAACGATAAAGGCGAAGGCAATCAATATCAGAGCAATGAATACCACGACCTTTTGCGCTAAATTCATGTCACGCAGGTAAGATACTGCTTTTTTTAGCATTTTTTTGCCCCAATAATTTCGTTTTTATGTAACAACCTGATATAAAAACCAATATTGCACCGTTATGGGACATTTAGCGGCAGGAGGAAAAAAAACTTTACTTCCTGCAGATGGGGCTTGATGAGGGATTTTCAGGGTCCGCTCAGCACTGGAGCCAAAAGGTTACCGGACCATCATTGATCAGGGAGACCTGCATATCTGCGCCGAATATACCCTTCTCCACCTTGGGGTGCAGTTCACGGGCCTGGGCATAGAGATAATTGAACAGGTACTGGCCGTCATCTGGCTTGGCGGCATTGGAAAATCCGGGACGGTTGCCCTTTTTGGTATCGGCAGCCAGGGTGAACTGGGGCACCAGCAACAGACCGCCCGCGACATCGGTCAGACTGAGATTCATACGCCCTTCCGTATCCGGGAATACCCGATAATTCAACATCCGCTCCAGCAAGCGGTCCGCCCTGGCCTCGGTATCTTCCCGCTCTACCCCCAGCAAAACCAGCAGTCCAACACCGATCTTGCCCACCACCTCGCCATCCACCACTACCTGGGCCTGTGATGTACGCTGGATTAGTCCGATCATTCTATCCGCTCCGCAAAATAGTCTGTCGCCTGGATCAATGCCCTGGTTATCGCCGGCTCTGTGGCCGCATGTCCAGCGCCCTCAATAATCCTGAGGTCACTATTGGGCCATGCCTGATGCAGTGCCCAGGCCGATTCCAACGGACAAATAAGGTCGTGCCGCCCATGGATGATAATACCCGGAACATCGGCCAGTCTGTCGGCATTGTCCAGTAACTGATCCGGCTGCAGGAAGGCGTTGTTGATAAAATAGTGGCACTCGATACTGGCCAGACTCAGGGCGACGTGGGGATCGCCAAAATGCTCTATCAACTCTCTATTCGGCATGATGCTCGCGGTCCTGGCCTCCCATATGGACCAGGCCTTGGCCGCAGCCATGCGCGCAATCTCATCCGCCCCGGTGAGGCGGCTGTAATAGGCCGAGAGCATATCATCCCGCTCACTTTCCGGGATCACTGACAGATACTCCTGCCAATAATCGGGGAATATGCGATTGGCCCCCTGTTGGTAAAACCAGCCTATCTCCCTAGGTCGGCACAAAAATATCCCGCGCAGGACCAGACCCAATACGCGATCAGGGTGCGTCTCGGCATAGGCAAGGGCCAGGGTGGAGCCCCAGGAACCACCGAATACCAGCCAGCTGTTTACGCCCAGGAGTTCACGGATGGACTCGATATCCGAGACAAGATTCCAGGTGTCGTTCCCCTCCAACTCGGCATGGGGGGCAGAGCGTCCGCAACCACGCTGATCGAACAGGATTATGCGGTATTTATTCGGATCGAAGAAGCGACGCTGATTGGGCTCACATCCGGCACCGGGTCCTCCATGGAGAAATATGACCGGAATACCTTCCGGCTCTCCAGACTCCTCAATATACAGGGCGTGTACTGCATCAACCTGCAACTGATGAGTGGCATAAGGCTTGATTTCAGGATAGGTACCAGCCATAGGGTGTAGAGTGTACCTGGGTAATAAACTGTGGTCACCTAAGACGTTGTAGGAAATTTCCTACAAACAATCGAGAGATGGAGTACATGTACGGAGAGAACTTTGTGGCAATCTACTCACGTCGCCACCAAAGGGACCCGAATAAAAATATCAGGGAAGAGTCTTACGGAAAGGACAAATATTGCCAACCAAGCTCGGCGACATAACCCCGACGGCATGGAATGCCTCGGGGTTAACCTTTTATGGTGATAGCCCCGGCGGCATAAAACGCCCCGGGGCTAACTCATTTCTGGGATCACACCTTTTCCCGCGAGGCCTTCTTCCGCTCGTGTTCTTTCAGATAGCGCTTGCGGATCCGGATATCGGTCGGGGTTATCTCCACCAGCTCATCATCTTCGATAAACTCCAGGGCCTGTTCCAAGGAGAACCTGACCGGCGGTGTCAGCAGGATATTCTCATCGCTACCGGCAGCACGGATGTTGGTAAGCTGCTTCGCCTTCAGGGGGTTTACCGTCAGGTCGTTGGCGCGAGAATGGATCCCCACTATCTGCCCCTCATACACCTGATCGCCCGGACTGGTGAACAACCTGCCCCGCTCCTGCAGGTTATACAGGGCGTAACCCAACGCCTTGCCGGTGGAGTTGGAGATCAGCACCCCGTTCTTGCGCGGGGCGATGCCGCCCTTCTGGGTAACACCATAGTGATCGAATACATGATAGATAAGCCCGCTACCTGAGGTCAAGGTCATAAACTCGGTCTGAAAACCGATGAGACCGCGGGAGGGGATCATATAGTCCAGCCGCACCCGACCCTTGCCGTCCGGGGACATGTCCTTCAACTCGCCCTTGCGCCCGCCCAGGGCCTCCATGATGCCACCCTGATGGGACTCTTCCACATCCACAGTAAGCTGCTCATAGGGCTCGCATACCTCACCATCCACCTCGCGGAAGATCACCTCAGGCCGCGAGACCGCAAGTTCATAGCCCTCGCGTCGCATGTTCTCCAACAGTATGGATAGATGCAGTTCACCCCGACCGGAGACGCGAAACTTCTCCGGATCGGTACCCTCCTCCACCCGCAGGGCCACGTTGTGGATCAGCTCCCTCTCCAGTCTATCCTTAAGCTGACGTGAGGTCAGATACTTGCCGGACTTGCCTGCGAAGGGAGAGGTGTTGACCTGAAAGGTCATGCTTACCGTCGGCTCGTCCACCGTGAGCCGAGGCATGTTCTCAACATGCTCGGGATCACACAGGGTATCCGAGACATTGGGCGCGGCGATGCCGGAAAGGGCCACGATGTCACCGGCACTGGCGGACTCCACCTCGACCCGCTCCAGCCCCAGGAACCCCAGGACCTGGCCGATCTTCTCCCTGCGCTCATCCCCGTTCGGCTTCACCAGGGTGACCTGCATGTTCTTGCGCACCGTTCCTCGGGTGATGCGTCCGATGGCGATGGCGCCCACATAGCTGTTGTAGGCCAGGGTCGATACCTGCATCTGAAACGGGGCATCTATATCCACATCCGGGGCCGGACAGTTTTCCACTATGGCCTCGAACAGAGGGGTCATATCGCCGGAGGTAACATCTGATTCCAGACCGGCGAAACCGTTGATGGCGGAGGCGTAGATCACGGGGAAATCCAGTTGTTCGTCGCTGGCCCCCAACTGATCGAACAACTCGAAGGTCTGATCAACCACCCAGTCCGGTCTGGCACCCTCACGGTCGATCTTGTTCACCACCACGATAGGGCGCAGGCCGTGCTGGAACGCCTTCTGGGTGACAAATCTGGTCTGCGGCATGGGACCATCCACCGCATCCACCAGCAACAATACCGAATCCACCATGGAGAGGACCCGCTCCACCTCACCACCAAAATCGGCATGTCCAGGGGTGTCGACGATATTTATATGGTAGTCATTCCAGTGGATGGCGGTATTCTTGGAGAGGATGGTGATGCCACGCTCCTTCTCCAGGTCATTGGAGTCCATCACCCGCTCGATCTCACCGCAGCGATCACCCAGGGTGCCGGACTGCTGTAACAGTTGATCAACCAATGTGGTCTTGCCATGATCAACATGGGCGATGATGGCGATATTACGAAGTTTAGTGATCACGGACTTTAGGTTCCCCGGCAAAAGGCGAGAGATTATAGCGGAATCCACCCATAAATACAGAGTCACTATACATTTGCAAAGATCTCTGGCCGCATCCCTGCACAGCGGAAGTTAAGCGCTGTTGGTTAAGAAACACGTCCAGCAAACAAGCTATCACACTGTTGCATAAAGGATTATCGCCTTATCCACAAATCCTGTGGATAACTCTGTGTAAAAAAACGGCCATATCGAACCTGACCCGCGATATCAATACCCTGCAGTCAAATTGTAAAAAAAATACACAATCCGATAATTTATCTACTAATCAATTAGTTACGATATAGTTGGAAATTCCGCTCCATTCTGTTGCAATAAAACCACCACAACACCCGCGACAAGATTGATATGTGCATAACTATGATGAAAATTTGACATCTGTCTGATAGTTATCGACTTGGACCCAAAAAACACGCTATAGGCGGGTATGTACAAAAATCGGCTTGGACATAGCTGAGCGGTTTTGAAAAAATAGCGTTCATCCACATATCACTTGGCACCTTGATCCAGAAATGAAAAGAATAATCCCACTACTGCTGCTGTGCGTAATCGGCGCACTTCAGGCCGAATCACGTTATATTTCAGACCAGACCCACATCATTATGCGGGCCGGAGATGGGCCCACTGAGCAGATCCTGCGCATGATTCCGACGGGAGAGAAGGTAGATCTGCTATCCAGCAACAGTGAAACAGGATACTCAAAGATACGTGACAGCAAGGATCGCATCGGATTCGTCCAGACTTCGCAACTGATGAACAAGCCAAGTGCCAAGGACAGGCTGGCCCAGGCCGAGAAACGCTACCGCGACTTGAAGAAAAAGCTGGCACAGAGCGATAAGCCCTACCAGGAACTGGAGCAAAAATATCAGGCACTACTGGATGAAAACGAAAAGCTAAAGTCCGCCAAGGGGGGGATGGACTCGGAGTTACAGGAGATGAAAAAGGCAACGGAGGACATCTCCCGCATCAACGAAGAGCGCAAGGAGCTGCGGAAGAAGCTGGCCACCCAGACCTGGGAGATGGAAAACCTGAAACAGGAGTATCGAGAGTTCAGGAATGAGCGCTCACAGTACTGGTTTTTGATCGGGGGTGGTGTCGCCCTGCTGGGGGTCATCATCGGCATGATCCTGCCACGACTGCAGGGACCTGCCAAGAACCAGAGCTGGTAGCTGAAACGACTCCAACCCCTCTCCCTTTTAGGGAGAGGTCTGGTATGGTATGAAGTTAGTCACCTGTAACTCCTGTCTTCAGGACGGACTATCCCCGTTTCAGCTGCGACAGATCCCGCACCGCACCGCGGGCGGCGCTGGTAGTCATAGCCGCATAGGCCTGCAACGCCTGTGACACCACCCGATCCCGACCCTGCGGCTGCCAGGCAGCATCGCCTTTTGCCTCCATCTCCTCACGGCGCTGGGCCAGAACTTCATCGCTCACGGCTATGTTGATGCTGCGGGCCGGGATGTCGATCTCGATCACATCCCCCTCCTGCACCAGCCCGATGTTGCCGCCCTCCGCCGCCTCTGGGGAACAGTGGCCTATAGACAGTCCGGAGGTGCCACCGGAGAAACGGCCATCGGTGATCAGGGCGCAGGCCTTGCCCAGACCCTTGGACTTCAGATAGCTGGTGGGATAGAGCATCTCCTGCATACCAGGTCCACCCTTGGGACCCTCATAGCGGATCAGTACTACATCGCCCGCCTGGATCTTATCCCCCAGAATCCCCTCCACTGCCGCATCCTGACTCTCGAAGATACGGGCCGGACCACTGAACTTGAGGATGGACTCATCCACACCGGCGGTCTTTACGATACAACCGTCCTGCGCCAGATTGCCATAGAGCACCGCCAGACCGCCGTCCTGACTATAGGCGTGCGCCTTATCCCGGATACAGCCCTGTTCCCGGTCCAGATCCAGATCCGGCCACTGCTTATCCTGGCTGAACGCCTCGATGGACGGAACCCCGCCCGGCCCCGCCAGATACCGCTCCCGCGCCTCTGCGTCAGCGCTACGCGCTATGTCCCATATCTCGATGGCCGCACCCAAGGTCGGGCTGTGCACGGTTGGGACATCAGGATGCAGCAGACCGGCCCGATCCAATTCCCCCAGGATGCCGATCACTCCACCGGCACGGTGCACATCCTCCAGGTGATACTTCTGGGTAGATGGCGCCACCTTGCACAGGTTCGGCACCTTGCGGGATAGCCGGTCGATATCTTCCATGGTGAAATCCACCCCGGCCTCCTGAGCGATCGCCAACAGGTGCAGCACCGTGTTGGTGGAACCACCCATGGCGATATCCAGGCTCATGGCGTTCTCGAAGGCCTCGAAGGTAGCGATGCTGCGTGGCAATGCCGAGGCATCATCCTGTTCATACCAGCGACGCGCCAACTCCACGCTCAAGCGCCCGGCCTCCAGGAACAACTCTCTACGCTTGGCATGGGTCGCTACCAGGGAACCGTTACCCGGAAGACTTAAACCCAAGGCCTCGCTTAGGCAATTCATAGAGTTGGCGGTAAACATGCCGGAGCAAGAACCGCAGGTGGGACAGGCAGAACGCTCGATGGCCACCACATCCTCGTCACTCTCATTGGGATCGGCGGCACTGATCATGGCATCGACCAGGTCGAGTTTGATATTGCCCTTGGAGTCCAACCGCACCTTACCCGCCTCCATGGGACCGCCGGAGACAAACACCGCCGGGATATTCAGGCGCATCGCCGCCATCAGCATTCCAGGGGTGATCTTGTCGCAGTTAGAGATACACACCATGGCATCTGCACAGTGGGCGTTGACCATGTACTCCACCGAGTCGGCGATGATGTCACGCGACGGCAGGGAGTAGAGCATGCCGTTGTGGCCCATGGCGATGCCATCGTCGATGGCGATGGTGTTGAACTCCTTGGCCACGCCACCGGCCGCCTCGATCTCCCGCGCCACCATCTGTCCCAGATCCTTTAAATGCACATGCCCGGGCACGAACTGGGTGAAGGAGTTGACCACCGCGATGATCGGCTTATCAAAATCTCCATCCTGCATGCCGGTGGCGCGCCACAGGGCGCGGGCCCCGGCCATGTTGCGACCCTGAGTGGTGGTACGGGAACGATATTGAGGCATTGTTCTCTCCAAAAAACTAATCGGCCGGACGCTTTCGGCCCAGTAAAAAAAACGAACTAGCGAAGTTTGGTGCTTACGTCCAGGCCATGCATGGGCAGCGGCACATCATCCGGGGAATCATAGCTGACCCCGAGATCTTTTAATATCCCATCCCGGATGGTGTAGATGACCCCGTGCACAGATACCCCCTGACCGTTTTTCCAGGCGTCCTGCACTATGGTGGTATGACACAGATTTATCACCTGTTCGATCACATTGATCTCGCAGAGGATATCCGCCCTCTCCTCTGCATCCACGCAGGCCTGGAACCGGTCTTCATAGCGATGGTAGATATCCTTGATATGTTGCAGCCAGTTATCTACCAGGCCGTAGCGCTGGTTGCGAACCACCGTATTGACGGCGCCGCAATCGTAGTGTCCGCATACGATTATATGCTTCACCTGCAGCACATCGATGGCGTACTGCACCACCGAGAGACAGTTGAGGTCGGTATGGATCACCAGGTTGCCTACGTTTCTGTGTACGAACAACTCACCTGGCAACAGCCCCACAATCTCGTTGGCCGGGACCCGACTATCGGAACAACCTATCCATAGATAGTCCGGCGACTGCTGCTCCGACAGCTCATTGAAGAAGCGCGGCTGCCGTTCCTTGATACCGTTGGCCCACTCCTGATTATTTTTAAACAATCTATCCAGTCCAGACATAACACCCAACCGATTCTAATTAAGATAATAAAGCATAACACCTTGCAACGAGCGGTTGGAGGGGATAAGTTGGCCCGACTCATGAAAACGCCCGACTGCATAGAGATGATGGAACAGCTGATCGCCTCCCCCTCGGTGAGCAGCTTCAACCCGGAGTGGAACCAATCCAACCAGGGGGTGATACAGCTCCTGGCCGATTGGCTGCGACCGCTTGGCTTCGATGTAGAGATCACCCAGATCTCCGACAACCCCGCCAAATTCAATCTGATCGCCACGATGGGCAGCGGTGACGAGGGTCTGGTGCTCTCCGGTCACACCGACACCGTGCCATTCGACGAAGGCCGCTGGAGCCAGGACCCGCTCAAACTGACCAAGCGTGATGGCAAACTTTATGGCCTGGGAGTATCCGACATGAAGGGCTTTTTCGCCCTGACAGTGGAAGCAGTACGCGGGCTAGATCTGAGCACCCTAAAGCAACCGCTGATCATCCTGGCCACTGCGGACGAAGAGAGCAGTATGCACGGAGCCAAAGACCTGGTAGCAAGAGGTCGTAGGTTAGGACGCCATGCCCTGATCGGAGAGCCCACCGGCCTCAAACCGATCCGCATGCACAAGGGCATCTCCATGGAAACAATCCGCCTGCTGGGCAAGGCGGGACACTCCAGCGATCCTTCTCTCGGCGTCAGCGCCCTGGAGGGTATGCACCTGGTCATGGGTGAACTAATAAAGTGGCGGAAGG
Organism: Sedimenticolaceae bacterium; assembly: GCA_050290785.1. Lineage (GTDB taxonomy): Bacteria > Pseudomonadota > Gammaproteobacteria > Chromatiales > Chromatiaceae > JAAGZL01. The sequence goes on along the minus strand of JBNKIR010000046.1, from coordinate 827 downwards.
AGCTGCAACAAAGGCATCGCAATCCAGAATTCAAGGTGGAAGTGCCCACCCTTAATCTTGGACAGATCCGGGGCGGAGACAGCCCCAACCGCATCTGCGCAGAATGTGAACTGCACTTCGATCTGCGCCCGCTCCCGGGGATGGACCTGGACGAACTGCGTACGGAACTTAGCACACGCCTGCATGATCTGTTAAGGGACAGCGGACTTCGAATGGAGTTGGAATCCAGCTTCGAGGGCATACCGGCAATGGAGACCCCGGCAGACGCCGCCATCGTTCGCGCTGCTGAAGAGTTGAGCGGAGGAAAAGCCATCTCAGTATCCTATGGTACTGAGGGACCATATCTGCAACAGCTGGGGATGGAGACGGTGATCCTTGGTCCTGGTGATATAGACCAGGCCCATCAACCGGACGAGTATCTGAGTGAAGATCGGATCGAACCGATGATTGGGATCCTGCAGGGTATGATTCAGAGATTTTGCCTGTCTTAAAAAGCAAGCCGCAAATGGACGCCAATAGCCGCAAATTTACGCGAATGACAACAACCCCCTCTCCCTATGAGGGAGAGGGGACAAAAGCGAACTGCTTTCACAGCAAAAACATAGATTTTCAAACGGTTTACGGCTTTAATAGGCCAACCAGCCGAAAGGGAAAGATACCGTGGCAACACAAAAGAACAAACAGAACGAACAATTCGTGGAGTGGTTTCGCAGCTCATCACCCTACATCCACGCCCACCGGGGACGCACCTTCGTTATCGTCTTCGGCGGCGAGGCTGTGGCCGATGCCGATTTCCCCAACCTGATCCACGACATCGCTCTGCTGCA
>JBNKIR010000045.1:0-48864 GCA_050290785.1 Sedimenticolaceae bacterium | reverse complement strand
TAGTAATCGTGTTTGGGGTTCTTGAATTGCGCGGTAAGTTCTTCGCGGCGGATGTCGAAGGAGTCGCTGACGTATTTGAGGAAGACCAACCCCAGCACGGTATGTTTGTACTGCGCGGCATCGAGAGTGGAGCGCAGTTTGTCGGCACTGGTCCAGAGCTTTTTATCCAGCTCGTTGAGGAATTGCTGTTCTTCGTTTGAGGTCATAGGTTTGTTTTCTGGTTTGTTGCTTTCGCTGAGGATACCATCGCACACCAGCGCAGAGAGATATTTATAGAATTTGAAGCCCAGCCAGCAGCAATCAGCTTCTGATTAATCGTCTTTCGAGTCTCGGCTTCTGGAAGTGTGTTTTCTGGAACCATTATTATCCTTCCGTGTAATGGATCGATTCTCCCAAAATTCCCGGATTATTTCTATGTTGCTTAGGTTTTGGTATACCTGGACCCCGCGATCAAGTCGCGGGGTGACGGGCTGATGGAATTTTTCTTGATGGGTTAGGCGGGGAGAGCTGGCGTTATTACGCTGAATCCCCCAACCGCCGCGCCGCCAGCGTACTGGCTATGTCGTTGATAACCAGCCGGTCACCTGCAGCCTTGGTGAGGTTTACCCAGCAGAAGGGGCACATGGATACCACGTTTTTCCCCTCGGCTTCGAGTTGATCTATGCGGTTTCCGGAGATGCGATGCGCCTCGGCCGGGAAGAGTGATTCCAGCGGTCCACCGCAACAGTGGGTTGATTTACCGGATAGTTCCGGTTCCCGCACGGTCAGTCCCGCCGCCCGCAGCAGGACGCGGGGTTGTTCACAGACATCCTCGTAACGCGCATAGACGCAGGAGTCGTGAATCACCACTTCCTGGTTTACCTGTTGCATGGCCTCCGGCTGCGCCTGCGCCAGCACTTCCAGATAGCTCTGGACCTCGATATCGAAATCCTTTACGAAGTGTTGATAGGCGTGCCGAAACATCTTGGTGGTGTGTGGGTCCACGGTGATCAGGCGCCGCACCCCCAGCTTCTTCAAATGCTCAGCCACGCGGCGGGCGTGTTCGCCGAAGGAGTCATCCAGTCCGTCGTCATACAGCAGGGCGCCGGCGTAGATCTCATCTTCATACAGATAGCCGAACTCGACCCCCGCGTCGCGCAGCAGCCCGACGATATCGCGCAACACCTGGTTGGAGTGTTGCATCTTTTTGCGCGAGGCGGTGAGGCCCATAAAGAATGACAGGCTGACAAACTTGTTCATCAGACGGCCTATGCCGAAGAACCGGGTCAGGAATGAGTTTTCCAGCAGCGCCAACTGAGCGGACATGGCGTCGATGGCGGGTATCATCTGATAGATGTGTCCGGTGTAGAGAACGGTCTCGCCGCCGCGCGGTATGTCGAGCCCTTGGGCCCAGCCCGTGGCCGTCCGCTTCGACAGCGGCAGGACACTACCGCGCTTGCGCACATTATCGGCGAAGATTCCAAGAATAGGTGCGATCGGTAAAGGCATAAATATTCTTCCTACTTCAAGCCAAACTCTTGCTGGTTGATAATGTAACGCAGGGCGCGCATGTTATCCGCGATACGCACCCCCTGAGGACAATTCACTTCGCACATGCGGCACAGCAGGCAGGAGAAGATCTGTGGGATATTCTCCAGCACGTTGTCCTCAAGCCCGAGCATGACCTCGCGAAACAGTTTGCGCGGAATGATCTCGTACCCGAGCGGACAGAGTGCCGAGCAGGTGCCACAGTGGAAACATGCCCCGGCATTGAAGCCCTCCTCTTGCTTCATGCGGGCGGCAAATTCCGAAGATGTCTTGGTTACCATGTTTCTCCTCCCAAGCTCATGCCGGGTTAGGGCTAAGGGTGCTTAGCGAGTTCATATTGGAAATATCCATCCACATCCGCGCGTCCTATCTCTTCCACCAGGCCATAGCGGCGCATACCGAAGAGCCAGACCGTCACCTCCCGCGATGGGCAGCCCAGGTCCTGGGCAAGTTCCGGAATGGTCTTCGGGCCTTGGGCCAGAAGGTCCGCGATACGGTCGCGCATGACCATCTCGTCTTGAGCGATATCGAGCATGGCTCGTAATTTTTGCCTGTCACTCATACCGTTTCCGACTCCTTAAGACTGGCGTCGATCATCGCCAGGATCTGGTCTTCCCGGTAGCCCTCGATAACCACGGCATCGTGTTCGCACACCGGGACACAGGCCCCCTCTCCCTTACAGGAAGACTCCAGCACCATGGCCACCTCCTTGTCGCCGCATTGAATCCGTTCGATAGCGCCGTAGGGGCAGGCCTTGGTGCATTCGTCGCACCAGATGCATTTGGAGGTATCGATCTTCGCCACCAGGGGTTCCAGATTCAGATAGCCCTTTTTCAGTATGGCGCCACTCCTGGCCACCGCCGCCAGCGAGGAGGCAACGCTCTCCGCCAGATTCTTGGGGCCCTGCGCGGTCCCGGCGATGCATACGCCATCGATGGTGGTCTCGACCGGACGCAGCTTGATGTGGATCTCGTTGTAGAAGCCGTCCTTGCTCTTGGGCAGCTTCAGGATATCGTTCAGCGCGTCGTTCTTCCTGGGCATCATGCCGGTGGCCAGAACCACCAGGTCCGCGCCGATCTCCAACTCCTCTTCGCCCAACAGGGTGTCTTTGACCCTGACCGCCAGACGGCCGTCGCGCTGCTCTACCTGCGGTGGTTCTTTCGGGTCCCAGCGCAGAAACAGGGCGCCGTCGTCGCGGGCTGTTGTATATACGGTCTCCAGGTGGCCATAGGTGCGCACATCGCGAAACAGGTGGTATTGATTTATGCTCTGGCCGGTCTTGGTCTCCACATCATGCAGCAGGCTGCCGCTGAAGGCGGTGGCCATGCAGCAGAAGCGCGAGCAGTGGGTGTTGGGCTCGGGGCAGTCTTCGCTCTTGGTCTGGCGACTGCCGACACAATAGATGAAGGCCACATCCCGTACCGGGACCCCGTTATGGGTCAGGACGCCATCGCAAGCATCGAGCATCTGGCGGAACTCCAACAGGGTGACCACGCCGGGCGCGCCCCAACCGTATTCCCCCTCTTGGGGTTCGTAGGGGGTGAAGCCGGTCGTGGTGATGATCGCACCCACATTGAGCGAGACATCCTCTTCGCCATGCAGACGCACCGTTACGTTGAAATCACCGATATGGCCGCTCTTGGCCGTCAACTCGGCATTGGTGTAGAGCATGATGCTCTCATTGCCCTGCACCTGCTGCAGCAGGTCTGCCACCACATCGGGGCCATACTGATTATCCGGCCCCATGCGCCCAACCTGCGCCGTCCAGCCCCCGACCTCGCCCTCGCGTTCGATAATAAATACGGACATACCCATGCCGGCCAGGGAGATGGCGGCGCGCATACCGGCCACGCCCGCCCCTATCACCAGGACGCGCGGTTGGGTCTCGATGCGAATGGGGGTCAAGGGATCGGTCAGGGCGCACTTGGCCACCCCGGCCCGCACGATATTGATACCCTTCTCCGTGGCCCCGGCCTGATCGCCCTTATGCACCCAGGAGCACTGTTCGCGGATATTTACATGCACGTATTGATAGGGATTCAGCCCGGCCCGTTCCGCCATGGCGCGAAAGGTGAAGAGGTGCAGTTTGGGTGAACAGGAGGCAATGACCAGTCCGTCCAGATCCTTCTCCTTGATCTGGTCGATCATCTCCTGTTGCGAGGCGTCCGAGCAGGCGAACAGATGGGTCTGGGTTACCTCGACCTCCTCTTCGCCGGCGAGCTGTTCCGCTACCTTTTTTACATCCACATGGTCGGCGATGTTCCCACCGCAGTGGCATACGTAGACACCGATACGTCGTTTATCTGTCATTTGCCACCCCTCGTACGTTCAAGATAGGCGGCTGCCTGGGCCGCTGCCGCCCCGGAGTGCAGCACGGTGTCCGGGATGTCCATCACGCCGATGGTGGTGCCGGCCACGAACAGTCCATCGATATTGGTACGGCTCGGCTCGGCCACTGGATTGACCTCCTGCACATAGCCGAACTCGTTCGTATCCAGCGCCTCACCTTTATAGAGGGAGAACACATCGGTATTGGGCAGGAAGCCCACGGTCATGACCACCAGATCGTGTTCGCTGGTCTTCTGACCGCCCTCTCCCAGCATATCTTCATAGTGCAGTAGCAGGTTACCGTTGGGGAGTTGTTCGATGCGCGCGACCTTGCCCTTGACGAACTGGATCCCCATGGCCTTGGACTGCTCGTAGAACTCGTCATAACCCTTGCCAAAGGCCCGCACATCGATGGTGTAGATGGTGATATCGGCCAGCGGCAGGGCGCCCATGGCGAGTTGCGCCTGCTTTATCGAGTACATGCAACCGATGCGGCAGCAGAGCGGATTGCAGATTGTCTGATCGCGCGACCCGACGCACAGCAGCATGGCGATGTTCTCCGGCTCCTTGCCGTCCGAAGGCCTTAACACGGAGTTGTAGGGACGGGTCGGCGCCAGCAGGCGGTCCATCTCCGGTCCGGTGATCACATTGGGGTAGCGGTCGTAACCGAGCAGTTCCTTGGCCCCCGGATCGAGTATCTTGAAGCCGGTCGAGACGCAGACCGTACCCACATTAAGTGATATGGGGGTCGGCCTCTGGCTGAAGTCGATACACTTGGGGGCGCAGGCCTCGACACACTCCAGGCACTGGGAACACTCCGCGCAGTTCATGCAGCGCAGGGCCTCACTCCGTACCTCTTCCTCCGTCATCACCCCTTCATAACAGTCAAATGTCTGCCGGCGTTCGGCCAGCGTCAGCAAGGGTTGCGGCACCGGTTGCCGTTGGACGAAATGTTCCGCCTCTTTCAGCACCATGTCCTTGTCGGTCTTCTCCAGGTCTCCGTCGAACGGGGCGTCCAGCGACTCGCCTTGCAGGTGGCGGTCCATAAAGAAGGCCGCGCGCCGCCCCTGGGCGATGGCGTTGATGATCATGGTGGGCGCCGTGACGCAGTCACCGCAGGCGAAGATATCCGGATCGGCCGTCTGGCAGGTCTGCGGGTCAGCAACCAGAAGGCCTCTGCCACTCTTCATGGCGTCCGGGAAATGGGTGGTGGATGGACGCAGGCCGATGGCCAGGACCGCCATATCTATCGGGACCTCCTGTTCCGATCCCTCGATCGGGACCGGGCGGCGACGGCCGCTCTCGTCCGGCTCACCCAACTCCATACTGATGCATTCGGCCGCGACCAGCTTGCCGTCCTGGCCGATAAACCTTGTAGGCGTACTCATGAGCATGAGTTCAACGCCCTCTTCTTCGGCCCCGTCTATCTCCCAGTCGTGGGCCGGCATCTCTGCGCGCCCGCGCCGGTAGTTGATGATGACCCTGCCGGCCCCCATGCGGATGGCGGCCCGGGCCGGGTCCATGGCCGAATTGCCACCACCGATGACCATGACGGTCTTGCCTCTGACATCGGGCATCTCCCCGATGTTGACCGCGTGCAGGAACTGCATACAGCCCATGACGCCATCCAGATCCTGGCCTGGGATGTCCAGACCGGACTCTTCCGACGACCCGGTGGTGAGCAGGATGGCATCAAAGCCCTGCTGTTTGAGATCCGCTAGAGAGGTGATTCTATGTCCGGTTTTTATTTCAACACCCAGGGCCGTCACGTTCTTGATGTCGCGATCCACCACATCCTTGGGCAGGCGATAGGGCGGGATGCCGGTGCGCAGCATGCCGCCTGCCTCCTCGTCCGCCTCGAAGATGGTTACCTGATGGCCCTGGCGCGCCAGGTAGAAGGCCGCACTCAGGCCCGCCGGACCGGATCCGACCACGGCGATCCGCGTCTTTAGTTGGCCTTCCACCGGACCGTATTCCGGTTCCGGATGCTCGGCGTAGTAGCGGTCCGCCAGGAAGCGTTTGATACCGCGGATGTGTACCGTTCCTTCCTTCTCCCCGCGGGTGCAGTCGGATTCGCAGGGCGCATAACAGGCCCGCGCCAGGCTGCCCACCAGGGGCGCATTCTCCAGGTGCAGGTTGAAGGCCTCCTTATAGCGGCCCGCCCGCACCAGCGAGATGTAACCACTGGCCTTGACGTTGCCGGGGCAGGTGAAGGTACAGGGTGCTTCGCCGCGCCGGTCGATCACGGCCTTCTTCGGCACCGCCTGAGGAAAGGGGATATGCGCGACCCGGCGCGTGACCAGATCGTAGTTGTATTGATCCGGCACCGCTACCGTGCACACCTCTTCGCACTTGCCGCACCCGGTGCAGGCATCGAAGTCCACGTAGCTGGCCTTTTTGTGCAGATCCACCGCGAATGAGCCATCGGCGTTACGCACGATGCCGTCGACCTCGCTGTAGGTCATGAGGTGCACATTGGGATGATGCGAGACCGAGGCCATCTTCGGCGTCACGATACAACTGGCACAATCCAGGGTCGGGAACACCTTACTCAGCAGGATGGCCCTGCCGCCGACACTGGAGTTCTTGTCCACCAGCAACACACGGTAACCCATATCGCCCAGCGACGATGCGGTTTCCATACCGGCGACACCCGCGCCGACGACCATTACATCGTAGTCCAGTGGAGTTATGTCTGTTTCATGCTTCAAGGGACTTTAACTCCTGTTGAAAGTTATTCATATGCGCAACAAAGTTGTCGGCGCATACGGAACAGAGTCCGGCCATCTTCAGCCGTTTCGGACTGATCTCCTGCTCTTTCATCATGGCCTGGGCCCGCGCCACGAGCGTACTGGTGCGCGCCGTACAATCGGTAAGAAAGGCGCAATCGCCGCCACAGGCGGCGATAAATACACCGTCGAAACCAACTTTAAGGGCATGGACGATCCAGGAAGGCTTGATGCCGCTGGAACAGGGTAAGGGGATTACTTGGACTGCCGTCGAGTAGTGCATGTGCGCACTGCCTGCACGGTCTATACCTGGATCTGAAATCGTATTCGTGGAGAATACGAGGATTTTCGGTTCGTTATTGTTATTGGGGGCGCTCATCTCTACACCCTCCCAGCTATACCTTCCTCAATAGATAGACGCTCCAGAATCCATCATTCTCAATATCGCCGAGGTACTCATGTCCCATCTTGTTGCACCAGCGCTGAATATCTACGATGGTGCCACTATCCGACGACTGCACTTCCATGACGCCATCTACCGGACATTCACCGATGGCGCGTTTTGCCTCAAGCATGGGCCCCGGGCAGGCGGTGCCTCTGGCATCTATGACTTTTGCAACATCAAGGGCTTTTAATTCACCTTCGTTCATTTTTATACTCCTCGGGCTATCTCTATTAAAATATTAGCATAGTCTATTTTTTTAATTGTGATTTGCGTAAAAAAAATCGCATCGTAAGAAATAATTTCACATAAACCAGCACTGCTTCGACTGGCCGGCCATCTCGATCAGGGTAGCGACACCGGCAAAGCTCATATCCGGGTAATCGATCAGCTCTTCGTGCTCGATCCCCATGAGCTCCAGGGACAGGTTGCAGACGGTAATCCGTACCCCGAGCTCACCGGCCTGCTGTATGAGATCTTCCAGGGACATGGCCCCGTGTTTCGCCAGATCAAACTTGATCGCCGATGGTTCCAGCTCCCCCAGATCCTTTTGGGTCTTTTTCGGATCTCGCAGGGCCGCCGTGGCCCTAAGGGCAAAAAACAGTTCCACTTCCGTATCAAAGACTGACGCCCCCAGCGCGATCATGAAGGCAAGCATCACACGCTCCAGATCAGCGCTGACAACCCCAATGGTAAGTTGGTCTTTAGGCGCCTCGCGTTCCAGGGCCTCCACCCGTCTCAATAAATCTTTCAGAAGCTGATCGTTGTTTTGGATGTCGTTCATATCGGTTTTCCCTGGTTATTGGTATTCGATTGCATGCTCGGCATTTCTTGTACGACAGGGAAAACGAACGCCGGATCTACTCCAACGAGGGTAAGTAAGGCAACACAGTGCACGACCTGCTTACACATCTACATCACATCCCCATACTCGTACCGCGAACATCACCAATTAAAGAATAGGCCATGAACCAAAATTAAATTGAAATTTCTCAACCGCTGTATAAACAGGGAAATTAAACGCCGTGATTGAGCGGCGCGATTAGGATATGGAGATTGGACGTGCACCCCACCTTCAATAATTAGAACCAGCCCTCTCTGCCTGCGTTTTCCCGTCATACCCCCATGAGTTGGCCGGGATGTCGTCTATGACCACATAGCAGGCCTCCTGGATCGTCCCGACAACGTTTTGCAGCATCTGCACCGTCTGCGCGATCATCTCTGCCTTTTCGTCAGGTGTATTGGTGCCTTCAGTTACCTTTATATCCACGTATGCCCCTACCGGATCAGCGGACGTAAGCAGTTTGGCATTGGTTGACCAGAATCCTGGGGCCGACTCCTGGATGTGCACGACGGTGACCTCGCGGCGCTTTCCCATAATCCTGTTCATCAGGGATGTGGTCTGTTCATAGAGTTGGGCTCTCTGTGCGTTATCCAGACCGGTTCCCAGTCGAATGTTTATGTATGGCATCTTCGTACTCCTCTGTAAATATAGTTGTATATACAACTGTCGTGGTAAAAAAATGTTTAGCCTGTCTCCAGGATATTTTGCAGTTTGCGCAGGTTGGCAACAGCCTGCGCCAGGTCGTCCTGCCCTATGGTCTTTCCCATCAATTTGGAGAGGTTCTTTCCTGTCCGGTCCAGATCCTGGTGAATCTGCATGGCCTTTTTGGTGGGAAATACCTGGATCTCCCTCCCGTCCTGGGTTGTCATCTTCCGTATCAGGTATTTCCTCTCTTCCAGGCTATCCAGAAAGCGGGTTACCGTTGAGCGGGAAAGTCTGAGTTCCTTGGCCAGCTCGCGCGGCATCAAACCCGGCTTGGCCAGGACCGCTCGCAACATGAAGGCGTGGGACGGTGACAGGCCGAATGGCTTGTACGCCTCGGTCCATATCTGGCTTACCGTGCGCGCCAGGGCGTTGCTATTAAAGTACAGGCACTCTTCGAACATGATATGAAGGCTAGCATATAGTAGTTGTATATACAACTTTTATTGATATAACCCTAGATCCCCGCCTGCGCGGGGATGACGGTGTGGTGGGTGGATTGGGGTTTTAATTTAATTCCCATCTCTTTTTGGGCCTTTTGGTTAGCGTATAGTTTCCCCCCTCATCCCCAGACCTTCTCCCCCAACGGAGAAGGGTACAAAACACTTTTTAAGCTTTGAATGTTATGGATAGTTGTCGCCATCACCCTAACCCTCTCCACCGGGAATGTTCTATTGGGCAGAAGGGAGAGGGGACTTATTTGATTGTGGTGATATCATTACCCCCATGACCAACCCACCAGCACATAGAGCCCGAAAACGCTTCGGCCAGAATTTTCTGCACGACCCCGGCATTATCAGCAGGATTGTACAGAGTATCTCCCCCCATCCCGATGAGCATCTGGTAGAGATCGGCCCCGGTCAGGGGGCCATCACCAAGGAGTTGTTGCGCGCAGCAGGGGGCATGGATGCGGTGGAGCTGGACCGGGATCTGATCGCCCCGCTGGCGCAGATGTGCGGCCCTATCGGGGAGTTGCGTATCCACTGCGCGGATATCCTGAAATTCGACCTGTGCGGCCTGGCCCCGGCCGGGGAGCGGCTGCGGGTGGTAGGCAACCTGCCCTATAACATCTCCACTCCGATCCTGTTTCATCTGCTGGAGCGTTCGCACTGTATCCGCGACATGCACTTTATGCTGCAGAAGGAGGTGGTGCTGCGCATGGTGGCGGAGCCGGGCAATAAGCAGTACGGAAGGCTCTCAGTGATGCTGCAGGCGCAGTGTGATGTGACCCATCTGTTTGATATCGGCCCGGGGGCGTTTCGGCCGGCGCCGAAGGTGGATTCCGCCTTTGTCCGGTTGGTACCGTTTGCTGTTCCGCGCTTTGAGATCCGGGATCAGAGGCTGTTTGCCCAGGTGGTGGCCCAGGCCTTTTCGCAGCGACGCAAGACCCTGCGCAACAGTCTGCGGGAGCTGATGGATGCGGAGACCATGCAGGGTTTGGGGATCGATCCCGGCCTGCGGGCGGAGCAGTTGGATGTGGAGGCGTTCGTGCGGTTGGGGAATGGGGTTGTTGATTTATCTTAGTAATCGCCCACAGGAGCGACTCTAAGTGTAGGGGCCCAGTCCCCTGAGCGATCCCTTTGGTTATATGCAAAACCTTTCGCCCACAGGAGCAGGCTCCTACCAGATCCCCGCCTACGCGTGGATGACGTTGTGGTTGATTGTTAAGCTCATCCCGTACCTCCCAAGGGGAGAAAGGAAATGAATCCCTTGATCTAGTCGCGGGATAATATTTTGAGGTTGTAAAACCAAACCGTCGTCCTGATATTGTCTTTAGCAGACAATTACAGCAATGCGCCATTCCGCGCCAAATACCGTACAGTTGCTAATATTGGTCTATGGGATTCGCATAAAGGATATAGCCGGGAGCCATGAACGATAACAATAACACCATAGAAATCGAAGAAGAGATCTTTGATCTGGACAATGCCCTAGTGAAACCGGGCGAGGTGATGCCAGGGGTGATCCATCTGTTGCCGGTGACCAGCAGGCCATTCTTTCCCGGTCAGGCGGTGCCGTTGATCATGGAGGAGGAGCACTGGGCCCCCACCTTTAACTCCATGGCGGAGAAAGGCACCAACGTCCTGGGCATCATCATGGCCGACGCCGAGAGCGCCGAGACCGCAGAACCGAATGATTTCTGCAAGATCGGCGTGGTGGGTCGTGTCCACCGCATTCAGCAGATCGAAGACCGGCTGCATGTCATGGTTGAGTTCGTGCAGCGCTTCCGGATAGACAGCGTCGTCACCAAAAGCGATCCATTCATGGCCCAGGTGGAGTATCTGCCCGAGTCCGGCGATAAGCAGTCCAAGGAGATCAAGGCCTACGCCCTGGCCATCATCAACACCATCAAGGAACTGCTGCCCCTCAACCCCCTGTATTCGGAAGAGTTGCGCATGTTCGTTGACCGCATCGGTCCGGAGGACCCGTCCCATCTGGCCGACTTTGCCGCCAGCCTGACCTCGTCCAATAAGGAGCAGTTGCAGGATGTACTGGAGGCCATCGATATCCTGAAGCGCATGGAGAAGGTGATGGTCCTGCTCAACAACGAGCTGGAGATGGCCAAGACCCAGCACAAGATCCGCCAGTCGGTGGAGAGGCGCATAGACAAACAGCAGCGCGATTTCTTTCTCAAGGAGCAGCTGAGATCGATCCAACAGGAACTGGGGATCGCCAAGGATGACCGCACCGCCGAACTGGACAGATTCAAGGAGCGTCTGCAGGAACTGACCCTGACCGATCAGGCCCAAGCGCGGGTGGATGAGGAGATGGATAAGCTCTCCATGCTGGAGACCGGATCTCCGGAATATGCCGTGACCAGAAACTATCTGGACTGGATCACCCTGTTGCCCTGGGGCGTGCATTCGAAGGACAAGCTGGATCTGGCCTACGCCGGCAAGGCCCTGGACAAGGACCACTACGGTCTGGATGACGTTAAGGAGCGCATCCTGGAGTTCCTGGCCGTGGGCATCATGAAGAAGGAGATCAGTGGCTCCATCGTGCTGTTCGTGGGCCCGCCCGGCGTGGGCAAGACCTCTATCGGTCACTCCATCGCCGAGGCCCTGGGACGCAAGTTCTTCCGCTTCTCCCTGGGCGGGATCCGGGATGAGGCCGAGATCAAGGGCCACCGCCGCACCTACATCGGGGCCATGCCCGGCAAGTTCATCCAGTCCATGAAGGAGGTAGGCACGGAGAACCCGGTGATCATGCTGGATGAGATCGACAAGGTGGGGGCGTCCTATCAGGGTGATCCCGCCTCTGCCCTGCTGGAGGTGCTGGACCCGGAACAGAACCATGAGTTTCTGGATCACTATCTGGACCTGCGCTTCGACCTCTCCAAGGTGCTGTTCCTCTGCACCGCCAATCAACTGGACACCATCCCCCGTCCCCTGCTGGACCGCATGGAGGTGATCCCACTATCCGGCTATATCGCCAGCGAGAAGCTGCAGATCGCCCGCCGCTATCTGCTGCCGCGGCAACTGGAGCGGGCCGGACTCAAGCGCAGTCAGGTCAAGATCCCCGCCGCCAGCATGCGGGCCATCATCGAAGGCTACGCCCGTGACGCCGGGGTGCGCAGGCTGGAGAAGCAGATCGGCAAGATCGTGCGCAAGTCGGTGGTCAAGATCCTGGAGGGGACCAAGCCACCCATCACGGTGGCCCCGGATGAGTTGAAGGATTATCTGGGCAATCCGCTGTTCCGCGACGACCGCAGCCTGAGCGGCGCAGGTATTGTCACCGGTCTGGCCTGGACCGCCATGGGCGGAGCCACCCTTACCATAGAGGCGGCCTGCATCCACACCTTCGGCCGCGGTCTGAAGCTTACCGGACAACTGGGCGACGTGATGCGCGAATCGGCAGAGATCGCCTACAGTCATGTGGTCAGTCACGCCGAGGAGTTCGGGGCCGACCCGGCCTTCTTCAAGAAGAGCTTTATCCATCTGCACGTACCGGCCGGGGCCACCCCCAAGGACGGACCCAGCGCCGGCATCACCATGGCCAGCGCCATGCTGTCGCTGGCGCGCGATGAACAACTGGACCGCCCCCTGGCCATGACCGGGGAGATGACCCTGACCGGCGAGGTGTTCCCGGTGGGCGGTATCCGCGAGAAGGTGATCGCGGCCCGGCGCAGCGGCATCAAGGAGCTGATCATCCCCAAGGACAACCAGGGCGATTATGAAGAGGTGCCGGAGCACATCACCAAGGGGATAAAGGTGCACTTTGTCGCCAGCTTTGATGAGGTGGTGCCGTTGCTGTTCAAGCAGAAACGGAGAAGACGCAAGTCAAAGTGAGCGTGGTCTCCGGTTTGCCATCGACATTTCTCCAACCCGGAGAAAATGAATAGCCCTCCCCCTCATCCCCAAACTTGATGCCCTTTAGGGAGAAGACAATTGGTTATTGTTAGATAAGACAGAGGATGTAAATGACGTTCAGCAATAAAGCCCCTCGCCCCTTGGGGCGACGACTCCAGGGATGGAGGAGGTACGAGCCCATGGACGGGCGAAGGTAGAATAATGCAGGAGCAATTATCGAGAGCGATGCAGGAGGCCAAAGCCGAGAGGGGTTTGGGGTGAGGGGGAAAACCCGGCCTAAGCATAAATCTAATCTAGTTCCTACGCTTCAAAACAGGGACGAGAACAAAAGAAAGAAGGATCAAATCGTATGGAAGAACTGGTACTGCTGGCCCTGGCAGAGATCGGAGGTTTTATCCTCAATGCGATCTTCTATTTTCCCTGGGACATCCTGCTGTCGTTTTTCGAGAACAAGAGTGAAAAACCCATTTATATTCTGGCCATCATCTTTACGTTTCTGACCGCCGCGCTCTTGGCGTCTATTAGTGTTTGGATCCTGGACGAGCCGTTAATACCCTTTGGCTGGGCACGCCTCCTGAACCTATGCCTGACCCCGTTCGTGGCAGGTTACATTGCCCTGAGGATGTCGCGGCGCAGGGGGCAGAGGGGCATAGACAGCAACAACAAGTTTCACTATTTTGTCGCATTCCTGTTTACGCTTACTTTCGTAGGCACCAGATACGTACTCACTACGATGTAACTCACAATACGGATCATTTATAAATGAGATAGCTAGAGAATTACTGACCGATGGATATAATGGTCGTCGAGAATAATAAGCAGGATCCATCTCACATAAAACTCATAATAAGTTTATTCGCGACAAGGAGAAAATAATGAAGAAACACATCTGGTCACTCTGTTTCATTGCCCTTCTTACTATCCCAAGCATAAGTTTTGCCAAAGGCGTCCCTCTGTTCTTCCAGACCGGAGATGAGCTGTTTGAGATAGAGGGTGCACCATCCCTGGAGCAGGGCTATGAAGTAGGCTATGCCTGCAAGAGATTCGGCATCTTTGGTGCAGACATATGGACCTGGGATTGTGAGATTATGGCAATCAATATTCCGGAGTTTTCAGTAGGAGATCTCGAGCCGCAATATAAGGCCGAAATGGAGGCCGAGTATTCCCTTAGTGACCGTAAACGTGATTTCTGGAATCACTATGGCGCTATCGCATTAGGCCTGGTGCTGGTGGGCGGCATAGCGAGCAAATCCAAAAAAGAGTGATCGCAAAAAGGGGGCGCATCTGTGTTTTCAAACAAAAAGCAGGTGCGCCCCCTCTTTATTGGGCCTCGTATCGAGGCGGGGCCACCTTAAGTACCTCACTAACAGTGGTAATACCCTTGGCCACCTTCTGCGCCCCCGCCAGGTTCAGTGGCTGCATCCCCTTCTTTAGCGCCAGCTTGCGAAACTTGATCAGATCGAAATTATCCGTGATCAGTTGCTTCAGATCATCGCTCAGGGGCAACATCTCATAGATACCCTTACGGCCCAGATAGCCAGTCTGTCGACACTCCAGACACCCTTCCGCCTCATAGATCTTTTTCGGTGTATTGGTGGTATAGGGTTTGACCAGGGACTCCCACTGGTCAACATTCGTCTCGATCTGCTTCTTACAGTGTGGACACAGGGTACGCACCAGACGCTGGGCCATCACCCCGAGTAGCGTTGCGGTTATCAGATATGGAGGCACACCTATCTCCAGCAGGCGGGCCACGGCAGACGGGGCGTCGTTGGTATGCAGGGTGGACAATACCAGATGCCCGGTTAGCGATGCCTGAACCGCCATCTCTGCCGTCTCCAGGTCACGTATCTCACCCACCATGATGATATCCGGATCCTGGCGCAGCAGGGTCCTGACCCCGGACGCAAAATCCAGACCTATATTGTGTTGCACCTGCATCTGATTGAAGCTGGGCTCGACCTGCTCTATCGGATCTTCCACGGTGCAGACGTTCACCTCCGGCGTCGCCAGGTGTTTAAGGGTGGTGTATAGGGTGGTGGTCTTACCTGATCCGGTAGGTCCGGTCACCAGGATAATGCCATGGGGCTGACTGATCATCCCGTTCCATGACTCCGTATCCCTCTTGCCAAACCCCAGGCCGGCATAGTCACGCAGCAGCACCTCCGGGTCGAAGATACGCAGCACCAGCTTCTCCCCAAAGGCTGTCGGCATACTGGAGAGACGCATCTCCACCTCCTTACCCTCGGGCGTTACCGTCTTGATACGCCCATCCTGCGGTCTGCGCTTCTCCGCCACGTCGAGACGTCCCATGATCTTGATGCGGCTGATAACCGCCGCTGTGATATTGGCCGGGATCTCGTATACCTGATGCATGACGCCGTCGATACGGAAACGCACATTCCCCTGATTTCGTCGTGGCTCGATATGGATATCACTGGCGCGCTGGGAAAAGGCATACTGCATCAACCAATCCACGATACTGATGATGTGCTGATTATCGGCATCGACCGATCCGGTCTTCTCCAGTTCAAACAGCTGTTCCAGATTCTGAATGCCACCCTTATCGGTATGGGTCAGTCCCGCCTTATCCATGGACCGGCTGATGCTGTAGAACTCCAGCATGTACGACTTCAATTCTGCAGGATTGGCCATTACCCGCTGGATAGGGCACTTGGCTATGCCCTGGATCTGATCCAGCCACTCGGTGTTGTCCGGGTAGGATACCGCCATGACAACTTCGCTATCTGTCACCTTGACCGGCAGGATGCCGTACCTGGCGGCATAGGCATAGGTCATGAGACTGGTGCAGGATCCTACATCCATCTTCAGCGGATCAAAATGATATCTGGGCAACCCTGACTCTTCTGCAAACCAGTCGGTCAGGACATCCAGGTTCAACAGACGCCCTGGATGGCTTCGGTCTTCCCAGTTATGCTCGGCGATGATCTCCAGGGGGTGTAGATTTTTACGTTTCTTTTCAGATATCAGGCTGGAAACCATACCGGCCTGTTCCTTATCCACCATACCCTGCTTAACCAGGCGCTCCAGTACACCTTCCAGCGAGTTGTTGCCTTTCATTATTCCCCCTCAGCTCAGCTTATTAACTGCATTGTAGCCGTTATTGCCTATCCGGTCTTGGGGTTGCGGATGATTCCGGAAAACTGGAGGCGCAAAATGTTATGTCGGCGGGGCATAAAAAACCCGATCAACCAATAAACGATCGACCGGGCGAAAACAGTCAGGATCTTTACTAGTCTTTATTCTCTTCTTGACCAGGCTCAACTTCAGGCTCAGAAGCAGAAGAGTCATTATTCTCCTGCATTATGCCGTCGATACACTCCTTGATGTAATCATCCATCTCGTCAGCAGATATGCCATCTTCCACTGCATACTCATGGCAACGCCTGTCCATCTCTTCCAGCGTCTCCTCCGCAAACACAGGGGTTGTGACTCCCAACACCAGCAATGCCATAAGAGACATAAGCAAAGTTTTTTTCATGACAACTGTTCCTTTCACTAAGGGTGATAAACCGCCCGTGCAACACATTGGTTCACCCGGGCCTGCAAACCTGTCGGCCGGAGTTAACCCGGCCGGAAAATTTGGACAATTTATATGAGATAACATCCGAATTTACGAGCAAATATTCGTTGTCGACACGATCAAGAGCGGTTATGGTTGCGCCCATGGATATCTCGCTCCTGAAGACCTTTCTCTCAGTGGTTAAGACGCGCCATTTCGGTAAGGCAGGGGAGATATTATTCATTACCCAGGCTGCAGTCAGCGCCCGCATCAAGCAATTGGAAAACACCCTGGGCACCCCGCTGTTTACCCGTGACCGCAATAACATCCAGCTCACCCCAGCCGGGGATAGATTGCTGCGTCACGCGGAGATCATCGTCAACGGCTGGGAGAGGGCGCGACTTGATGTGGCTCTGGAGGAACACTTTGCTCAATCTCTCGCCGTTGGTACGACCATGGACCTTTGGCAGATCTGCGTCAGGGAGTGGACCGAAAAGATCTACAGGTCACACCCGAATCTAACCCTGCATCTTGAGATGAACAAGTTGGATACCATGATAAATCTGGTACTCAACGGCATGCTGGATCTGGCCTTTGTATTCGAGCCTCCAACCACACCCGAACTGATCGCCAGGGAGATGGGAAAGATCCCTCTTGTTTTAGTCAGCAGTTCTCCCCATACGGCGGCGGATACCGCACTTAAGGAAAATTATCTGCTGGTTGACTGGGGAAGGAGTTTTTCCATATCTCATGCCGCATTTGTGGAAGGACGCTGCATCCCCCGGGTGCATTGCAGTAGCGGCGGTATGGCGCTGGACCTGCTGCTGTCCCAAGGGGGATCGTGTTATCTGGCACAACAGATGGTCGCAACATATCTGGACAGCGGGAAACTCCATCTGATTCCTGACGCGCCTGTAATAGAACGTTTTTCCTACGCAATATTCCGAACTGAAAATGAGTGCTCCGATCTGATTCAGGGGATCACCTCCACCCTATAATATCCTGCCGTGAGAATCTTCTCATTCCTCCACAACCAGGCGTCAGGAGACTCTTCCATTTCCCGAAAGCATGGTCTAAATAGTAGTTACGAAATGTTTGTTTTTGTGTTTTTTTAATACTGGAGAAACCTGCGGTGAACAAGTGGAGACACGAATTCGAAGATGACACGGATGAAGATATGGATGAGATAGCATCCAAGTTTAGCTTTCGAAATCCTAACGAGAGAAAACGAAACCGGCACGCAAACGACACCCCCCTATCCAAAGGGAAGAAGCACAGGCAAAGGTATGATGATAATGGTTATGATGATTAGCCATTCACAGACCTCATCATCCCAAGCCCCTCTTAAACATAGTACGGAATAATCAACTTCTCCCCCTCGTCCCCGTCCCTTCTCCCCAAGAGGAGAAGGGTGATGATTGTGTGCTGTATTTAAGGCCCCTCTCCCTTGGTGGAGAGAGGCTGGGGTGAGGGGAAAAACTAATTACTGCGGCAGGTAGAGTCTAGAGATGATTCTCTAGAATGGAATGTCGTCATCAAACCCCTCATCCGGTGCGGGAGCTGGAGCCGACATCGGGTCAGAATGCTGCTGGGATGGACTACTACTGTCAAAGGCAGCACTGCCGCCGCGACTATCCAGCATCTGCATCTGGTCCGCGACTATCTCGGTGGTGTAGCGATCCTGTCCGTTGTTGTCCTGCCACTTGCGGGTCTGCAACCTACCCTCGACATAGATCTTGGACCCCTTCTTCAGGTATTCGCCCGCGATCTCGGCCAGACGGCGGAAGAATACGACTCGATGCCACTCAGTCCTCTCCTGTGTCTCTCCGCTGTTCTTGTCTTTCCATGATTCACTGGTGGCCAAACTGACGTTGGCCACGGCATTGCCGTTCGGCATATATCTCACATCCGGGTCCTGGCCCAGATTTCCAATCAGTATTACCTTGTTTACGCCTCTAGTCGCCATGATCTTTCCTTTCCTCCCAGTTGTTACGTTCTATCCCTGAATGTTTAAAATAATCGTCAATATTACCTGCTGCCTATGCAAAATGCATCTCATAGATATCAGGCATCTTGTTTGATCGGATTCTGCATACCAAAGGCGATCACCAGCCATACCAGCGCCGCCGCCGCCCCGAACAGAAACACCCCCTGCAACCCGAACTGCCCGTGGATCCAGCCTCCGGTCACGCCGCCCACAAAGGCCCCGGCGAACTGGGATGTAGAGTAGACCCCCATGGCCGTGCCCTTGCTGGCAGACGAGGCCACCTTGGATACGATGGAGGGCAGGATGGATTCCAAGAGATTAAATGCGGTAAAAAACAGCACCAGGGATAGCGCCAGGCCAGCGATAGAGGCGTGCCATAGGAAGAGTCCTGACTGCGCCAGGACCAGCGTCAACACCGCCCCCAGAAACACCTGTTTCATCTTGTTGCGCCTTTCAGCAGCTACGATGAATGGGACCATCAATGCTATCGAAACCAATAACACCGGCAGATAGACCATCCAGTGATGACCGCTGCCAATACCGATGATATCCCGTAGCACCAGGGGTACCGCCAGAAAGATGGAGGTGATGATCAGATGCAGGACGAATATCCCCAGATCCAGGCGCAACAGACTGACGTTGCTTAGGACACGTCCGAACTGACCCGGGACCGCCTCGGTATCGCTATGCACCTGAGATGAATCCGGCGTCGGCACCAAAAACAGCACTATGGCTATGCCGGCCAGGGCCAGTATGGCCGTCAGCCAGAAGATGCCGGGGACTCCGATCAGGTGGTTCAGCACCGGCCCCAGGATCAGGGCCAGGACAAAGGCCAGCCCGATACTCATGCCGATGGCCGCCATCACCTTGGTACGGTGTTCGTCCCGGCTCAGGTCCGCCGCCAGGGCCATTACCGCTGCCGCTATGGCGCCGCTGCCCTGCAGGGCGCGCCCCAGGATCACCCCCCAGATGCCATGGGACGTGGCTGCCACCACGCTGCCGATAGCAAACATCAGCAAACCACCTATGATCACCGGCTTGCGGCCGATGCGGTCAGAGAGCATGCCGAAGGGGATCTGCAACAGGGCCTGGGTCAGGCCGTAGGCGCCTATGGCCATGCCCACCAGCATGGGGGTCACCCCCTGCAGGTGTTCCGCATAAAGGGCGAAGACCGGGAGGATCAGGAAAAGACCCAGCATGCGCAGGGAGTAGATACCGGCCAGGGAGAAAGCGGCCCTGGTTTCCTGTGAATTCATGCCTGGTTGCTTGTCTGCCAATTCTTACTACCAATATACTAGATCTAACTGCCGGTGATGGCAGACTCAAAGGAGTAAGTTTAACAGGTTTCATCGAGCAACCGATACCGGCCAGCCCGGGATAACACCACACGAAAAACAGTGTTTAAATGTTCCGGTTCTGACCAGAGAGCCAGTAAAAGTGTAGAGGTGGGATCACCAGCTGATCCTTGAACATGGCCGGGCTCTCACCGGAGTATAGATCTTTGATCATGCCGTGCTCCGACATGCCCTTGGAGCCCAATTCACTCAGGTTCAGGTACTGGGGCGCCTCATCGAAGTTGGCCACCACCAGCACACACCCTGTGTGATAGTTGAAACGGGAGAACACGAACAGGTGGGGATTCTGCACATCGAAAAGTTCACGGTTGTTGAAATCGGCAAACGCCTGTATCTCCTTGCGCACTGCGATCATCTTTTTGATGGCGCTGAACAGTTTGTACTCCACCGTGTCCTTGGTGTTGCGCAGGGCCGCCCTTTCCCAATCTATCTTGGGACGATGGGCCCAGCGGCTGTCATTGGCCTTGCTCTCATCCTCAAGATAGGTGTTATCGTTGATGGTGCCGATCTCATCACCGTAGTAGATAAGAGGTATGCCGCCAAAAGACATAAGAATACTATGTAGCAACAAGATACGCTTGATGGCCTGATCTATCCTGTCGGTATCGTTATGCTCCAGCGCACTCTCCAGACCGATGAGCGAGGCCAGGGAACCGGAAATGCGCGCATCTCCGGTCTTGTTGTTGTGGCCGAAGGCGAGTCCCCGCGCGTCCGAATCATCATAGGCGCCGGTATAGTAATCGATCAGGAACTGGCGGTGCGCCTTGGGTTCATACCCCACCGCCAGCACGTCCCGGTCATCGAAACCCAGACCGATATCGTCATGGCAGCGGATGTAGTTAAGCCAGGTGGCGCGATCCAGCTTGTCCGGCAGGCTCTTCAGCCCCTGCTGCAACAACTTGGTGTTCTTGGTGGCCACCGCATCCCACAGCAGGGCCATGAAGGTGGCGTTGTAGGCCACCTCGCACTCCTTGGCGATCACCGCATCCTCGCCGAAGTACTTGATGATCTCCACCGGTGCCACGATCGCCTCGGCGATAAACAGGACTCCGGGGGCGGTCACCTGACAGCAGTCCTTCATCAGCTGCAGGATCAGGTGGGCCTCGCGTTCATTCTGGCAGGTACTGCCGATCTTCTTCCAGAGAAAGGCCACCGCATCCAGGCGCACGATGTCCGCGCCCTGGTTGGCCCAGTAGAGGATGATCTCCAGCATCTCGATAAACACCGCCGGGTTGCTGTAGTTGAGATCCCACTGGAAATTATTGAATACGGTCATCACCCATTTACCCATCTCCTCGTCCCAGGTGAAATTGCCTGGGGAGGTCTCCGGAAACACCTCGGGCAGGGTCTCTTCGAACATGTCCGGTATCTCCCGGCTGGGGAAGACATAGTAGTAGTCCTGATATTTTTTCTTGCCCTTGCGCGCCTTCTTGGCCCACTCGTGTTCATTGGAGGTGTGGTTTACCACCACATCCAACACCAACAGGATCTCACGCTTCTGCAGCTCTTTAACCAGCGCATGCAGATCCTTCATGTCCCCCGCCTTCTCGTCGATCTCACGGAAATCGCTTACCGCATAGCCGCCGTCATTGTTCTTCTTGGGGCACTTCAGGATAGGCATGATGTGGATCAGGTTTACCCCCAGTTCCTGAAAATAGTGCACCTTGCTGCTCAGGTCCCGCAACCCTTCGGCAAAGCCGTCGCTGTATAGCGCCATGCCGACCAGTTGCTGGCTCAGGAACCAGTTGTGGTCCCGCTCTCTTTCTATATCGACCCGTTTGAGATGATTGGGACGATAGATGTACTGACTTGCCATGGCCTCCACCAGGCTCTGTATCTGCTCCCTGAAATCCTCCCTGTCCCCATAGAGATAGCTGAACAGCGAGTGGATGGAATAGAAGTTGGCCCCCAGCCGGGTGTAGAAGTGGCGCAGATCCTCTTTCTCCAGGTCCGGGTTGAGTTCACTCAGGATTTCATTCAGCAGGGAGTGGGATACTTGTTCATACATGGCAGTTTCTTGTTTCTGTAGCTCGTCAGTTATTAACGGGTTGAGAATGGCCATCATCTCCATTGACGGTTGAACCCTGTTCCGGCTCTGCGGCGCTCCACTGCTGCAAAAATTTGCGATAAAACTCCCTGTCTTTTACCACAGCCCCACGCACTCCAACGATGGCGCTGGCAAAACCCTGTGCCCGTTCCATGGTAAGCTCGATGGACCACTCCTTGATCTGCCCCAAGAGCATAACCGCACTGAATGCATCACCGGCGCCCACGGTATCCACCACCTTCAATGCCGGTTCCGGCGCCACGCCGGTGTAGGTGCCATCCGGTCGAAACAGCATGGCCCCTTCCCTGCCCTTAGTCACCAGGACCGATTGAGCCGATGTATCATCCAACAACCATTCGGCCTTGGATGCAACCGTTGCCCCTTTCTGGACGATCTGCATCAGTTCGTCCTGATTTACCTTGATACAGCTGGCCCCCTGCAGTGCATCCATGACATCACCCAGCTCCCACCATGGGGGGCGCAGATTGACATCCATAAAGGAGAATCCTTCACTGTTACTCTTCATCTCCCACAGGGTCTCGCGGGAAACGGAACTACGCATGGCCAGCGTGCCGTAGTAGAGCGGGCGCGTTGTCCAGTAGGGCGGCAGCGAATAGCGGTCTATATAGTCAAAGGCCCGGTTCGGGACTATATCAAACTCCGGCTCTCCATCATTAAAGGTGATATTGACCGTGCCGGTGGGATGGGCCGAATCTATCTGCAACCCGGAGCGGTCCATGCCCCAATCCAGCATGGAACTGCACACCTGCCGCCCCAGTGGATCTGCCCCCACCCTGGTGATCATCAAGGGTGCCAAACCAAACGCCTGTAGATGCCAGGCAACGTTGAATGGGGCGCCGCCCAGTACCATGCCCCCATCCGGGAACATGTCAAACAACACCTCTCCAAACATTATGGGTCTGTTATCCTGCTCTACCCCCACTGCCATCTCCTTATTAATGATGCGTATTGCGGCAGATAGTGCGCCACCCCCTCCAGGATACCTGCGCAGTAATTGCCGTTCATTCCGTTGAACCCGCCCTTGGCCAGATATATGGCATCCGGATTCAGACTCGCCTCCGCCTCCTGCAGCGCCGCACGGCGCACCTCATCGGTGGCGTTGGCCACCAGTACCGACCTGATCGGACTGGCAAGTACAGAGATGTCGTTGCCGCTATCTCCGGCAAAGATGGTGTTGCCCAGATCAAATCCCAGTTCATCCATGATAAATCCTATCGCATGTTCCTTGGTTGCGGACTCAGGCAGTATATCCAGCAATCCCACTCCCTCCTGGTTATCGATACTCCACACCAGATCCGCCCTTACCCCTGAACCTTTCAGCCGCGCCACAATCTCACGCTCCAACTCTCCCTGCCTACATTTCATCGGCACATAGTAGCTGAGCTTGAATCTGTTTTGCTTCTGTCGCTCCTGGGGCCGCAGCTCGACTATATCCTGCAACAGGACATGGATCTCGTCGCCGGACATCTCGGCCCAGGCCGCGCCTATCTCCTGCTGCCAACGCTCCCAGATACTCCACTCTCCGGCGTTGATCTCATAGATGGTGGTACCCACATCCGCGATCACATAATCCGGCTGCGGCAGACCGTACTCCTCTATGGCATCCTCCACCAACGCCCGATGACGCCCGGTGACAAAGGCCAGGGATACGTGAGGTCGGCTCACCAGCTCTCTGAACAGATCCATGGCACCAGGCGACTCCGGCTGTCCTCCATTCGGGATCAGGGTCCGATCCAGATCGGTACAGATCAACAGCGGAGACAGGGTCACTCCGGGACCTCGCAGGCTTCCAGAAAGTTGTAGTGCTCTATCGCCTCCATGATGCCGGAGGCGAAGGGGCGTCCGGCAAAATATATCTTTTCGATATCGGCCAGTTCGGATAGCTCCTCCTCATGGCGGTTGGCCACCACTACCGCCATGGTGTTGCCACGCATCATATCCTCATCCGCGCCGGAACCGCCCGCCGCCAGGGTGTGTTCCAGCGGTATATCCCACTGCTCGCAGAACCAGCGCAAGGCCAACCCCTTGGTGGCCCGTATCGGGGTAATGTCCAGAAACTGGCCGAAGGAGAAGATGACATTCGCTGTCTGCTCATGCTGATGCAGCAGGCGCCTGATCTCATCTGTACTCTGCGACACCTCAGGGTCTATGTAATAGCTGAGCTTGTATTTGCTGCGCTCGCTCTTTGGCTGCAACCGCAACCCGGGTAGTTCCCGCAGGATGCGATGTATGTTTTTGGGGTCCCACAGGTGGTCTATGTGTCTGGCCCAGGCCGCGTCTCCGATCAGATTGGGGGCGTAATAGATCTCCGTGCCCAGGCTGGTAATCAGCACGTCCGGTTGCGGAATCTTATTGCGCCTTATCACCGCCAGGGCAGACTTCAGGGTCCTGCCGGTGGCTATCCCGAAAGATACGCACTTGCGGTTTTCCCGAATCAGCTTGGCGAAATGGCCCAGGGCGGACGGATCACCCAGCAGATTTTGATCCAGATCGCTGAAGATGGCGCGGTTGTGATAGAGCATGGGACGCCGCCTGAGCTGCAGCCTGGGTGGTCGTTCAGTCTGTTCGATGATGGGATGCAATATGTCCATATAGGCATCTACGTGGGCCTGCCAGGAGTAGTGCTGACGCACACCGTCCAGGCCATGCTGAGACAGGCGGTCCCACTTCTTCTGTTCGGTCAGTGCGTGCATCAGGGTCTCGGCGATGTTCGGCTTGTCCAACGGGTCTATCAGATATCCGTTGCGGCAGTTCTTTATGATATCGCGTGGTCCGCCGTCCTCGGTGGCGACGATGGGGAGACCACAGGCCGAGGCCTCGATCAGGGTCAGCCCGAACGGCTCCGTCAGGGCCGGATTGACAAACACCCCCCTGGACAGGGCCGCCAGTCGATACAGTATGGGCACATCCGCAGGTTTGTGATGTTTGGGATAGGCCACATGTCCGTACAGGTCGTGCCGATCTATGGCAAACAGGATCTCCTGCAGCACCTCTCTGACCCCGCTGTCCATATCGATCAGATCATCGCGATTGCCCACCACCAGCACCAGATTTGCCAGTTGCCGCAGTTTCTTCGCACCGCCGAAGACATCTATCAGGGTGATGATGTTCTTCCTCTGGTCGGGACGGGACAGTGCCAGGATGATGGGTTTTTTCGGATCCTTGAGAAATCGTCTCAGCTGCTCGAAGATATCGCTGTGGAATTCGTCCCCCTGGGGAGGGGAAAACATCTCGAGATCTGTACCAGGAGGGACCACCCGCATCTGATTTGGCTGATAGTAGTCATACAGCCCGTATTGGTCCTCCACCTCCTGGTGGGTGCTGGTTATTACGCAATCGGCCACCCCCAGGGTGGCCTCTTCCGCCTCTATGCGCCGCTTCATGTTGTAGCGCCGCTCTATCTCAGAACCCTTCATACCACCGGCCAGGAGGCGCCCGCGCTTACTCCGGCCCAGGGAGTGTCCGGTGAATACCAGGGGGATGCCCAGATGATTGGCCAGAAAAACACCCACATGTCCGGCGTCGGCATAATGACTGTGGATCACGTTCGGCTTGCGCTCCTGTGCCTTCAGATAGTTCAGGAGGTTATCAGAAAAATTTTCCAGGCTATCCCACAGCTGCTCTTTGGGTATATACCCCTCTTCCCCGCAATCGATCCTGATGATGCGCGCATGGGGGGAAAGCTCCTCTTCCGGGTCGGCATAGTCCGACGATACCTGCGCATCAACGATGCGCCTGGTCACCAGATCCACCCTCTCTATATCCGGATGTTCCCCCAGGGCGCGGGCCAATTCCACTACATATTTCGTCTGTCCACCGGTATCGGCATCACACCCCAATTCCAGGTTCTTACCTCGGATCAATCCATGGATACTTATGAGAACAATGTATATACCTCGTTGCGGCTGTCCTGCCTCTCCGTCCAGGTTCATGCTCTTTTCACCTAAATCAACTCTATGCGCCTAATCAAGCCATGCAATAGCTCTTGCTCTTATCAAGATTAGTGTTTGTATTATCGCGAAATTACGACAGGGGTTATCTGCTTCAGGTAAAACATATCCCTGTCTCCCTGAATACAGTGTAGGCAGTATCCGCTCTGTTGACTACATACAATTATGAATCAGATCAAATAGTTATTTTGTAACGAGAACCGCTTCTATTTTAGATTGGACAGCTCGATGAGATTAGAGTCCGGATCGCGAAAGTAGAACGAGAGCAACGGACCGGTGGCGCCGGTCCTGGCGACAGGTCCCTCTATGATCTCGACCCCTGCCGATCTGACATGCTCCATGGCCTGCTCCAGATCGGTCTCTATGATGAAACAGAGATCTTGCGACCCCGGCACAGGGTGCTCCGCCTTGGGTTCGAACTCTTTTCCCTGTTGATGCAGGTTTATCTTCTGGCGACCGAACTTGAGGGCGATCCGGCCCGCGCCGAAACTCTCCGCCTCCATCCCCATGACCGTCTGGTAAAAGCGGACGGTCGCATCCATGTCCGCCACGGTCAATACGATATGGTCGATGCCGACTATCTTCATGATCTGCCCCCTGAATTAAGTCCGGATATCATAGTCGCACTTGAACCGGAGTTTCCAGCAGGGCATGATTATTTCCATACAATGACTATTGAGGGTATGTAATGCTGACCACAATCCTTGGCATGGGTGCCGGCGCCCTAATCCTGTTTCTTATCGCATGGTTCCTGCCCATAATCCTGATTCTTACTTCGGATAAGACCTCAGGCGCGGAGAAGCTGTTTTGGCTGCTGGCGATGTTCTTCGTATCCTGGCTGGCCTGGATCTTCTACATGTTTCTGGCCCCGATCGGGGAAAAAGGCTAGCGCCGCACCCCATTGATAAAATTTCCATACCATCTGCACTTTTGCCGCAGATGGATTTAGGCGTATGATTGTTGGTTCGGTTTTGGCTTTTATTAGGATCATAGGCAGATGGAAAAGATCCACATCCGCGGCGCCCGCACCCATAATCTACAGAACATCGACCTCGAACTCCCGCGGGACAAGTTGATCGTCATCACCGGCCTGTCCGGCTCCGGCAAGTCATCCCTCGCCTTCGATACCATCTATGCCGAAGGCCAGCGCCGCTATGTGGAGTCCCTCTCCGCATACGCCCGGCAGTTCCTCTCCATGATGGAGAAGCCGGATGTAGACCATATCGAGGGGCTCTCCCCTGCCATCTCTATAGAGCAGAAGACCACATCCCACAATCCGCGCTCCACCGTAGGCACCATTACCGAGATCTACGACTATCTGCGCCTACTGTTCGCCCGCGCCGGAGAACCACGCTGCCCCATCCACGGCCGTACGCTGCAGGCCCAGACCATAAGCCAGATGGTGGACCAGGTGCTGGCCCTGCCGGAAGAGAGCAGGCTGATGCTGCTGGCGCCGGTGGTGTCAGAGCGCAAGGGGGAACACCAGAAACTCTTGGCGGAGCTGCTGGCCCAGGGCTTCATCCGCGCCCGCATCGATGGTGAGATATTTGAGCTGGATGACGCCCCGGAGTTGGAGCTGCACAAGAAACACACCATCGAGGCGGTGGTGGACCGTTTTAAGGTACGCCCTGATCTGGAACTACGCCTGGCCGAATCCTTCGAGACTGCCCTGCGCCTCTCCGACGGTCTGGCCCGGGTGGCCTGGATAGATGAGAGCACACAGGAGGAGCTCATCTTCTCCGCCAACTTCGCCTGCCCCGAGTGCGGGCACAGCATCCAGGAACTGGAACCAAGGCTCTTCTCCTTCAATAACCCGGTCGGGGCCTGCCCCACCTGTGACGGACTGGGGATAGAACAGTTTTTCGATCCGGAACGGGTGACCGCCCACCCGGATCAGAGCCTGGCCGCCGGTGCGGTGCGGGGCTGGGACCGGCGCAACGCCTACTATTTCCAGCTGATTACCTCCCTGGGCAAGCACTACGGTTTCGATGTGGAGACACCCTGGAACGAGCTTTCTGAGGAGCATCGCCACACCATCCTCTATGGCAGTGGCAAGGAGCAGATCCACTTCAGCTATTTCAACGAGCGCGGCGGCAGTATGCAGAAGAGCCATGCGTTCGAGGGGATCATCCCCAACATGCAGCGCCGCTACCGGGAGACCGAGTCCAACGCGGTACGGGATGAGCTATCCAGATATATCGCCCATCAACCCTGCCCGGACTGTTCCGGCACCCGTCTGAACGAGGCGGCCCGTAACGTATTCGTACTGGAGCACAATCTACCTTCTATCACCTGTATGCCGGTAGGGCAGGCCCTGGAGTTCTTTGAACAGCTGGAACTACCCGGCCACAAGGGTGAGATCGCTGCCAAGATAAACCGCGAGATCACCCAACGCCTGAGCTTCCTGGTCAATGTGGGGCTGGACTACCTATCACTGGACCGTAGCGCCGAGACCCTGTCCGGCGGCGAGGCCCAGAGGATACGGCTGGCAAGCCAGATCGGTGCCGGCCTGGTGGGGGTGATGTATGTCCTGGACGAGCCGTCCATCGGTCTGCATCAGCGGGACAACTCCCGCCTGCTCGACACCCTCACCTATCTGCGTGACCTGGGTAATACTGTAATAGTGGTGGAACATGACGAAGAGGCGATCCAGAACGCCGATCACGTGGTGGACCTGGGGCCCGGTGCCGGTGTGCATGGGGGAGTGATTGTAGCCCAGGGCACCGCTGCCGAGATCGCAAAGTGTGAAGACTCACTTACCGGGCAGTATCTGAGTGGCAGGCGCAGGATCGAGGTGCCAAAGAGACGCACGCAAAGGGATCAGGGGCGGATCCTCTCCCTCCTGGGGGCCAGCGGCAACAATCTGGATCAGGTGAACCTGCACATCCCGGTGGGACTGTTCACCTGCATCACCGGCGTTTCGGGATCCGGCAAGTCCACCCTGATCAACGATACCCTCTACCCCCTGGCGGCCACCCACCTGAACAGGAGCAAGCACACCGCCAAGGGACATACCGCAATAACCGGCCTGGAACTATTCGACAAGGTAGTGGATATAGATCAAAGCCCCATCGGCCGCACACCGCGCTCCAACCCCGCCACCTACACCGGCCTATTCACCCCGATCCGGGAGCTCTTCGCCGGCACCCAGGAGGCCCGCTCACGCGGCTATACCCCGGGGCGTTTCAGTTTCAATGTCAAAGGGGGGCGCTGCGAGGCCTGCCGTGGCGACGGCGTGATCAAGGTGGAGATGCACTTCCTGCCGGACATCTATGTACAGTGTGATATATGCAAGGGCAAACGCTACAACCGCGAGACCCTGGATATCAGATACAAGGGCAAGACCATCGATGAGGTGTTGTCCATGACGGTGGAGGACGCCCTGGAATTCTTCGACGCCATCCCTCCCATCAAGCGCAAGTTGCAGACCCTGATGGATGTGGGCCTCTCCTACATCACCCTGGGACAGAACGCCACCACCCTCTCCGGCGGCGAGGCGCAACGGGTGAAGCTATCACGCGAGCTCTCCAAACGGGATACCGGCAACACCATATATATCCTGGATGAACCCACCACCGGCCTGCACTTCCACGATATCGAACACCTGCTGGAGGTACTGCACCGTCTGCGCGACCACGGTAATACGGTGATAGTGATCGAACACAACCTGGATGTAATCAAGACCGCCGACTGGATCGTAGACCTGGGCCCGGAGGGGGGAGACCGGGGCGGTCGGATCATCGCCCAGGGCACCCCGGAACAGGTGGCCGATACCAAGGGTTCCTATACCGGGGAGTATCTGCAGAAATATCTGTAGGAACACAGTCCCCTGGGCGATAGCGGAACTGAAACCTCATCCATATCGCCCGCAGGAGGGGGCTCATACAACATAGATGCTGAATTGGATCTAAAATACATTACAATCTCCCAATGCTGATACACCGCATTACATCCCTCTTCCCGCTCTGGGCGCTTCTGTTTTCGGTCAGCGCATTTTTCTGGCCCGGTATCTATGTCGACATGAAGCCGGCCATCGTGCCGCTGTTGGGCGTGGTGATGTTCGGTATGGGCATGACCCTGACCTGGAGCAGCTTTGCTGAGGTCTTACGCCGTCCCAAGGTTATCGGCGTTGGCGTGCTGCTACAGTTCATTGTTATGCCACTGACGGCATGGCTGATCGGCACCCTGCTCGGCCTGCCGCTGCCGCTACTGGTTGGATTGGTGCTGGTGGGGGCCTGCCCGGGCGGGACAGCATCCAACGTGATCTGCTATCTGGCACGCGGTGATGTCGCCCTCTCCATCACCCTGACCACCTGCTCTACCCTGCTGGCCGCATTGGCCACCCCATCCCTGACCTGGCTCTATGTAGGACAACAGGTACCGGTACCAGTATTGGATATGCTCTGGTCGGTAGCCAGGATCGTGTTGCTTCCGGTCTCCCTAGGTATTGTAGTGAACGGCCTGATCGGGACCAGGCTGCAGCGGGTCAAGTCGTTGTTTCCCCTGATATCGGTTCTGGCCATCGTAGTGATCATCGCCATCGTGGTAGCCCTGAATCAGACCAGGTTATCCACCATCGGGCCTGCCGTGGCGATTGCGGTGGTCCTGCATAATTCTGTCGGATTGGCCGGAGGATATTGGATCAGCCGTCTGCTGGGTTGGGATGAACGCATCTGCCGCACCATCGCCATAGAGGTAGGGATGCAGAACTCAGGTCTGGGGGTCGCACTGGCGGTGAAGTATTTTTCCGCAGTGGCCGCGGTACCGGGTGCGCTGTTCTCTATCTGGCACAATATTTCCGGATCGATGCTGGCCAGTTACTGGTCACGCAAAGGGTCTCAGGAGAGATAACCAGAAATCAGATCCCGGCATAGGGTACAGTTGTAAGGCTAGGACGCGTAGCCGTCTTCCCATACCTCCACACGATTACGCCCTTTGCCCTTTGCCACATACAGGGCCTCATCGCAGCGTCTGGTCAGGGTGTCGATACTATCATCTTCCTGGAACTGGGAAACGCCACAACTGATAGTCATACTTATCGGATTCTCTTTCGAGTTGAACTCCTTCTCCTCAACAGCCAAACGAATACGTTCCGCCATAGCTGCAGCTATATCCAGATTACAGGGAGTGAGCGCCATAAACTCATCACCACCCCAACGTACCAGCAGGTCCTTCCCACGCATGCCCTGGTTTATAATATCAACCACTTGCTTAAGGACCGTATCTCCAGTGACGTGTCCGTGGATATCGTTTATTTTCTTAAAGCAATCGAGGTCAATGAGGATGGCGCTAAGGGCGGTGTGTTGTCTGCCAGCGGTTTTCAGGGTCTTGGCAAAGGTGAAGTCCAGTTCCCTGCGATTGAAGGCACCGGTGAGCTTATCAGTGATGGCAAACTTTTCAAGTTTGGACTGAAAGTAGTTAACGGTAAAAATATTGATGCCAATCACCACGATTATAACGATGGCCGCAAAGACCATACTGCGCAGAAAGTTGCTCTTGATAGTCTGTAGCGCTTCGTTCTGATCCTGCTCCACGATCAGGTGCCAGTTGAACTCCGGGATATAACGGGTAATAAGAAGAATATGCCTGTTCTTTTCTTCATACTCATACACGCTCTCATAGTCCTTCTGACCAAGAATCGCACCGGCATGTTCACTAATGCCTGAGATATCGCGCAGGCCCACCTTTCCAATCAGCCTTTTATCGGAGTGGACCTGCACCAGACCGGACGCATCCACCAGATAGATATTTCTTTTATATTTATTTCGGTACTCACTGAGAATATTCGATACATTCTCCATCTTCAGACCCACGCCGGTAACGCCCAGCAAATTACCTTTGTAGTCATTGAGACGATGGTTGATAAATATGGTCAGGGTATTTTGCGACGCCTCATCGGTATCGACCTCCACACTATAGTTCTTGCCGCTATCGACAAAGTTGTAATACCAAACATCATGGACATCTTCCCTACTCACCCGCTTGAGGATGCCATTGAAGTGGAAATAGTTACCGCTGGTTGCCGAAACGAAGAATGTCGAGAAAAAGCCGTACCTATTCATGATCTCGAGTAGATACTTCTTTATTTGATCCGTGTCCTTT
The DNA here is from genome assembly GCA_050290785.1 of Sedimenticolaceae bacterium. GTDB lineage: Bacteria > Pseudomonadota > Gammaproteobacteria > Chromatiales > Chromatiaceae > JAAGZL01. The sequence continues at coordinate 16,997 of JBNKIR010000045.1, read as the reverse complement.
TCCCCGTTTATGGCCCAATCCTTCAGGAAGGTATCGTTGGCCATGAGAGAAGATACGAATATGGGACGCATGAGATCGGCCTGAATCTCAGAGTAGATATTGTCCCTGGTAAGAGGCAGGGAGTTGTTGATTATACCTGACCGTACAGAATCCTTAGCCACCTGATAGTTGACGATGTTGATAACCACAAAGGCAAAAACCAATATCAGGCTGAGAGCGGTTATCAGTTTATATTTTATATACGAATGCTGCATGCCAGTAGAACACCCCTAAGTAAGACTCATTGTAGCAAACAATGTCCCATTTGAATTTAAGTCTTTCCGAATATTCTGTTTGATGGATGTCAATTATTCAACACAATATTTATGGTTATACTCCAGACAGTGATCACTAACGATTACTAATAAATCAAACGCTCCAAGTTCTTAAACGTTGCAGCATAAACGAGGAGGGTAATAAAATGCTAGAAGGTAAATGGGCACTAACGATTGCCGGTATCGGCATGATCCTCAGCGTTGTAATCTCTTTCATACTAGGCTGAGAGTACTGTCACACAAGAAAGACCCGGCTTTTAGCCGGGTCTTCTGCATTTTGGACATATTAAAATCCCAACTACCCCTTTAAGCATGACTCATACATCTTCCCAACACGCCATTGGTATCATGCGATAAAGGCTCGCTCCTTCCGGGCATCGAATTTGATCTGCTTGTTTTGTCTGCCGACGATCAGATACCAACTTGCATAGAGCACGAAGACTGCAAGTAGAGGCAACACCACAGCGAATATTGCATCCACCCAGATACTTGCCGGTCCTGGCCATCTGGAAAAAAGCACTGTGGATGTAACTACGATGGTGGCCAGCACCGCACGATTGGACGATGCTACCGCCAATTTCCAAAACGGCAGTCCGGAATCGGTATAGAGCTCCCTGGCTTTATTGGAAATACCGGTTAAGAACATCCCGATATAGAGCAGATAGGCGACAATCAGCACCACAGATACCGGCAACATACCAAAACACTCCTGGCTGGTAGAGCATAACTCGTTGGGACGTATCCAGATGGTGAAAAGCGTCATCAGCCCAAAGATTGGCGCGATGGCGTGAGCGATGTATATCCGATATCTATCGATCATGTTCATGACATAATTACTAGCTGCCTTGACGCCTATTTATAATAGAGCAGATATCGCTTTCCAATGACATCCGTCAGTCCCACGGCTCGCCTGCGTTATCCCAAACTGACTTCACTCCCGACAGAAAACCCGATCATCTTTTCCGCACTTCCCTTGTTTACAGATATCTCGATAAGTCCTATCGAATTTTCGTACCAGAACATCCCTCCGACATCCGCATCGCTGAAGGTTCTTGCCCAGTTGACCCCTACTCCTTCGATCTCAAGGATCGTGTCTGTGCTAACTGTCGACGCCCTTATACCGGTAAAACCATTTCCAAAAGAATCAATATAGATGATCTCTGGCAGGTCATCCGGCGTGTCGACACCAGCCAAACCATCGACCGTCAACTCTCGTCCCGCGATCATCTCTCCCTGACACAGCATCACTGCCACAGGCGAAAACAGATCTCTACCATGAAAGCTGGAACTAAGATGTTCAGGTTCCCAGTCTATGCTCTGGATTTTATACGCTTCCCGTTTTGCTACCTGAGCCAACACTCCATTATTTGGTCCCACAAACCAGTGACGCGAATCTCTTATGACCAGCGGTAGCCGATCACTGCCCACACCTGGATCTACCACTACAAGAAACAATGTTCCGTCCGGCATACTGTTGGATACAGCCGCCAAGAGATACCCGGAACGCACGGGATCAAATGCAGGCGCATTGGATAACAGATCTATCACCGGGACCTGGGCATGGCATAGCACCGCCTGCATCTGTCCGGTGTAGGGGCCATCCGTTCCAAAATCCGTGAACGAGGCAATGGACGTTGGTTTTTTAATTGCGAGTGTCATGGCTATCAATTATAGCCCAGACAACAAAAAACCGGGCGGACCCCGGTTTTTGCATTTATTGGTGATACCGCTTACTCAGCATCTATCTCAGTTACCTTGAACATATACACATCCAGGCGCCCCATTTCTACTCGATAGGCCCTGGAAGCTCAACACGACAGATATACCCTTCCTTAGTTCTTTCCCATACGTATGAGGCAAAGCACCTGGTACACTCCAGTTCACTCGCTACATCAGCACTATTGGCTGGACACTGCTGTCCCGCATCCTGTCTACCCATGCCGAAGCTTGCATCCCTGAACAGCCTGTTCTCCGGATCATCTTCCCGATGACGCCGCTTCAGAGATTTATTATTCCCCAGATAGAAACGCACCCCGGCAACAACACTGCCCACGGCATCGCCATGGCCTGAGCTGGTATTTACATAGTATGAGATGCCTTGCTGGGTGGTATGGGGCTGCCATTCAACACCGAGGGTATATAGCGAATCCCCTGATACACTCTCTCTATGTCCGCTAAAAACCAGGCTGTCGTTGGCGTAGTAACGGGCAGAAAGACCGTAATAAGTACCATGGGTATAATCACCGCTTTGTCGTCCGGCCATTCCTGAGAAGGTAAAGGCGTCGTTATAGTACTCCCCCTCAAGACCAAAACGGTTCAAATCGCTATCGTTCATGTGGAGCTTGCTGGCGGTGATGCCGAACATTCCGGTCTCAGGATCACGCCAGAACAGGTGTGCGCCCAGACCGGCTCCACCGCTACTGCCGAGATTGCCGACCAGTCCGTCCAGCTGCAGTCCGTAAGAGTGGCCGAGCGGGGTGGCCAATGACCCGGTCAGGGCTGCGGCACTATCGGAATCGGAAGTTCCGCCCAGGACGCCGATCTTGCCATTGGTGGCTGAGACGGCCGGTATATCCTGCGCAACACCTAAGGTAAAGGGCAGAAAGACACACAGGGCGGCGAGTAGGCCGAGAGTGAGTTTTTGAACGCGCATACTGTATTCCTTGAAGCAAGGGTTTTTGGTTATTTCAAATATCAGCGAAGCAAGTACATGGGTTCGCAGCCATTGTTCCCTTACATCCACAAATGAATACTTTGCGCCTTCGTGTCACTTCGTCCTTCTAATGCGCCACATACTACCATCCGAGGCCAGACAAAAAAAACCGGGCAAAACCCGGTTTTTTACGTTTATTGGTTATACTGTTTATTCAGCATCGACCACTGCCACATCGTCCATATCCACCTCTGGACGATCCACAAGCTCTACGTAGGCCATAGGGGCCTTGTCGCCATGACGATAGCCGCATTTCAGGATACGCACATAACCACCTGGACGCTCCTTGTAGCGTGGCCCGATCTCGCTGAACAGCTTTCCTACCATCTCCTTATCGCGCAGACGATCAAAAGCCAGGCGGCGCTTGGCAACATTGTCCACTTTACCGATGGTTATAATAGGCTCAGCCACCCGACGCAGCTCTTTGGCCTTGGGGAGGGTGGTCTTGATCAGCTCGTGACGCAGCAGCGAACAGGTCATGTTCCGGAACATGGCTTTTCGATGGCTGCTATTGCGGTTCAGTTGCCGCCCTGATTTGCGATGACGCATGGATCGACTTCCTTCAAAACTAGTTAATTCAAATAATCACAAAAAGTGGCTGAAATAGCCTTATGCCACTTCCATCCCCTCTGGCGGCCAATTTTCCAGGCGCATACCAAGAGAGAGGCCGCGAGTCGCCAGGACATCCTTGATCTCGGTCAGCGACTTCTTACCCAGGTTCGGCGTCTTAAGCAACTCCACTTCAGTGCGCTGAATAAGATCGCCAATAAGAAAGATATTTTCTGCCTTGAGGCAGTTGGCGGAACGGACGGTCAGTTCCAGATCGTCCACCGGACGCAGCAGGATCGGATCTATCGCCGGCTTCTCGCTCTCCTGACTTACCTCACTCTCGGTGGTGTCGTCCAGGGTTACGAAAGCAGACAGCTGATCCTGCAGGATGGTTGCGGCACGGCGAATGGCCTCTTCCGGATCCATGGTACCGTTGGTCTCAAGGTCGATCACCAAGCGATCCAGGTTGGTACGCTGTTCCACACGTGCAGCCTCTACCTCATAGGATACGCGTCTGACCGGCGAAAAGGTTGCGTCCAACTGCAGACGACCAATGGGCTGATCCTCACCGGACTCGTTATTGCGCACGGTGGTCGGCTCGTAACCGATGCCCTTGGCCACCTTCAGGGTCATGTTAATCTCGCCCTCTTTGGTAAGATTGGCGATAACATGATCTGGATTTGTTATCTCAACGTCATGATCAAGGGCGATATCACTGGCCAAGACCGGTCCAGGGCCTTTCTTGCTCAGCGTAAGAGTAGCCTCGTTCCTTGCATGCATGACGATTGCAAGCTCCTTCAGATTCAGGAGGATATCCAGTACATCCTCCTGCACACCTTCCATGGTGGTATATTCATGCAGAACACCCTCAATCTCTACCTCGACTACAGCACTACCCGGCATAGAGGAAAGCAGGATTCTGCGCAGTGCATTGCCCAGGGTATGACCGAATCCGCGCTCCATAGGCTCTAGTGAGACCTTGGAGTGCAGCGGCGTAATCGCCTGTACGTTGACCAGGCGTGGTTTTAGAAAATCTGTTACAAACTCCGGCATCGGTGGCTTCTCCCGCTATCCCTTATTTGGAGTACAGTTCTACGACTAGCTGTTCGCTAATCTCGGCAGGTAGTTCAGTGCGATCAGGAATTCTCTTGAAAATACCCTTCATCGCCTTGGGGTCTACCTCTACCCAGTCTACAAAACCATATTGCTCAGCAAGCGCAAGTGCACCCTGGATACGGATCTGCTTTTTGGCCTTTTCCCTGACCGTTATCACATCTTCCGCCTGAACATGATAGGAAGGGATGTTCACAACCTTTCCGTTCACTTCTATTGCCTTATGGCTGACCAGCTGACGTGCTTCAGCACGGGTTGCACCGAAACCAAGTCGATATACAACATTATCCAGACGCTGTTCCAGCATCTGCAACAGGTTTTCACCGGTTGCGCCCTTGGCCTGTGCGGCTTTCTTATAGTAGTTACGGAACTGCTTCTCCATCACACCATAGATACGGCGCACTTTCTGCTTTTCACGCAGCTGCAGGCCATAGTCAGAGATGCGGCGGCGACGGTCAGTGGTCTGACCAGGCTGCTTCTCCATGTTGCATTTGGATTCAAGTGAACGCACGCGGCTCTTCAGGAACAGATCGGTTCCCTCACGCCGGCTGAGTTTACACTTAGGACCTATGTATCTTGCCATTTTTACTTAACTCCGATCAGACTCGACGCTTCTTGGGCGGACGACAACCATTATGTGGAATTGGTGTTACGTCAGTGATGCTGGTGATCTTGAAACCGGCATTGTTCAGGGCACGTACGGCGGAATCACGACCCGGACCTGGACCGTTCACCTCCACATCCAGGTTCTTCAGACCATACTCTTTCGCCTTCTCGCAAGCGCGATCGGCGGCCACCTGGGCAGCAAAGGGTGTGCTCTTACGTGAACCACGGAATCCGGAACCACCAGATGTTGCCCAGGAAAGCGCATTACCCTGCCTGTCTGTGATGGTTATGATCGTATTGTTGAACGACGCATGAATATGTGCCACACCATCGGTTACCACCTTGGTGATCTTCTTGCGTGCGCGGCTACTTGGTTTTGCCATTGCCTATTCCTACAAACTCTTGTCTATACATTCCCTGCCCACCTGGACAGGACTAAATTCTACACCTAACGCTTAATCGGGCGACGCGGACCCTTTCTGGTACGCGCATTGGTCTTGGTACGCTGCCCCCTTACCGGCAGTCCACGACGATGCCTGATACCGCGATTACATCCCAGATCCATCAAACGCTTGATGTTCATGGAGATATCACGGCGCAAATCACCTTCTACAGTGTACTTTGCAACCTCTGTACGCAGGGTATCAACCTCTGCTTCAGTCAGATCCTGAATCTTTGCATCCTCTGCAATGCCGGAGGCAGCACAGATCTGAGCAGATCTGGTACGGCCAATTCCGTAGATTGCGGTCAACGCAATTACAGCGTGCTTACGATCTGGAATATTGACGCCTGCAATTCGGGCCATCACTAACTCCTAAATAAAATAAAACCCACCCGCTTCACGCGCGAAAACGCGTAATCTTATCGGGAAACTATATACAAATCAAGGCGCAACTACTGTTAGCCCTGACGTTGCTTATGCCGGCCGTCCTTGCAGATTACACGCACCACACCCTTACGACGTACGATCTTGCAGTTACGGCAAATTTTCTTTACTGAAGCCCTGACTTTCATGGCTCTATCTCCAAAAAATTCGTTTCAATTCTTGTCTGAATCAGCGCAGCAGACCTGATCCGCCCCGCCCTTTCAGATTGGCCTTCTTCATCAGACCTTCATACTGGTGCGATGTCATCAAGGCCTGCACCTGGGCCATAAAATCCATAACCACCACCACGATAATCAGTAGTGACGTGCCTCCAAAATAGAAGGGCACATTCCAACCGACGATCAGGAACTCCGGCAACAGACAGACCAGGGTGATGTAGATGGCACCGGCCAGGGTCAGCCTGGACATGACGCCATCGATATACTTGGCTGTCTGTTCACCTGGACGTATGCCAGGTAAAAAGGCGCCAGACCTCTTCAAATTATCTGCTGTCTCTTTAGAGTTAAACACCAACGCGGTATAGAAGAAGCAGAAGAACACAATCGCGATTGCATACAGAAGCACATAGATTGGCTCACCAGGAGCTATCTTGCCAACAATGTCCTGCAGCCAGCGCATATTCTCCTGGGTACCCAACCACTGCCCCAGGGTCGAAGGAAACAGGATGATACTGGAGGCGAAGATGGGCGGGATAACGCCAGCCATATTCAGCTTCAGTGGCAGATGGGTACTCTGCCCTGCCATCATCTTGCGCCCCTGCTGGCGCTTGGCGTAATTCACCGTAATCCTTCTCTGTCCACGCTCCACAAAGACCACAAAGGCCGTGACCGCAACAGCCAGAATAAACAGGGTTAGCACTGTAACGGGATTCATCTCGCCAGTGCCCACCAGCGCCAGAGTTCCACCGATTGCAGCCGGCAGACCTGCAACGATACCGCCGAAGATGATCAAAGATATACCGTTACCTATACCGCGTTCTGTTATCTGCTCGCCCAACCACATCAGGAACATGGTGCCGGTAACCAGTGAGACCGCAGCGGTGAATACAAAACCGGGGCCTGGATTCATAACAACCCCCATACCCCCAGCAGACTGCCCCTGCAGGGCAACCGATATACCGATGGCCTGGAACGTCGCCAGGACGACAGTGCCATATCTGGTATATTGGGTGATCTTGCGGCGACCTGACTCACCCTCTTTCTTAAGCTGTTCCAATGAGGGGATCACGGAAGACATCAACTGCATAATAATAGATGCAGAGATGTAAGGCATGATGCCCAGAGCAAACAGACTAGCCCTTTTCAATGCACCACCAGAGAACATGTTGAACATATCCAGAATGGTGCCCTGCTGCTGGTCAAACATAGCGGCCAATGCTGCCGGATTAACCCCAGGGACCGGAATAAAGGTACCGATACGAAAAACCAGCAACGCGCCCAGCACGAAGAACAGACGCTGACGTAACTCCGTCAGATGTCCTCCTGCCAGGGGATTTGGTTTCGAGCCAATAGCCATTAGATTTACTCTTCGATCTTCCCGCCAGCGGCTTCAATCGCCTCTCTGGCACCCTTGGTTACACCTAGACCTCGCAGGGTAACCGCCTTGTCTATGCTTCCGGACAGGATAACTTTGGCCCGCTTAATCGCATGAGGCAGAATGTTTGCGTCCTGCAGTGCCTTCAGATCAATCACGTCAGCCTCGACCTTGGCCAACTCATTCAGCCTAATCTCAGCGGTATATTTCGCCTTACGCGAAACAAAGCCCACTTTGGGGAGACGACGCTGCAGTGGCATCTGACCACCCTCAAAGCCAACCTTGTGAAAGCCGCCGGTGCGTGACTTCTGACCCTTATGACCGCGCCCGGCGGTCTTGCCCAGGCCGCTTCCGATGCCGCGACCTACGCGCTTGCGATCAGACTTGCTGCCTGCTGCTGGTTTAATAGTGTTTAAACGCATCTTATGCTTCCTCTTCCCTAACCATATAGGAAACCTTGTTCAACATACCACGGGTGGCAGGGGTGTCTTCCACCTCCACGGTCTGGTGCATGCGCCGCAGCCCCAAGCCTCTAACACATGCCTGATGACTCTTAAGACGGCCATTCAAACTACGCACCAGTGTGACCTTCATCATTGGAATCTTTTTCTTAGCCATGGTTTACCCCAGAATCTCATCTACACTCTTGCCACGTTTGGCGGCAACAGTCTCTGCATCATCCATCCCGGTCAGGCCATTGATGGTGGCGCGAACCACATTCAACGGATTGTTGGTACCAATACATTTGGCCAATACGTTGTGAACACCCACCACCTCGAAAACCGCACGCATAGCGCCGCCGGCAATGATACCGGTACCAGGTGAGGCAGGCTGCATATGAACCCTGGCGGCACCATGACGACCCATCAGAGGATACTGCAGGGTGTCATCCTTCAGCTTTACGCTGCGCATGTTTCTGCGCGCATTTTCCATCGCCTTTTGAATAGCGATAGGAACTTCACGTGCCTTTCCAGTACCGAAGCCAACCTGTCCATTACCGTCACCTACTACGGTCAAGGCGGAGAAACCGAAAATACGACCACCCTTGACTACCTTGGCAACACGATTGACATTAACCAGTTTTTCTATGAGGCCGTCGCCTTCCGGATTTACATTGTAATTTGACATAGCCTATACCTCAGAACTTGAGACCGTTTTCACGGGCCGCATCGGCCAGGGCCTTTACCCGGCCATGATACTTAAAACCGGAACGATCAAAGGCTACCGTCTCAACTCCAGCCTTCTTGGCACGCTCGGCAATAAACTTACCCACAATCGCAGCAGCATCCGCATTGCCGGTACTGCCTTTCACCTCTTGCTTAACAGCCTTTTCCAGGGTGGATGCGCTGGCAAGAACCTCGGAACTGTTAGGCGCAATAACCTGCGCATACATATGCCGAGGGGTACGAAAAATAGTGAGCCTGTTTACTTCCAGCTCTCTGATCTTGGCGCGAGCACGACGGGCCCTGCGCAAACGTTTCATCTTCTTATCCATCGTCAACCCCCTACTTCTTCTTGGCTTCTTTGCGGACAACATGCTCATCCGCATAACGCACACCCTTACCTTTGTATGGCTCAGGCGGACGGTAGGAGCGGATCTCTGCTGCCGCCTGCCCCACCTTCTGCTTGTCACATCCGGATACAACTATCTCGGTCTGTGATGGGGTCTCAACTGTGACGCCCTCAGGCACTGCATAATCTATAGGATGAGAGAAACCCAGACTTAGATTCAGTATGCTGCCATTGGCCTGGGCACGATAACCAACGCCGACCAATTGCAATTTCTTGGTAAAACCGGCGCTTACGCCAACAACCATATTGTTGATAAGGGCACGGAATGTACCGGCCATGGCCCAGCTATCTTTGGCCTCATCAACCGGCTGCACCTTTAGGATACCCTCTTCCTGGCCGACCTTGACCGACTTATGCAGAGGCAGTTGCATATTGCCCTTGGCGCCCTTCACGTTGATCTCATCGTTGGCGATCTTGATCTCGACTCCGGATGGGACCTCAATTGGATTTTTAGCTACTCGTGACATTTCTAATCCTCCAAATTAAGCCACATAGGCCAGGACTTCGCCGCCATGACCGGCCTTGCGGGCCGCGCGGTCAGTCATCAAGCCTTTGGAGGTTGAAATGATAGCTATACCGAGACCGGCACGTACCTTAGGAAGCTCTTTGGCACTCTTATAGATACGCAGTCCAGGACGGCTTATGCGCTGAATCATCTCAATGACCGGCTCGCCCTGAAAATATTTAAGCTCGATGTTCAAGACAGCTTTGGAGCCATCTTCGTTTGCGGAATAATCCAGGATATAGCCTTCATCTTTCAGGACCTGGGCTACAGCCATCTTACTTTTGGAAGCAGGCATGGATACCGCCTTCTTCCCCACCGCCTGTCCGTTTCGGATGCGGGTTAGCATATCCGCGATTGGATCTGACATACTCATTGTTTATCTTCCTCTAGGTCAGCCCACTGTCAATCAGTGCGATACCCAAACGACTTTAATTATAAAAACCCGCTATGCGGATCTGTTTACAAATTCTGTTACCAGCTAGCCTTAACCAAACCGGGAACATCACCACGCATGGCTGCTTCACGCAGCTTGTTGCGGCACAACCCAAACTTGCGATACACGGCGTGAGGACGGCCACTAACACGACAACGTCTTTGCTGGCGACTGGGACTGGCATCACGCGGCAGCTTCTGCAGCTTGATCACAGCCTCATCAACCTGCTCAGGACTACTTGCAGGACTGTTGATAATACCCTTCAGCTCGGCACGCTTGGTTGCGTACTTCGCTACTGTTTTGGCCCTCTTTTTCTCACGGGCCAGCATGCTTTTCTTTGCCATAGCTGAATCTACTCAGTTTTTAAACGGAAAATGGAACGCCTCAAGCAATGCGCGCCCCTCTTCATCAGTCTTTGCAGAGGTGGTGATGGTTATATCCAGACCACGTAACTTATCGATTTTATCGTAATCGATCTCAGGAAACATGATCTGTTCCTTTACACCCATGCTGTAATTACCACGCCCGTCAAAAGATTTAGGGCTCATACCGCGGAAGTCGCGAATACGTGGAATTGCAATATTAATAAGACGATCCAGAAACTCGTACATACGCTCACGCCGCAGGGTTACGCTGCAACCAACAGGCCAGCCATCACGGATCTTAAATCCGGCAACGGACTTACGCGCAACGTTGATTATCGCCTTTTGACCGGCGATCTTCTCCAGATCGCCAACGGCGTTTTCCATGATCTTCTTGTCCGCCACGGCCTCGCCCACACCCATATTCAGGGTGATCTTGGTGATACGTGGCACCTCCATCACGCTCTTGAAGCCGAACTTGTCTTTCAGCTGGCCAACAATCTCGTTCTGGTAGAGTTCTTGTAATCTTGACATCTCTATATCTGCCTTAAATGTCTACGACTTCGCCATCGGACTTGAAGATGCGCACCTTACGGCCATCTTCAAGGATCTTAAATCCGACACGATCAGCTTTACCTGATACCGGATTGACTATCGCCACATTAGAGATATCCAGCGGCATCTCTTTGTCGATAATTCCACCCGGCTCGCCTTTCATGGGATTGCCCCTGGCGTGCTTCTTTACCAGGTTGACGTTCTCGACAACGACCTTAGCGTCATCGATAACGCGCAGTATACTGCCCTGCTTTCCCTTATCTTTGCCTGCCAGGATTACTACCTGGTCACCTTTCTTGATCTTACGCATTGCGAACCCCTTACAATACTTCCGGAGCGAGCGATATGATCTTCATAAAGCGCTCACTACGCAGTTCACGGGTAACAGGACCAAAGATACGTGTTCCAATCGGCTGCAGTTGAGCATTCAACAGAACAGCGGCGTTACCGTCAAAACGGATCTTCGATCCATCCGGACGACGCACACCCTTAGTGGTACGCACAACAACCGCATTGTAGATTTCGCCCTTTTTGACCTTACCGCGCGGAATGGCGTCTTTCACACTCACTTTGATTATGTCGCCTATCCCAGCGTAACGACGGTGCGAGCCACCCAGCACTTTTATGCACTGTACTCTCTTGGCGCCGCTATTGTCGGCCACACCCAGGTTTGTCTGCATCTGTATCATTGGTCTTTCCCAATCATAAATTCTTTATACTATGAACAATTTCAGTCTGACGGCGGATTAACTTGCCTTATCAACGATTTTAACCAGACGCCATGTCTTATTTTTAGACAGCGGCCTGCATTGTTCTACCATCACTGTATCACCGACACCACACTCATTCGCCTCGTCATGAGCATGTACCTTGGTGGAGCGGCGTATAAACTTTCCATACAGCGGATGTTTCACCCTCCTCTCAACCAAAACGGTAACTGTCTTATCCATCTTGTCGCTTACCACACGACCCTGGAGCACGCGGTTTATTTCCTGCTGTTCACTCATGACGCACCACCTGCCTTCTGCTCATTCATAATGGTCTTAACCCGAGCTACATTCTTACGCGCCTGCGTCATCTCTGACGGGCGAGACAACTGACCAGTACCCTGCTGCATGCGAAGATTAAACTGCTCCTTACGCAACTCCAGCAGAATCTCTTCCAGTTCAGCCAGGCTCTTTTCACGAAGTTCGCTTGCCTTCATCACATTACCGTCCGTTTAGCGAAGATAGTCTTAAAAGGTAGCTTGGCAGCAGCCAGTTTAAATGCCTCACGTGCCAGCTCTTCGTTCACACCTTCAATCTCATACAACATGCGTCCTGGCTGGATTTGAGCCACCCAGTACTCCACATTACCCTTACCTTTACCCTGCCTCACTTCCAGAGGTTTTTTGGTAATCGGCTTGTCTGGAAACACCCTGATCCAGAGTTTTCCGCCACGCTTAACGCGACGTGTAATCGTACGTCTTGCAGCCTCAATCTGACGCGCGGTCATGCGACCACGTTCTGCCGCCTTCAAGCCGTACTCCCCGAAGCTTACACTGCTCCCGGAAACGGCAAGACCACGGTTACGTCCCTTGAACTGCTTGCGAAATTTTGTTCTTTTAGGCTGTAACATTGCCTAGCCCCTCTTTGCGCCGGCCTTCTTCTTTGGCTCAGCATCTTCCTGCTGACTACCCTCGAAAACCTCGCCCTTAAAAATCCAAACCTTGACGCCAATAATTCCGTAGGTGGTATTGGCCTCTGCAAACCCATAGTCGATATCTGCACGCAGGGTATGCAGCGGCACACGGCCTTCGCGATACCACTCACTACGCGCGATCTCCGCACCATTCAAACGACCGGCCATATTCACCTTTACACCACCAGCACCCAGGCGCATGGCGTTTTGCACGGCACGCTTCATGGCGCGACGGAACATAATACGACGCTCCAACTGCTGGCATATGCCTTCGGCCACCAACTGTGCATCCAACTCCGGCTTGCGGATCTCTTCCACACTCAAATGCACCGGTATACCCATGCGGTCAGATATGTCCTTACGCAAAGAATCTATATCTTCACCCTTCTTCCCGATCACCAGACCAGGACGCGCAGTGTGGATGGTGATATGCGCATTGTTTGCCGGACGATCTATCTGAATCCTGCTGACAGATGCCTGAGACAGACGTTTCTTCAGATAGTCACGAACTTCAAGATCGTTGTTCAGCAGATCTGCGTAATCTTTTGAGTCCGCATACCACTTGGAGGTCCAGTCCTTGACTATGCCAAGACGTATGCCTATTGGATGTACTTTTTGACCCATGTTGGCCCCTCTTGCCCTTACTTATCTGCCACAGTCACTGTTATGTGACTGGTGCGCTTAAAAATGCGAGCAGCGCGGCCTTTGGCCCGTGCACGTATCCGTTTCATGGTCGGCCCCTCATCGACACAAACAGTTGCAACTTTTAGTTCGTCGATGTCTGCCCCCTCGTTGTTCTCCGCATTTGCAATCGCGGAATCCAACACCTTCTTCATCAGCGCGGCGCCCTTCTTATTGCTGAAGGCCAGTATATTCAGGGCCTGCTCTACAGGCAGCCCTCTGATCTGATCAGCAACCAACCGGCCTTTTTGGGCCGATAGACGTGCGTGGCGTAATTTTGCTACTGCCTGCATTGCTTCACCCCAACTATTTAGATTTCTTGTCGGCCGCATGACCGCGGTAGGTCCGGGTCAATGCAAACTCGCCAAGCTTATGGCCAACCATGTTTTCAGTTACCAGAACCGGTACATGCTGACGCCCGTTATAAACAGCAATGGTCAATCCAACCATATCTGGCAGCACCATGGAACGGCGTGACCAGGTCTTGATAGGACGCTTACTTTTCGTTTCAACCGCTTCTTCAACCTTCTTAATAAGATGTTGGTCGACGAACGGTCCTTTTTTAATTGAACGTGGCACTTTTGCTTACCTCAGTTCCGTTTATTTGCGATTGCGACGGCGCACAATCATCTTGTTTGTGAGCTTGTTAGTACGCGTCTTGTGTCCCTTGGTAGGAACACCCCATGGAGAAACCGGGTGACGACCACCGGAGGTACGACCCTCACCACCGCCATGCGGATGATCTACCGGGTTCATAGCTACGCCTCGAACCGTCGGGCGTACACCACGCCAGCGGGATGCGCCTGCCTTACCCAACTTGCGCAGACCGTGTTCGGAATTTCCCACCTCACCGATCACTGCACGACACTCGCTGCGGATCTTACGCATCTCGCCTGAGCGGAGGCGTAGAGTAGCATACTCGCCCTCACGCGCAACCAACTGAGCAGATGATCCGGCGGAACGGGCGATCTGCGCACCTTTCCCTGCCTTCATCTCGATGCAGTGAATAGTACTACCCAGAGGTATATTTCGCATCGGCATGCAGTTTCCAACACTGAACGGCGCATCTTCTCCGGACATGACACTGTCGCCAGCGTGCAAACCCTTGGGGGCGATGATGTAACGACGCTCTCCATCTATATACTTGATCAGCGCAATGTTGGCGGTACGATTCGGATCATATTCCAAACGCTCAACTATACCCTTGATTCCATCTTTATTACGCTTGAAATCAATGATGCGATAGCGCTGCTTGTGACCACCACCACGATGTCTGGTGGTGATGCGACCGCCGCTGTTGCGACCGCCGGTCTTACTCTTTTTTGCCACCAACGCCTCATGCGGTGCGCCCTTGTGCAGATCAGGATTCGTTACCTGGACCACAAAGCGGCGGCCGGGAGAAGTTGGTTTTGTTTTAACAATAGCCATGTTAGTGCTTCCGATTTAGTTCTTTATGCGACTACGCTCATGCGCCGCCAAAATCGATATCGTTTCCTGGAGCCAAACGCACATACGCCTTGCGTATACCCTTGCGGTGACCAATCCTGTGACCGGTGCGTTTCGCCTTACCCTTGACGTTTACTACGCGTACGTTTTCAACTTTAACGTCAAACATCATCTCAACTGCCTTACGTATCTCCAGCTTGGTTGAGTCTGGAGCTACCTCAAATACGAACTGTCTGTTCGCATCAGCAGCGATGGTACTCTTCTCAGAGATCACCGGGCTACGCAGGGTCTCCATCAGTCTCTCTTTGTTCATGCCAGACGCTCCTCAAGTTTCTCTATCGCATCGGCGGTCATCACAACCTTGTCAAACCCAAGCAGACTGGCAGGATCGATCTCGTTCACGTCGCACACATACACCTTATGTAGATTACGTGATGCCAGATACAGGTTCTCATCCGGATCCACCGTTACGATCAAAACCTCTTCAACATCCAGCTTGCCCAAGATCTCAACCAACTCCTTGGTCTTCGGCGCCTTCACCTCGAACCTGGCAACCGGAATCAAGCGTTCCTGGCGCACCAGCTCTGAAAGGATGGAGCGCAGAGCACCGCGGTACATCTTGCGATTTACCTTCTGCTCATAGTTACGCGGCCTGGCTGCGAAGGTGACACCACCGGAACGCCAGATCGGGCTGCTGATGGTACCGGCACGGGCGCGGCCCATTCCCTTCTGGCGAAACGGCTTGGCTCCGCCCCCGGCTACATCTGAACGACTCTTCTGTGCCTTGGTTCCAGAACGGGCCCCTGCCATAAAGGCGGTGACCACCTGGTGAATCAGGGCCTCGTTATAATCTGCAGCAAATACGGCATCGGAAACCTTGATGGTCTTACCTTTACCGGAGCTGCCTGCTATTGCCTTGAGGTCCATATCTATTACCCCTTATTCAACTTCTTCATAGCGGGAGTGACAATCACGTCACCGCCGTTTGCGCCCGGCACGGAGCCTTTGATCAACAGCAGATTGCGCTCAACGTCCACCCGAACAATCTCTACATTCTGCGTGGTAACCTTTTCGTGACCCATATGCCCCGCCATCTTCTTACCCTTGAACACACGTCCCGGGGTCTGACACTGGCCGATTGAGCCAGGCGCACGGTGTGAGATGGAGTTACCATGGGTTGCATCCTGCATGCGAAAGTTGTGTCTCTTAACACCGCCCTGAAATCCTTTACCCTTACTAATACCGCACACATCGACGATCTGACCCTCTTCAAACAGGTCAACTTTGATCTCGCTACCAGCTTCGATCTCTTCGCCCTCGCCCAGACGGAACTCCCAAAGGCCACGGCCGGCCTCTACCCCCGCTCTGGCAAAATGACCAGCCTCTGCCTTGTTTACGCGGGATGCCTTGCGGTTTCCTGTGGTCACCTGAAAGGCCTTGTAACCATCATTCTCAATGGTGCGAAGCTGGGTAACCCTATTTGGCTCAGCCTCAATCACCGTAACCGGAACCGATGTTCCTGCTTCGGTGAAGACGCGGGTCATACCCACTTTACGTCCAACAATTCCAATAGCCATCGTTCTTAACCTCAGTTCAGCTTAATCTGAACATCGACGCCAGCAGCCAGATCCAACTTCATCAGGGCATCTACCGTCTTGTCGGTAGGATCGATGATGTCCATGATGCGCTTGTGGGTACGAATCTCGTACTGATCGCGGGCATCTTTGTTTACGTGCGGAGAAATCAGCACGGTAAACCGCTCTTTTCTGGTCGGAAGCGGAATAGGTCCACGCACCTGAGCGCCAGTGCGCTTGGCGGTGTCCACTATCTCGCGTGCAGACTGGTCGATCAGCCTATGATCGAAAGCCTTCAGTCGAATTCTGATTCTCTGGTTCTGGTTGCCCATATTTATTACTCGATAATCTTAGATACCACGCCGGCGCCTACAGTGCGGCCACCTTCACGGATTGCAAATCGCAGCCCCTCTTCCATAGCAATAGGAGCATGCAGCTTCACCGTCATCTTCACGTTGTCGCCCGGCATCACCAT
>JBNKIR010000044.1:0-63709 GCA_050290785.1 Sedimenticolaceae bacterium | reverse complement strand
GGACATAGTGACGGACACCATCACCACCAGTGAAGAGACGGCCATAACCTACAACCTGCTGGCGAACGACAGCTTCGAGAACCCGGGACGTGTGATCAGCGCGGTGAGCAACGGCAGCAACGGCACGGTGAGCATAGTGGACGCAGTTGCGGGCACGGTGCAGTACACCCCTGCGACCGACTTCTTCGGCACAGACAGCTTTACCTACACGGTGACCTCAGGCGGGGTAGACGAGACGGTGACGGTGAACGTCAACGTGACTCCTGTAAACGACAATCCAGAGTTTACTGTTCCCAATGTCGTAGCAATTGTCTCTGAAGAGGGGCTGAGGGTTGTTGATGGCGCGCCATATGATGGCGTACCAGATGAAGAAGGTTATCCGGACAATGCGGCAGATGATACTACCGATGCTGTCTCTTATACTGGCACCTTTGGTATCTCCGATCCTGAGGGGCAGGAAGTAACGGTTACTCTTGCAGCGCCTGGGTCACCTCCTTCCTCTAATGGTCAGCTAGTTAACGACTGGGTATGGACTGCTGATGGTGCAACAGGAGGAGGCACGCTGGTTGGGTCGGTAGGTGCTCTGGATATTGTATCAATAACAATTAATGGATCTGGTGAATTTGAGGCCACTCTTCTCGGCCCGATTGATCATCCTGTAAATAGTGTTGAAGATGTGTTCTCGTTCGATATTGATGTAACCGCGACGGATAGTGAAGGTGGGTCAAGTACTGGCTTGTTGACGATAGCTGTCGAAGACGATATGCCGACCGCTCAAACAGAGCAGCAGGTGCTGCAGGTGGAGCCGGTGGATACCAACCTTATTATAATCCTGGATATCTCCTTGAGCATGAATGATTCTTCCGGTGTCGGGGGGCTCAGTAGGCTAGATCTTGCAAAGCAGGCAATCGCTAACTTGCTTGATGGTTATGATCAGTACGGAGATATCAAGGTTCGAGTTGTGGCATTCTCTACTCATGCTCAAACACAAGGAACGGAGTGGATGAGCATAGATGAGGCAAAGGCGACAATACAGAGCCTGACCGCCAACGGTAGCACCAACTATGATGAGGCATTGAGTGGTGCAATCAGTGCCTTTGGGAATGATGGAAGTATTCCTGATGCACAAAACATATCCTATTTCTTCTCTGATGGAGTACCTACCTATGGTTCGGAATCAGACGGGGCTCCATGGGATCAGTTAGATGGAAATCTGCAAGGTAATGGTTACGATACTAATTCAAGTCCGGATAATGGTATTCAAGTTGACGAAGAAGCAATCTGGACAAGCTTTCTGGAAGCAAATGATATAAATTCAATTGCCCTGGGAATGGGTACCGGTGTAACACAAAGCAATCTGAATCCGATTGCATACGACGGGGCTACTGAACAGGATGCGGATGGTATCGTAGTTACAGATTTGACACAGCTGAATTCAACACTGCAGTCTACCATCTCGATACCTCCAATAACTGGTAGTATCTTTGAAGGCAGCATAACACCGCAGGAAACCAGCCTCGGTGCCGATGGCGGTCATGTTCACAGTATCACTATAGATGGCACCACCTATACCTATGACCATTCTGGAGATGGCTCGATTGCTGCGGATGGCTTAAACACAGATTGGTCGTTTGATACCGATACCAACACCCTTACCATTACCTTGTCCTCTAACGGCGTCCTGGCGGTTAATATGGACGACGGTTCGTATAGTTATTGGGCGCCCGCATCTATAGCAGGCATCTATCAAGAGGATCTTGATTTTGTATTGATGGATAATGATGGTGACCTGTCTGCTTCGGCCAATCTGACTATGGATGTGCGTCCATCATACGAGGCCGCCAATGACATAGTGCTTACCAATATCGTGGATGGTAGTTCCATAGATATACCTGAAATAGCACTGGTTCATAACGATCAACCCCAAGACATTGCCGACTTGACTGTCGTGAGTAACCCTGTAGGCGGAACCATAGCCTTGTCAGATCCGGTAGTTAGTTTCAGCGCTGCGTCCGATTTTGGTAGTGCGTATTCAATTATTGATGAGTCTACATATAACGGCGGAGCATACAGTGATGATGGTTCAGGGGAAGGATCTAGCTTTGCACGGAATAATACCTGGGATACCGCAATAGATCTTACCGACCGCAGTCTGTTTGGACCGGTATCCGGTAGTGATGCAACAGACGTTGGTGACCCGACCCTGCCAAGCGTCAAGTTCGTCGGGACTATGAACGATCCGGTTTGGTGGTATGGAAATGCATTTGATGACGACTATATCATGGTGCACCTGCTGGCAGGAGAAACAATTATCCTGGATTTGGATTATGGTTTCGGTGGTGCGGATACTTCCAGCGTAGACACGGAGCTGACCCTGTACGACAGTGACGGTACTACCCAACTGGCAAATAATGCCAACGAGTTCAATACCAGTCTTGGTGGTGGAGGTTCGTCTTCCGGTTATGATCCCTATCTTGAATACACAGCTACTGAGAGTGGCGACTATTATGTACGGGTAAGCCATTATTGGGACGCGGATGTTGGTGACTATACCCTCTGGGTCAGCATCGACGATAGCGGTTCTGATATTCTGGGCAGCTTCGATTACACCATCTCGGACGGTTCGCAAAGCGATACTGCTACTGCTGATATCTATGCGGTAGATTCCAGCACCATTACCGGGACGGATGATGATGAGATTCTGATCGGTGGAGACGGTAACGATACTCTCATTGGTGGAGCGGGCGATGACTCATTGGTTGGATATGATGGTAACGATATCCTTGATGGCGGTGCAGGTGATGATTTATTGATGGGAGGTACTGGTAACGATAACCTGAGTGGTGATGGAGGAAACGATACTCTGTTTGATGGTACAGGTAACGATATTCTGACTGGTGGAGAAGATGATGACGTGTTTATGTTCACGGCTGAGTCAGATGGGAACGATACTATCAGTGATTATTCCGTCAGTGGGGGTACTGTAAGTTTTGGATCGTATGGGAACGATGTGATTAACCTGGATGCATTATTTGACCATCTGGGCATTAATGTGGGAGACCGAGTTGTCGATGTGGAGCAATCTGGTGGGGATTCCATAATCAGGGTGGGAACTGACAGTGGCGTTTTTGTAGATGCTACTGCCGGGAGTTTTCAAATCACCCTGACAGGGTTGTCTTTGGACGCAGGTGATATCACCAATCTGATTGATCAAGGAAACATTATCGTTTCTGATGTGAGTTGATGCCGATTTTTGGTTGAAGAAGTGGCTGGTGCCGGAGTTAAAACGATTAGTTCCGGGATCCGGTTTGTCTAAACACCACCACTATGCACGATCTCATAATAGAGCTTCTCCAGCTCTATCTTGTGCTTGGTCTCTTCATTGGCCAGAAAACGAAAGAGCTCACGAATAGCTCCTTCTGGCGCGGTCTCAGCCAGTTCGCCATAGTGCAGCATGGCGGTGTGTTCCCGTCCCATGGCATATTGCAGTACTTCCTGGTCGTCTGGCTGTTCTCCCAGCTCCGGGACATGCAGACAGTCGGAGAATTTGCTGTCGGTGGTGGGGCGGGAGATCTCTGCCTCAATTTCGGCGACCAGATCGTCACGCTCTGTAAGCTCGGTGAACAGATCGAAATGGCGTTGTTCCTCTTCGGCCAGCTCCTCGGCGAGAAAACGTATGCGTTTGCTGACCTTGGGGATCAGGTCGGTGTAGAAGTCACGGGCGACCCGTTCGAAACCGATGGCAACCTCCAGGATCTCACGCATACTGCTCTTACCCTCTATACGATCTTTGCCGTGGGGACTTCCCTCGTGGACCATGACTAATCCTCCTTTGTCTTGCTCAATGCCTCATGGATATTGGCGGCTACACGATGTCCGTCTGCTACGGCGGAGACCACGTCCGGTCCGCGTACCATGTCACCGGCCGCCCATAGCCAATCCTCGCTGCTGCGCCCGCCGGCGTCCACCTGCAGACGACCACGTTCCCACTCCAACTTTTCGGTGAGTTCATCACCCAGCAGTGCCGTGTCACTCATCTGTCCGATGGCCTCGATCACCATCTCTCCTGCGTGGAACTGTTCGTCGCTCTCGTCGTAACTGGGCGCGAAGCGGCCCTGCTCGTCGAATATCGCCTTTACATGCCATGTGGTCAGGCCGGTTACCCTGTCGCTTTCGATCACCACCTGCTGCGGACCACGGGCGTCCAGGATGACGATCCCTTCTTCCCTGGCCTCCTTGACTTCGTCCGGGTCGGCCAGGAAGTGGTCGAAGTCCTCCAGCGCCGTAACCGTTATCTTTACCTTGCCGTATTTCTGTTTTTGCAGGCGCGCCAGGGTGCGTGCGATGTCCATGGCGACGTTGCCACCACCGATG
Organism: Sedimenticolaceae bacterium; assembly: GCA_050290785.1. Classification (GTDB taxonomy): domain Bacteria; phylum Pseudomonadota; class Gammaproteobacteria; order Chromatiales; family Chromatiaceae; genus JAAGZL01. The sequence goes on along the minus strand of JBNKIR010000044.1, from coordinate 59,335 downwards.
ACCACCGCACTCTGTGGGGTGCCGAAATCTTCACCCGCTGTGGCCTGACGCAGCAGATCGACCGACTTTCTGACATCCGGATGGTCGGTGCCTGGTACGCGGGTGGCGCGCCCCAGTTGCAGACCCAGGGCAATCAGCACTGCGTCGTGGCTGGCGTGCAGCTCTTCCAGGGTGACGTCGCTGCCTATCCTGGTGTTGCAGCGGATATCCACCCCCATAGAGCGGATCATATCCACGTCCTGATCTATGATGGCGTAGGGTAGTCGGTACTCAGGGATGCCCCAGCGCGTCATACCGCCCGGCTTGTCCTGGGCCTCGAATACGGTGACGCTGTGGCCCAGCCTGGCCAGGTCGAAGGCGGCGGTAAGCCCGGACGGTCCACCGCCGATGATGGCCACCTTCCTGCCTGTGGCGGGTGCCGGTTTGCCGATGGCCTGCTGTATCTGCTCCACCGTCACGTTGTCCATGATGTGGCGTTTGAGCCAGCGGATGGCGATGGGATCGCCCTCGTGCCCGGCGGCACATGCGGTCTCGCAACGGTGTGTGCAGACCCGGCCACAGATGCCGGAGAATGGATTGGACTCATATAGCAGTGCCACGCCGCGCTCATAGTCGCTATCACGGATGGCTTCAATATACTGCGGTATGGCCATGTGTGTGGGGCAGGTGGCGACGCAGATGCCACATGAGACACAGCGGTCCGCCTCCAGTCTGGCCTGGGCGATGTCATATCCGTGCACGATCTCGTCGAAGCTGCCGATGCGCGTTTCCGGCTCCATCTCACCCATATGTTCCCGTATCTCTCCGGTCAGGCGGTGGTCGTCCGGACGGCAGTAGCCGAGGTCGGTCTGGTCCCAGGGCTTGGCATCGCTGCCAGGGATGAACAGGAATGCGTTCGGATCGGCGTCCACCCACTTGTAGTCGTTAGACATATTGAGCGATCCGGTCATACATACATCCACACAGAGCGCGCACCAGCAGCAACGGCCATAGTCGATACGTGGGCGCAGGCCGGAGTCACCCAGTTTGGTCTCATGGCCCGGGGCAGGCACCATATCGATGGCGCCGTTCTGGCAGATGGCCTCGCAGGTGCCGCAGCCAATACACTTATCGGTATCGTTCTTGTGGAATCCGCGATAGCGGGCAGAGCCCGGGCGCTCAGTGAGGGGGTTGCGTATGGTCACCGGATCACGGAACAGATACTTCCATGCAGTAAATGGCGAGAGGAGATTGCGTACACTCATCGTTCGATCTCCGGCGGATAGGTGTGCAGAGATACCATCAGTCCGGCTACATCCGCGATGTTCACGTTTACGATCAACCGTTCCAACAGTGCCATGGCATGGGTATAGGATGGTCCCCGTACGTTGATCCGGCGCGGATAACCGCTGCCATCTGTTACCACGTAGTAGCCATACTCTCCACGTGAGCACTCGCCACGCACATAGGTCTCACCATGTGGGATCTTCCAGTGCAGGACATTGGGCAGCTTGGCCATCACAGGACCAGCCTGCGGCATCCTGGCCAGGATCTGACGAATCAGGTCTATGGATACCAGTACGTCGCGACGGCGCACATCGGCACGGGCGAATGCGTCGGAGTCGGTTCCGGTCACCGGCTCGAAATCAAGTTCCGGATATACCAGGTAGGGCTGATCCTTGCGTACATCCTTGGCCACACCACCGGCACGTGCGCTCGGTCCGGTTACACCGTAACTTTCCATGAGTGACGGATCGATATAGCCCAGCCCCCTGGCGCGCTTTTGGAACACGGCGTTATGGAACATCACGTCTTCCACATCCTGCATGGTGCGTTCGATCTCGCACAGGGTCTCCTCCATGCGGTCGGCAAACCCTGCCGGCAGGTCATCCCGTACACCCCCAGGCAGGATGAACATGTGATAGATGCGTGCTCCGCTCATCTCTTCGAAACGGTCCAGCATCAGATCACGTACGTAGGTGGTCCACTGGCCGATGACACCCAGGCCAAAGGCACCGGCCTGGCCGCCCAGATACATCATGTAGCTATTGATGCGTCCCATCTCCAGGATCAGGGTGCGGATCCAGTTGGCGCGCTCCGGAATCTTGATGCCGGCCAACTCCTCAATGGCGGCGGCGTAGCAGTATTCATTGAAGTCCGGCTCTGGTACACATACACGGCAGACGATAGGGAAGACCTGGATAAAGGTCCTTCTCTCCATCAGTTTCTCAAAGCCGCGGTGTAGATAACCGACGTGGGTACGACCCTCCACCACCTCATCGCCACAAACGGTCAGCTCCAGGGACATGTTGCCGGTGATGCCAGGGTGTTGCGGCCCTTGCCACAGCTTCAGGTATTTACCTGAGGTAAGATCGATATCCAGGGTGCCGTCTGGCTTCTGCGCAGGATATTGACTACGGTCGGGGCTATAGCTCATGTTATTTCCCGTCCGGGTATAGTTGTTGTTGCATGTACTGCTCCGGGTCGTGGGTCTCCCGTCCGGGACGGTGTTCGAAATTCTCCTCGGCGAATCTCTTGGTGTCGAAATCGCGCCGGTAGGGTGGTTTGTCGATCCAGCCCTCCAGGATGAAATCCTCATCGACGCGTGGGCTGCCAGGGAAGTCGATGCCGAACATCTCACGCAGTTCCCTCTGGTAGGTCTCCGCCGTTGGCCACAGGTCGTGGATGGTATCCATGCTGGCCAGCCCGTCTTCAGGACGATCGATCATGACACGTATCCCCAGGTCACATGCCTCCTTACGGTTACTGAGCAGGTAGGTGAGCTGAAATTTTCCATCTTCTATCCAGTCCACGGCGGTGAGCAGCACCAGGTGGGTAAATCCCGCATCATCACGCAGTTGCACCAGCAGGTGCCGCAGGTGTTCAGACGGTACGGTGACGAACCATAGGTCAGGGCGCTGTTCCGTCAGTTCCCCCAGCGGATGCTCTTCTTTTATTCTGTTGAATAGATCTCGTAGACTCATGGCATCACCAGTTGTAGTCGGGCATATCCCAGTCATGAATCACCTTCTTCTGGTTGGTCTTATACCAGTCGAAGTTCTCCGCATACTTGTTTGCACCTTCGGCCTTACCGGCGCGGATGATCTTTTTCATCTCCTCGAATCCGGCCAGCAACGCCTCCGGCCGAGGCATGCAGCCAGCTATGTAGAGATCAACCGGCAGGTAGTTGTCCAGGCACTTGATCGTATTGTATGAGTCCCAGTACATGCCGCCATTGAGGGTGCAGGAACCCAGTCCGATTACGTACTTGGGGTTCTGCATCTGTTCATAGGAACGGATGGCGCGTTTCAGGGTCTTGGTGGAAAGATAGCCGGAGATGATAAACAGATTGGACTGGCGTGGGGTGGGGCGCCACTGTACGCCATAGCGGTAGGCATCGAAACGTGGCGTCATCAGCGGGCGCATCTCGATGGCGCCGCAGCCGGTGCCGAATCCGAGTATCCACAGTGATTCTGCACGCGCCCAGTTAAAGAAGCTCTCCACGATCCTGCTGTATGCTGGAGGCATGACGGTAGGGGCTGCCTCGCAGTAGTAATCGCGCAGGGGATCTACTTCGAACTCCTGACCGTCCGGGCCCCTGACTATGCGTTTTTCCAGTTCCGGTTTCATAATTTGCTTACACCACCATAATCGATAATACGCCCAGGGGCGTTGCCCAGATCAGGAACCAGCGGATCGACTGCTCCACCCGGAAGCGGGGAAACACCACGCCGACGAAGGCCGACCACAGATAGATCAGGAACACCTTGAGGAAAAATATCGGCCAGCTCGCTGCGCCACCGAAGAACAGGGCCATATAGATGACGATCTTGGCGATGGGGAAGATCGCACGATTGGTCTGCATCAGGGCCAGGTAAGATGAGTGATATTCAGTGGGCGGTCCGATGGGTATCTCCTGCGGCGCCAGCACCACGTCGAAGGGCGGGCGCATCATGGAACCGAGAAAGGAGAGCATGGCCGCGGCCACCGCCAGTGGATTGGTGAACAGGGTCCAGTTCAACACGCTGCCCTGCTGGGCGGCCACGATGTCAGTGATGGAAAGTGTCTGATACTGTAAGGCCACCGAGAACACCGCCAGGGCGAAGGGTAGTTCGGCCGCGGTAACCTGTGACAGGCCGCGGGTGATGCCGATGGCGGAGTAGGGGTGGCCGCTCTCGCCTGCGCCCAGGGCCATTCCCAGGGTGCCGAAGAATACGAAATAGAGGGCCAGGATCAGATCACCGGCGAATGAGAAGTTGGAAAACATCTCGGAGCCGTAGATGGTGGGCACGAACAGCAGGAGGCCTACACCGCCGGAGAGCCGGAATACCGGACCCAGGTAGAACATGACGCCGTGGGTGACGGAGGTGCGCAGGCCGTAGTTTTTAAACATATCCAGATAGTTCTGCCATACCGGGATACCATGCCGCCGTCCCACACGGGCAGCTATCTTCTGGATCAGGGCATTCTGCAGAAAGCCGAAGTTGACGACGATGAACAGCGTCAGCAGGGCGTGGGGTATCTTCATCCAATCGAAGCTCACGACATACCCCCGGTACTCAGCAGATAGACGACAAGGACGAATGCCAGAAACTGCACCGCATAGGTCTGGCCGTTACCGGTGTAGAAGCGTCGCGCCAGGTCCGCTGTGCTGTGCAGGATGTCTGTGACGCCATCCCAGAAACGGGTGACGTATGGCTGCACCAGGAACCCCAATGCCTTGCGGTAAGGTGCAAAGAAGTTCCAGGCAAAGTGGGTGGTTTCCGGGCGGTAGGGACGCTCGGCGGCATAGACTATATTGAACTGCTTGACCTTCTGGGCACGTCGGTTGACGAACAGCAGCCATAGGAACAGGGACATAAAGATACAGCCTATGATTATCATGATTGAGACCGGCTCCCAGTAACCGTAGTTGCTGCTGATGTGAACACCTTCCCAGCTCAGTCCCCCCTCAGGGAAGAAGCCGTTCATGTATTCATCAACACGGCGCAGGGCCAGCCCCGGTACCACGGCGAACCCAAGCAGCAGCAGCACATAGATCATCTGTGGCAACACCACCCAGAACGGGGCCTCCTTCAATTTTCTGTGTTCATCCTTCAGCTGGCCGAGGAAGATGGTGTGGATCAACCGGAACAGATAGAGGAACGCGATGGGACCGGAAAAAAACAGGATGATCATGGGCAGCCGGTATTCCGCATCCAGGATGGCGTTGTAGAAGATCCAACGTCCTCCGAATCCGGACAGAGGCGGCACACCGGACATGGCGATGATACCGATCAGCACGGCGATGAAGGAGAGTGGCATCAGAGAGATAAGTCCACCCATGCGGTACATGGCGCGGGTCCCGGTGCGCTTGGCGATGCCGCCCACCGAGAGGAACAGCATAGATTTATAAATATAGTGGTTGACGACGAACATCAGCGCCATGAGCCAGCCCAGGTGGTTCATCATGGCCAGACCGAACAGGGCGTATCCCATCTGTCCGATGGAGGAGTAGGCCAGCAGGCGTTTGGCGTCCTCCTGGAAGATGGCCATCAGGTTGCCCAGGAAGGCGGTGAGTGCCCCGATCCAAAGAATAGCGTGGGTCAGTTCGACTCCGTAGAGTTGTTGTTTGCCCATGTGCATAAACAGGAGGAATAGACCGAACAGGCCGGCCTTGAGCAGGATGCCGGAGACCATGGGAGAGACATCGGTCTCGGCCTCGGCATGTGCCCCGGGAAGCCAGATATGCAGGCCGATGGCTGCGGTCTTGGTCATGAAGCCGATGGCCAGTAGCAGGAAGACCCAGGGGGCCAGTGGCGCTGTCAGATCCTTGAGTGCCTCAAGCCCGATCTGCGGTGCGCCCTGTGCGGCCAGGGCGAAGCCGGCCAGGATCAGGAAGGCGCCGCCAAGGGAAAACACCAGATAGGAGAGGGCATGGGGCTCTGAGTGCTTGCCGCGCAGGATCAGGAAATATGAGCCGATGGTCAGGATCTCCCATGCGGCAAAGAAGTTAAATGTATCACTGGCCTGGATCAGCATGGTCATGCCGGCGTACATCAGCATGGCCGATGGATAGAAGCCGATGCGGCGGCCTTTAGCATCGAAGCTGGCCAGGAGTGTTATCGCGCCTCCGGCCAGGAAGATGACGGCGAAGATCAGGCGCAGGGGATCGAAGTCATCCCAGGTGACGACAAAATATCCGGCCATGCAGGCGATGGCGATGGCATTTTTGCTCCAGGCCGACAGCCACTCCAGTAGTAGGAAAAGGAGGGCGAACATTAGTGGCAGCATGGTCAGCAGGTTGTCGCGTCCAGACAGCTCTCCCCACAGGTAGCCCAGTCCCCAGCCGATGAGCACGGCAATGGCGACTGCACTCAGTCCGCCTGGCTCGGTGGATATCTCGGTGTCTGGTTTATCGCGTTTGACTATGTAACCAAACCAGCGGAAGAGATAGGCGGCCTCGATCAGTGCACCGAACAGGATCATGCCCAGCAGTCCGATACGACCATCGGCGGCCAGCACATGGACAAATTCCCATTTGGCATAGAAACCAGGGAAGGGAGGCAGTCCGAGCAACAGGCAGATGAGGCTGGCAAAGGAGAACAGTAGCAGCGGATGTTTACGCAGTACTGTCCAGGCTGTCAGTTCCCTCTCTGCGATCGCAGCGGATAGCCAGTATAGTCCGGCCTTGGCTACGGCATGAGAGACTAGCAGGCCCAGGGCGACGAAGCCGGTAAGGTTACCCAGAACATCCATCTGGCCAATAGCCACCAGGATGAGTCCGGTCTGAGCCACCGATGAGTAACCAAGCAGGCGACGATCATTGCGCTGGGGCAGGGCCAGCAGATTTCCGACAACAAAACTGACGATACCGATGCCGGTGGCTACCGGTAGCCAGGTGGTGCCACCGATCATCAGCAGTTTGCCTACGGCATAGAGCGCCGCTGCTGCCCCTGCCGCCGAGAACAGGGCAGAGTAGGCCGGATGGGCAGATTCATAGATGTCCAGGGCCCAGCCGTTGGCCGGCACCGGTTTCAGTTCGGCGACAAGTGCGATAAACATCAGAAAGAAGATGATGGTGCCGTTGGAGAGTAGACCAAGCGATGCCTTTGCCATGTCGTCGATGTTGAGCGACCCGGTGGCATGGTAGGCGAAGATGATGCCGATCAGCAGCAGGATGCTGATCACTTGTGAAATTATCAAATATTTAAAACCGGCCGACAGGGCACGTTCGTCGTCTGATAGCAGGATTAGTCCGCCGGTAGCGATGGCCGCCAGCTCTATAAAGACGAATAGATTAAATATATCGCGGGTAAGGATGATACCGCAGTAGGCCATGACCGCTACTAACAACACCACCATAGAGCGCCGTCCCAGGCGCAGCAGGGTAGCGCGCAGAGACAAGGTCGAAAGAAGCCCCGTGGCGCAGACGATCAGTGTCAATGCCGACTCTGTCAGTCCCATACGCAGATTGATGGCGAATGGTGGTGGTGCACCGGCGGTGAGGATCTGTACCGGTTCCGCTCCCCCTACGGCAAAGGCCAGCAGCCACTTTGCTGCGATCCAGGTCATGTATCCGAGTGCGGACAGGGTAAGCGCATATCCCGCGTTGCGCCACTCATCCTTAAGCAGTCCCAGCAGAAAGGCGGTGGCAAGTGCTGTCGCAATAATGTAGATAGCGCTTACCATTTTAGCTCCGTAAATTTGGCTATATCCAGTGAACGCTTTTTCTCATATAGCTTGTAGGCGTAGGCCAGCATCAGCGCCGTGATACCCACGCCGATGACGATGGCGGTGAGCACCAGGGCCTGGGGCAGAGGATCGATGATACGGGCAGCCGCATCGGCAGCCGGTACCGCTTCATCAATGATCGGTGCGGTACGTCCGGCCATATAACCTAACGCAACAATAACGATATGCACGCCGGCCTCGGCGATGGTGAAGGATACGATCATGCGCATAAGGTTGCGGTTGGTAAGTACCCCGTAAAGTCCGATCAGGATCAGAGTGAAACCGGTTGCTGTGGCAATCTGCGAGATCATAGTTCTTCCGTCTCCGAGAAATTGGCCAGCATGGATGAGAACTCGGCTCCGACCTTAAGGCCGATCAGTGAATAGATAATGGGGATGGCTCCAGCTGAGAACAGATGACCGAATTCACCCAGAGGGAATATGCGGTTGTCGAGAAAACCACCGGCCAGGAACAGCCCCAGCACACCAATGCCCACATAGAAGAGACCGGTTATGGATTCCACTGTGGCGATCAGGCTATGACTGAAATGTCTGACTGGATTGGCCAGCAGAGTCAGCAGCATGCCGGAGGCTATAACTGCGCCGCCCTGGAAACCGCCTCCCGGTGTCAGGTGGCCGTTGACGAAGATATATACACCGATCAGCATGATAATAGGTATCAACAGTCTGGTGCCGGTGGTAAGAAGTTCTCCCACTGGAGTGAGGTGGTGTGTCCCTTTGTCACGTTGGCGTCCGTTGGCCAGGACCAGACCGACCACGGCGGCGGAGAGGAACAGCACTGTGACCTCGCCTAAAGTATCCAGACCGCGATAGGTGACGATGATAGCGGTGACGATGTTTGCTGCGCCCAGGTCCGTAGCTGCGTGATCTGCGTAATAGCGCCCAGAGAGGTTAAGTTCTATTTCCGGCATGTAGCCGGAGAGCAGCTGCCAAAAGACAGCACCTAGTGTCAGTACCAGCATCAGGGCTACGAAGCGCTTAATCAAATCCGTTCTCCTTGTTGTCACTTTTATGCATGCCGCGCACGCGGCCCAGCACAAAGAAGAACAGGAATGTGGTAAGGCCGCTGCCAATAGCGGCCTGGGTCATTGCAACATCAGGTGCCGCCAGGATGATGAACATCACCGATGCGAAGAGCCCGACCAAACCTGCTGACAGGATAGCGACCGGCAGCTCCTTGGTACGGATTGCCACCAGGGCAACCACTATCGTGGATATGGCCAGTAACAGGGCCATGATGTCGGTTAGGCCGATCATTTGGGTGGTCCTCCCATATCTTCCTCCAGACGATCCACAACGGTCAGGTCGGATTTCTCTGTCCCGATGCGATGTGCCGCACGTGCCAATACCTGTGAAGACAACGGGTTTGTGGAGAGGATGAAAAGGCCTATCAACAGAAGCTTAAGTCCCCATTCAGGACGCATACACGCGATGCCAACCAGGGTCAACAGCGTGCCCAGGGTAGTGGTCTTGGTGCCTGCCTGGATCCGGTTGAACACATCCGGCATGCGCACCAGTCCCAGGCCACCCAGGAACAGGAAGACGGCTCCGGACAACAGTAAAAGTGCGCCGATAATGTTTAGAGATGTGTCAGCGAACATCATAGCCCCCGTTCCAGATAGCGCGCCACGGCTATGACACCGAGGAAAGAGAGTAAGGCGTAGACCAGCGCTACATCCAGATATATATGTCGCTCCTCCACCAAGGCGACCATGGTGATACCAATCACCGCAAGGACGGTCAGCACATCGAATGCCACCACCCGATCAGGCGCAGACGGACCGGTAAAAAAGCGCCAGAGTGCAAGTAGAAATGATAACCCTGCAAATCCCGCTGCCAGCATTATGAGAGTATCAACCATACATGACCTCAAGATAGCGTTCGAAGCGGGAAACTATGTCGGCAGTTGCGCCATCGATGTCAGTGGCATCTACAGTCACCCAGTGTATGTAGAGCCATTCGTGATGCAACTCTACGGTAAGTGTTCCGGGCGTCATGGTTATGGCGTTTGCCAGCAACACCCTGCCCACAGGGCTTTTTAGTTTGGTGCGGACCTTTACGATACCCGGGTTTACCGGTAGCGATGGAGCGAGCACGATGCCGGCCAATCTTATGTTGGATTTAATCAGTTCCTTGAGGAAATAGAGGATGAAAATGACAGTGGCAATGATGCCGCGTGGTGAGAGATTTAGATCGGAAAGAACGCTACGCCCACTCTGAAAAACCAAAGTTATAAATAGGGACACAACGATGCCAACAACGAGGACATCCGGAGCTAAGGAATTATTCAGCAGCAGCCAAAATATCAGCAGGGACACAAACAGCCGTATGTAGTGTTGCGCTTTCTGCATTCAACCTCCATTGCCATACTCGATCCGATATTAAAGATAAACCACTTATCGATAGACTAAAACCATTTTTAATTCATGTTTTAAAAATATGCCTGATGCCTGGCCAGCTCTTTGGGAATTAGAATACCCCACATGGCGCTGCAAAGCTGTTGATCATAATCAATCATTGGCAAATTGTATGATTATAGATGGTGATGTGCAGTGGAGAGCATTCCTTTACAGCCTCGATATTACCCGCTCCATGGCGTCCCGTACTTGCAGTGCAATGTCGTTTATCGCCGGTCGTTGTAGCAAGCCAAGTACAGCCGAAGGATCCATGAGACTTATCTGCGAACGTCCTGCGTGCTCCTGTACCACGATATTGCATGGCAGCAGTGAACCGATGTCCGCATCTACTCCGATCAGGGATTTTGCCAGACCTGGAGCGCAGGCCCCCAGGATTCGATATGGTCTGAACTCCTCATGGAGTTTGGATGTTACGATCGACTGGATATCGATATCAGAAACAATCCCCAGGCCTTCTTCAGTTAATGCCCTGGCAAGCCTTGTTATTGCCTCACTCATGGGAAGATTCAGCTCTGTTTTGAATAGATACATTATTGTGCCTTCTGGCTATGCAAAGGTTTATATTTTTCGCGGCGACAGATTCAGGTATGGATGCCGCTCCCGCGACACTCGCAAATCCATTTGCTGCGTCCATGTACATCAGTCGCTCACAAACAGACATCCATGTCTGTTCGCGACATTCGTACGTCCATGTACATCAAAAAAATGGCCACGGCGAACCGTGGCCTAGTGCTCAGGATTCAGAGCGTCTACTGGAGATTGCTTTCTTTGCTCTGTTCCTGCTGCGCTTCAAACCACATGGCGTTGAGTACCGCGAATAATATCGCCATGGTTACGCCTAATACCCAAGTGAAATACCACATTGTTGACTCCTTATATTCAATCAGTAAGCGGAATGGTCGTTCGCTTCCACATATTCAGTTGTGACCTTGCCTGACATCATCTTGTAGCACCAGGCGGTGTAGCTGATAACGATGGGGGTAAAGATCACGGCGGACCAGAACATGACCTCCAGGGTCAGATGGCTGGAGACGCTATCCCAGACCGTGAGGCTGCTACGCAGATCGGCGCTGGATGGCATAATGAACGGGAACATGGATACGCCTGCAGTACCTATGATGCCCAACTGTGAAACGGCACTGCTCCAGAAGGCGGCCACCGGATGGTGCAGCCTGGCAAACAGGATCCCCAGGATGCCTCCGGCGAATCCTGCCAGAGGTATCAACATGGTAAGGGGTTGCTTGAGATAGTTGTCCAGCCAGGCGCCCATCGCCATCTCCACGCTCTTGTCCAGAGGGTTGGGCAGGGCGCCTCCAACCACCTCTGAGGTGATGCGATAGCCTGGAATACCTGCGGCCACCCAGATACCCGCTGCGGCAAATGCGACCAGCATCAGGATGCCGAAGATGAGGGATGACTTGCGTGCCCGCTCATAGATGTCACCCTCGGTACGGATCATCAGGAAGTGGGCGCCATGGAAGGTCAGCATGGATAGACTGACTACGCCGGCCAACAGTGCGAACGGATTCAACAGTTCAAAGAATCCACCGGTGTAGACCGGGCGCAGGTTGTCTTCGAAATGGAAGGGTACGCCCAGCAGCAGATTTCCAAAGGCCACGCCGAAGATCAACGATGGTACAGCGCCACCGATGAAAAGCCCCCAGTCCCAGCTCTTGCGCCATGTGGGATTCGAGATCTTGCTGCGGTAGTCAAACCCGACCGGGCGGAAGAACAGGGCCCAGAGCACGGCCAGCATGGCGATATAGAAACCGGAGAATGCGGTGGCGTACACCAGCGGCCATGCGGCGAAGATGGCGCCGCCGCCGGTGATGAACCATACCTGGTTGCCGTCCCAGTGGGGACCGATGGTATTGATGACCGCACGCCGTTCCACGTCATTCCGGCCTACCCATGGCAGCAGGGTACCAATACCCATGTCGTGACCGTCCATGATGGCAAAGCCGAGCAGCAGTACACCCACCAGCAGCCACCAGATGATCTTTAGAATTTCATAATCGATTACCATTTCACTTACCCTCCGCAGATTGCAGTGGCGCCGCTACACCTGAGGCCGCAACACCGCCTTCATCGTGATAACGTCCGGTACCCAGGGAGCCGGGACCGCGACGTGCATACTTAAACATCAGATACAACTCGGTCACGAGCAGCCCGGTGTAGAACAGCGTAAAACCTGCGAGCGAGAAGTAGAGGCTTCCGGACGACAAGGTCGATGTCGAAAGACCTGTGGGAAGGATTCCGTAGATACTCCATGGCTGGCGACCGAATTCGGCCACGAACCAGCCCAGTTCACATGCGATCCACGGTATGGGGATAAAGAACAAGGCCCACTTCAGCAGCCAACGCTTTTCCAGGAAAAGATTTTTGGCCGAGTAGTAGAACGACAGTCCGAACAGCGTTAACAGCAGGAAGCCGAGCAGGACCATGAAACGGAAGGTCCAGAACATGGGCGCTACCAGCGGGCGACTGTCACTGGCCGCCTGCTGGATCATCTCCGGGGTGGCCTGGCTGACGTCCTGCGTGTATTTCTTGAGCAGCAGACCGTATCCCAGATCATCCTTGCTTGCTTCAAACGTGGCGCGGGCCTCTTGGTCAGCACCGTTCTTACGCAGTGCCTCAAGTGCCGTTACTGCAACTGCACCACGTTTGATGCGCTGTGCAGCGTTTTCCTCAAGTTCGTTGATGCCAGGCAACTCCTCACTTACGGATCTGGTCGCGATCAGTCCCAGCATATAGGGGATCTTTATCTCAGCATGATTGGTCCTGGCTTCTTCGTCCGGAATTCCGAACAGGGTGAAATCAGCCGGGGCCGGCTCGGTATCCCACATACCCTCCATGGCGGCCAGTTTGGTCTTCTGGTGTTCGGTCACCGCGTAACCTGATTCATCACCCAAGACGATCACCGATAGTGACGCTGCCAGGCCAAAGGCCGCAGCGATGCGGAAAGAGCGCTTGGCGAACTCGATGTCCCGTCCCTTGAGCAGGTACCAGGAACTGATGCCCAGCACGAAGGCCGAGGCAGTTACATATCCGGCGGAGACGGTGTGTACGAACTTGGCCTGTGCCGCAGGATTGAATATCAGCTCCAGGAAGCTGGTCATCTCCATGCGCATGGTTACGTAGGAGAACTCTGCACCCACCGGATTCTGCATCCAGCCGTTGGCGATCAGGATCCAGACCGCGGAGAGATTGGAACCGATGGCCGTCAGATAGGTGACCATCAGGTGTTGACGCTTCGACAACTTGTCCCAACCAAAGAAGAACAGACCGATAAATGTGGATTCCAGGAAGAATGCCATCAGACCTTCGATCGCCAGCGGTGCGCCGAAGATATCACCTACGTAGTGGGAGTAGTAGGCCCAGTTGGTACCGAACTCGAACTCCATGGTGATGCCGGTGGTGACGCCCAGGGCAAAGTTGATGCCGAACAACTTGCCCCAGAACTTCACCATGTCTTTGTAGATCTCTTTGCCGGTCATCACGTAGGTGGTCTCCATGATGGCCAGGATAAAGGTGAGACCCAGCGTCAATGGCACAAATAAGAAATGATAAAAGGCGGTTACAGCAAACTGTAATCGCGACAGATCAACAACTTCTTCAGTAATCATCGATAGTTTTCGCCTCTTGTTTTAGATTTAGATTTGAGATTTCAATGCAGACCATTCTAAGGTCAGTCTCTTTGGTTCCAGTTTGCTTTAGTTTGGTTAGTCTCTACCTGGTGACGTAGTAGCGCAGTCGATACCTGTTCCGGATCCATGCCGTCGATCATGGATGAGATCACCGGTTCGCGGAAAAATGTGTACCAGATGACGGTCAGCGCGATAATCTTCACAATCAGAAGCGTGGCTATCTCTCTGGATAAGGGTCTATCTTTGTTGGACATATCAGTCATAGGTAACGCCACTCAATAAAACCTCAATTCCCCTCACTGCCCTTTACAACGCGGATACCATGATGGGTGTGGCTGTGATGGTGATTGTGGTGGTTGCACGAATGGGGGGCAGGCGGTTTTATCCGGTCGTTCTGTAGATCTGCAATGGCCTGCATCGGATCCGTCTCTCCGGTAACGACTACACGCACTCCACGGGCATGCAGTCTCTGGACAAACCCGGCCCCGGCGCTGCCTGAGATAATCACATCCATCTCGTCCAGGGGGTGGGCGTCCTGATTGCCCTGGAATTCATGCATGGTCATCATCTTGTCCAGATCTAGCCGCTCGCCTTCTATCACCTCGCCGGATGGGTCGATCTCATACACGAGAAAACGACGCGTCTTGCCGGCGTGTGGGGTGATGGTCCTGAAATTCTGACTGGTAACTGCGATCTTCATAAAACTGTTTCCTCTGTCGTTGTCTCTCGTTGTTATCGGGTGCGATTGAATATTATGTTAATAAAAAAAGCCTATAAATCAATATGTTATTCGACGCACCGCCGTGTGCGAAATGACGTATTTGTGTAATGGATATATAGAGCCTGTCTAACTGCCACCTACAGCATAATTCTATCAATGCAGCTTATGTGCCATGTTTTATTACGTTAATATAATCAATGCGTTAGAATAATTTTATCCATACCGATTAATTATTTGTTTTTGGTATATGTCATATATGGCAGAATATGATGAATTCGCTGTCGTATATGACATGAGATAGAGAGAGTGGATATGTCAGAAACTGTTTCAAAAAACCTACCAGACATCATCCAACTGCTTGAGGCCCTACCAGAGCCCAAGGTGCTGATGACACCTGATTACAGGATCGTAGCGGTGAACGATGCCTATCGACGCCAGTTCGGTGTGGATGACAGTGTACGTGGGCGCTTCTGTTACGAGGTATCACACCACTACACCACACCTTGCGATCAGGCCGGGGAGAGCTGTCCACTGCGCGACTGTCTGCTCTCCGGTGAGCCTCGTCGGGTACTGCATGTCCACCACACCCCGGCCGGACCTGAGCATGTAGAGGTGGTCATTGCGCCGGTATCAGGAGATGAGGATGGTGTCTATTTCCTGGAGACCATGCGTATCCTGCGCCATGCCAGGCTGGGGACCAAGGATCGTGAGCTGGTGGGGTTCGCCAGACCATTTCTGCGCATGTTGGAGCTGGCCCGTCGTGTCTCCGCCAAAGACTCATCGGTACTGCTCCTGGGAGAATCAGGTACCGGCAAGGAGTTGGTGGCACACGCCATCCATGACATGAGCCCCCATGCTGATGCGCCATTCGTTGCAGTAGATTGCTCCAGTCTCACTGAGACCCTGTTCGAGAGTGAACTGTTTGGGCATGAGCGCGGGGCCTTTACCGGGGCACTTTCACGCAAGGTCGGTCTGGTTGAGGCGGCAGAAGGCGGGACGCTGTTTCTGGATGAGGTGGGGGATATACCTCTGCCACTACAGGTGAAACTGTTGCGACTGCTGGAGACTGGAACATATAGGCGTGTGGGTGGAGTTGAACCTCTCCGGGCCAACTTCAGGGTCATTGCCGCTACTCATCGTGATCTGGACGAGATGGTCAGAGAGGGCAGCTTTCGTCAGGATCTCTACTACCGCATAAATGTGTTTCCGATTGTTCTTCCTCCATTACGCGAGAGAATCCAGGATCTGCCTCAGCTGGTCGAGCAACTGCTCGCCAGGATTGAGCAAGGGCGTTCGGTTACTATGAGCAGAGAAGCGCTTTCACTTTTGGCGACTCACGATTTTCCAGGCAATGTACGAGAGTTGCGTAATTTGCTGGAGCGGGCCCTGGTACTGGCGGATGGCGACATACTCAAGCCGGAACACTTCCCGGATCTAATAGCGGGTAATCAGACTTCTTTGCAGGCGGAGATGGAATTCAGCAGCATCATGCCACTCGAGGAGATGGAAAAGCGCTACCTGGAGTGGGCGGTAGCCGTCTACCCCGGTGATCGTCAATCCCTGGCTGCGAAACTTGGTGTAAGCGAGCGCACTCTGTACCGTAAGTTACAGATGAATGCGGGTTAGGTGTTGGTTCACAGCATACGCTGCAGTACATCTTTTTCTGTGCCTTCATCTTCGAGATAGTGTTTTATCACACCAGCAACATGCGCAAGTATAATCAGGAGCATCAGCCACCCACCGATCATGTGTATGGCCTGGAGCAGGTTGTATGATGTTTGACCCTGGCTGATAACCATTGGCAACTCGAATAGTCCAAAGATGGTGACTGTGTGCCCATTGGCGTTAGACATAAGATAGCCGCTCAGCGGTAGCATGATCATCATAAGATAGAGCGCGGTTTTTATGGCTTCAATCAGTATACGCTCTCTGCCTGTAAAAAGTGCTGGCAGGGGAGGGTTGGGGCTGACGACCGTTATCCATGCCAGACGTATGGCCATAAATAACATGGCGAAGACGCCAAACGATTTATGTATCGCATAAAGTTGCGACACGAACTGTTTCTCTTCATCGGTAACTCTGGGGAGATCTCCCATGTATATGCCGATGATGATTAGGGCGAAGATCATGCCCGCCATCGACCAGTGCATCACTTTCGAAAAACTGCCAAATTCAGTTGCGGTATTGCGGATCATACTTATCATCTGTTGCTGTAATTACTGGCGTCAGTATACAGGTCGACATAAATCCTGATATTGCGGATTGTCATCCTCAGGTAAAACATGATGGTGTAGATTTGAAAACCCTGGTATCCCTTATAGGAATTGTAGTTGTGAAGATTATCTATCGAATTATTACCATCGTACTGATAGCCTCAGGTTTGTTTGTCATGTTCTCGAGCAGTATGGTGGGCGGCGGCCTTAGTGGATTTATCGGTCTCCCTCTCTTTCTTGCAGGTCTTCTTGTCGGTCTGTGGCAGATAGGCAGACAACGTAATAGCGATACATAGATGCGTATGCCAGCTAGTATATGTAAACCCACACTTTTGCCGGTTGCATTCCATACTAACTCTTCTGTTGATTTTCATTGAATCCAACCCAATGAGGATGCAGAATAGCTTTTATTCCCAGTATCCATATTGGCAGTAGTATGAATAGACCAGACTCAACCACAGAAGGCGGTAGGCAATTCTCAGATCTCCTAACGGTAAGACCGGATGGGACGCCGCGCCTGTTGGACGAAGTACATCCCTTTCCCGAACTCCTCAATCTTAGTGCCGAAGAAGTTTTGCGGCAGTTTAAGGTTAGTCAGCAAAAGGATTTCTCTGAGATCATTGATCAACTGGAGGATCCTGAAAATCCGCTAAAAAAGATGCTGGATGAGCTTCGCTCTATCGCCGTGAAGGATGATGGGAACCTCTTTAGTGAATTGGATCTGTTCCGCCCCGGAGCTCTACGGGAACTATTCCTGGATCTGCATGATCATGTCATGGAGCATCCGGTATGGATTCATCCGTTTTTTCTGCGTATCTTTCAGGGTGATTTCAATCAGGCCCAACTGGAGTTGTTCGCCAAGCAGTACTTTAATCAGATCAAGAATACACGTCAGTGCGTGGCCCTGGCCCTGGGGCGTTTTTCCGGACTCATATCACTACCCTATGGTTGTCTGAATGAGAGGGTCTCGGAACTGGCGCAGATTGTTCTGGCGCAGTTGCTGGCGGATGAGTACGGTGTGGCCACCCATTCCATAGAGGATTATCCTGATATGTACGGTGTGTTGAACTCCACCACCCACATAGGGATGTATCGCTTTATGTTCGACGGCATGGGTATACCGTTTGAACAACAGGATATACCCATGTTGCCAGGTGTGGCGGACAATGTCCTGACCCAGCGGCTGCTTTCCGATCATCCAAGTTTTTCTGAGCTGGAGTCGCTGGCCTCCGTTGGGCTGGGAATGGAGTGGGGTGTTCCGGAATTTTTCAGCCTGCTGCTCGGTGGAATAGTACGCTGGGCCTGGAAAAACGATGTTGAACTTACACAGAAACACTTAATTGTACTTATCGCCCATGTTAAGTATGACGTATTGCATGCCATATCAGTTATGTTGATCACCAGCTTCTTTAACTATGAAAACGATGCGGTAACCAGGATAAAACAGGCCACCAACACCTTGATGGCGAGTCGTTATGGAATGATGAGCGATCTCTATCGACACATTTTCAAGGAAGAGTGCCCCAATATTGATGGGATCGGTTTGGAGCCGCGTTACCGGTTACAGGATCGGCGTATTGCCGATGTATTGATTGAGGCGCGTAAAAAGATCGCACCGGAGCGGGTGGTCGGTGGCAGGGAGTATCAGCAGAGCACAGAACTGCCTTTCGTTTTTTCAGAGTAAGAGAGATATATCAATGCAGGACTTTTCAAGTGAGGCTGGACGAAAATTCCGCTCCCGCCTTATAACCACTGCCAAAGGACGGCACGGTGCCAAGGATATGACCCGTGAACAGGCTAGGGAGGCCCTTAACTTTCTGTTTTCCGCTGAAGCGCATCCGGTTCAGATTGGGGCATTTCTAACCGCCATGCGTTTTAAAGGCGCTAAGGTGGAAGAGATGCATGGCTTCCTGGATGCCATGGAAGAGTCTGCGACCTTGATCGAACCCAAGGTGAAAAATCTTCTGAACTGTAACGGTCCATATGACGGAAGGAAGAAGGCACTGAATCTGAGTGTGCCTGCCGCCATAGTCACCGCTGCAGCCGGCGTACCTGTAATACTGCACTCCAATACCGAACTTACGCCGAAAAACGGCGTGACCAATGCGCGCATGTTGGAGGCGATGGGGATCGCTGCTGCCCGTGAACCCTCCCTGGTAGAGAAGGACATCGAAGAAATTGGATTTGGCCATCTGCATGCCTCCAGATACCTGCATGGAGTGGAGCGTCTCAAGCCGTATCGCCAAATCATGTTTTACCGCTCCTTCCTGCATACATGTGAGGTGGTGTTGAATCCTGCAGGTGCCAAACGATCTTTAGTCGGTGCCGCCCATGCGCATTTTATGGAGCGCTTCGTGACCGTAGCCGGAGAGCGAGGGCAGGAGCGGGTGATGGCTGTACAGGGTCTTGATGGTGGTGATGAGTTGCCTCTGGCCCCAACCGCAGTTGCGGAATATCGTGACGGGAAGATAGAGAAATATACTCTGGCCCCGACAGATTTTGGTCTCGCGGAGAAGACGCATCACCCCTGCGAAGAGACGGTCGGTGCGGTAGCTAGGATAATAGCAACTCTGGCTGGAGATGATGACACCCATCTGGATGCGATTTTGTTCAATGCAGGCGTACGCATCCACCTGGGGGGAGGCGCGGAAAGTGTTGAAGCTGGGGTAGCTTTGGCTCGTGATATGATATCAAGCAAAGCGGCATACAAAAAGCTATTGGAGTTGAGGGGGGCAAAAATTTAGGGTAATAGGATACTACAACATCCACCTCCCATGACTCCTCCGTTAGAGAGTGTTACCCGACCCTGTTTGCTGTCGTGTTTATGCAGATCCAACACCACCTGGGTGAAATAGAGTCCCAGTCCGGTATTATTATTGAGAAATCCAGATTCGGGGCGAAAAAATTCCAACTGCTTTGCCAGCATCGATTCAGGAAAGCCATTGCCGTTATCCTCCACGGAGATGACTAGTCCTTCATCAGTAGTTTCTGCTGAAATCCTCAGCCAATCCTTGGTATAGCGCAAGGCGTTATTGATGGCGTTGCTCATCACCCCCATCATCAGGTTTCGATCAAAGTACCAGTAGAGATCCTCACTACATTCAATTTCATATCCGATCCCTTTGTTCTTGGAAATGTCTCCATGCTCCAGCATGCTCTCTTCAAGAAAATCGCTGATTGAATGGGCATCTACATTGAGCATATAGTTGCCTTCTTCTACCTTGAACAGTGTTAGCATTTTTACCAGGTTATTATTGATGCGCTTGATCTCATACTCCATGTTAGCGCACTCCTGACTGATGCCGGTCGCCTCCAGGTCGCAGATTTCCGAAATAGTACTGATGTATTTCAGTAAAATGCCCAGGGAGTTTTTGATGTCGTGGGAGACCATAGCGAAGGCCGAGGTCAATCCCAATGTTTTCTCATTCTGCGGTTCGTTTTGCAACTGGACCTCCTGTTTTGGTCAAGCCGGTATTTGATTTAAATCACTGAGACACTCTTCAGCGTCTGTATCCTGTGGGTCCCTCAACAGCAGATGATTTAACAGATGGCGGCACCTGAAATAGTAACCCTGATCCGGTCCGCGCTCTCGCATGTAATTGATCATGGTGTTGGCCGACATGAGAGCTATGGTCCTATTGGATGGATAGTCGTATAAGATATCATTCAGCATGGTTATTGCCTGTTCTATCCCGCCATCTTGTATTAAAGAGAGACACTTATCTTGAATCTCCTTCAATTCATCACTTATGTTTTTAATCAGTGTATCTGCTTCCTTTGCTTTGCCGTGTCGTTTCATTAATTTATGTATCTTTGCAGTCAACTCGTCGTTATCATGGTGATTGCATAGTAGAATTCCCAGCAATGTTTTTGCTTCGTCACTCTTTGAGACACAAAGCAAATCATCGGCTGCATTAAGTAGATCTTCCTCGGAAAACATCCCCTTGTAGTCGGCAACTAATTGATCGATCTGTTGTATATAGTTACTGACCACATCATTTTCGTTTATGAGTAGTTTTGCCCGGACCAGTCTGCTCAATATCTGAATCAGGTTGGTGGGGTTTCTGCTGAAACGCTTGCGGCCTTCGGATAAAAGTTTGAGTAACATTGGCTGTTGGTCATTGGTATTGTATATATCTGCCAACTGCCGATATTCATGTGCACTGGAGAAGCAGGAGTATTCGCCCCAATAGACAGCTGCCTGATAAGCGCGCGTGGCCACTGTTATGTCGCCATTCTGCAGAGCCAGATCACCCAATTTGCGTTGCCGACTGACAACCTTGGGCGAGAGTTTGATTGCATCTTGGAGAAGTTCTTGGGACCTCCTCTTATCGCCTTGTTCCTCTAAAATCATGGCCAGCCAATCATAGGCCTCAACATAGTATCTATTCTCCTGGGTCAAGCTAAGAAAGCGATCCTCAGCGCTCTTTAGGTCATTGTGCAAGAAATCAATCTTCGCCAGAGCGAAATTCGCCCAGGGAAAGTCACGAATATTTAGCATTTCATTATAAATAGACGCCGCATCATCGTAACGTTCAAGATCTATACAAAGCTCGGCCTGCAGCTTCGCAAGATAGAGATTGTTTTTAGGGTTTCCGCCCCGTTGTTCGCGACAAAGTTCAATAGCACTGTTTTTATCACCATCCATCAATGCCTGATCAACTACCTTGAGCTGTTGCTTGCGTTTAAGTGTGCTGATGAGACGGTGCTCCAGGGCATCGGAATTGATCGGCTTGATCATATATTCATCAGGCTGCTGCTCTAAGGCGCTAAGAACCATAGGCATATTACTTTCGGCGGTGATCATGAAAAAGCAGCAGGCGTGTCCAAGATAGCCCAGGTAGCGCGCCTCTTCCAATACCTGTTGTCCGTCCTTGCCGTCCCCGAGATTGTAGTCACAGATCACCACATCGTAACTATTTGTAGAGAGCGCACTTAGGGCCTTCTCGCCAGATGGGCAGGTCTCAATATTCTCAGCGCCAAAACTTGTTAGCATCCCCTTGAAGGAGACGCGCATTTGTTCAAAGTCGTCGATAATCAGATAGCGCAGGCGGGCAAATAATTCATACACGAATTGCTGTACCTCCCTCTGGATGCCCGGAAATGGCCCCGCTATAGGGATGCATGCGTCAGAACCAGAATGGCGTTCCCTATAGATATGTTTTCCAATAACAGCTTGAGTATAGGCTGTAAAAACACTCTTTTCATTACTCTTCATGATTCGTGTTCTTATCTGTTAAACAAAATAGTGCTAGACTTATGTAGCCAAACAGGTTTGAGAGGGAGTTCATATGAAGAGTGAGATAACATCTAATTCAGAACCTGATCGACGATCAGGGCAGCGCAGGAAGCAACCGGATCGCCGTGACCTGATCAGATATGAGACCAAAAAAAACCCTCGTCGACGGGGTTATGGCCGTCGTTTAGGAGAACTTAAAGATATCTGGGATAGGTGATATGCATTGAAAATAATATCTGTTTGATCTCCCCCTTAATCTCCAAAATAAATGCTTTAGGCGAGTTGGCATCGTCCCCGCTGAAGCGCATCCTACCAGTATCGCTAAATTATAATAAAATCCATTAAATACAATGAGTAATGTGTAGTATTTAATGTTAATTATGTCTGTGTTAAATATTATTGAATCCCTGCCGCTATATGCTTTGTACTAAGCGATTTCAGCTGCATGAAGAGCAGGAACGGAGATGTCTTTGCGCCATAAACAATGGTGTCCCCGGAGTGAAAATTTTAGAATGAATTAAAGACTATTTCATTCATAAAGTAAGCAGGTCAACATGTCTGAACTCATAGATATAGATAATAATCAAAATACAACCGCTTCGTCTTCCCATGGTTCAAAATATGTTTGGGGACGATCGCTTTCTCTATCGCAAAAGGTCGTTGGATTGATAGCCATTGGGTTAGTGATTTACTCGATATTCGTACTTCGTACCCAGGAGGATCTGATCGAGAACACACTTTTGGATCAATCAAAGAAGCAGGCATTGGTTTTCCTGCATGGTTTGGAAAGGGAGATTGCCGGTCTCGATGACCCACTGAATCCGGTTGCATTGCAGGACATTATTCGAAGGGCTAAGCACGATCATGAAGATATGGAGTTCTCCGTATTTCGGCTCTATATCTATGACAAGGAGGGTAATGTACTGGCCGATAGCAGTGATGAGGGCGAGGTGCGTAAAAACATTGTTGGATATAAAGAAGTTGTGCTTAAGTATGGGAGAAACTACATAGGCGATGAAATAGAGTGGAAGCGGGATGTAATACGTAAAAGAGAGATCCCTATCGTTGAGGTATTAATCCCACTGCATTTGAAAGGCGATGTGGCCGGTGTCATAGAGGTAGAAGTTGACCTGGAACGCACTCAGAATACTATTCAGAAGATAGATGATGTCTATGAATTACGAACCATGATGGTATCAGTGGTCGCGGGTCTAATCATGCTGTGGTTTCTATGGCTGGTGGTGCACCGTAGTCTACTGAGTCCAATCAAAGTGATCGGTGATATGTCCAACCGGATTGCTGATGGTGACTTTGGTGGAAGGATCCAAGTGCGTGGACAGGGTGAACTCGCGCAATTGGGTAGAGCTGTTAATGCCATGGCGGACGGCATGGAGCAGTTGATTGAGGAGCAAGAGGCAGCATATATCCAGGTTCTGCAATCACTTGCCAAGGCACTGGAAGCCAAGGACAGATATTCGGCTGGCCATTCATCCAGAGTATCCAGTTGGTCTGTGCGTCTGGCCAAGCATATGGGGCTACCTGAGGATGAGATCCAAACGCTGAAGCATGGTGCATTGATGCATGATCTTGGAAAGATCGCCGTTCCCGACGCCATCCTGAACAAACCGGATAAATTGACGGATGAAGAATTTAACACCATGCGTAGTCATCCTAATATGACAGCGCATATCTTACAGCCTTTGCGACGTTTTGAACGGCATCGTGAAATTGCTGCATCCCATCATGAACGATGGGATGGTAATGGTTACCCCAATGGTTTGAAGGGTGAGGAGATTCCATTGCTCGCCAGGATAGTTGCCATCGCCGACACTTGGGATGCTATGACAGGTGATAGGGTCTATAGAAAAGGTATGTCATCTGAACGCGCGTTACAGATATTGCAGGTTGAACGTGAATCAGGCCAGTGGGACCCTGAAGTGGTAGATGCATTTATCCAGGTGGTGCGGCAGCACGAGGTCATAGCTGACTGAATATAGGTTTCCATGGAGTGTGTTATGGCAGTAACCATACATCTAATCGGCATACCATTTGTTTTGTTAGTTGGAATAATCCTGGGTGGTTTTGGTGGGTTTTTATTTGGTCTGCGAGCAGGGGCTAAGCGGCAGAATGATCCTGTGGATTAATTATCACTGACCAATGATAGTTGATTAAAGGTTGGATATTTAAGCTCAAAAATATCCGCCGCTACTGGTGGGGAATAAAAGTATCCCTGAGTAAGATAACCGGTGTAATTGGTTATATTTCTTATAGCTTCCAACTGATAAGCAGTTTCAATGCCTTCAGCAACCACCGTCATGTTTAAACTTCTGGCCAGACTTACAATGGCCTCAACGACGGATGTATCGTCAGATTCCACTCCCAGTCCGTCTATAAAACTCTTATCAATTTTGAGTACGTCAACTTTGAACTGATTTAGATAGGCCAGGGATGAGTAGCCCGTTCCGAAGTCATCTATGGCCAATGAACAACCGATCTTTTTCAAATCACGTATCACAGATTGGCCACGAATTACATCGTCCATAAGTACGCTTTCTGTTATTTCCAATTCCAGGGCGGATCCGGGAAGGTTGAATTCGTGTAAGACACCTCTGACACTGTTTAACAGACCCTCATGTCTAAATTGCGCGGCTGAGATGTTAACCGCGATACGGAAGTCAGGAGAGAGGGTTGAACGCCATTCAGCACATTGTCTACAGGCCTCTCGAAGGGCAAATGCCTCTATCGGTACTATGAGGCCGGATCTCTCAGCAACCGGAATAAATTGGCTGGGAGGCACCCATCCCAAACTCTCTGAGTTCCAGCGCATAAGTGCTTCAGCGCTAATGGCCTTGCCGGATGGATCGATCTGTGGTTGATAATGCAATGCCAGTTCCCCGCAATCCAATGCATGACGCAGCCCGTTCTCTATGCGCAGGGCATTGACAACATTCTCCGCCATATCGCTGGTGAAAAACTGATAGTTGTTGCGTCCGAACTCCTTGGCCCTATACATGGCCACGTCAGCGTTCTTGAGTAATTCATCAATGCCTTCTCCGTCCAGGGGCCAGAAGGTTACGCCAAGACTTACACTGGTTGTTATCTCAAGTCCGTTTATCTTGTAAGGCTGGGAGAGGGTATCGAGGATGTGTGATGCAATATGTGCAACTTTATGCGGCTCATCAACATTTAGTAGAACCATGGCAAATTCATCGCCTCCCAGACGTGCTACTGTATCAGCTTCTCTGGTGGTATGTTGTAGTCGATCAGCGACTTTCATTAGCAATTTATCGCCTACCGCATGACCCATCGTGTCATTGACCGCCTTGAAATCATCCAGATCTGCAAGGATCAATGAAAAACCGACGTTTTCGCGCCTGGCCTGGGCTATGGTTTGGGATATTCTATCTTGGAACAGCACTCGATTAGGCAAATTCGTAAGAGTGTCATAGTAGGCAAGTTTCGACAGGCGTTCACGTGCGGTTACCAACTCTGTAATATCAGAAGCAATACCTACATAAAGCAGTTCATTTTGATCTGTTCTAACAACATCTATATTTGCCCACTGTACATAGTGCTCGCCACTCTTGCGTCTATTGTAGAGTTCCCCATTCCAGCTGCCATGTTCTTTTAGGGTGCGCCACATGTCAGAGTAGAACTCTCTATCTTGTAGTCCTGATTTAAGGATGCGAGGGTTTTGTCCGATTAGCTCGTGTTCTTCGTACCCTGTCATGTGACAGTAGGCAGGATTAACCTGGATAATTTCACCACGTGAGTCGGTTATGATGATGCCTTGTTGGCTGCTATGGAATACTGATCCTGCCAGGCGTAACTTCCTCTCTTCATCAAGTCGTTGAGTGATATCCTGAAAGACTGCCACTCGTCCTATGCCATCGCTTAATTCGATTTTTGTCGCATTAACTTCCGTAGGAATGATGCGTCCGTCCAGGCTGCGCAGGTAATGTATGCTCCGGATATTCTCGGGATTATTGCGTGGCTTCGAAACATTACATTCTGCGGCAGATACCGGGTTGCCGTCCGTGTCAACATGAAAACCAGAAGCGTGAAACTCGATATCAAGAAGTCCTCCAGGGGTACTGTCTAGCATCTCTTCAATTCTCGGATTTGCAAAAACCACCTTGTCATTTTGATTGAGGGCGATAACGCCGACGCTAAGGGTGTCAGTTACACTCTTCACAAATGCCATGCGTTGAGATGCCTTGCGCTGGCTTTCCAGATAGCGTACGGCCATTACCACCAACCCTAATAACAACATCAATGCACTAAATAACAGTCCGCCACGATAGATTGATGCACGCCTGCTTTCAGTAACAAGCATGGAGTTATTTATTTGTTCCAGTTGATCTAGTTTATCCCGCTCTTTTCCGCTTACCAGAAAAGACACTGTCTCAGTGACTATCGGTACATATTGAATAATTATATGTACATGCCGCTCCAGTAGTTCATATTCGGAACGTAATCTAGTATTTGATCCAATCAGGTGCGAGCGTATTTTATCGAGTATAGACAAAAGTCTCTGTTCGGTGTCAAGGCCCTCTCCCAGGGCGAAAAGCAGAACAGATGTATTTAGGTTTGAGAGATATACATCTACCTTATCTGGGAGGTTGGATGATTGAGCAAGTTCAAGGAGTCTTGGTAGTCCTGTATGGAAGTAGTGCATGGAGTTTCGCACAATAGCGTTATATTGTTTAAAATGTTCCCATTGTTGTTTTCGCTGCTCGCTTAACTGTATATACGAATCAAGTATCTCCTTTAGTTCAGTGGGACTATCGATCATCTCTCTAAGCATATTCTGATGCTGGCTGATCTGTTCTTCAAGATAATTGGCTTTATCATAGTTATATGTAACACCATGACGTAAGCTTATGACCAGTTCACGGAAGCTGCTGGAGACAGAACGCAAGGCAATAGTGTGCTCCTGCACATGTACGTGACGTATTCCTTTATCGATAATGCCTGGCATAAAAAGAGCCAGTAATATCACCATGGACAGGGAGGTTAGGGTAAGAATTGCATGGGACGTTTTTACTTGCCTCATAATTATTCCATGTCTAATTCGCCGGTTAATGCATTGAGGAAGGCAACCAAGTAGTCTTGTTGTTGCTGACTTAAGTGTATGCCAAGCTGGTAACGCGCCATGGTGCTTACGGCCTCTTCCAGGGTGGAAATTGATCCATCGTGAAAGTAGGGAGCGGTCAAGGCCACATTGCGTAGTCCGGGGACCTTGAAGACGTATCTGTCATTTTCATTTCCGGTAATATTGTATCTACCAAGGTCACTCTTCACTATGGGATGGCCGCGGTCAGAAAAATAGTCACCCATCACGCCTAGATTGGCATACATATTATTTCCAATACCAATTCCCTGATGACATGAGATACAACCAAGTTCGCGGAATAGATGCCAACCCTTTAGCTCTTTATCATTTAGAGAATGGCTGTCACCTTTAAGGTACCGATCGAATGGCGAATTAGGTGTGATCAGGCTGCGTTCAAATTCGGCAATGGCTATCTGTATATTTGTCGGGGTTATACCCTCTACCCAGATAGATTGGAATTTTGTAACTATCAGGGGATCCTTATTTAGTTTTGCCGTAACTTCCTGCCAATTGGAATCCATTTCAATCGGATTGTGAATAGGGCCCGCAACCTGTTCTTCCAGGCTGGGAGCGCGGCCATCCCAGAACTGGCGGAAGGCAAATCCGCTATTCAGGACAGTAGGGCTGTTGATGGAACCTTTGAGCCCGTTAACTCCGACTGATACAGCCAGTCCATCCTGTCCAGCCATATTTAGATCATGGCAGCTGCTGCAAGATATAGTATTGTCCGTAGATAAGCGCTTATCGTGAAATAGAATTCGCCCAAGTTCTATCTTTAATGGATCTAATTCCATGGTTTCAGGGATGGGGACAATAGGCTGGCTATCTGCCTTAGGGATGTATGTAGCGTCTATTTTAGTTCGGCCAGTGGAATCTGGTTCGACCGTCATCCATATGGTAAAACCAAGCATTAGGATTACTGCAGCAATTCCACTTCGCACTGTATCGGAGCCTCCGCTTACACCCCAACAAAACATCTATTATCTTGTATCGACATTAGAAACGTCTTTCTTTAATAAATATACAGTATACAGTCTAATCTATTATTTGGTAATTAAATCAATGTGATAGATACTATGGTCATGGTCATATTAGGACCATAATGACCACTTTATTTTCAGCGGCACATTAAGGAATTTATTTTCTATTATTGAGTGAATTCATTAACCCCTACAGTAATTATGCGTCACATGACAGATGTTGTGCAGGATATGTTTTATTCACCAGGATACATGCTATGAATATACTATCCGCATAAAGAACTGGCTGGCGGGTGTACAATTGAAAAACTAGTGTGGAATAAACAAAGGGTTACATGTTTATGTAACCCTTTGTTTTATATGGCTCCCCGGGACGGGCTCGAACCGCCGACCTAGTGATTAACAGTCACCCGCTCTACCGACTGAGCTACCGGGGAATGAAGGCGCGTATATTAATGGTCTGTCATGGCCCGGTCAATAGCGATAAATCAATTAAAACTGCAAACAAGGATTTCACCGCCAGAATTGGTCGATGTGCGACGTACCCTACCGCTATTATTAACTATCACTGCTGCAGGATCTGCCGTGTTATTGAGATCGCAAAAGGTTATGGTCAAGTTGTAACCGTAGACATGTCCATATGGGTTATATACGGTCTTTTTGCGCTTTATGGTTGAACTGATATGGATTGACTCGGATATACTATCTATATGTCTTAGTATTGCCTCTCCAGAGTCAAATGACCTGTTATGATTGCTGTCGGCATACATCATGAATCCCTGATCCCAGCGCGTGGTATCTGCACAGCCCTGTCCATCGATGGATGGGCACACTACGATGTCAACTCCTCTCCTTATTGCCTCACTGCGTGCAAGACTAAGATTGATGAAGATAGTATTCACTGCGGCGGACATACGATTATTTTGGATAATTGTATAAAATGAAGGTATCCCTAAAGCTAACAGGATGCAGGCGACGCATAGGGTGGTTATTGTCTCGATCAGCGTGAAGCCGCAGACGGACAGCAGCAAATTGAGATGCTTTCTCATGGACGATCCCTCGTTTTGTTGTAGTGCGCATATCCCTGCGCATTACGTCATTCTATCTTTGTGCCAGAGAAAAGAAAAGGGAACACTGATGTGTTCCCTTTGATTACGAAATTAACGATATTTCTAACTGGCCAAAGCCTTCTCCAGCCGATCCAGAGCATTTGTCAGGTTCTCCTGACTGGTGGCAATGGATATGCGTACATGGCCGGCCAGACCAAAGGCGGAACCGGGGACCAGGGCCACACCGGCATGCTCGATAAGGTGCTCTGCCAGTTCCACATCAGTATTTACACCGTCAATGCGATCTATTGCAGCCTGAACATTCGGAAAGCAGTAGAAGGTGCCGTCTGTGGGCAGGCAGCTTACTCCGTCAATCTTATTTAGGCGATCTACCACATAATCGTGTCTCTGTTTGAAGTGCACCAGCATCTCCTGTATGCACTCTTGAGGTCCATTCAGGGCAGTCTGAGCGGCGACCTGAGAGATGGATGTAGGGTTAGAGGTGCTTTGAGATTGGATCTTCTTCATCGCCTTTATGATGGCAGCTGGCCCACCAGCGTATCCTATACGCCATCCGGTCATGGAGTAGGCCTTGGATACACCGTTCAGGACCAGGCTTCTACCCTTCAGATCCGGACAGGCATTAACAATATTCACAAATGTTTTTCCTTCCCAGAGGATGTGTTCGTACATATCATCAGTGGCGATCACGACTTTGGGAAATTCGCGCAGCACATCACCCAAGGCCTCCAACTCTTCAAGCGTATAGGCCATTCCAGTCGGGTTTGAGGGGCTGTTTATCACAAATAGTCTGGTGCGTTCAGTGATAGCCGCCTTGAGCTGATTCGGTGTTATCTTGAAATTCTGCTTTTCATCGGCATGTACAAAAACTGGAGACCCGCCTGCCAGGATGGACATATCAGGGTATGAAACCCAATATGGTGTAGGGATTACCACCTCATCACCGCTGTCCAGAATGGCCTGTGCCAGGTTATAGAAACTCTGCTTGCCGCCGCAGGAGACCAGGATCTCTTCCGGGGTGTACTCCAGAGCGTTATCACGCTTGAATTTGTCTATGATGGCCTGTTTCAATCCTGGAGTACCGTCCACGGGGGTGTATTTGGTAAACCCGTCCTGGATGGCCTTGATTGCAGCTTCCTTTATGTGATCAGGGGTATCAAAATCGGGTTCTCCTGCACCGAGTCCGATAATATCTTTACCTGCTGCGCGCATTTCTGCTGCACGGGTGGTTACGGCAAGGGTGGGGGATGGTTTGACAGCCTGAACGCGAGATGAAAATTTAATGCTCATTATAGATAAATTCCAGTATGTTGCGGTGTTGAAAATTCTTCCATGCTTGTAGACTTACAGTTTGTCGGAAGATTCCAATGATATCTAATCATTGCACCAAGAAACATCCTTTTATGTCAAAAGAATTTAAACTAGTTGCAGATTTTGATCCAGCCGGGGATCAACCCCAGGCCATCCAGGAGCTGGTTGAAGGCTTGATGGATGGAGAGGCGGGGCAAACCCTTCTTGGGGTGACCGGCTCCGGTAAGACCTACACCATAGCCAATGTCATCCAGCGGGTACAGCGTCCCACTATCATCCTGGCCCATAATAAGACCCTGGCCGCTCAGTTATATGGCGAGATGAAGGAGTTTTTCCCCAATAACGCGGTTGAATACTTCGTCTCATACTATGACTACTATCAGCCAGAGGCCTATGTGCCTTCTTCTGACACCTTCATTGAAAAGGATGCGTCCATAAATGAACATATCGAGCAGATGCGTCTGTCGGCCACCAAGGCCCTGTTAGAGCGTCCGGATACCATAATAGTTGCCACCGTGTCCTGTATCTATGGTCTGGGTGATCCTCGATCATACCTCAGTATGGTGCTGCACCTGGTGCGTGGAGAGCGCATAGAACAGAGGAGTATTCTGCGGCGTCTGGCGGAATTGCAATACAGCCGCAATGATGTGGAGTTACATAGAGCCACCTACAGGGTGCGGGGAGAGGTTATCGATATCTATCCTGCAGAGTCCAGCGGCGAAGCGGTGCGCATAGAGCTGTTTGATGATGAGCTGGAGGTCATCTCCTTGTTCGATCCACTCACTGGCGAGGTGCTGCGGAAGGTTCCCCGTTACACCATCTACCCCAAATCACACTATGTAACACCGCGCGAGACACTGTTGCAGGCGGTGGATCAGATCAAGCAAGAGCTACAGGATAGGCTGGACCACTTTCGAAAAAATGACAAGCTGGTGGAGGCGCAGCGGCTGGAACAGCGCACCAGATATGACATGGAGATGATCCTGGAACTGGGGTATTGCTCCGGGATCGAGAACTATTCGCGCTTTCTATCCGGTCGCGGTCCGGGAGAGGCCCCGCCGACACTCTTGGATTATCTTCCTGATAATGCGCTTTTGGTGGTGGATGAGAGTCATGTATCCATCCCCCAGGTTGGCGGCATGTTCAGAGGTGACCGCTCGCGTAAGGAGACACTGGTTGGATATGGTTTCAGGCTGCCATCCGCCCTGGACAACCGTCCTTTGATGTTTGAGGAGTTTGAGTCGAGATCGCCCCAAACTATATATGTGTCTGCTACACCCAGGCAGTACGAACTGGATCACTCCGGAAAGGTGGTAGAACAGGTTGTTCGTCCAACTGGTCTGGTCGATCCGGAAGTGGAAGTACGACCTGTAACCACACAGGTGGATGATCTTCTTTCTGAGATAAATCTGCGGGTGCAAGTACAAGAGCGGGTCCTGGTTACGACACTGACCAAACGTATGGCCGAGGATCTCACCGATTACCTGAATGAGCATGGAGTTAGGGTGCGCTACTTACACTCTGATATCGAAACCGTGGAAAGAATCGAGATCATACGCGATCTGCGTCTGGGGGAGTTTGACGTCTTGGTGGGTATCAATCTGCTACGGGAAGGACTGGATATGCCTGAGGTGTCGCTAGTGGCTATCTTGGATGCCGATAAGGAGGGTTTTTTGCGCTCGGAAGGTTCCCTTATCCAGACTATTGGTCGAGCTGCAAGGAACATACACGGCAAGGCCATACTCTATGCCGACCGAATCACCGGATCTATGCAGAGGGCGATGGATGAAACCGAACGCAGGCGCAGTAAACAGTTAGCCTATAATCAGGAACATGGCATTACCCCCCAGGGCATACAGAAGGCGATCAAGGATGTGATGGAGGGGGCAAGGGTGGGTGGCTCAATGCCGGCGCAAAAATATGCCAAAGTGGCCGAAGAACAGATGGAGTATGCATCTTTGACGCCTGTAGAGATGAGTAAGAAGATCCAACATCTGGAAGAAAAGATGTATCAGCATGCCAGAGATCTTGAGTTTGAAGAGGCGGCAGCGGTGCGGGACGAGATCAGGCAGCTCCAGGTGCTGGTGGTGTTATCCTGATATGTGGATATTATATCCCCCAGGCCGATAAAACACGCTGGATATTTGACGATTTTAAGGTTTATTATATCAAGTTAGCTGGGTTTCCGCCGATAACATTCCGAGTAACTGGATATAAATATACACAAGTTCGGAAAACAGAATGGATATAAGTGAGTATAAAGAGGCACTGCGTAAATCGTATCTCAACAGGGATATAGACGCCGTCATTAGAACTATAAAGGATTTGACACAGGCCCCTGGATTTTCAAGTTTTTTTAATAAATTGAGTAGAGATAACAAGGCCGTATCCGCTAGTGTGAAGCTAGATGAGATCGCTGCCGTGTTAATACATGATGTTGAACGGGAGATAAAGAAACCCGGAGATGCATTTGCTACCGCAACCTATATGGATATATCCGGGGAGCTGGGCAAGTTGTTCGGCGATGATCTGGCGAAGATATATCTCAGCACCAAAATGCCATCGGAATTTTTGATCCAGGTGCGTGCTGGCTATAACCAAAGCGAAACAGAAAAACTTTCAGACGACCTTGTGACCAGATACAAGGACGAGATGATTAGGATCGAAAAAGGACGTATGGTTGTATCTGACGTTCTGCAAAAGTTCAGCCATTTTCCACTCAAGAATGCAACAACCATTTCCAGGTTGATCGAACGTCTTACCCGTGAACTAAAGTCAAATTATAAATATTTGAGCATCAAGCCATATTTGATGGCCGTATTTGCGAGTGCAGAACCGGAATTCTCAGATAGCAGCATAAAAACTACGGAGAATGGGGATGATGAACAGGTCCTGTTTAAGCACTATCTGAACACCGGTATCGAGCCGACGATCTTACAGCAGTTAAAGTTCAGGCTGGCGGTTAATAATCTGTTTAGACACATTAAGGACAATGAGGTTATTACTGATGATGCCCTTAAATCCTACGTGATGATCGTCAGCAGAGTATGGGGATATAGGTGTCCGACAAAACTCACACAGAATGCAAGATCCATCCTGGATGAGCTTTTGGAAATGGTCAATCATGACCAGCAGGTGATACTAAAGAAACTTGCTCTTACCTTCATCGAAGAGTATCTCAATGCTGAAGACAGGATGAAGCTATACCATAATGGCATTCAGTCTGAGCTGGCTATTACCAAAGCGTATCTAAGTCATCTCGCACTGAACAAATCCATGATCAGTAGTGAGAATGAGGAAAAGATCCGGATTGCCCAGGAAAAGATCATCGGGCTTGAAGGTGTTTTTGAGGTGTCACCCGCATTACAGAAAGCAGCGGAATCCAAATCATTTATGGAGTTGGAGCGGACCTCACTTGGATTGTCCAGCTCGGTGGGGGCAGAGAGGCTGACAGAGTGGATAAGGATATACTCTATTCTTTACTCCAATAACGAGTTCTTGGAGCACACCGAGCAAAAAGTCGATTTTTCGACCATGCGTAAATATATATCTGATCTATCGACCTATCATTTGATACTAAACATCGCTCAATTGAAGGAAGTTATAGACCGTAGTCTGGGGATTCCTGATGATGAGAAAGTAAGCAAATTTAAGATGTTCAATGAGGCCTTGAAGCGGCGATTGCAAAATCTGATAGTTACAACAGAGGAAGAGAGGTCATTGAAAGATATGATAAATGACCTCGGTTTCCTGGGAAACAAGGCACTACAGTTTGCCATTGCCGATACCTTCGAGGGGTTCCAAAAGATCGCTGACGCATTCACTGATAGCTCAACTGACTACTTCATACACGATAAAGAGGCCCTGCTAAAGGAATCTAAGGATCTATACAAACAGATATGTAATCAATGTATGAAGAACTTCCTGGTGAGACCAATACGACATGAGCCGCATAAGGAAGAGCCGGAAGAACAACAAAAGAAGACCTGGTTAAGAAAATTATTCTCTTAAACACGCTTGCCAAATCCCCATACCTGGAGGAATG
Source organism: Sedimenticolaceae bacterium (assembly GCA_050290785.1). Classification (GTDB taxonomy): domain Bacteria; phylum Pseudomonadota; class Gammaproteobacteria; order Chromatiales; family Chromatiaceae; genus JAAGZL01. The sequence goes on along the minus strand of JBNKIR010000044.1, from coordinate 24,864 downwards.
AGATTCCTTGTCAAATTGGCAAATGAGTGTAATTCATTATAAAAATGTATATAATCAGTTGTTACACAATAAAAAACCTATTTTGAGAAATAGGATAAGTATTGATTTCGGGTGAACAGTAGAGGCAACATGGTTGGAAATGGATGTCTCCATGATTGGACAAAGCAAGATATATAATAATTCATAAGGAATGCCTTACGCGTTACCCACCTGTTAATTTAGGTGGAAAATGGCGCATCATTTTTTAAATATACAAAACAGCTTTCCACCATTCAGAAAAGGTGGGAAGACTGCATTCTTTTGCCATTCCAGTTATGAACCCAGGAGCCTGGCATGTATAAACACGTCTGCAGGTTGTCCGGGTATCGATTCAGTATTTGTCTTTCATTCACATGACTTTCTGGAATCCAAGACATACCTGCAGAATCATACACAGATTGTTCAGCATTTCGGGTTCATATCAAATAGTGATCCAGTTCAGATACCAGTTGAATCCAGTGTAAAAGATGAACTGCTGGACTCTTATAAATATTTAATCACAGAAGCTATAAGTCATGCGGATGATATAGCAGTGGATATCAGCACCTTTAATCGTGGAATAATGATCTATCTGCTGGATCTTATTCTTAAAGAGAAAGGTGAAAGGCCGCTATATCTCTTTTATTCAGAACCGGAAAAATATGGCACTGAGAAAAACGGCAAAACAAGCACATGGCTGACCAAGGGGGTGAAGAATATAATCACCGTTCCAGGTTTTGTAGGGGAGAAGCTGGAACAAAAAAAATCTCTCTTGGTGGTTCTGCTTGGTTGCGATGCTGAGCGTGCAATATCAACGATCGAAGCCGTCAATCCGGATAAGATGGTTATAATATCTCAGGGAACCCTAAGGTGTAGAAAAGGGCTTCAGGAAATATATTTAAAAAGTCACGGTAAGATCCTGGATAGATATGCAGAGAAAATAGCCACCATACTCACAGTTCCGCCACAGGGGTGGGAGGCTGTTTATGATGTACTCGCAAGAATCCATGCCCTGTATCGTAATCAATTTAATATTTCCGCTCTGCTGCATGGAACCAAGATGCAGGTATTCGGTGGGGTAACCTTCTGCCAGAAGCACACAAATATTGAGCTCTTATATTCACAGCCGGAAAAATATAATTGTAGTGGATACACCTATGGCGTGGGTCAAACCTGGTGGCTCGATGTTCCAGATATGAATCTGTTTAAAAAGAGATAGCTACTACTCAGTCCTTAGGGCCTCTACCGGATCCAGGTTGGCAGCCTTGTATGCAGGTGTTACCCCTGCGACCAGACCTATAGCGGCTGCGATCAATTCAGCGGCAATGGCATAACTCCATGGTGTATGGGTTGGTAGTTGAGGTACGGCTATGCCAAGAAGCCAGGCGCCGCCTGCACCGATAACAAGACCGGCTGCCCCGCCGATACTCGCCAGCAGTATCGCCTCTCCTATGAAAAGCGCCAGGATCTCACTCCTTTTCGCACCGATTGCACGCAACAGACCTATCTCAGGTGTGCGTTCCGTGATGGCGATGGTCATTATGGTGAGTATCCCTATTCCTCCTACCAGGAGTGATATGGCTCCCAGTGCCCCTACCGCCAGGGTGAGGATGTTCAGGATTGATCCAAGGGTGTCCAGCATCTGGTCCTGGGTGATGATGGTAAAGTCCTCGCCGCCATGTCTGGCGATGAGCAGCTTGCTAATGCTTTTGGATAGCACAGCGCTATCTGCATCACCCGAGTACAGTAGATCAATCTCCATCACGCTTTCACGATTGAACATGGACATGGCCTTTTGTGCCGGGATGTAGACCGCGTCATCCAGATCAAAACCCAACATCTGTCCCTTGGATTCCATCACCCCGATGATCCGGTAACTCTCACTGCCTATGCGAATGCGCTTGCCCAGGGGATTGTCGGTGGCGAACAGTTCAGATCGTACCTTACTTCCAAGCACCACGAATGGTCGTGCGTGGATCGGGTCGTCATCCGGGAGAAAGCGGCCGACGCTCGGTTTCATCAGCCAGACCTCAGGCACGGCCGCTCCCACGCCGAGCACCATGGTCCTGCGGCTGCGATGGGACGATTCGATGGCTGCGTTGCCCTGGATCACAGGCACCACATCAAGGATCTTAGGTAGCCTGCCCAGGGCCTCGGCATCATCCATACTCAGGGGACGCACATTGCTCACCACTGCCCCTGACATCCCCATGGTATTGGCCTTTCCCGGGGTTACCGCGATCAGGTTGGTGCCGAACTGGGTAAACTCACCCAGTACGAAACGGTGGACGCCTTCCCCGATGGAGGTAAGGAGTATTACCGATCCTATGCCCACGGCTATACCCAGGGCGGTAAGAAAGCTGCGCATGCGATGGGCAAACACAGATCCTATTGCCAGTTTTATGAAGTCGCGGCTCAGCATGTCAGCGCCCCGAAAGTGCCAGGACGGGATCAAGGGCGGCGGCCCGCTTTGCAGGCAGGACTCCGAACAGCAGACCGGTGATCATGGCAACGGCGATCGCGGCTGCGAATGACCAGAGCGGGATGGACAGGGGGAAGTCAGGAAACAGCTGTTCCAATACCCATATCCCAAAAAATGCCACACCCACGCCTATAACGGCCCCGGTTACCGAGAGCAGTGACGCCTCCACCAGGAAGATTCTCAGAACCTGCCGGCCCGGGCTTCCGAGCGCCTTGAGCAGTCCTATCTCTGCCGTCCGCTGCGATACCGCTACCAGCATGACGTTCATGATGAGGATGCCGGCGACCGCAAGGCTGATGGCCGCGATCCCGCCCACGGTCATGGTCAGGGCCAGGAAGATGTCATCGAAGGTGGTTAACATGGCGTCCTGGGTGATGACGGTAACGTCGTCCTCACCGTCATGTCGTTCCTTGATGGTTGCAAGTATGTCGTTTTTAGCCTGCGGCAATGAAGATCGGCTCCTGGCCTTGACCAGGATGCGGAACAGGGAGGAGGTGTTGAACAGGGATTGGGCAGAGGCAACAGGGATGATGGCGATATCACTCATATCCGTTCCCAGGGACTGCCCCCTGGACCTGAGGATACCTATAACCCTGAATCTGCGATCAGAGATGCGTATCCATTGGCCTAGCGCCTTCTGGTTACCGAACAGCTCCTTCTTCAATTTGCTGCCCAAAACCGCAACAGCGGTGCCGCGGTTGGGATCACCCTCCGGCAGGAATCTTCCCCTCCTGAGTTCAAGTTGCCTTACCGACATCAGGTCCGCGGTGGAGCCGAGGATGTTCACCTCGCGTTCCAGCTGTTTGTGGGAGACAGGTGCGGAGCCCACGGCTATGGGCGCGACCTGATGAATGGAGCGGTTACGGGTGAGGACTATGGCGTCTTGCAGGGTCAGGTCGCGTGGGGTCTCTCCCATGATGGGTGGAGCTCCCCCTGTGGTCTCAGAGCGTCCGGGCAGCACGATGAGCAGGTTGGTTCCCAGTTGGGAAAACTCATTGGTTACATAGCGGCGGGCGCCTTCCCCCAGGGCGGTCAGGACCATGACCGAGCCAACGCCGATGGCCATGGCTAGAAGCATAAGCAGGGTACGTTGCGGCGTACCTGAAATGGATCTGAAACCAAACTGTAGTATGTCGTTTGCCCGCATGGGATCTGTGTAGTGGCGTCAGTTGTGGCTGATGGCGCCGTCCTCCATATGGATGCTTTTCTTGGCCCGTTCGCCGATCTCAGGGTCATGGGTCACCACCAGCAGGATAATGCCCTTGTCATTCAGGAGTTCCAGGGTATCCATCACATCCTGGCTGGATGCCTTATCCAGATTACCTGTCGGCTCATCCGCCAGCAGGATGGTGGGCTGCATGATGGTGGCCCGTGCAATCGCCACCCTTTGTCTTTGTCCGCCGGAGAGTTGATCGGGGCGGTGTCCGGCCCTATCCAGCAATCCCAGCGGATCCATTACATCGTGCACCCTCTGCCTGCGTTCCTCTGGGTCTACCCCGGCCAGTGTCATGGGCAGCTCCACATTCTCCGCCGCCGTCAGGCGAGGGACCAGGTGGAACGATTGGAATACGAATCCTATCTTGTTGCGTCTGACACCGGCGCGCTGCTCTTCAGACAGTGTTATGGTATCTATCTCATCCAGCCAGTAGTGTCCTCCATTGGGTCGGTCCAACAGTCCCAATATGTTGAGCAGGGTGGATTTGCCGGAACCGGATGGGCCCATGATGGAGCAGTAGTCGCCCTTGCTGAGTTTCAGGTCCACATGGTGCAGGGCGTGTACCGTCTCATCCCCAACCTGGAAATTCCGGGATATTCCTTCGAGTCTGATCACTATCTCTTCTCTTGTTCCACCTTGGCCAGTGCCTCGTCTTTAACCCCATCGCGGTCCACAGAGGTCACCACCAGATCACCCTTGTTCAAACCGGAGCTGACCTCTGTCCAGTCCCAGTTCGACATCCCTTTCGTTATCTTTCTCTCTTCCAGTATCCCGTCTTCCGAATTGAATATGAATACCTTGTCGCCCTCCAGTATGGCCTCAGTCGGGATGCGCAGGGTGTCCTTATGTTCATCCAGGATGATCTCCACGTCTGCGGAGTAGCCGGCGAGCATCTGTTTGATGTCATCCTTGTTGCTGAACTCCACCTCCACCTCTACGGTCCTGGCCTGTTTCTCCAGATCCAGGACGTAGGCGGCGATACGGCGCACTGTACCTGGAAAACGTTTCTCGCCGAAGGCGTCCAGGCTGACGCGCGCGGTCTTGCCTATGGCTATCTTGGGGGCATCCACCTCATCGATGGGTGCGGCCACGTAGAAGCATGAGTTGTCAATCAGATCCACCGCGGGAGGTGTGGCTATGCCTGGCGGGGAAGGGGTTACATATTCATTAAGTTCACCGTTGATCTCGGCCACTATGCCATCAAAGGGGGCCAGCAGTTGGGTGCGTTCCAGCTGCGCCTTGGCTACATCCGCCCGTGCTGATGAGACATTGGCCATGGCATTGGCAGATTCACAATCTGCTTTGCGGGATTGGGCGTCAGTTACAGATTTGTCTACCAGCTCTTCAGATACGGCACCGCTGCCCTTTAATTGCAGCTTGCGCTTTGCTTCACGGTCAGCCACTTCCGCCTGCAGACATGCGGCGCGCGCATTGGCCAGGGTGGCCTTGGCCTCGCTCTCGTTCAGGGCGATCTCGGCGCGCAGGTCTTTATTCCATAACTCCAACAACAGAGCGCCTGCCTTGACTGTGTCTCCCTCCTTGATATCCAGGGTGGCGATCTGTCCTCCTACACCTGGAGACAGTTTGGCGCGGCGGCAGGCCTTTACCGTTCCTGCCCTGGTATTGGCTATGGTCTGTTCCACATCACCCAGTTCTACCGGTTTCACCTGGACCTCTACCGGTTTGGGTCTGGTGGATATCCAGATGAGGAGTACAAGGGCAGTGACAACTCCCAGTGTGATAAAGAGACCTAAGTGGCGTTTAGGTTGCAGGTTTTCTTTGGCCAGGTTTATCAGTAGGTCGATCTTGGCTTTTGCTTCATTCATGTTGTCGTGTGTCCTGGTTTGCGGTCAGGCGTATTTGCTTTTCACATTAAACACCTTTGGTGGTTTTATTTCATTATAGTTGGGAGTGTAGTTATGGTGGATTGTTGCGTGGTGTGGTTTTCGTCATTCTGCAGTTTGCTTTGGCACCCAGTAATATTTTACCGTCATCCCGCGACTTGATCGCGGGATCCAGGAAAGACTTGCTTCTCCCCATCGGGGAGAAGGGTTGGGGTGAGGGGGGAATGTTACTTTGTAGCAATACTGGTAACGAATTTCGCAGCTTGTCCATATCGGAGCCTTTTTTGCACATCCAAAGGTTTTTTAATACATCGGTAATCGGTTTTCCAGCTTCCCTTTCGCTCCCTATCCCCTTAGGGGAGAGGCCTGGTGTGAGGGGGGGGATGTTACTTTGTAGCAATACTGGTAATGAATTTCGCAGCTTATCTATTCCAAACCTTTTCTCTTACTTCCGCACGTTAGCTGCGAGTCCCTTTCTTTTGTACGCGCAAAAGAAAGGGACGAAAGAAAAACGCGCCCGGGTGTTACACCCTACGGGTGCCCTGCGCTTCTCGTTTCCAGCGTGGCTCTTCCGACGGGATATCCCTATCCCGCGGAAGAGGACCGACATCCCTGTCGGTCCCCTTTGGGCCATATCCGCTTGCAACTGCGATGCTCGGTGTAACACACGGGATTATGGGGTGGCACCAATAACCTCCTTCGACGCAGCCGAGTACCGGAACCGATACAGGATTAGGCCCGTAGGGGCGCCGCATGGACGCGGCGCCTCCATCGCGGGCGAGGGATCGCTCGTCGATGGAGCCCCTGGAGTGGTGAGGAACGGAGGGGACCCGAAGGGCAAGTCGCGGAGTGTCATTCTCTTTGGGTACTTTCTCTTGGACAAGCAAGAGAAAGTACCTCGTAGCCTATGCTCGGAAAGATAGAAATGCACTAATGGTTAAGGGCTGCGAAACTAATCACCGATCCTGATAAAACCACTGGATCCCGCGATCAAGTCGCGGGATGACGGTGTTTTTGTATTTAGGCCTATTTCAATAGTTGCTTCTTTGATAGTCTACGATAATATTTCTTTGCGCATATCGATTTTAGTGCCAGCAATACAATTACATGTTACAGGTATGACTCACTATGGTTAAGAAAACTCAACACGTAGTAAAAAACCCCAGCGGAGGCTGGGCTGTAAAGAAAGGTGGGTCATCTAAAGCTACAAAAGTCCATAAAACTCAAGAGAAAGCGATAAAGCATGGTCGCGAAATAGCTAAATCTCAAAAAGCTGAGTTTTATATTCATGGTCGTGATGGTCGGATACGTGAAAAAGATAGTTATGGACGAGATCCCAATCCTCCAAAGGACAAGAAGTAGAATAGGTCTCATTGTGGTTAGCAAGTTTGAAAAAAACGTATTTGTTAACTGTCCTTTTGATGATGATTTTCGTCAAATCCTACTTGGAATTGTATTTACTATTATTCATTTTGGCTATAAACCTAGACTAACCTTAGAGCGTGCTGATTCTGCTGAGTCGAGAATTCAAAAAATACTTAGCCTTATTGAAGAATCTAAATTTGGAATTCATGATCTTTCAAGAATTGTTTCATCTGAGAAGGGTGAGCACTATAGAATGAATATGCCTTTTGAGCTTGGTATTGATTATGGATGCCTGAATTTAAAAGGTGGAAAGTGGTCGCAGAAGAAAATTTTAATTCTTGAGAAGGAACGCTACCGCTTCCAGAAGGCAATCTCAGATCTATCAGGGTCAGACATTAAACATCATGATGACAGAGTAGATAAAGCAATAATTGCAGTCAGAGACTGGTTTGTTACAGAAGAAATAAAACACGGTGCGAGTGGTAATAAGGTGTGGGACAGCTTTAACGACTTCCAGGCTTATCTTTACGATGAGGTTGTTGAGAAAGATGGGCATGCCTCGGTTGATGATGTGCAAATTTCAGAGATTATTTACCATATGGAAAATTGGTTTGCAGAAAGAAAAATAAAAATGAACTAGTTTACGTTAAATGTATAAATAGAATCAGAAGAATACACTTGTCGATATTTGATACTAAAACAAGACAGACCCCACAGCACACATATCGTGAAGTCTGCCTTGCTCCATGGTAACGGACCGTTAATTACAAACCGCAGCCTTCTGCTTCACTACACCGGAACCCCCGGCAAATTCATACTCGAAAACTCCCGGAGATCCCCAGTTATCGGAGACCAGCATCCCTTTGATGCCCTTTGCCCCTGGTGCACTGGAGAAGTCAAAGCGGATCTTGCACGAACTCATAGTGCACATGAAATACCAGGGACCTTTGATTGGTGATTCGAAGTCCTTGAAGGCTGGACCAGGGGAGGCCCATTTTATGCTTCCGGTACCCTCGGCCATTTTGGGGTCTTCACTGACAACTACTTTGATATTCAGTGTGGGGGCACCAACGACCCCTTTATCCAGAACGGTTTCATAGCATGCCCTGAAGGCATCTACTCCTTTTTTTGCCTGTGCGGATTCTTCTGATGCTGCGGTGGTTGCGATGCTGCTTGAAAGAAGGAAAACAAGTGATGCGGAAATACCCTTTACTACTCTATCCATAATGAGACACTCCTGTCGTTGATATCCATACTAATGGTGAACAGTTGCCAAAATGGGCATGGCAACAGATCTAACTCTAGACTCAAAATTGGCGATGTCTAGCAAACCAGACAATGTAATATGCGCAATTCCGGCGGATTTCCACCCTTACGAGTGACTGGTTAAGGCGTTAATTGGCGGATTTCCACACATTTTTATACTAGACTGCTTGTATGCCTAAAATACATTGTTATGGATAACAGTGAGTTAAGCTTGATCCATCCGGTTTGAAAAAGTTGGTCTTCTATTTGCTATAACTAGCTTAATCCTGGCCCAGGGCCCGGATGTGCAAAACACATTCAACATAAATATTTGGAGGATAAATATGCGCTTACGTCTACTTACAGCGATAACCGCCCTGACGGCCATGGTCATGGCCGCACCACTATTCGCCGCCGATCCCATCGTGATCAAGTTTTCCCATGTGGTAGCGGAGAATACCCCTAAAGGTCAGATGGCCAATAAATTCAAGGAACTGGTGGAGCAGCGTCTTGCCGGTAAGGTTAAGGTTGAGGTATTCCCCAATTCCCAGCTTTTCGGTGACAACAAGGTCCTTGAGGCCATGTTGCTGGGTGATGTACAGATAGCTGCGCCTGCGCTGTCTAAATTCGATCGCTATACCAAGGCCCTGCAGCTATATGATCTGCCGTTCTTGTTCGATGATATTGAGGCGGTGGATCGTTTTCAGCAAAGTGACGCTGGCCAGAAGCTGCTTGCTTCCGTTGAACCAAAGGGTCTGGTTGGTCTGGGTTATCTGCACAACGGCATGAAGCAGCTTTCCTCATCTTCGCCGATCCGTGTTCCGGCCGATATAAAAGACATGAAGTTCCGCATCATGACCTCAGATGTGTTGGCCGCCCAGTTTGAGGTGGTAGATGCCGTTCCGCTGAAGAAACCATTCTCTGAGGTGTTTACCCTGTTGCAGACCAAGGCCATCGACGGACAGGAGAACACCTGGTCCAACATCTACTCCAAGAAGTTCTATGAGGTGCAGCCCTATATCACCGAATCACAACACGGTGTGCTCGATTACATGCTCGTAACCTCAAAAGAGTTCTGGTCCAGCCTGCCTGAAGATATCAAGACCGAGCTCAAAAAGGCCATGGACGAGGCGATCGCCATGGGTAATGATGTAGCCTTGAAAAAGGCTGTTGCCGACAAGCAGAGGATTATCGATTCCAAGCGTTCCGAGGTCATCGAGCTGACGAAAGAGCAGCGTGCCCAGTGGGTAGAGGCCATGAAGCCTGTTTGGAAAAAGTTTGAAGGCGAGATCGGTAAGGATATGATCGATGCCGCATATAATTCCAACCAGAAATAATAATTAACTTCGATACAGTGGCTGGGCTAGGGATAGCCCACCACTGTTTATACTATTCACTAAAGCCAGGATTCTGCAGATGCTTGTGCGTACCTTAAATAAAGCGGAAGAAACGTTACTCTCTCTTCTCCTCGTTGCCATGACCCTGTTGGTATTTATCGAAGTAGTTCTACGCTTCGGTTTTGGTAGCGGATTTCTATGGGGACAGGAGTTAACACTACATATCTCAGCATGGTTCGTGCTTTTCGGCGCATCATACGGACTGAAGGTTGGGGCGCACATAGGAGTGGATGCCTTTGTGAAACTTTTGCCGCCGCTGTTGCACCGCCTGGCATCAGGGATTGCGGTAATCGGCAGCCTCCTATATTGCGGTCTGTTTCTTTATGGTTCCTGGATCTATCTGAAAAAGATGAAGATGATAGGCATAGAACTGGAAGACCTGCCTATCCAGGCCTGGATCGCCCACAGTATCCTGTTAATCGGTTTGTCACTGCTTGCCTATCGCCTGCTGCAACTGCTCTGGGCCATCGTTACGGGCAAAGAGGATGGATTCCGTCATGCCAACGAGGCCAAAGAGAGCATGAGTCTGGCAGAAGAGCTCTCTGAGTCGTCAGAACAACAAGAATCATCAGAAAATAATGGGGAGCCCAAGCAATGACAACCGCCGTACTGTTCATAATCTTGTTTGGATGTATGCTGCTGGGGATGCCTATTGCGCTGGCTCTGGGGCTGTCCAGTATCACTACCATTCTGTTCTTTTCCAATGACTCTCTCTCTTCTGTCGCACTTAAGCTGTTTGAGGCCCTATCCGAACACTACACACTGCTGGCAATCCCGTTTTTCATCCTGTCGTCCTCTTTCCTCTCCACCGGGGGTGTGGCCAAGAGGCTGATCCGTTTCGCCGTTGATTGCGTCGGACATATTAGAGGCGGTCTGGCCATGGCTTCCGTTATGGCATGTATGTTGTTTGCCGCCGTTTCCGGCTCTTCACCGGCCACTGTGGCCGCCATTGGTACCATCGTGATCGCAGGTATGGTCAGATCCGGCTATCCTGAGAGTTTTGCCGCTGGCGTGATCGCCAATGCCGGCACGCTGGGTATCCTGATCCCTCCCTCTATCGTAATGCTGGTCTACGCCGCCGCTACTGAAGAGTCTGCTGCGCGCATGTTTATGGCCGGTTTTATACCAGGACTCATGATGGGGCTGATGTTGATGCTGGCCATCTACATAGCTGCCAGGATTAAGGGGTTGCCTGCCCAACAGTGGCCAGGTTTCAAGGAGCTCTTCGCATCCGGATTTAGTGCATCCGGCGGTCTGATGCTGATCGTAATCGTGCTTGGTTCCATCTACGGCGGGATCGCCAGCCCGACCGAGGCAGCCGCCGTATCTGCGGTTTATGCATTTCTGGTTTCGGTTTTCGGTTATCGTGATATGGGGCCGATGAAAGGTGTTCCCTGGCGCTATGAGGGTGAGTCAGTTGGCAGGATGATTGTGCGTAACACTTTGCAGATCGCCTTGGCCTTCCCCAAGTGTTTTGCCAATAAGGAGTTGAATAAGACCGTCCTTGATGCCGCCAAGGTCAGCATCATGCTTCTGTTCATAATAGCCAACGCCATGCTGTTTGCCCATGTGCTTACCACAGAGCGTATCCCACACAGCATTGCCAGTCACATCGTTGATATGGGTCTGGAACCATGGATGTTCCTGATCGTGGTCAACCTGCTATTGCTGGCTGCCGGTAACTTTATGGAACCATCTGCCATTCTGCTGATCATGGCGCCGATCCTGTTTCCCATCGCTCTGCAACTGGGAATAGATCCTATCCATCTCGGCATAATCATGGTGGTAAATATGGAGATCGGCATGCTGACTCCGCCTGTGGGACTGAATCTGTTTGTAACGGCAGGTATTACCGGAAACAGTATCGGTTGGGTAATCAAGGCGGCACTGCCATGGCTGGCGCTGTTGTTGGTCTTCCTGATGTTGATCACCTATATACCTCAGATATCACTATTCCTGCCTGAGTACATAGATCACCTGAAAGGCTATAACTGATATCGGATAAATCATTATCAATTTTATATAGGTGCGAAAATGGGTATGCCAAGCTATAAAAAGATCCTGTATGCGACCGACCTGGGTAAAAACATGCGGCCGGTTTTTCGCCATGCCATCAATCTGGCCAAGCAGTATGATGGCAGAATTGTGATGCTGCATGTAGTTGAGCCTCTAAGCTCGGCCGCAAAATGGGCCCTTGAGGCCTATCTTCCCGAAGATACTGATTTGAATCTGAGGGTTGGAAACGGCCTAAGAAGGGTCCTTGCCGAGATGAAACAGCGTCTGGAGACATTTTACGAAGAAGAGATGTCTGATGATCCTGATAAGGACAAACTGGTGTCCGACATTGTGGTGGTAAGCGGTAATACTGCAGAGCAGATTCAGGGGCAGGCGGAAGAGCTCGACGTTGATCTTATCGTGGTTGGTTCCCATACCAGTTCCGGGGTGGATCGCGGTTTTATTGGATCAGATGTCAGGCGTCTTATACACATTACTGATCGGCCTACGCTGGTGGTACCTGTTGCCAGACAAAAAAACAGGTAGGTTTTTCCTGAGTCAGACAGACTACGGTAGCATGATGCCCTTTATGGTGAAGTAGAGCAGGGCAGCCAATATGCCTGAAACAGGCACGGTGACCAGCCAGGCCGCGGCAATCTTCAGAAGTGCAGAACGTTTGACCAGCTCGTGCTTATAAACATTGACCAGGCTTTTCCGTTCTTTCTTCGTTAGATGGGCGTCAGTTTTTCTCTGCTTAAGTTGCTCGAGCATGATGCTCTTTTCATTCAGGGACGCCTTCTTGAAGTCCACCAGGAACGCCTCTACCACCTCTGGATGGTCATCTCTGTGATGGTGTTTGATCTCATCAATCATCTTGGCATAGCTGGCCTTGAGGAACTCCCTGAGAAAACCGACCCCGAATACCCCGCCAACCGCTATGTGGGTAGAGCTTACCGGTAGTCCGAGTTGGGTGGCTATGATCACGGTAATGGAGGCGGCCATGGCGATGCAGTAGGCGCGCATCTTGTCCAGTTCTGTGATCTCAGAACCCACGGTGCGGATCAGTTTGGGGCCATACAGGGCCAGTCCTAGCGCTATACCTATTGCTCCCACCATCATTACCCAGGTAGGGATACTGGCCTTGCTTTTGATTCCGCCGTTGATAATGGCATCGTTGATTGCAGCCAGAGGGCCGACTGCATTAGCTACATCATTCGCCCCATGGGCGAAGCTGAGCAGGGCGGCGGCAAAGATCAGGGGTATGGTGAATAGGTGGTTTACGCTCTGTTTATCATTGGAAAGTTTGTTGGCGACCCTCACCAGGAGCGGTCTTACTACGGCATAAACTATGGTAGACAAGGCCAGGCCCAGCACAGATGCTGTGGTGAAGTCCACTTTCCATATGTGTTTGAATCCCTTCAGTAACAGATAGGTTATGAAAGCCCAGGACATGATTGCCACGAATACCGGCACCATACGTTTGGCCGCGGAGATCATATCGGACTGATAGGTAATGGTTCGTTTTATCAGGTATAGAAATCCGGCTGCGATAAGTCCACCCATCACCGGTGAAATAATCCAGCTTGCGCTTATGGCCCCCATCTTGCTCCAGTTGGCTATCCCAAGTCCTCCTGCGGCGATCCCTGCTCCCAGGACGCCTCCCACTATGGAGTGAGTGGTGGAGACAGGGGCGCCCAGGGCCGTTGCCACGTTTAACCAGATGGCTCCGGCCAACAGGGCGGCCAGCATCAGCCATATGAAGGTGTCTGCATTTGCGATCAGGGACGGATCGATGATCCCCTTTTTGATGGTTGTAACCACGTCACCGCCGGCGATCAAGGCGCCGGACGCCTCGAATATGGCGGCGATGATAATTGCCCCGGTAAGGGTGAGTGCCTTGGAACCTACGGCCGGGCCTACGTTATTGGCCACATCATTGGCGCCGATGTTCATGGCCATGTAACCGCCGATGATCGCGGCAATCATCAAAACGATATGGCCGGGGCCACTCAGGCCGCGCATACTTATGAATAACATGATCCCAACCATAAACAAGAGGGCCATCCCTATGCGGAATAGCTCCTTGCGGCCCTTATCCGTGGCCTTTTCAAGTTTTGCGATGTTCTTGAGTTCCATATAAATAACTGCTTAATTATCAGGCTTATTTAATTTGTGTTGTTATGGAGGAGTAGTAATACACCTGCGGCATGCACTTTAACAACTCTGTAACAAAACTGTAATGACCCAAGACAAATAATCTAGATTTTTCTTTGGACCGGATTGATCTTGATTTAGATATGGATAACCCGGTATCATTCGCGGTCTTCGCTATTTAGTAACGATATAGGCGCGTAGCTCAGTTGGTTAGAGCGCTACCTTGACATGGTAGAGGTCGTTGGTTCGATTCCAATCGCGCCTACCAGTTTCGCACCGGATCCACTGATCCGGTTTTTTTCAAGTGGCCTTTGGTAGGGGTCACCACTGATGAGGATGTAGAAATGCCCGTAATTACCCTCCCTGATGGTTCCCAGCGTAGTTTCGATGCCCCGGTCTCTGTATATGATGTGGCCGCATCTATAGGTGCTGGCCTGGCCAAGGCCGCCCTGGCCGGGCGTGTAAATGGCGGTCTGGTGGATACCTCATACGTCATCGATGCAGATGCAGATCTTGCCATCATCACCGACCGGGATGAAGATGGCCTGGATATCATTCGCCACTCCACCGCCCACCTGTTGGCGCAGGCGGTAAAAGAGCTGTTCCCGAACGCCCAGGTGACCATCGGGCCCACCATCGAAGACGGTTTCTACTATGACTTCTCATTCGAGCGCCCCTTCACCATGGAGGATCTGGCGGCCATAGAGGAGCAGATGAAAAAACTGGCCAAGGCCGATATTCCGCTTGAACGCACGGTTAAAAGTCGGGATGAGGCGGTATCATTCTTCCGCGCTATGGGAGAAGAGTACAAGGCCGAGATCATAGAGGATATCCCTGCAGATCAGACCCTATCACTGTATAAACAGGGAGAGTTTACCGATCTCTGCCGCGGACCCCATGTCCCCAGTACCGGTCGGTTGCAGGCATTCAAGCTGATGAAGGTGGCCGGCGCCTATTGGCGCGGCAACTCCGATAACGAGATGCTGCAACGTATCTACGGTACCGCCTGGAAGGACAAGAAAGAGCTGAAGGCATATCTGCACAGGTTGGAGGAGGCCGAGAAGCGTGACCACCGCAAGATCGGCAAGTCCCAGGATCTGTTCCATACCCAGGAAGAGGCACCTGGCATGGTGTTCTGGCACGATAAGGGGTGGCAGATCTATATCGTCATCCAGGAGTATATCCGGGCCAAGCTGCGCATGCATGGGTACCAGGAAGTGCATACCCCGCAGGTGCTGGATCGCTCCCTGTGGGAGAGGTCCGGTCACTGGGACAAGTTCGGTGACATGATCTTCGCCACCCAGTCAGAGAACCGGGAGTACGCCATCAAGCCGATGAACTGTCCGGGACACATCCAGATCTATAACCATGGCCTGAAGAGCTACCGGGATCTGCCCCTGCGTCTGGCCGAGTTTGGCTCCTGCCATCGCAATGAGCCGTCCGGCACCCTGCATGGTTTGATGCGGGTACGCAACTTT
Organism: Sedimenticolaceae bacterium; assembly: GCA_050290785.1. GTDB lineage: Bacteria > Pseudomonadota > Gammaproteobacteria > Chromatiales > Chromatiaceae > JAAGZL01. Next base: position 9,670 of record JBNKIR010000044.1, on the reverse strand, counting down.
GTGCAGGATGACGCCCACATATTCTGTACCGAGGATCAGATACTCTCCGAGGTCATAGCCTTCAATGATCTGCTGTTCGAGGTGTATAAGGATTTTGGTTTTGACGATGTGCTGATCAAGCTCTCAACCCGTCCTGAGAAGCGCGTCGGTTCCGATGAGACCTGGGACAAGGCGGAGAAGGCCCTGGAGGACGCACTGAATGAACAAGGTCTGGAGTGGGAACTGCAACCGGGAGAGGGTGCCTTCTATGGCCCAAAGATCGAATACTCACTGCGGGACTGCCTGAACCGGGTGTGGCAGCTGGGTACCATCCAGTTGGACTTCTCCATGCCGGGACGCCTTGGCGCCCACTATGTCGCGGAGGATAACAGCAAGCAGACACCGGTGATGTTGCACCGAGCCATCCTCGGTTCCATAGAGCGTTTTATCGGAATTCTGATCGAACACTATGCAGGTGCGTTGCCGTTCTGGTTGTCTCCGTTACAAGTTATGGTGATGAATATCACCGATCGACAGGCCGAATATGTGGAAAAAGTTACTCAAACCATGAAAAAACATGGCTTTAGGGTCGAAATGGACTTGAGAAACGAAAAAATCGGCTTTAAAATTCGCGAGCACACATTGAGCCGGGTGCCATACCTGTTGGTGGTAGGCGACCGCGAGATGGAAAACGGGACCGTAGCTGTCCGTACCCGCTCTGGAGAAGACCTCGGAAGCATGGCTGTCGAGGAACTCCTGGAGATGGTGAAAAAGGAAGCAACGGTCATTAAAGATTGATAGAGCTTGTGCTGCCAGCGGCCATTTTGTGTTGGCCGGATACGCGGTGCAGGCTTTACTTGTTTCGGAGGAAACTGTTATCGCCGTAAAAAGAAAGAATCGCCTGAATGACGAGATTACTGTACCCGAGGTCAGACTTATCGACCTGGAAGGGGAACAAGTTGGAATCGTATCAATAGAAGAGGCGATTGCAGCCGCAGAAGAAGCTGGGTTGGATCTGGTAGAGATTCAGCCGAATGCCGAGCCACCAGTATGCAGGATCATGGATTTTGGCAAGTTCATCTTTGAACAGAAGAAACAGCAGCAGGCGGCGAAGAAGAAGCAAAAACAGGTTCATGTGAAAGAAGTGAAATTTCGTCCAGGGACGGGTGAAGGGGATTATCAGGTAAAACTACGCAACCTGATACGTTTCCTGACAGACGGGGACAAGACCAAGGTAACCATGCGGTTCCGCGGTCGTGAACATGCCCATCGAGAGCTGGGTCTGGAAATGCTGAAGAGGATAGAATCCGATCTGATCGAATATGGTCAGGTGGAACAGCAAGCCCAGATGGAAGGCCGGCAGATGGTCATGGTGTTAGCCCCCAAAAAGTAGATGTAATTAACTTTAAAGAAAGGAGACAGTTTGTCTCCTGAAAATTGCGGAGTTACAAATAATGCCGAAGATTAAGACTAATCGCGGCGCGGCTAAGCGTTTCAAGAAAAACGCTTCCGGGTCGTTTAAGCGTGGCCAGTCCCATCGTAGCCATATCCTGACCAAGAAGAGCACCAAGCGTAAGCGTCAGCTGCGCTGCCCGACTCAGATACACAAGTCCGACGTGGCAGCCGCCCGTCGCATGTTGCCCTACGCCTGACAGGACTGGAGATTGAATCATGCCAAGAGTTAAACGTGGTGTAGCAGCACACGCCAAGCATAAAAAGGTGCTGAAAGAGGCCAAGGGCTATTATGGCGCCCGTAGTAAGGTCTATCGAGTTGCCAAGCAGGCGGTCATCAAGGCCGGCCAGTACGCCTATCGTGACCGTCGCCAGAAGAAACGTCAGTTTCGTTCCCTCTGGATCGCGCGTATCAATGCGGGTGCCCGTGATAACGGTCTCTCCTATAGCCGTATGATAAACGGGCTGAAGAACGCAGGGGTGGAGATCGACCGCAAGATACTGGCTGATCTGGCCATCTTCGACAAGCCGGCATTTGCCGCGCTGGCAGAACAGGCCAAGGCCAACCTCTCCAGCTGATAGGGGCTGATGTCCCGCATCGCTTGTCATGTGACCGGCCCTGATCGGTATATAAAATGACACACAAAGGGGGAAGGGCCTGAGCCTTTCCCCCTTTTTTGCTTTTAGGGTCTGAATAATCTTAGACCCTCTTGATTAATTTCCGAAAAGGAAAAACAACAATGGGTGTTGATTCACCGTTAGATATCGAAGGGCTCGTCGCCGAGGCGGGCAAACAGATCGCTCAGTCGGATAAGCTGGCGCAGTTGGATGATGTCAGGGTCAAATACCTGGGTAAAAGCGGCTTGTTGACGGCGCAGCTGAAACGGCTTGGCGCACTGCCGCAAGAAGAGCGTCCGGCTGCCGGGCAGGCCATAAACCTGGCCAAGCAGGAGTTGGAAAAGGCGATCTCCAGCCGCAAGCAGGAGTTGGAGCAGGAGGCGCTGCAACAACGTCTGGTCTCTGAGAGTGTGGATGTAACCCTGCCGGGCAGAGGTCAGGATTCAGGTGGTCTGCATCCGGTCACCAGGACCCTGGAGCGGATAAACAAACTGTTCGCCAATGCCGGGTTCAAGGTGGCTGAGGGTCCGGAGATAGAAGACGATTTCCACAACTTCGAGGCGCTCAATATCCCGGCCCATCACCCGGCGCGCGCCATGCATGACACCTTCTATTTTGATGAGCATCTGTTGCTGCGCACCCACACATCGCCGGTGCAGATCAGAGAGATGAAAAATTCCGAGCCACCGCTGAAGATTATCGCCCCAGGTCGGGTATACCGTTGCGATTCAGATCTTACCCACACCCCAATGTTTCATCAGGTGGAGGGGTTTATGGTGGACGAGGACGTCTCCTTTGCCGATCTGAAGGGTGTGCTGTACGACTTCCTTACCAGCTTTTTCGAGCGGGATCTGAAGCTGCGCTTCCGCCCCTCATATTTCCCCTTCACCGAACCATCGGCGGAGGCGGATATAGAGTGCGTCATGTGTAACGGCAAGGGGTGCCGGGTATGCAAACAGACTGGCTGGCTGGAACTGCTGGGCTGCGGCATGATCCACCCTGAGGTGTTCCGGCACGTGGGCATCGACAGTGAGAAATATACCGGCTACGCCTTTGGCGTTGGAGTCGAACGTCTCACCATGATGCGCTACGGAATCAATGACTTACGGTTGTTTTTTGAGAATGATTTGAGGTTCTTGCGGCAGTTTGCGTAGCGATTTATCCGCTAATGAACGCAAATAAACGCTAATAGAAAAGATACCAGCAACATTTGCGTCCATTCGCGTTAATTTGCGGACTAATAAATTTGGGAATGACAAGATGAGATTCAGTGAAACATGGCTGCGGGAGTGGACTAACCCGGAGATAACCACCTCGGAGCTGGCGGATCAGCTGAGTATGGCCGGCCTGGAGGTCGATGCCGTAGGGCCGGTGGCCGGTGATTTCTCTGGCGTGGTGGTGGGAGAGGTCCTGATACGCGAACCGCACCCGGACGCCGATAAGCTGAGCGTCTGTATGGTGAATGTCGCCAAAGATGAGCAGTTGCAGATCGTCTGTGGGGCAAAGAATGTCGCAGCAGGTATGAAGGTTGCCGTGGCCATGGTGGGTGCGGTACTGCCGGGAGGATTCAAGATCAAGCAGGCCAAGCTGCGTGGGGTGCAATCTTCCGGCATGATCTGTTCGGCATCCGAGCTGGGGCTGGCCGAATCCTCAGACGGCATCATGGAGCTTCCGGATGATGCCATTGTTGGCCAAGATCTGCGTAACTATCTGAATCTCGATGATAAATACATAGAGGTGGATCTAACCCCGGATCGTGGAGACTGCCTCAGCATAGCCGGCATTGCCAGAGAGGTGGGCGTGATCAACCGTTGCGGTGTGACCCCTCCTGCCATCGAATCTGTCCCTGTCCAGATAGATGATCGTTTCCCGGTGGTCCTGGAGGCCCCTGAGGCCTGCCCGCGCTATGCCTGCCGTATCATCCGTAACATCAATCCGGAAGCACAAACACCACTGTGGATGCAGGAGAGGCTGCGTCGTAGCGAGATCCGCAACATCAGTCCGGTGGTGGATGTCACCAACTATGTGTTGATGGAGTTGGGTCAGCCCATGCACGGTTTTGATCTGGCCAGGCTGGATGGAAATATCTGTGTGCGCATGGCCAAACCTGGTGAAAGGTTGACCCTGCTGGATGGTCAGGAGCATGAGTTGCGTGATGATACGCTGGTGATCGCCGATGCGAGCAGGCCTTTGGCCATGGCCGGCATCATGGGAGGAGAGGATTCAGGTGTCAGCGGCGAGACCAGGGATATCCTGCTGGAGAGTGCATTTTTTGCCCCCACCGCCATCATCGGCAAGGCCCGCAGCTATGGCCTGCATACGGACTCGTCACACCGCTTTGAGCGTGGCGTAGACCCGGAACTGCAGGTGAAGGCGATTGAGCGTGCTACAGAGCTCCTATTGGGCATAGTGGGGGGTGAGCCTGGGCCGGTGGAGGTTGTCTCCTCAGAGGAGCATATAGAGCCTCGTCCACAGGTTGTGTTAAGACGCGCCCGCCTGACCAAGATCCTCGGAGTGGCGATCGATGACGGCATGGTGGTGGATATCCTGAAACGCCTGGAGATGCAGGTGGAACAGACGGATGACGGATGGAAGGTGGTGGCACCCAGCTGCCGTTTCGATATCAGCATTGAAGAGGACCTGATCGAGGAGATCGGGCGTATCTATGGCTATACCGAGATCCCCATGCATCGCAGTCATGCCGCCACCATCATGCGTGGTGAACCGGAGATGTCCTTCAGTCTGCAGCGGGCCAAGGAACTGCTGGTGGACCGCGGTTTTCAGGAGGTGATCACCTATAGCTTCATCAGTCGCGACATGCACGATCTGATGGATCCGCAACATGAAACAGTGGAACTGGCCAACCCCATCTCTGCGGATATGTCTATCATGCGTACCAGCCTGTGGCCGGGACTACTGCAGACGGCCATATATAATCAGGCCAGGCAGCAGAGCAGGGTGCGGATCTTCGAATCCGGCCTCAGATTCATCATGGACGACCCCGAGATCAGGCAGGATTCCATGCTGTCCGGGCTTATATCTGGTGAAATTGTCTCAGAACAGTGGGGCGAAGAGGCCAGAAATGTCGATTTCTTCGACCTGAAGGCGGATCTGGAGGCCGTTCTGGGTCTCACCGGATCACCGGAGGTATACGAATTTATCCCAGGGGAACACCCATCGCTCCATCCTGGGCAGACGGCAAGGATAGAGCGCAACGGTGAGACCGTGGGCTGGATCGGTATGCTGCATCCGGCCCTGGGAGACAAACTGGATCTGTCGGGAGATACCTTTCTGTTCGAGATAAGGCTAGATCTGGTATGTGGTGAACAACTACCGGCATTCACCCCGATTTCCAAGTATCCATCCATCCGCAGGGACCTCTCCATCCTGGTGGATGAGGGGGTGACATTCAGGCAGATTTCCGACTGTATCAGGCGGGTTGCCCCGGAAATTCTGCAAGACATAAGGCTTTTTGACGTCTATACTGGAAAAAATATAGATTTTGGGCGAAAAAGTCTCGCTTTGGGCTTGATTTTACAGGAAACTTCGCACAATCTTACAGATGTAGATGCAGAGGGTGTCATGGCTCGTATCCTTGATGCCCTCAGAGACGACCTCAACGCACAACTGAGAGAATAAGAAATATGGCACTTACCAAGGCTGATATGGCCGAGAAGCTCTTTGACGAGCTCGGTCTGAACAAGCGTGAAGCCAAGGAGATGGTTGAATTGTTCTTTGAGAGGACACGCGAGGCATTGGAACAGGGTTCTCAGGTCAAACTGTCAGGATTTGGCAATTTTGATCTGCGGGAGAAGGGAGAACGTCCGGGACGCAACCCCAAGACAGGCGCCGAGATCCCAATAACGGCACGTAGGGTGGTTACGTTCCGACCAGGACAGAAACTAAAGGCGAGGGTAGAGGCATATGCTGGAAGCGAGTAGCAGTACCGCTGATCTACCGGTAATACCCGGGAAGCGCTACTTCACCATAGGTGAGGTGAGCGAGTTGTGCGGTGTTAAGCCACATGTACTCAGGTACTGGGAGCAGGAGTTTCCTCAGCTTAAACCGGTGAAGAGACGTGGTAACCGACGCTACTACCAGAGACACGATGTTCTCATGATCCGTCAGATCAGGAATCTACTGTATGAACAGGGGTTCACCATCGGCGGAGCCAGGCAGCAACTGACAGGTAATGATGCCAAGGAGGATTACCATCAGAGCCAGGAGATCATCAAGCAGTTAAGAACAGAGTTGGAAGAGATTCTGCATATTCTAAAACGGTAGGGCTAACATAGGCGTTGACATATATGGCATCTATGCCTAGTATGCGCGCTCTCACGGAGCGTAGCGCAGCTTGGTAGCGCACCACAATGGGGTTGTGGGGGTCGGAGGTTCGAATCCTCTCGCTCCGACCAATAAACATAAGGGTTTCCACGGGTCTTGGGCTCTTAATATTATGAAGTATATGATTCGAACCTTCGATTCAAAAGTTGGTTCGACAAGGACCGAAGGTCCGCAGAACGAACGCGTAGCGTGAGTAATCCTCTCGCTCCGACTAAAAATCCAGTAAAAACGTAGACCAGGGGCAACCCCTGGTCTATTTCGTTATGGTGGCCTGTATCGGTCCCCTCGCAACGTGAAGCTGTGAACCCGGTCAGGCCCGGAAGGGAGCAGCCGCAGCGGTGGAGTCGGGTGCCGGGGTGTGGCTGGTACGGGCCGCCACCTGTTTTAAATTCTACTCATGCGTCACTCAACTGTGTTGAGATCCTCCTCTTGCCTCTCTTCGCATGAGCGAATTTAAACAACATGGTATGCTAGGGAATGGAAATTAGACCGGATTCGTCCAAAAGCAACCTCTGCTTTTTAACACACTTTGCCCTGGCACTGTTGCTCGTGCTGCCAGCCTCTGCCACATATTCCGCCACCTATTATCACGTCACCATCAAGGCATTCCTGGATCCACACGATAACTCCGCGGTGGAGTGGGCCTGGGTAACGCTTGTCGAGATACCAAAAGGCAGGGCATATCCGCGTGAGGCAGCACTAGCGCAAAGCCATGGCGGTTCGCTGCGTGGCAGTGTCCTGGCCCTGGTTCGTGGCGAGGCATGGCGCTCAAGTCACAGCTACAGCTTGAGTAAGAGGTGTAAAGGTCGTCCGGCCGAGATGGTGAAATCATGGGGGGAGAGCTGGGGAGATGGGGTCTACGCCCAGGGAGGACATGACAATCCCAATAACATGAATGAGATCAATTTTGGTTTTACCATACGCCGTATATTGCGGGAAAACGAACGCTGGTTTGATCCCATGAGCAGGTCTTACGTGGTTGCGGGGCCTCCGGTTGTAGATGGGTCACCCTCTGAAGAGATAAAGGGATCATACAAACTGAGGGCAGTAAACTACCAGGATCCTTTATTACATTATGAATTTTGCGGTAAAAGATGGGTGAAACAGTATCTTTCACCGATCAGGCATTTCCATATCCATGAAGAGTTTGATGATGTGCCGGATCCTGTACTGGGTAATATGGTATTTGGACAGAAGTCGTTCGGACCACGGGATGAGAACCATTTTGTCTACCAGATCATCCGCTCTTCATCTCGAGTGCATCCCACCTGGAAGCGTCAGGAGATGTGAAAAACGTCTAGTTACACGACGACACTAGGCTACTGGTCCCAGTAAGGTTAGAATAATCTTTTTTAGCGATTTGGAACAAACAACCCCCCATGAGTTATCAAGTCCTGGCCCGTAAGTGGCGTCCCCGTCTATTTGCAGAACTGGTCGGTCAGGAGCATGTGGTGCGGGCCCTAATAAATGCGCTGGATAATGAACGTCTGCACCATGCTTACCTGTTTACCGGTACGCGCGGCGTTGGCAAGACCACCCTGGCTCGTATTTTCGCCAAGTCCCTCAATTGTGAAAGAGGCGTAAGCTCGGTCCCGTGCGGGCAGTGCAGCTCCTGTACCGAAATAGATGAGGGCCGCTTTGTTGATCTGCTGGAGGTGGATGCGGCATCGCGTACCAAGGTGGATCAGACCAGGGAACTTCTGGACAATGTGCCATACGCCCCGGTCCGTGGTCGCTACAAGGTGTACATCATAGATGAGGTACACATGTTCTCCGACAGCAGCTTCAACGCACTGCTGAAGACCCTGGAAGAGCCGCCACCACATGTAAAGTTCCTGCTTGCCACTACCGATCCGCAGAAGGTTCCTGTTACGGTGCTGTCACGCTGTCTGCAATTCAATCTGAAACGGCTGCCTCTGAATCAGATTCAGGACAGGCTGGAGCAGATACTCAATGATGAGTCGATCGAGCACGATGTATCCGCCCTGTTACAACTGGCGCGGGCGGCCGATGGCAGTATGCGGGACGGCCTCAGCCTTATGGATCAGGCCATTGCCTTTGGCGGAGGGGTGGTCAGGGAGGCAGATGTACGCTCTATGCTGGGTACCATCGCCCAAGAACAGGTCTTCCGTCTATTGGACGCCCTGGCCGACCTGGATGCGCAACAGGTGGTGAATGTGGTGGTGGAGCTGGCGGAGCTGGTGCCGGACTTCTCCAGTGTCATACAGGATCTGCTATCGCTATTGCATAGAGTGGCCATGTATCAGGCCGTGCCTGATGCCATCGGCGCCAGTGAGAGCGATTATGAACAGGTACAGACCCTGGCCGGGAAGATCTCCCCTGAAGATGTGCAGCTGTTTTATCAGATAGGCCTGATGGGGCAGCGCGATCTTCCTCTGGCGCCTGATCCCAGGAGTGGCTTTGAGATGGTTTTGCTGCGTATGCTGGCGTTCCGTCCTGAGCAGGCCGGTGGCGCAAGGGGCGGAAGTAGCGGGAAAAGGCCGCTGGACGTCGCGGCCAAGTCCATACCGCCCACACCAGATGTTAATCATGAGGATAGAACAACGCAGACGCAGGTTACTGTCCCTGAGCATGGTACAGAGTCCGTTCAGACCGGCTCCACCGACGACCTACGAAATTGGTATGATGTGGTTATAAATCTTAAGCTCGGCGGCATATCGCGCCAACTGGCGGAAAACTGCCAGTATCAGAGTGTAGACGGATCATCTGTGGTCCTTACCCTGGATCCGGCCCATGAGCATATGCTGGTGGAGAGCTCGGAGAAGAATCTGCACAGGGCCCTGGAGGAGTTTCTAGGAAAACAGATCAAGCTCAAGATCAAGGTAGAACAACCGGAGACTGAGACGCCGGCACAGAAGCAGGCCAGGGCCAGGGCAGAGCGCCAGAGAGAGGCGGAGCAGGCCATGACAGACGATCCTATAGTAAGGGCTGCTGAAGAACAGTTTGGGGCCAGGCTGATCAAAGAGTCGGTCAAGCCAATAGATTAGATAGATTTAGACAGAGAGGTATTGTTATGCGCGGTGGTTTAGGCAACATGATGAAACAGGTCCAGAAGATGCAGGCCGATATGGAAAAGGCCCAGGAGAAGCTGGCCCAGGAAGAGGTCGAGGCCGAATCCGGCGGAGGCATGGTCAAGGTGGTGATGAACGGTCAGCACGAGGTAAAGCGTGTAACTATCGATGACAGCCTGATGGGCGATGACAAAGAGATGCTGGAAGACCTGGTCGCAGCTGCTATGAATGCCGCGGTGCAGAAG
>JBNKIR010000043.1:0-4197 GCA_050290785.1 Sedimenticolaceae bacterium | reverse complement strand
AAGAATAGCGCGCCGTTGATGGTGCCGCCGGAGACAATGGTGGTGGAGAGATCAAGGGTTGCCGCCTGCGGCCCTGTGGAGATAAGCATTATGGCCGCAATGGCAAATAGGCGTCTGGTTCTTCTGGTGAACGCTGCTATCTTATTTGTGCCGGTCATTCTCTACCCTATTGCCTTACTGTGTATGAGCGTGAACGGCGACCTTCCTAACCCCCAATTCATGCGATAGCTTTGTTAGCTCTCTCCTTTCTAGGGCAAGATTAGACAGGATATTGATAAATATCATCCCCCATTTGAGCAATAGGTCACAAAAGTCAGGATCTTTGTTCCTATTTGAGCATCTGTGTAAACTCTTCTGCCGACAGTGGTCCACTGAATAGATAGCCCTGTCCGTAATCACAGTTACTGGCGCTGAGCAGGGCGCGCTGTTCTTCGGTCTCTACCCCCTCTGCCACTACTTTTAGTCCTAATCCGTGGGCCATGGCTATGGCCGCATTGACCAGTTCTCTGTCGGCGTAGTCTTCGGAGATGCCGCTCACGAACTCCCGGTCGATCTTGAGTACGTTGAATGGGTAGTTGCGCAGGTAGCTGAGTGATGAGTAGCCGGTACCGAAATCGTCCATGGCGATGCTCACGCCGAGGTCACTCAGGGCGGCCAGGGTCTCGTGGATATAGCTGTGGCCGCTCATGAGTACCCCTTCTGTAATCTCCAGCTCCAGATACACGGGTAATTGATCGATCTGTTTTAGAGCCCGTTTGATAAACGACGCCAGATTGGGGTCACGAAACTGGCGCGGTGACAGGTTGACGGCAAGGGAGAATGGGCGCCTCAACCGCCGGTGCCACTCCACCAGTTTGCCTAGTGACTCTGTTATTACAAACTGGCCTATCGGGATGATCAGGCCGGTCTGTTCCGCAATGGGGATGAACTCGATAGGCTCCACCTCACCCAGGGCCGGGTTGTTCCAGCGCAGCAGCGCCTCTACCCCTATGACAATTTCACTCTTCATATCTACCTTGGGTTGGTAGCAGAGCCTGAACTCGCCGCGATCCAGCGCGCCGTGCATCTGCTCTTCCAGGAGGAGACGCCGGGAGACCTCTTTGTTCATCTCTTCAGTGAAATAGGAGTAGGTGTTGCGCCCCTGTTCCTTGGAGTGGTACATGGCGGAGTCGGCCTTGCGTAACAGCTCCAGGGGGTTGTCGCCGTCATCCGGGTAGACCGATATGCCGATACTGGCGGTAAGGATCATCTCGCGGCCGCCTATTCTGAACGACTCGCGAAATTGTTTAAGCAGGGCCTCGGCCACCGGGAGCGCATCGGTGGCGCCCTCAAGCCCGCCGAGCAGGACGATGAATTCATCTCCGCCGAGACGCCCCACCGTGTCGCCACGCCGCACCCCCTTCTGCAGACGGGAGGCGGCATCCTTTAGCAGCTTGTCTCCCGTGTCGTGGCCCAGGGTGTCGTTGATCTTTTTGAAGTCATCCAAATCCAGGAACAGTACGGCCACGTGTTCCTGGTCACGATAGGCCTCGTTGATCAACTGGGACAGTCTGTCCAGGGCCAGGAACCTGTTCGGCAGGTCGGTGAGGGTATCGAAGTGGGCCTGGTGCAGGATGCGCTCCTCCTGCTTGCGCCGTTCCGTGATGTCTATGGCTATGGCGAAGATAACCGGCTGCCCAAACCAGGAACCCAGGGTAAGGCGGACCTCTTTGGGAAATATGGTACCGTCAGCCCTCTGGCTCCAGAACTCGAAGGTCTGTGGTTCGCCTGCAAACACCTTGGCATGTCTGGGCTCAAGTTTGTCCAGGTCGTTCAGGCCCGGCGCGGCCAGGTCCATCGCTGTCTTGCCGATAAACCACTCACGGGGACGGCCATACATGTGGGTGGCGCCTTCGTTCACCATGATAAAGCGCCCATCCCTGGACTGCACATAGACCCCTTCCTTCAGGTTGTCGAAGAGGGAACGGAAGCTGGATTCACTCTGCCGTATCTTCTCTTCGGCCTCTCTGCGATGAGTGATGTTGTGACCAATGCCCAGGACACCCATAAGCTGGCCATCTTCATCGAACATGGGGGTCTTGGTGGTCTCCAACAGCTCACTGTGCCCGTCACTGGCGTAGGTGACCCACTCCTCGTTTACGGAGGGAGATCCCTTTTCCATCGCCCGTCTATCGTTTTCGCGGAAAAAATCGGCAAGTTCTCTATCGACAAAGTCGTAATCTGTCTTCCCCAGGATCTCTGCCTCAGGGGCGCCGAAAAGGAGCTCGAAGCGGTTGTTACAGGCCAGAAATACCCCTGCCCGGTCCTTCAGCCACACCAGATCAGGCATAGTATGAATGAGGGTCTTGAGAAACCTGCGCTGCCTGCTTAGAGTCTGCTCCGATTTCATCAACTGCTCGTGGGCCATCCTTCCCCGGATGGCGGTTGCCAATGCCCCCAGAACCGGCCTCAATCCGTTCAGCATGCGCGTGGAAAACAGGTCGTGCTGCGCGGTCTGCATAAGCAAAACACCACGCTGGGAAAAGGGATAGATGGCGAACGTCCGCTCAATCCCTTTCGATATAGTGTCACTTTGCTGGATGATTTGCGGGGTCTCGCCGGAAAGCGCTTGCGCCTGCCTGATGATTGAAGAGAAGGTCTCATTGTCCAGCATGTGGGGCAGCGCCGCCAAAGGCTGGAGCTCACCGGAAGCGGCATCCCGCCACCACAGCGAGGCCCCGGTCAGGTTATAGCGGGAGATAAGTATCCTCAGAAAACTGCGGCAAGTATCAATCAGGCCCTGTTCCTGTCCGATGGACAGGACCAGTTCGTATAGACGAAGCAGGTCTTCGGTGACGCTTGGTTGAATATTACCCTTATCCATGGTGGATGAGTGCGACGACGAAGGTCTTGTTGTAGAACTCAAGGCTGGTGCGTCCATTGCCGCAAATCTCTCCCATAACCAGTGCACCATGGGCAGGCGTGTCTGTAAACTGTTTCAGTGTGTCGCTTACGACCTCTAACTCTCTCTCCAGGTCATCGCCCAGCATCAATGCCCTGGAGTAACAGTCGGAGATAAAACAGACGGAGACCCCTTCACCCTGCTCACACTCGGCCACGGCTTGCTGTGCCGCATCGATGAGGGTTTCCTTATTTCCTTCCGAGATATAGATGGCCGAATTCTCCGGTACATCGGTAAAAAACACTATCTCATCGTTGGCGTTGATATCGAACGGATCACGCACCACATCCTCTGCCGACTGTTTGCCGATACTGAGCGGGAATCTGGACGCCAGGTCCGGAAAAACCGGTTTGCCCTTCAGTTCCGGCGCGATGGCCTCTACCTCTCTGCGGTACAGGGTCCCGGCGGCTTCCCAGTTGAGCTCCTGGATGACCTTGCCTGTGGTCCTGGTGGCGATAAACGGTCCGGCCACCCGCTTCCATCCATGCCTTACGTTTACCGTGGAGGTCTGTGGAAGCAGTATCAGCAGACCTCCGTGTTTGATAAAACCCGATTGGTTAAAGATGCACGGCGCCTGGCGCAGGTCTCTGTAGCCTGCGCCGGCACCGGCATAGTTGATGGTTGTTCCATATCTATCATAGATCGCCTCCATAAAGCCTGTGACCCCAGGCGAATGGCTATCCATGAACAGGAGTGCGCTGCTTGGCTTGCCGACAGGCAGGCCCGGCAGTGGAGTGATCCACTTTACGCTGTCTTGATCCAGGGTCCCGGTGATCAGTTGCGCCTGGCCATGCAGGGGGATGGCTATGACACCATCATCCCGCCGCTGGCGGCCGTCGATCAGACCGGGAAAGACACCACCGCATACGCGCAGGCCCTTATCGCGGGCCTTATCAAAAAGGGAAGTTAATTCTTCTATATGCCGATCAGAGATACACAGCAGCCAAAGGGTACTTTCTGTTTGCTCTTCACACAGCCTGTTAACCAAGTTTGCTGAAGAGGTGAACGGAATATACATATTGCTCAGGATTCTCCCGGCACACCGCCCTCCATGGCATACTGCGCCAAGCTGGTTTTATATCTGGATACGTAAAAAATCGTATATTCTAGATTAATTATAGATTTATTATAGACTTTGAACGCAGGACGTGCAGGTATGGATTAACTATATATATACATCCATGCGTCTCGCTCCTGCTGGCGGCATATAGCTTCAGCAGGAGCAGATCACAGACTTAATACTATTTCGTTCGGGG
>JBNKIR010000042.1:0-88345 GCA_050290785.1 Sedimenticolaceae bacterium | reverse complement strand
GTCTCCCGCCTCTCCATACAGCTTGTCGTCTCCTATGCCTCCCTCAAGGTAGTCGTTGTCCGCCCCTCCGTTCAGATAGTCGGCTCCGTCCCCTCCCAGCAGGGTGTCTTCCCCCTCGTGACCGTACAGGGTGTCGTCGCCGGCTCCACCTTCCATGGTGTCATTACCGTTGTACCCCTTGAGATAGTCATTCCCTTCCCCACCAGACAGGACGTCATTGCCATCTCCACCGTTCAGGTAATCGTTTCCATCTCCTCCTACCAGGGTGTCGTCTCCCATCTCTCCATAGAGTTTGTCGTCTCCCAATCCACCATCCAGAGTGTCGTTACCGGCCCGGCCATTTAGGTAGTCATTGCCCGCCTCTCCATATATGGCGTCATCACCATCCTCACCATACAAGCAGTCGTCTCCGTCCCCTCCCATAATTACTGCAACGGGATCTGCCGTTTCCTCTGTGGTTGTATCAGTTGGCTCATCTGTAGTTGTGACAGCAGTATCAGTTGCAGTTATCCCTGTAGTGTCTTCTGTCGTTATCGGTGGTGGTGCGTTTGGGGCTGGCGGTGCTGCCGGTGCCGTTACTGTAGTGGTGACCGATGAGGTAACAGCGGTTACCCTTGGAACTATCTCTACGGTTGTCTCTGGTGCTGTTTCTTGGGTTGTCTCTGGCACTGCTTCCGTAGTTGACTCTGTAGTTGTAACTGCCGCTGTACCGGTAGTCATCTCTGCGGCTGAAACTGCGGTGGTTTTTGCACCTACATCTGTAACTGCAGCAGGGTCTGCTGTTGTATCTGTGGTGGCCGCTACAGGCGCATCATCGTGGCCATCTACATTAGTAGTTTCTGTGCTTTCGTTCGATATGACTGCACTGCTGCCGGCATCAGCATTAACCTTATTCAAGAGATCGCCAAATAGTTTATTTCTGACAAGCAGCTGATTTAACCAGTAATCAATATTGAAACTGGAATTCTGACCATTAGCCCATTTACTCAAAAGAGAATATTTTCTAGACATAACCGCGCCTCCTAATTCTTACTAAATACCAAATAACATCCGTTCCGTGCGTAGCTATGTCTTCCATGTCAGGATTAGGGATATTAGCAGTCGCGTAGATGGTCATTTGTCGATCAGGTCACGCTTCCTTTGCGCTCAGGCGGGAAAATAAAAAATATTCCTTAAAGTGGGGTTATTGTCACGCCATCAATGTGCGCCAGCACTCATAACCCACGGATTATACTTGTTTTTTTCTTCATATTATGCAACGGAGAAATAG
Organism: Sedimenticolaceae bacterium; assembly: GCA_050290785.1. Classification (GTDB taxonomy): domain Bacteria; phylum Pseudomonadota; class Gammaproteobacteria; order Chromatiales; family Chromatiaceae; genus JAAGZL01. The sequence goes on along the minus strand of JBNKIR010000042.1, from coordinate 87,075 downwards.
CTATAGATGCGAATTAAGGCCTCTGGATAACTACTGTAAGGCTATGGCATTGGTCATCTGCACATACCATCTGCCGCACAACAAGAGGACAACATTTTCCCCATACCCGCATTGTGAGACAATCCATCCCTTGCCAGCAATTGCAGTAAACAAGGCCAGGAATGTCACATCAATCCCACTCAAGTACGACCGATACAACCCTGTACAACCCATCCGCACCCCCACTGCCACAGACTTTGGGTGAGCGGCTGCAGTGGGGCCAGATCTACGGAGCGAGCGACGCCTTGGCGATAGCATCGGCCGCCAGGGAACACCCTGGTCTGGTACTGGTCTTGGTGGAGGATGTTCAGACTGCATTGAATCTGGCCAACAGCATCGGCTTCTTTCTTTCCGGAACAGATATCCCAATAACCAGATTTCCGGATTGGGAAACCCTGCCCTATGATGTTTTCCCTCCCCTGCCGGAGCTGGTATCGGAACGACTTAAGACCTTGTATCTGTTACCCAGAATGGCAAAAGGGGTTCTGATCGCACCAATCGGCACACTGCTGCAGCGCCTCCCTCCACGAAACTATGTTGAAGATGGCTGCTTTATCTACCGCAAGGGCGATCGTCTATCACTGGACGAGACCAGAGGCAAACTTGAGCAGAGCGGTTACCAATACGTATCCCAGGTCCTGGGACATGGTGAATTCACCGTGCGCGGCTCCCTGCTGGATCTCTTTCCGATGGGAAGTCAGCTACCCCTTAGGATCGATCTGTTCGACGATGAGATAGAGAGCATCAGGACCTTCGACCCGGAGACGCAGCGGAGTCTGGATAAGATCGAAGAGGTGGAGATCCTTCCGGCACGCGAATTCCCCATGGATCCAGACTCCATAACCAGATTCCGTCAGGCCTTTCGCAACACCTTTGAAGGCGACCCCAACGGCAGTCTGATCTACCGCGAGGTGTCGGATGGCAACACGCCAGGCGGTCTGGAATATTATCTGCCGTTGTTCTTCGAACAGATGGCCACCCTGTTTGACTACCTGCCGGATGATTACCTGACCATACAATACGAACAGATTCGCGAGCAGGCCGATGAGTTTTTACAGCAGGTCGCCAGGAGATACGAGCAGCGTAGACATGATCGCGAACGCCCTCTGTTACAGCCGAATGAGATCTTTCTGACCGGAGATGAACTGAGCAACCGCATGAAGGCGGCGCATTCCATCCAACTACAACGCTCCGAGATAGAGATAAGGTCAAAGGGATGTAAATCATTCCACAACTTCAATACCAAGACGCTTCCTGCCATGGGATTTCAGGCCAGAACCGCCCACCCGGCCGCACTGCTGCAACAATTCATCGACAAAAATCCAGACAGGATCCTGTTTGTGGCGGAGAGCGCCGGTCGTCGAGAGGTACTGAGGGATACCCTTACAGGATACGGCATAAAAACCACCCTGACAGATGGCTGGCAGGAGTTTCTCTCGAGCGATGTACCACTGGCCCTGACCATAGCACAGCTGGAGCAGGGCCTGTGGCTACCGGAACAGGGGGTGGTGCTCATCACCGAGACCCAGCTCCTGGGAGAGGTGGTGCGCCAGGAACGCAGACGCAGGGCCAAGTATGGCGACTCCGACCAGGTCATCCGCAACCTGACCGAACTGCACATAGGCGCACCTGCAGTACACGAAGACCATGGTGTCGGGAGATATATGGGGCTGCAGACCCTGGAGGTGGGCGGCATGCAGACTGAATATCTCACCCTGGAATATGCCAAGGGAGACAAACTCTATGTACCGGTCTCATCCCTGCATCTTATAAGCCGCTACTCAGGCGCATCACCGGAGCATGCCCCGCTACACCGCCTGGGCGGAGATCAGTGGGAAAAGGCCAAGCGCAGGGCAGCGGAGAAGGTGCGGGATGTGGCAGCGGAGCTACTGGAGATATACGCCAGACGCGCCGCCAATCATGGCCACACCTTCCCCCAACCAGGGGATGACTACGCCAGCTTCGCGTCAAACTTTGAGTTTGAGGAGACCCCTGACCAGCAACAGGCCATAGAAGCGGTACTGACGGACATGCAATCACCAAGTCACATGGAACGGGTGATCTGCGGCGATGTGGGATTCGGTAAGACAGAGGTGGCCATGCGTGCAGCCTTTATGGCGGTACAGGGAAACAGGCAGGTGGCCATCCTCGCCCCCACCACCCTGCTGGCGCAGCAGCATTTTGAAAACTTCTCCGACCGTTTTGCCGACTGGCCGGTGCAGGTGCGAAGCCTCTCCAGGTTCGGCACCAGCAAACAGCAACAGCAGGTACTTAATGGCCTGGCAGAAGGCACGGTGGATATCGTCATCGGCACCCACAAACTGCTGCAGAAGGATGTCAAATTCAAACGGCTGGGGCTGGTGATCATCGACGAGGAACACCGTTTCGGCGTGCGTCATAAAGAGAGCCTCAAGGCCCTGCGGGCGGAGGTGGATATCCTCACACTCACCGCCACCCCCATCCCCCGCACCCTGAATATGGCGCTGTCCGGTCTGTATGATCTATCCATCATCTCTACCCCACCGGTGGCCAGACATCCGATCAAGACCTTTGTCAGTGAATGGAACGACGCCCTGGTGATAGAGGCATGCCAACGTGAGATAAAACGTGGTGGCCAGGTCTATTTCCTGCACAACGAGGTCAGCAGCATAGAGAGTATGGCCAACAGGCTGGAGACCCTGATGCCGGGCATCAAACTACAGATTGCACATGGTCAGATGCGGGAGCGGGAGCTGGAGTCGGTGATGCGTGATTTCTACCACCAGCGCTTCAACCTGTTGCTCTGCACCACCATCATCGAAAGCGGCATCGACGTACCCAGCGCCAATACCATACTGATCAACCGGGCCGACAAGCTGGGGCTGGCCCAACTACATCAACTGAGGGGACGGGTGGGCAGATCCCACCACAGGGCCTACGCCTATCTGATAACCCCTCCATACAGGAACCTTACGCCAGACGCCAGAAAACGCCTTGAGGCCATCGAATCCATGGAGGATCTGGGGGCAGGATTTACCCTGGCCACCCACGACCTGGAGATACGTGGCGCCGGCGAGCTACTGGGTGAGGGACAGAGTGGTCAGATCCATGAGATCGGCTATACCCTGTATACCGAACTGCTGGAACGGGCGGTAAAGGCCTTGAAGTCAGGACGCCAGCCTGACCTGGATCGCCCCCTTGACCACGGCGCCGAACTGGATCTGCAACTACCCGCCCTGATCCCGGACGACTATATCCCGGATGTGCACACCCGTCTGGTCCTGTATAAGCGCATAGCCAGCAGCGCAACCAAGGAGGAGCTGCGCGAGCTTCAGGTGGAGATGATCGACCGCTTCGGGCTTATGCCGGAACAGACCAAGGCTCTCATGGATATAACGCAGCTGAAGCTCAAGGCCAATCCCATGGGTATTCGCAAGCTGGAGGCCGGGCCGGCCGGCGGCCGTATCATCTTCGATGGGGAACCAAAGATAGATCCTGTCCATCTGATACAATTGATCCAGCAGCGTCCCAAGGAGTTCAAACTGGATGGGGCCGACAAGATCAAATTCTTCCGCGATATGTCGGACAGCAAAAAACGCATCGACCAGGTCTCGGCAATCCTGGATGAAATAAGGTGTTAGATTTGTCTTCGCGGATCGGAATCAATAAGATTGAAAATATGGGATATAAGGGTACTGTCCAGATGATATACACACGTAATCTGCTTCTACTGCTTGCCACTCTTCTGATTACAGGGCCAGTCCTGGCGGTGGAGCAATATGACGTGGAACTAATCATCTTTGAACGCACATCCAGATCCGCGGCCCTGAATGAGTCCTGGCCGGCAGATCCCGGCAAACCGGACACCCACGACGCAACCCATCTAACCAGCAAGGGGGTATATGCCAGCCTCCCCAACTCAAGACGGACCCTGGTTAGCGTCGCCCAGAGGATGCAGCGTGCCAGTGGCAGACCGGTAAGGCTCACCCACATGATGTGGCGCCAACCGGCCGTGGGCAAATCTGACGCCATACCTGTTTACGTCTCAGGCAGTAGCAAGACAGGGACCCTGACCGGCACAGCCAAGGTACATGTCAAACGCTACCTGCATCTGGATCTGGACCTGCTCCTGGAGACCACTAACGGACCTGCTCCGGGCGTGTTTCGTATGCAGGCGCACCGCAGGATGAGGAGCGGTAAGCTGCACTATATCGACCATCCGGTATTGGGGGCGTTGGTGCGAATTACACCGGTCAAATAGTTTCCTACAGACAAAAAAAAGAGCCACTGAAGGAGTGGCTCATAACAAAAGCTGACTAGCAGCTTGGCGCGAACGAAACTTTTACTATCTGGCCTTCCGGTTAACCACCTGTTTTAACCCGGCCATTACTACCTGAGCCATACCAATACCCTTTCTATACCTATTCTTTGTAATCGTTACTAACGATCTGAGTGAGCTGCATGGTCTCAATCGATTAAAGTTGGTAAAAGCATAGAATGAAAATATTTACTTGTCAATCAATAAGTTTGAAGATTTCCTTAATTTTTTACATAAGATTACACAGATAACTAGGGAAATTAGCATCTAATTCTGGTTTTTAGTGATAAATAGAATGAGTTTTTTCAGAAATTCATAGGAAATACTATAGATATCCGGACCCTTGGATGCCCTGGGACCTGCGACATTTAAGGTACAAACATCGTTTTCTTTCAACCAGTTAGCTACAGACTCAATATCCGCATCCCGATCCATATCCACCACCAGACATGGCCTTCCGTGCCCACGGGCAAACTCTGCCGTGAGTGCAGTTCCGCCCTCCAACGGACCGGTATTCAGGATCATGGTGGCGTCCGAATCACGCACATTCTGCCTGGTACGTACCTGATAACGGCTGGATGAGGTCTCGATCAAGGGATAACGGGCGTGGATCGGGCCATCCTCGGCCAATCTGCCCTGCGGGCACCAACCGCCACAGGGAATCCCCAGGTCCAGCGCGACATCCAGGGCGGCGCGGTCCACCCCGGTCTGACCTCCGGATACGATCATGCGCAGCACCATTAAACCTAGCGCCCTCCCCGGCGCCAACCATGAAAACGCTCCACCCATCCCAGCAACCCTTGTGGAGCATGGGCCCGCTTCCAGTTGCCGGCGGCGAATTTGTTGGCCTCGGTCCAGGTGGGATAGATATGGATAGTACCCAGGATCTTATTCAGTCCAAAGCCATGGCGCATGGCGCTGACGAATTCACTGATCAGCTCACCGGCATGCTCGCCAACGATGGTGGCGCCCAGTATCCTGTCTTTGCCGGGAACGGTAAGGACCTTGATAAAACCGCGATCATCTCCATCTGCGATGGCCCTATCCAGATCATCGATTCCATATTTGGTCACCTCGTATTTGATGCCCCGCTGCTGGGCCTCCTGCTCATTCATGCCCACCCGCGCCACCTCTGGAGTGGTGAAGGTGGCAAAGGGTATCACCGAGTAGTCCACCTTGAACCTTCGAAGCATCCCAAACAGGGAATTTACCGCCGCATACCAGGCCTGATGCCCGGCCGTATGGGTGAACTGATAGGGTCCGGCCACATCTCCGCAGGCGTAGATATTGGGGAAATTGGTCTGAAGATAATCGTTTACCGCTATGGTCCCGCGCGCGTTGACCTCAATCCCCAGTTCCTCCAAACCGAACCCGGTGGTGTTCGCCACCCTGCCCACGGCAACCAGGACCCGATCAAACTCTATCCTGACATCTTTACCATCATGCTCCGCAATCAGGATATTTCTGCCATCCTCCAACAAAAACTCCCTGGCCCTGTGCCCGGTCTTCACATCTATGCCATCTGCGATGAACTGCCTGGTGATGGTAGCAACGACGTCTTCGTCCTCACGGATCATCAGCCCTGGCATCATCTCCACAATGGTCACCTTGGATCCAAACATGGCAAAGCTCTGGGCCAACTCACAACCAATGGGGCCACCGCCGAGGACCAGCAACCGCTCTGGCAGTTCCTTGATATTCCACAGATTGTCGGAAGTAAGATAGTCGATCCGGTCCAGACCATCGATAGGGGGCACAAACGGGCGTGCCCCGGTGGCAATCACGATGTTGCGGGTGGTCAGGGTTCGGCCGTTCACCTCCACCGTATATGGCGTTGCGATCCTGGCCTCCCCTGCTATCACCTCCACCCCCAGGCCGCTATAACGCTCTACAGAGTCATGGGGCGCCACCTTCTCAATGACGCCATGCACACGTCGCATAATATCGGAAAAGTCGAACTCGGCCTGCAGCGGTTTGAAACCATACTCTTCCGCACGCTTGACGCTGGAAAGAAAACGGGCGGAACGAATAAGCGCCTTGGAAGGGACACATCCGCTGTTCAGACAGTCACCACCCATCTTCTCTTTCTCGATCAGGGTAACCCTGGCCTTGACCGCTGCGGCTATATAAGCCGCAACCAATCCGGCGGAACCGGCGCCGATCACCACCAGATTGCGATCAAATCCTTCCGGTCTTGGATAATCTTTCAAGACACGACGCGCCTTAACCAGATCCAACGTCTTTTTCGCCAGCAACGGGAATATTCCGAGCAGTACAAAAGAGAACAGCAATGCCGGTGAAAGTATCCCGGAGAGCGAATCGATTCCTGCCAATTGGGTGCCTGCGTTCACATAGACAATGGTTCCGGCCAACATGCCGACCTGACTTACCCAGGCAAAGGTCCAGGTACGGATAGTGGTCAGGGCCATGACCAGATTTATGACAAAGAACGGGAAAATCGGCACCAAGCGCAACCCAAACAGGTAGAAGGCGCCATCTCTTTCCACACCTCTATTGAGCGCACTCAATCTATCTCCGAATCTATCCTGCACCACATCGTGCAGCACAAACCGCGCGATCAGAAAGGCCATGGTTGCCCCCATGGTGGATGCGAATGACACCAGCACCGTACCCCAAAGCAACCCGAAGACGGCACCCACGGCCAGCGTCATCACCGCCGCACCTGGCAGGGATACCGCAGTCACCACTACGTACACGACAAAAAAGATCAGGGCCATCTGGACAGGATTGGAATCACGCCACTCCATAAGATCTGAGTGTTTGGATTTCAGGAAGGCCAGATTTAGATACTGGCCCAGATCGAAGGTAAAGAACGCCGCAATAAAAAGTAATAACAGGAGTACCAGTCCGATCTTTTTGTGGTTCATATTGCCTGTTTCCCGGATTGTTGTTTGGTATCTAACCTTCTACTGCGGCTGGTTGCTAAGGATGTAAACAAGATTGAAGACGTTTAGAACGAAACGCCCGTTAGATTTAATACTAGTCTAGGGGGGGTGATATATGAAGACCAGAGCCGGCGCGCCGGATGGAAGATGAAGAATAAGTTGGTGTAGAAGATGGTTAATCGCTGGTAAGTTTCTCCCAGTCGTACTCTTCCGTCATCTCCTGCACACCATCATTTTCCGGTACCACATGGATTATCAGCTTTTCAGGGGTAAAATCCTTCGGGACGATCAATGTCTCCTGTATCTCCTGGAAATTCCTGAACCCAAGCCTGTATTTGTTTTTATTATCCGGCGTAATCTGCTCATGGGTATAGGTCTTTTTTTGATCGTCTTCAGTTCCACTTAGGGAAATAAACATCGCACCAGTGAGTCTGTTGTCATCCTGAATGGTCCTGGTCACGGAGACATATAATTCCACTTCACGACTCAACAACTTGGTCTTCACGCGGATATCCTTTATTTTTACCTTGCCACTTAGTTCAGAAACCTTCTGCTTAAGATCCTCGATCTGCTTGGCCATGGCGTCCCGCTCGGTCTTCAACTCCTGTACTGTCCCTCCACTTAGGGCGGTGGTATTACTTACCGCAGGAATGGCGGCCTCAGCCTTTGCCAGCTTTATCTTGAGAGCAAGATTTTCCCTTTCCAGCTCAGATAACGCCTTCTTGTCATCGCTGACTTCAGTGCTCACCTGCTTCTTCTCTGCAAGCACATCGGACCAGGTATATTTGTGGATCAAAGGATTGGCCGTATCTTCGCCGGTAAACAGCTCCAATACGACATTCTCAGGATCGAATCCATCCGGGATCTTCACGTCTCCCATCAGATCCTGTGACATACTGAATGGACGACGACCGTTTTCCAGTTCGTTCTTCGCCCCGGGAATCTCCACCACTTCATCGTCATCGTCGGATATGAGGAGCTTAAGCGTGCCTGTTGCAACCCCCTCCATCCCAATGAGCGGCTCTACGGTTATCCTGTACTTATACGCACCATCCACATCTGTCGGGATGATGGCAATATCCTTGATGTGCAGCTGCAACTTTGGCGCAACTCCAGGTTTACCGTCAGCACCAGACTGCTGCATGGCCTCATATTCGGTCTGAGGTTTTGCTGCCTCCTGGGCATCTGTTCCGCCAGAACCGAAGCCATCCCGGCCGACCAGGTATGCCCCCCAGGTCCAGGCCGCCAGCAAAATCAGGGTGACGAAGAGCCGCACCGGGGAGCCGTTTCTGCCCGATGTTGAGATGCGCGGTGTAACTATGCGTTTAGGTTGTACTGCCATATGCCCTAGATTAAAAAAAACGTCACGATATATCCAGTTTATGTTTGAAGTTGTCTGTGATCGAGTTACCAGACATACAGAACTTATCACTGTTCCTTTAATATGATCTTATATTATTTCTCTTGTGTGGATATAATACCCCGTTTTTCGTGTCCTGGCTGTTTAAGTTGCCTCTAGGGTATAGATCGCGGATATGGCTAGTCTACCGCTTTCATCCATGACCTTGGTGATAATCATCACAATCTGAACAACCAACACATTTACCGAAACCAACAGATACCCCATTTATACGACCGATGGACAAGACCTACGACCCCCACGCCATAGAGAAACGCTGGTACCAGACCTGGGAGGAGCGCGGTTATTTCGCGCCCGCCGAACAGAACGATAGCACCTACTGCATCATGATCCCGCCCCCCAACGTGACCGGCAGCCTACACATGGGGCACGGCTTCAACAACACCATCATGGACACCCTGATCCGCTACCACCGCATGAAGGGGGACCAGACCCTGTGGCAGCCGGGCACCGACCATGCGGGCATCGCCACCCAGATGGTGGTGGAGCGCCAGCTGGAGGCAGAGGGCAAGACCCGCCACGATCTGGGGCGCGAGGCCTTCATCGACCGCATCTGGGAGTGGCGCGGCGAGTCCGGCGGCAATATCACCCGCCAACTGCGCCGTCTCGGCTCCTCCCTGGACTGGGAGCACGAGCGCTTCACCATGGACGACGGCCTCTCCGATGCCGTGAAAGAGGTGTTCGTGCGCCTGTACGAAGAGGGCCTGATCTACCGCGGCAAGCGCCTGGTGAACTGGGACCCCAAGCTGCACACCGCCGTATCCGACCTGGAGGTGATCAACGAGGAGGAGAACGGGCACATGTGGCACATGCGCTATCCCCTCTCCAACGGCCAGGGCCATATGGTGGTCTCCACCACCCGCCCAGAGACCATGCTGGGCGACTGCGCCGTAGCCGTCAATCCAGAGGACGAGCGCTACAAACACCTGATCGGCGAACTGGTGGAGCTGCCCCTGACCGGGCGCAAGATCCCCATCATCGCAGACGAACACGCCGATCCCGAGTTCGGCACCGGCTGTGTGAAGATCACCCCCGCCCACGACTTCAACGACAACGAGGTGTGGCACCGGCATCGGGATGAAGTGCAGATCAGCGAACAGGCCCACGGCGGCCTGATCAACATCTTCACCGTGGACGCGGCCATTCGCGAAAACGAATCCGACGAAGGGGAGCTGATCCCGGCCAAATACATCGGCCTGGACCGCTACGCGGCGCGCAAACAGATCGCCGCCGACCTGGAGGAGCTGGGTCTGCTGGAGAAGATCGTGGACCACAAGCTGGTGGTGCCGCGCGGCGACCGCTCCGGTGCGGTGATCGAGCCCTTCCTCACCGACCAGTGGTATGTGAAGATCGCCCCCCTGGCCAAGCCCGCCATCGAGGCGGTGGAGACGGGCAAGATCAAATTCGTCCCCGACAACTGGAAGAACACCTATTACGAGTGGATGCGCAATATTCAGGACTGGTGCATCAGCCGCCAGATCTGGTGGGGCCACCGCATCCCCGCCTGGTACGACGAGGCAGGCAATATCTACGTGGGCCGCGACGAGCAGGAGGTGCGGGACAAGCACGGCCTGGCAGCCGACTATCCCCTGCGCCAGGACGAGGATGTGCTGGACACCTGGTTCAGCTCCGCCCTGTGGCCCTTCTCCACCCTGGGCTGGCCGGAGGATACCGAGCGCCTGAAGGCGTTCTACCCCACCAACGTGCTGGTGACCGGCTTCGACATCATCTTCTTCTGGGTGGCGCGCATGATCATGATGGGCCTCAAGTTCATGGACGGCCAGGTGCCCTTCCATGAGGTCTATGTGCACGGCCTGGTGCGCGACTCTCACGGCGACAAGATGTCCAAGTCCAAGGGCAACGTGCTGGACCCCATTGATCTCATCGACGGCATCGACCTGGAATCCCTGGTGACCAAACGCACCAGCGGCATGATGCAGCCCCAACTGGCGAAAAAGATCGAGAAGCAGACCCGCAAGGAGTTCCCGGACGGCATCCCCAGCTTCGGCACCGACTCCCTGCGCTTCACCTTCGCCGCGCTGGCGGCCACCGGGCGCGACATTAAGTTCGATATGGGCCGCATCGAGGGCTACCGCAACTTCTGCAACAAGCTGTGGAACGCCGCGCGTTATGTATTGATGAACGCCGCACAGGGAAGTGCAAGTGCCGCGGGAGGCGGGACGCCGGGAGCGGCCACCGAGGGCCAGGATTGCGCACAGGATGGCGGAGAGGTAGAGCTGTCGGTGGCCGACCGCTGGATCATCTCCCGTCTGCAGCAGGCCGAGGCCCGGGTAGCCGATGCCCTGGAGGGTTACCGCTTCGACCACGCCGCCCAGGCCATCTACGAGTTCACCTGGAACGAGTACTGCGACTGGTATCTGGAGCTGTCCAAACCTGTTTTGAATAACGACAACGCCACGGCCGCCGCCAAGCGCGGCACCCGCCGCACCCTGGTGCAGGTGCTTGAGGCCTTGCTGCGTCTGGCGCACCCCATCATGCCCTTCATAACCGAGGAGATCTGGCAACGGGTGGCGCCTTTGGCGGGTGTAGAGGGAGATACGATCATGAACCAGCCATTCCCCGTGGCGGACGAATCCCGTATCGATGCGGATGCGGTCGCCGAGATGGAGTGGGTCAAGCAGTTCATCCTCGGCATCCGCCAGATCAAGGGGGAGATGAATATCTCTCCGGGAAAGCCGGTACCGGTACTGCTTTCACACGCGTCAGACAGCGATAAGCTGTGGGCGGCAAAACACCGTGTCTACCTGGACTTCCTGGCCCGAACCGAATCCATTGAGGTGCTGTCAGAGGGAGATGACGGACCAGAATCCGCCACCGCCCTGGTAGGCGCCATGAAGGTGCTTATCCCCATGGCCGGACTGATCGACAAGGATGCTGAACTGGCACGTCTGGAAAAGGAGATGGGCAAGCTGCAGCAGGAGATGGAGCGTACGGAGAAAAAACTCTCCAACCCCAGCTTCACAGACAAGGCCCCTGATGCCGTGGTGCAAAAAGAGCGAGATAAACTGGAAGAGACAAAGCTGTCACTGGGTAAGCTTGAGGAACAGGCACAGCGCATTAAGAGCCTATGACAACCGATAAAACACCAATGAATTCATGGCAATACAGATTAGATCACTGTTTTTTGCTAAAGTTGAAACACTAGATTGTTAGGACCCTGCGGTTATGTTTTTTTGTGACAAGTCGACTACATCCATTGCCTCTTATCACTATAAGGGGCTTATCTTTCTGTGCCTGATATCTCTAGTACCGTCAGCCAATACCTATGCCCTCTATTTTGATCGGAGCCCTGATGGTTTCGTCTCTTATACCTCTTCCGGTATACAGATAAAAAACCTCTTCGATAACAAGGAATACCTCAGGCAGACCGCAGATACACACAACTGGCCTCTACTGGACAAATACTACAGGGCCCGTGGGTATGATCCGGTCTGGTGTCAAAACAAAGACCAGGGTTATAACATCAAGCTGCTATTAAGATTCCTGCAGGAATCCTATAAGGAGGGGTTAAGCCCCAGGGATTACGCCATAACTCCGGACGTAAATAGCTGCAGCCAGTTGGGTGACGGCAAAATGGCCGAATTTGATATTGCCCTCACCAACGCCTTTTTTAAATACAGCAAGGATCTCTATTCCGGACGTCTTGACCCCAAACAGGTTGATGAGGAGTGGCACATAAAAAATACGGAATTTGACCCTATATCCACTCTTGATACATCACTCAATGAAAACAAGCTGCAAGAGACCCTTGAGGGCCTGCCGCCCCAACACAGACAGTACCGACTCCTGCGTGAGAAGCTGGCTGAGTACAGAGAGGTTCAAAAGAGCCGCGCATGGCCGTTCATACCTCCCGGCAAAACCCTTAAACCTGGAGATACCCATCCCCACGTACCACTCATCAGGAGGAGACTGTCTACGGAGATCAAGGGTGGCCTCTACCCCAGCGGAAACAACGTACAACTCTACGACCGCGACCTGATGATTGCAGTAGAAACCTTCCAGAAACGCCACGGTCTGGAGATGGACGGCTATATCGGCCCAAGCACCAAGCAGGCCATGAACATGAGCGTTGAATGGCGTATAAAACAGATCGAAACCGCTATGGAGCGCTGGCGCTGGATGCCAAGGACACTGGGAGAGCAGTATATCCTGGTGAATGTGCCTGGGTTTGAATTGAATTTTATAAGAAATGACCGTTATGTCCTGCACATGCGCACCATAACCGGGGGTAAGGAGAACACAAGCCCTTCATTTCAAAGTAAAATTACCCAGGTAATATTTAACCCGACCTGGACCGTGCCGACCAGCATTGCTGTTAACGAGTTGATCCCGCAGCTGATCAAGGACCCTGATTACCTGCGTAAAGAGAACATGGATGTGTTCATGAAGAACGAGAAGGGCAACAAGGATAGCACTAATGCCACATACAACCCTCGAGAGATCGACTGGTCCCAATTCAGTGAAAAACACTTCCCATACCTGCTGGTTCAGAGGCCTGGACCACAAAACAGCCTGGGACGTATTAAATTCCAGATTCCTAATGAATTCGGGATCTACCTGCATGATACCCCTTACCGCCACCTATTCAGCAAGGACGTCCGGGCGCTCAGCCACGGCTGTATCCGCCTGGAAAAACCGGAACAACTGGCCGCCATGCTATTGGGTGAGAATTTTAATCCTACCCCTGAATCTGCAAACAGAGTTGTCAGTTTGATTGATACAAATGAAACCTCACTGCATAACCTCACAGAGACGGTCCCGGTTTTCATTGTCTATATGACAACATGGATAGATAACAACGGCGTACTGCAGTTTAGAGACGACATCTACAATAGGGACAGCAAGGTAAGCAACAGCCTGTTCAGATTGGATTCTGCAGGCTGAAAACCAAGCAAAACATTAAGTAAATACTGAAGTTATATGAAATAACTACTTGACCTTATGAGTTTTTTGCATAAAATACTCTCCCAAGGTGGATTGCACTGCCCTTTTTGAGGTAGTTAAGCGGTAATACTGAACGACCTGTGTTTATCAGACAAAAACATTTTATGTTTTGTGACGACTCCGTGGACCCGTCCCGGAGGCGTTTTGTTGCCTGCACCACAGGCGTTGCAGCGGCATTTCTACCTAAGGCCTTGACGTTCAGCGAGGCCCCGCTAACAGACGAACTAGTTGGTTTGGACTTTGTCGAAGTCATCCCCACCATCGCCAACGAAATGATCGTCCCTGATACGATTGACTATGACGCTCCGTTCGAACCGGAATACGAACCACTGTACGAACCCCAGTTCGAACCGGAAATGCTGGCCGAGAATCCACCTTCCAGGCCTCAACGCATCATTACCAGCACCGCAAAATCCGACAACAAAAAGATTGTTCAGAAACCATCTGAAAATAGGATCGCAGCCAAGAAGAAGCAGATATACCGCAAGAGACGCATACTGGCTGCATCTGGTGAGAGAAAGTTAAAGTTAAGAAATCTACATACCGGCGAGAAGCTTAAGGCCACTTACTGGGAAGACGGCAAATACATATCTGAGACCATGCGTGATCTGGCCGTCCTTCTGCGCGACCACCGTACAGGCGATAAACACCGCATTGATGCCGGTCTCATGGACATCCTATATGACCTGCAACTGAGGATTGGAAGTAAAAAAGAGTTCCATGTCATTTCAGGTTACCGCTCCCCCAAGACCAACAAAATGCTAGGCCTAAGAAGTAATGGCGTTGCCAAAAAGAGCCTGCACATGCGTGGTCGGGCTATAGACATAAGACTCCCCGGAACAGATCTGCATAACCTGCGCAAGGCAGCACTCTCCATGCGCGCCGGAGGTGTAGGCTACTATCCCCAGGCCAACTTCCTGCATGTAGACACCGGCCGTTTCCGCACTTGGGGATAATCCAATCTAACCTCCTCCTCCGGCATTTTCAGAAGTACATTCAGTAAAGCCAACATAGAGTTAAAGAGTCTCCCATGAAGAGGATTGGAGCCCACATCAGTATAAGTGGTGGAGTGGAAAACGCACCACTCAATGCCCAGGCGATCGGCGCCAAGTCCTTCGCCATGTTCACAAAAAATCAACGCCAGTGGCAGGCCAAACCCTACACAGATAAAAATATTGACGAGTTTAAGGACAATTTGAAGAAGGCAGGAATCGCGCCTGAACACATCATCCCCCATGACGGCTACCTGATAAATCTTGGACACCCGGAAGCAGAGAGGCGGGATAAGTCGCGTATAGCCTTCCTGGATGAGTTGCAGCGTTGTGAGCAGCTTGGTCTCAAGATGCTCAACTTTCATCCTGGCAGTCATCTCAGGCAAATCTCAGAGGAAGAGTGCCTACGCCATATTGCTGAATCCCTGAACTGGGTACTGGAACGTACCAAAAACGTCACTGCAGTTATTGAGAATACTGCCGGCCAGGGATCTAACCTCGGCTACAGATTTGAACATCTGGCCGAAATCATAAATGCGGTAGAGGATAAATCACGCATCGGCGTCTGCCTGGATACCTGTCACACCTTCACCTCCGGTTATGACCTGCGTACATACGATGCATGCAAAAGCACCTTCGCTGAATTTGATTCCATAGTAGGATTCAAATACCTGCGGGCAATGCATCTGAACGACTCCAAGCCGGATCTGGGTTCAAGGGTAGACCGCCACGATAGTCTGGGTAAGGGAAAACTTGGATGGGATGTGTTCGAATACATAATGAATGATGAAAGATTTGATGAGATCCCTATGGTGCTGGAGACCATAGATAGCGACATTTGGCCACAGGAGATTGAGCAGCTTTACGCCTTGCAAAAAGATGTGTAAACGGTATTAAGGAACAGAAGTAATCCAGGTTACACTATATCAACCTAATCCAAAGCAGGAACCAGAAAAGATGCCATACTTTGTCTATAGAATAGAACCGGAAAACAAGCTTGAATATATAGACAACTACGAAAAGTACCGCGAAGCCAAGCTCAAGTTGAATGAACTGCGTAAAGCGGAAAGCGCCGAGTCTGAGGTCATCTGCAGGATGATCCATGCGGCCAACAGGTCAAATGCGGAAAAGTTGTTGCTAGCCCCACGGGACGAAAGAATCATTGGAGACGATTAGCAGCTTCTATCTGCTCTTGGTACTACGAACCCACTCTTCCATCCCCTGTTCATCACTAAAGACCTTTTTACAGGCGTCCACTACCACCGGGTCGTAAAGTGAGCCCTTGCCGCGCTCAACCTCCTCCAATGCCTTTTCAAAACCCAGACCTGCGCGATAGGGACGATGCGATGCCATCGCCTCTACCACATCGGCAACCGCAAGAATACGAGCCTCAATTATGATCTCATCTCCTTTAAGTCCTGCAGGATAACCGCTGCCATCCATGCGTTCATGGTGTTGCAGCACCACCTCTGCCAAAGGCCAGGGGAATTCAATACCACCGATAATATCGTAACCACTGCGCGGGTGTGTCTTGATGATACTGAACAGCTCAGGTTCCAATGCCCCGGGTCGGCTAAGGATCTCTGCAGGGATGGATATCTTACCGATATCGTGGATCAGTGCGCCAAGCTTGATCCCCTCCAATTCATCATCATCCAGACCCATCTCCCGACCTATCTTTACCGCAAGATCAGCAACCCGCTCCTGATGTCCTGCCGTATATGGATCACGTTTTTCGATGGTCAGGGCAATAGCACGTATGGCCTGCAACAGTGAACGTTGCAACTGTTCTGCAAAGTGCCCCCGCTCCTCTTCCGCCTGTTTGCGGGCAGAGATATCGATCACCATGGATCTACTCTCCAGGAGTTTTCCAGCCTCATCATGTACGGCATCAATACTCACACTGACCCACACGGGATGGCCGTCAGCGTGACGCATCTGCAACTCTTCGTCACGCACCCCACCGCCACCGTTGGCGAATATGCGCTTGGCCCTGGATAGTCCATGTTCCGTATCCGCATATAGCTCTGAGATAGTCATCCCTTCCAATTGATCACGTGAGTAGCCAAGCATATCGCACAGAGCGCGGTTAAACTGGATCAGCCTGCCATGATCTCCAGATACTGAAAGGTATGCGCTGGGGGCATTTTCATACAACTCCTCATAGCGCTCCTCAGTCCTGCGCAGGGCGCTCTCCGCCTGCCAACGTCTGGTCCTGCTACGCAGGGTACGGATCCCAAACGATAGATCACCGGCCATCTCCTGCAACAGTTCGATCTCGGCATCATCAAAGGCATTGGCCTCTACGGAAAATATAGAGATCACACCAAACATGTCTCCCTGTGATACCAGAGGCAGCGCAATGGCTGCAGCAAACCCGGAGGCCAGGGTAATTTTGCACCAGTCTGCCGAGCACTCTTCACAAAGTGATAGATCACGCAGCACCACAGCTCTTCCTAGCCGTAAGGCATGCATAGCCAACTCATCACTGATACCTGTCTTTTCCGGATTGTTGAGTGACCACTGCAGCTCGCCACCCTCTCCGGCGTAGGCCATAGGATGAATGGTTCCTTCCCCAGCGTTGCCGTCCACATAGGCGACCCAGGCAAAACGGTAACCTCCGTTCTCTATCAGTACATGACTGATATCATCCATAAGCTCATTTTCATCCTCAGCATGTACCAATGTGGTATTACACAGACTAAGCGTGCGTAGGGCGCGATTGAGCCGCCTCATCTCTTCTTCAGCAATACTTTGCGCGGTAACATCTTCAAGGATATGAATGGCATTCTGGACAATATTATCCGCACGACGTATGCCGTAGGAGTGAGAGACAAATACCTCTCCACTATCGAGTCGCAGTTCACTCTCTTCAATATGGTCATGATCAGGAAAATCGACACAGCCTGGCAATGGGCCATCCAGACGTGGAAAGAACTTATAGTAGTGCTCGCCCAACATATCTTCCAATTCACGGCCGGCACGCCTGCAATATGCAGGATTGGCCTGCACTATGCGCATCTCAGTGTCGTGAATAAAGATAGGGTCATTAATGGCATCGAAGGCGTCATTCCAATCCTGGCTTATCCTCTCCAATCGCCTATGACTCATCTCCAGTTCCGCTGTACGCTCTTTAACCTTCTCAACCAGATTGTCCCTGGCGTTACGCAACTCACCTTCGGTCTGGCGTAGACGCCTGTTAAGACTAGTCACATAGGCATTGGCGGCCGCCAGCAGGAGCAGAGCCAGAAAGGTCAATATCAACCAATGTGCATAATTCCTTACTAAATCCGTGAATGTGATCCGGCCCATATCGTCATACGGCTCGATACGCAGCTCCCTCAACAGTTCATGGACAGGCTGGTAGTTGCCAGGAACTGTCCACCCTGTAGTCTGGCCGGCCCTGGCTGCATCCCCGTCCGGAGGCATACTTAACAGCGCTGTCGCAACTTCATGACCAAGCTCTTCAGAGGTGTGAGCTACACTGGCAAATGGCCACTCGGGATAAAGAGTGGTGCTGTGTATATATCCAAAACCGTTATGGTGTTTCTGATTGAGCACCTTGATCCGGTCCAGATTGACCTTACCCTCGGCACTCATCCTTTCGAGGGTGTCTGAGCGGACTGTACCGGCATCAACCTTCCCGTTCAGGACCGCATACACGACCGCATCATGGGTCCCGCTAAATTGCAGTGAGGTGCTTTTGTTAGGAGTGACGCCAGCCTTAGACATCTCACGCCAGGCCATATGATATCCGCCAAATGAGTTCTCTTTAACCGCGGCGAATCTTTTCCCCGCAAGATCCTTGATGGTATTGATATCTTTACGATCTGCACGGGTAAATATCACACCTCCGAAACTAGTGTAACCGCGATGGCCGTTGCGATTGCGCATGGTGGCGATACGCCCTACTCCGTACCGTTTCTCCAGACCAACATAGATCGCGGAATTGGCAAGAACGAAATCGACTGCACCGTTTGCCACTACCTGATCTATCTCGGCAAAATCCAGCGGAACGACTACAAAGTGATGCCTGGGAATTTTTTTACTAAGATAATCTGCCGTAGGCTGCCAGCGCAGCAGGGTCTGTTGGTCACCGCGTTTTGCCAAGACGCCGATACGCACCTCTGCATCGGCATCCCCATCATCTGTCGCGTAAATCTCAATGGGTGAGAACAGTAGTAAAAGCGACATTATCAGCAGCCGTTTACACAACTTATGGCTGATGGTTGATTTCATCTAATTTCTCTTCCGGCAAGCGGTCCTACACATGATATCCCTACAAGGGAAAAAAATAGAAATCCTGAAATAACAAAAAACACGTCATTTCAGTGAGATAGCTACAGTACAGCACGTGATTTCATACTGACGATCAAAGTATAAACACCAATCAATATATGAGGTACGACAAGCTGATTCCACCGCATTTATTATTTATTAAATTCTCTGACGTTACTCACAATTATAAGGACAATATTAAATATTCATCATATTAGCGTACAACATTAGTAAAACTTGAGTGGCCATTGGCTCCTAATCAATTAAAGATTTTATATCCTAACCAGCAGAACTATTCCCTAAATTATTTCTGCAATTTTCATAATATTTCACGCTTCCTCAATGTATAGACAGGACTCATTACGACCATTGATAATTATCAATGCTTTAGACTTAGATTTAGTCTAATTATTTCCTTCGTGTGGATAATGTAGTTTTTGACAAAAAAACATACTCGAGTCAGGGCTACTCTTTGCACATTTCACCTGCCACTGTTGCAACAAAAGGAGGAAATCCTATATGAAAAAGATTATATCCATTGCGGTAGCAACTGCGTTTTGCCTGGGCGTGGCTAACGCATCCGCAAATGAACCAATACAACCTATCGAACCGGCAAAAGGGATAAATACCGCCATGGCGGAATTGGGTAAAAAGCTATATTTTGATCCACGTCTATCCAAATCTGGTTTTATCTCTTGTAACTCATGCCACAACCTAAGCATGGGAGGTACAGACAATCTAAAGACCTCCATTGGTGATCACTGGCAGCAGGGTCCAATCAACGCACCGACGGTACTAAACTCCAGTATGAACCTGGCCCAATTCTGGGATGGGCGGGCAAAGGATCTAAAAGAGCAGGCCGGCGGCCCAATCGCAAATCCAGGCGAGATGGGATTCACCCATGAACTTGCCGTAAAGGTACTATCATCCATACCTGCTTATGTAGATGAATTTAAAGCCGTATATGGTCAACCAAAAATCGATATTGACGAGGTCACTACCGCTATTGCTGAGTTTGAAAAAACCCTGGTTACACCTAATTCCCGTTTTGACCAGTGGTTAAATGGCAACAAGAAGGCCATGTCCGCTGACGAGGTTGCCGGTTATAACCTGTTCAAAAGCAGTGGCTGCACAGCCTGCCACAACGGTCCAGCTGTTGGAGGCAACTCCTATCAAAAGATGGGCGTAATCGAACCATACAAGACCGACAGCAAGGCCGAAGGGCGCATTGCAGTCACCGGCAAGGATGCAGACCGCTTCAACTTTAAAGTCCCTACCCTGCGTAATGTGGAGATGACCTATCCCTATTTCCACGACGGTGAAGCTCAAACCATCACCGAAGCAGTTGATATCATGGGTCGTCTGCAGTTGGGCAAAAAATTCAGTGAAAAGGAGAACGCACAGATCGTTGCCTTCCTGAAGACATTGACCGGTGATCAGCCGTCATTCCAACTGCCTATTCTGCCGCCCTCCACGGACAAGACTCCACAACCAACTCCGTTCTAAGCGATATCCAGTTGTATCTACCATTACGGCAGCGGTGCGCCCACTTTTAGTGGGCACACCGTTTTTTATATGGGCAGTAATCGTCAGTAGTCTAGAATAGTTATACACAGAGGAGATAACGCAGATGCAAATAACCATGGAAAAGCTTATCGATGAGCTGAACAAAGACCTGGAATGGGAATACGCCGCGGCTGTACAGTACGTGCAGCATGCATCGGTAATCAGTGGCGCCCAGTATGAATCCATTCAAAAAGAACTGATCATACACTCCCAGGAAGAGATGCAGCACGCCGTGATGTTATCAGAACAGATCGATTTTCTGGGTGGTGTGCCTACCATAGATGTGGAGCGCCGCGATGTCTCAACTAGTGCCGTGGAGATGCTGAAACAGGATCTTTGGGGAGAAGATAATGCCATAGCCCGTTATAAAGAGCGCATAGCTCAGGCTGAGGCATTGCGCGAGTATGGCCTGCGGCGGGTTTTGGAGGATATCCTGATACAAGAAGAGGAGCATAAGAGGGATCTACAAAGTGCGCTTGATTGATCCGGGGCCGCACTGGTCAAAACCAGGCGATCAGATCTTCGCTATATGCCCATACAGAGGTACTTTATCTCCAGATATTCATCTATACCGTATTTGGATCCCTCCCTACCCACACCTGACTGCTTCACGCCGCCAAACGGGGCAATGGCGGTAGAGATTATACCGGAGTTCACGCCCACCATGCCGTACTCCAACTGTTCAGAAACCCTCCAGACCCGACCCAGATTCTGGCTGTAAAAATAGGCAGCCAGGCCGAACTCGGTGTCATTGGCCATCTCTATGGCCTGCTCCTCGGTACTGAAGCGAAACAGCGGCGCAACCGGACCGAAGGTCTCTTCCCTGGCCACCATCATCCTGGGAGAGACATCCACCATCAGAGTAGGTTGAAAGAAGGTCCCGCCCAACTCATGTCTGGCCCCACCGATAAGGACACGGGCACCTTTGGCAACGGCATCTGATATGTGCTCTTCCACTTTATTGACCGCAGCCTCGTTTATCAGAGGGCCTTGGGTGACACCCTCATCCATGCCATTGCCCACCTTCATCTCGCCGACAGCCGCTGTGAGTTTCCGGGCGAACTCATCATAGACACCATCCTGCACCAGAAAGCGATTGGCGCAGACACATGTCTGGCCGGTATTTCTATATTTTGATTGGATTGCCCCCTCTACCGCCGCATCCAAATCTGCATCGTCAAACACTATAAATGGCGCATTGCCACCCAGCTCCATAGATACCTTTTTGACGGTATCAGAACACTTGGCCAGCAGGGTCCGTCCCACCTCTGTGGATCCGGTAAATGATAATTTACGTACAATGGGATTGGATGTAAGTTCATCCCCTATCACGCCCGCTGCTCCAGTTATCACATTCAGGACACCTGGAGGCATACCGGCTCGTTGCGCCAGTTCACACAAGGCCAATGCGGACAAGGGTGTATCACCGGCGGGCTTTACCACCATGGTACAACCGGCAGCCAGGGCCGCACCGGCCTTTCTGGTGATCATGGCGTTGGGGAAATTCCATGGGGTAATGGCGGCGCACACACCTATCGGCTGTTTGATGACCACTATGCGCTTGTCCGACTGATGGGCTGGTATGGTATCTCCGTACACCCTCCTGGCCTCTTCCGCAAACCACTCAATGAAGGATGCGCCATAGACCACTTCACCCATGGACTCAGCCAGAGGCTTGCCCTGTTCCTGGGTCATAATGGTGGCCAGATCCTGCTTGTGTTCCAGCATCAGTTCAAACCAACGCCGCAGCACCATTGCCCGCTCGGCGGCAGTCTTCTCCCGCCAGGAGAAGAGCGCCGTCTCGGCCATCTCAATGGCCCTTCTGGTCTCGGCCGCACCCATATTGGGCACGCTAGCCAACACCTTGCCGTTGGCCGGATTCACCACATCCCTGGTCGCACCATCATCTGCGGCAACCCATTCACCGTTTATGTAACAGGCCTCGCGCAATAATTCACTGTCATTCAACTGCATAGCTAGGTCTCAATTTTCCTCAACACTACCTATAATATATATTCACTGGTTCCAGGAGCGCATCACATTTTTGAATAGGTCGCTCTGATAAAGTTATAGATAGATTACGCACGCAGGCGAAAGATGAGAATAAGCAGATTCATTGATCAAGACAACACCATCAGATACGGCGTACTCCAGGATGACGACAGGGCCGAGATCCTGTCCGGCGATCTCTATCAGGGGCTGCAACCGAGCGGGGAATCTGTTTCCGTCAACAAAATCTTGGCGCCGCTGGAACCAAGCAATATCCTGGGGATAGGCCTAAACTACCATGAACATGCAAAAGAGACGGGCAAGGATAAGGATATCTCTGAAAACCCTATCCTTTTTATGAAACCACCTGCCTCTGTCGCCAATCCTGGGGATTGCATAAGGCTACCAAGATGTTCGGTATGGGGACCTGAGGTGGACTTTGAGGCGGAACTGGCAGTTGTTATCGGCAAGTCTGCTCTTGATGTCCCGATCGAATCCGCCTTGGATCATGTCCTCGGTTACACCTGCGCCAATGATGTATCCGCACGGCGTTGGCAGAAGCATGGTGGCGGAGGCCAGTGGGTGCGTGGAAAGGGGTTTGACACCTTCTGTCCCCTGGGACCGGTCCTGGTGACCGCTGACGAGATTACCGATCCCCAGGATCTGCAGATCCGATGCATACTCAATGGAGAGGTGATGCAGGATGGTAACAGTAACGATATGATCTTTTCCGTTGCCGAACTGATAAGTGAACTCAGCCGTGATCGCACCCTTTGGCCTGGAACGGTTATACTGACAGGAACGCCTCCTGGTGTTGGCGTTGCCCGCAAACCGCCGCTGTTCCTGACCAACGGTGATGTGGTAACCATAGAGATTGAAAAAATAGGCCAGCTAACGAACCATGTGCTTGGTAGCAACCAATAACAAAGGAATATAGATGCGCAAGACCATAGGCAAGTTCGATATTAAACGCCTTATCGGCAAAGGCGCTACCAGCTCTGTTTATCTCGGGATAGATCCATTCACCGGGGGAAAGGTGGCGGTAAAGATCGCCCACCAGGCGGTATTCAGAGATCCGGTAAACGGATCCAAGTTCCAGAAGATGTTCATGAATGAGGCCAGCCTGGCGGGAAAACTTAGGCACCCACATATCGTTTCCGTCTACGATGCCGGTAAGGAAGACGATCTGCACTATATAGTAATGGAGTATGTTCCTGGCCATACCCTGAAGAAGTACTGCACACCCAAGACCCTGCTTCCATTTGACGATATCATCGGCATCATCTTCAAATGTTGCAGCGCCCTCGATTATGGCTACCGCCATGGAGTTATCCACCGAGATATCAAGCCAGCCAATCTCCTGATCGATGAGTACGGCGATGTAAAGGTCAGCGACTTCGGTACCGCGCTGATGGAAAACGCAGATCACACCCAGATACTGGAAGCGGTTGGATCTCCTGCATATATGTCACCGGAACAGATCAACGGTGAGGAGGTTACACATCAGACCGACATATATTCACTCGGTGTGGTTATGTATCAGCTGTTGTCTGGTCGCCTTCCGTTTTCGGCAAAAAACCAACCGGAACTCATTCGCAAGATCAGAGAGGAGGATCCGACTCCACTCGGCGTGATTCGCACAGACGCGCCAGAATGTCTGGCCAAGATCGTAGAACGTTGCATGGCGAAGGAGCCTACCAATCGCTACTTAAGCTGGAGCGATATGGCAAAGGATATCACTGCAGCCCATGACCAGCTTGAGATGCCTTCGGAAAATGTATCTGATACCGAACAATTCAACACACTCAAAAGCCTGGAGTTCTTTAAAAACTTCAGCGACGTGGAGCTATGGGAAGTTGTGCGGATTAGCAACTGGCGAAAATTCAAGGCTGAACGTTCGCTAATCAGGGAGGGTAAGATAGGCGACTCGCTATTTATACTCGCCTCCGGTGAGGCCAGGATCATGAAAAACGGCTCCTTCCTTGGACTGGTCGAGACCGGACAGTGTTTCGGTGAGATGGCCTACATCCACGGAAAGAAAAAACCCAGGAGCGCCAGCGTCATCAGCAACTCAGACGCAACCATCATCAAGATCAAATCTGACGCCATTCAATCGGCATCCAATCAACTGCAGACCTCATTCAATAAGGTTCTCCTCACTATCCTGGCTGACAGATTGGAGCAGACATCACTGCTGGCCTCATTGATCTGATCAAGGTTAGCACTAGATATTATTACAAATCACGCACCCTGCCACGTAGAGATTTTGTCTGCCCGCGTTTGCTCTTGCTGTCCATGCGTCTCCTCTTCGATGCCATGGTAGGCTTGGTGGGTTTCCTCTTCTTTCGCACCATACCCACACTCTTTATCAGATCTACCAGGCGGTTTAACCCGTCTTCGCGGTTCTTCTCCTGGGTGCGATAGCTCTGGGCCTTGATAACTATCACCCCATCCTTGCTCAATCGCTGATCGCTCAGGGCCAGAAGACGTTGCTTATAGTAGTCAGGAAGGGATGATGCCTGCACGTCAAAGCGTAGATGTAGTGCTGAGGATACCTTATTTACATTCTGCCCACCGGCACCCTGTGCCCTGATGGCGCTTATCTCCACCTCATCAATGGGTATGGAAACATTATTGGATATTTTTAACATTGCAGTCGTAGCCGATAGATCTATCACACTTCTATCATTCCACGACCACATCCGGCTGTACAGTGTCAGTAAACTCTCGACACCATACGGTCACCGCAGGGAACCACCACAATACCGGATTCATCCAGACAATATATTTCACTGTCCTTTTCAGTGTCAAAACCAATCTCTGTACCGGCAGGTATGACATTGTAGCGATCTATTATGGCGTTGCGTATCTTGCATCCATGCTCAATCTTTACGTAATCCAGGATAATGCAATTCTCAATTTCGACACCCTGCTCCATCATCACCTCAAGACCAACCACACTGTTCTGCAATCTGGCGGACTCAATGAGACAACCTGCACCTATCAGGCAGTTATTCATATCCAGCCGCCCGACCTTGGTAGCAGGACCGTCGTATCGATAGGTACGAATAGGCCATTTGGGATTGAACATGTCAAAGCGCGGCTCCATACCCAGGATGTCATCATGCGCACGTTTGTAAGAGTCTATGGTACCCACATCGCACCAGTACCCCTTTTCCTCATAGGGCTTGATCCCAGGAACATGGTTATGGGTGATGTCATAGGCCAAAGTACGCTGATTATGCACCAGCCATGGCAGCACATGTCGGCCGAAATCCGTGCCGCCTTTACGATGTACCGCATCCAATGCCTCACGCAGGACATCGGCGCGAAATACATAATTTCCCATAGACGCCAATATCATGTTCGGATCACCGGGTATGGTTACAGGCACCTGCGGCTTCTCATGAAAGGCGATAATACGGGACGACTCATCCGCCACTATATTCCCATAACGTTGCGCCTCCATTACTGACACCGGCTTGGTCGCCACAGTCACATCCGCCTGTTGCGTAAAATGAAAATTCAGCATCTGCCGTATATCCATGCGGTATATATGGTCTGATCCGAATACCAACACCACGTCAGCCTGATGTTGATCAATCAGTGAACGATTCTGATAGACCGCATCGGCAGTCCCCTGAAACCAGTCATCGTCACCATTACATCTCTGTGGCGGCACCTCGGTTATAAACTGCTCCACCAGCATGGGTGACATCTCCCAAGCCTTATGCAGATGCTCAATCAAGGCCTGAGATTTATACTGTACTAACAAGTAGATAGAGAAAATTTGAGAATTAACCAGGTTACTGAGGACAAAATCCACCAACCTATAACGACCGCCGAACGGAATAGCCGGCTTACAGCGCAGGTCGGTAAGCGGATAGAGACGGGTACCTTCCCCGCCCGCCAATACAAATGCAAGTACCTTGGGGTAGATCATTTTAAGCCGCCAACAATCACTAAGTTAAAATATGGATGGCCAACAGCACTACCTCAACTGATCTGGTCAGCCGTATTCAAATACTAGTACAGATATATGGATATTGTGCGGACACTCCATATCTTCATAACTAATCCTTGCTAATAGGATAAATGTTCTATAATTCAATATGAGTATGGAATACCCCGAGAGAGGGTGTGTAATACAAGACATAACCCCGCTCCCAGAATCCGGTATTTCCATAATCGATAAAAATAATTGATTGGAGTGCTTACGGGCATTATTAAGATAATGCCCAAAACAACATAACCATCTGATAAGTGCGGAAAATGAGCAGCGAAGAACTTTGGGAATACTTTCGAGGATATACCGCCAAAGGTTTAGCCGGGTTAGTTGCTACGAAATTGCAAATGGAAGGCATCCCTAATCGTATTGAAAGGATTGAACCCAGAAATGCTAACGGGCCTGAATACTGGATACTTATACCTCATGAGCATCTGCAGCATGCGGGACTGATACGCGCCCAGCTGCCCTTAGAGGGCAATGAACTTACGTATCTATCATCAGAATAACAAATACAACCATCCTGCTATTTAAACGTGATATTCTGGCTTTTATAATAATAGCGGGATATCTACTTTTACTCTCAACCTAACTAAATTTGCCAATACCTGGAAGAACCGTATGACTACAACAATCGAAGCCAGTCTCGAGAGAATAAGCGATAATGTAATTGAGTGGAAAGTATATGGAGCTACCGACCTTGAGCAACTCCATGTCCACATGAGTGTCAAAGTTGGTCTAGATTATACATCCGTTGACTCACACAGTTCTCATCAAGACAAATACGAGGCAAGAGGAAGATTCGAGGTTCCAGGTAAAGTTATGGTCCCCTGGAGTGCGAAAGCAATTGGCTATCCCGGTAACCAATTGGCGACTCTGAATGAAAGATTGGAAGCTGGGGAAAATTATTCGAGTGGGAGCAAGACAGTCTGACCAGCACAACAAGATACGATGAATATATTCAGGAGTAGACCGCAGTTATGTTTATTGCATGGGATAAAGCATACGATACCGGCATTGATGTCATAGACACGCAACACCGTAAGATTATTGACTACATAAATCAGCTGCACAAAGCCATTTCAACAAATGACAAAAAGGAGATAGATAAAGTATTTGATAACCTTTTCAATTACTGCGTCTCCCACTTCTCCTTCGAAGAGAGCCTGATGGCCGAACATGGTTATCAGAACACCGAAGGCCACCGGGCGGTACATGATTCATTCACCCAAAGAATATCGCGTTACCGTTCTGAGTGGGACCAGGGTAAGGATATTTCACGACGCCTCTTGAACGATCTGAAGATTTGGTTGATTGCCCATATTCAGAAGGAAGATCAATACTACGCACAGGAGATACGCAACAAGCTTAACAAGGGATGGATATCCAAGATGCTTGGGAGGTTCTTTCCCAGCTAGACCAGACGCATAACATCTGGTATCCCGTACTCCAACGGGATACCAGATACAACTCTCTAGCGCTTGCCCCCTAGAAGAGAGCCCAATACCCCCCTGACGATCTGACGACCTATTGAACTACCCACTGAACGGGCAACACTTTTAATGATGGCCTCTCCAACCCCCTGCCGCCTTGATGTTCCTGTCCATATATTACCTTTGGACTGCTCCTTCTTCGCTGCCTTCTCCTGCTCCATCCGCGCCTTTTCCGCAAGACCCACGCGCTCTTCCTCTTCAGCACGCTTCTTCAGCATCTCGAAAGCAGATTCGCGGTCCACCGCTGTTTCGTATCTACCCTTCAGCGGCGAGCGACTCAATACTTTGCTGCGCTCCCCATCAGTGAGCGGACCTATACGCGACTGCGGAGGCCTGATCATAATCCTCTCTACCGGCGTCGGGCTGCCATCCGCATTCAATACAGAGACCAATGCCTCTCCGGTGCCAAGCTCAGTGATTACCTTCTCGGTATCCAACTCAGCATTCTCGCGAAAGTTACGCGCCACCGTACGCACAGTATCCTTATCTTTAGGAGTATAAGCACGCAGGGCATGCTGAATGCGGGATCCAAGCTGGCCAAGTATATCGCTGGGGATATCAAGCGGACTCTGGCTGATAAAGAACACACTTACTCCCTTGGAGCGAATCAGTCGCACCACCTGCTCTATCTTATCCAGTAAAGGTCGCGGCGCACGATCAAACAACAGATGGGCCTCATCGAAAAACAGTACCAGCTTCGGTTTGTCCGGATCACCCACTTCCGGCAGGTTCTCAAACAACTCTGCCAGCAACCACAACAGGAAGGTGGCGTAGACCCTGGGAGACCTGGACATGAGTTGTGTAACATCGAGTATGCTAATCACGCCACGGCCGGAGAAGTCCGTATGCATAAGGTCGTTAAGGTTCAGCGCCGGCTCTCCCAGCAGATTTTCCGCCCCCTGCTCTTCCAGCACCAGCAGTCGTCTCTGAATTGCTCCTATACTGGAGCTGCTGATATTACCGTATTCGGACGACAGCTCACTTGCATTTTCACCCATCCAGGCAAGCATGCTGCGCAGGTCTTTCAGATCCAGCAACAACATACCGCTATCATCGGCGATGCTGAAGGCGGCATAGAGTACACCGGTCTGGGTATCGTTCAGCTCCAACATGCTGGAGAGTAACAGCGGCCCCATGTCGAATATGGTGGTCCTGATGGGATGGCCCTGCCTGCCAAACAGGTCCCAGAAAAGGACCGGGTTTGCCTGTGGCACGAAATCCTTAATGCCGATAGTCTCCAGGCGGGTGGTGATCTTATCGTTCATGCCTATGGCCTGAGCCAGACCCGAGAGATCGCCCTTCACGTCCGCCAGGAACACCGGGACGCCCATCGCCGAAAAGTTCTCGGCCAGGATCTGCAGGGTGACCGTCTTACCGGTACCGGTCGCCCCGGCAATCATGCCATGCCTGTTGGCGGTCTTGGCTAATAACGAAACCTGAGCACGGCCGTTACCGCCGATCAGTATCTCATTGCTCATGACGCATTGGCCTCCAATGTGTAAATGGTCTGTGTTGGGAAGGCAAACTCCAGTCCGTTTTCATTGAACTGACGCAGAATCTCCATGTTTATCTCGGTCTGAGTGTTGGCGATATCAGCACCTTTTGAGATGTAGTAGACGAACATTATATTCATGGCAAAGTCACCGAACCCATTGAATGATATGATCAACTTCTCGTCTGTATTCGAGTTGCCTTCTCCAATCTGTTTTAGCAAATCCATAGCCAACTGCATCTTCTCAGGAGACGTATCATAGGTAAGACCCAGATTTAGCACTATCTTACGTGACGGTTCCCTAGAGATATTCTCAACCGGGGCATCAGCAAATTTGGCGTTGGGGATGGTTACAATACGCCCTTCCAGGGTCTGAAGTCTGGTGCTGCGCACCCCGATCTCAACGACTGTTCCGTCAAAACCGGCAATCTTGATGCGGTCATTGATCTTAAACGGCTGATCGGTAAATACCGTCACCCCACCGAAGATATTAGAGACCGTATCCTTGGCCGCCATGGCCAGTGCCAGGCCGCCAATACCGAGACCGGCAATCAGGGCGCCCACATCGTAGCCCGCATTGTTGAGACCTATGATCACGGCAAAGGCCCATATTGCCGTCTTTACCGACTTCTGCAGGATAGGCAGCAGTTGATCATCCAGATCGTTCTCTGACCGCTCAGCCCACGGTGCCAGATACTCCTTACAAAAAGCATCGAACAGACGGCTGACCAGCCAGCCCACCAACAGGGCCAGCAGGACCTGAAATGAGTTATTGATGGCCCCGTTAACGGCGTCCGGCAAGATCAGCTGCCTGAGGCCAAACCAGATGCCGAATGAGATGAGGAAGAACACCATGGGCTCTTCGATCATATCTACGATAATATCGTCGATCTTGCTCTCAGTACGGCTGGTAAAACCGCGCAGAATTCTGGAGAAGATCCAGTAGACCATCTTCCCCAACAGCAGGGAGATAATAATGATGCCAAACGCTATGGCCCAGGTCTGAAGGGTGTTACCAAAGTAGGTTTGCTGCAGCAATTCATTCATTTTTATGTCCCCATCTCACATTATGAAAGAAAGCATAACAGCTTACGATATCCATGTTCCACTTCCTGCCGCAATACTACTATTATATGGGCATAGGCACTGAGGAGATGCAGCACATGACCGATATTACAAAAGAGTTAGACCTGAAGGGCCTGAACTGCCCTTTGCCAGTTCTGCGCATCAAACAGACCCTTAGCCGAATGGAGAAAGGTGAGATAGTAAGGGTTGTCGGAACCGAGCCAGGCACGGTGCGCGAAGTAAACGTACTATGTCAACAGGGTGGACATGAACTGCTGGAGTTCGAACAGACAAAGAATGAATTCATTTACCTGATACGCAAGTAATCAAGTAACGATATCCGATGTAATCAGAACTTTGGGGAATAAACGTCCTCTAAGCATTTTGTAAACCAGATTACAGTTATTGGGTAACATAAGGAAAGAATATGAAAAAAACTTTAATAGTCAGCATTGCTCTCGCCACGATTTTTGGTCTAAACGCCGTGTCCTATGCGAAGGACGATAAGGCAAGAAGCCTACCGCCAGGACTGCAAAAGAAAGCGGAAAGAGGACAAAGCCTTCCCCCCGGCTGGCAAAAGAAATTGATCGTAGGGGATATCTTGGACAGTGACATATATAGACATGGAAAGATCGTAACAACCGATGACAATGGATTAGTGACCATCAGCGTTGAAGGGAGACTGATAAAACTTGTTCAGAACACAAGAGAGATCGTGGAAATACTGGATGAGATGTAAATGTAGTTACGATGCTAACTAACCGCAGGAGAAATAGTCCTCCAGGCGTACGTCTTCCAGAACAAAAAAGGCCCGCAACGTAAGTGCGGGCCTTTTTTATTTACTCAACTTTGATACTATGCCGCTTGGTGGCCTTAATCTTGGGTACGATCAGCTCCAGCAGGCCATCCGTAAAACTGGCCTTGGCCTTGGTTGCATCCACATTATCTGGTAATGCAACTGTACGACTGAAGGATCCCTTCGAGATCTCGCTTCTGAAGTAGTCATCCTTCTTTTCCTTTTCCTCTTTCTTGGTGCTGCCTTTGATGGTGACGGAATTATCCGTCATCGTTATATCAAGATCCTTTTTATTAACGCCTGGGATCTCTGCACGAATAACAACGTCTTTCCCATTGTCTATCACATCAACCCGCGGGACCTTACCGCCAAACGGCATCCGAACATCATCCAACGCCGGCAAATCCCAACGAAAAGAGCGCAGCCAGTTCCTGGCGAACAGATTCTCAAACAGACGATCCATCTCATCAAATGGATGCAATGCCCTGGACTCATCCTTCTTGGCAACATCCACCTCTGTTCCAGACTTTTTGACAGTTACATCATTGTCCGGATCTTTGTTGTCGGTTTTCTCGACCATGAAATCACCTCCGATTTAGCTCCATGAAGTATTACCATACCTATCCATACACCACTCTTCATCCATAAGTATAGTACGCGGTATCACAACATAACATCTTGTTTTACAATACTAATTGCTATCATTGGCTCAAAATCACACATCAAATCAGTGTGGTAGCGCTGAATAAAAATATGGTTGTAATTGAATGAATTTTCAATAGATAAAGATGGAGATTGGTGCTGCGGTAGTTGGAGATGATTGCTACTTCTCTTTTTTCGGCAGTTCCTCATGCTTGGGCAATTCACCTGCCTCTTCGTACCAGCACGCCCTGGATCCCCAGTAGATGTTCTGTATAGGCCTTATCCCTGGGTCAGTGTCCAGGGCGCCGGCCGGGACCACCACAACCTTACCGCTTTGTGTTATCCAAGGGAGTGAAGAGCCGCACTTTCTACAGAAACAGGTGGCGAAATGCTTCGCCTCAGTCAGTTCATATCTACCCACAAACTCTTCACCGCTTAACCAGTTAAACTGTTCCGGGGCAACAATAATAAATGCCGAATGGGCACTACCACTAATCTTTCTACACCTGGAACAGTGGCAATACTGGAATATTCCAAGATTGCCTGTAATCTCATATGAGACCTCACCACAGAGGCATTTACCTGATGCAACCATGGATTCAGACGTATCCATCCCTCTAGACTTTTGTCCTGCTGAATTCTGATTTAATAACAAAAACGAGCACCAGGAGATACGCCACGTTTATCAACACCATGGTCTGAGGCATGCTCATCCCCAGGAACTGCCATTGGATCTCTTCACAATATCCGGTTGGATTAAACATCCAGGGTATCCACCTATCCAGTTGCAACCAGGATGGATAATTGGCGACAAAATCGCAACTGGCGGAGCCCTCTATCAGCCCCATCTGGATGCCTGAGTGTTTCACGGAAAGATATAGGCCCCAGACAGTTCCCCCTGCCCACAGCAGATATCCACTGGTACGCAGCAAAATTTTAGACGGATTGATGAGGCCGCAAACACCTGCCAGGAGGATCAGGATGACGGCATTACGCTCATAGACGCACAGGACGCAAGGTTCCAGATGCATTACATATTGAAAATAGAGGGCGGACAACTCCAGCCCCAGGGCGCTAAGCGCCAGGACTACCCATGCACTCCTGGATGTTACTAATTTATCCATAGATAGCAACAAAGCTTACACTAAATTATCCATCCTTGGGTGGATCAGTCTACCTGAGCCAGCTGCCGGCGGTTCTGGATATAATAGGCAATAACCTTTTTCACATAGTTTTGGGTTTCTGGATAGGGCGGGATCTTGTTTCCATACTTTCTCACCGCCTTCTGACCTGCATTATATGCGGCCAATGCCAGCTTTATGTCGTTGTTGTATGTGGTTAGTAGTTTACGCAGATAACGGGCGCCACCTTTCAGATTATCCCTGGGATCACGCCTGTCCTTCACTCCGTAGCGCTTTGCGGTCAGGGGCATGAGCTGCATCAGACCTACCGCCCCCGCAGGCGATACCGCATTGGGGTCATAGGCCGATTCCGCCTTTACCACCGCATGCAGGAGAGATGGATAGAGGCGTGATTTATGCGCGATCTCATCGATCATTTCCGAGTAGCGAGCGCGATTAACATCCATGGAGCCAAAATCAACATTCGGCTTAATGTCAGGCTTGATAACGGTTATTTGTGATTTAGTAACCTTGAAACCATCCTTGCCTGACTTCTCCTTGCTTTCGGTAGCGCAAGACTCTGTTGCATCCGAGTCATTCGCCATGGTTATGAACTGTTTGTCTTTTCTCCAAACAAGTGTGAATGGTTCTTCCATCGGCTTGTCGGTAAACATTATCTCCCCGCGCGGGCCGATATATTTGTAGTAATCGGCATACAACGGGGCGGATATCAGCAGTGCCAGAACGGTGAGGATCGGCCTGATCGCGGCCTGTTTGCGTGAAATAAACATGAGATTATTAAGACCTCGGTAGTCTTTTTCTTAATAATCTAGACTATTTACATTAATTTGCAAGCATAAGCAACTAATTTTCCTGTGTTTTTATTTTATAAATCTGCTAACCACAGCACTTTTTATACTTCTTTCCACTCCCACATGGGCATGGCTCGTTGCGCCCCACCTTTGGCTTTTCATGCACATAGGTCTCAACCTTGGGTACATCTCCATCCACATAGTACCAACGACCGGACTCTTTCCTGAACCTGCCGATCTCATGATGGTTACGCACCACCCCATCTTCACGATAGCTGGCGATGAACTCAACCGCACCCTCGGCGTCATCAACACCACCATCCTCTGTGGAGCGTATCTCCAGCCCCATCCAGTCAGCATTGGCGGCCCAGCGACGGGTGGCAGCGACATCGTGGTCCGCACGATGGTTGGGATGCAGGGATTCAGTCAGATAATCGATCTCATCACAGACAAAGGCGCTGTAGCGCGAACGCATCAACGCCTCGGCCGTCTCGGCCTGCTTCTCCCCGGACAGGATGGGCCCGCAACAATCATCGAACTCCAGACCAGAATTACAGTGACACCTTGCCATCTAAGACTCCTCAGCGTTGATAAGACGCTTCTCCAGATCCGTAACCTCATCGTGCAGGGCCGGCGGAACCTTATCACCGAACTTGGCATAGTGCCCTCTGATACTGGGCAGCTCTGACAACCATGCCTGAACATCCACCTCGGTCAACCTGGTCATCACCTCGGGATCGATATCCAGACCGCTTGTATCCAGGGCACCCTCAGCCGGCAGATAGCCGATCGGCGTCTCCACCGCGCCGGCCTTGTCGTCACAGCGCTCGAATACCCACTTCAGCACCCTGCTGTTCTCGCCGAAGCCAGGCCACATAAACCTGCCATCTTCGTCCTTGCGGAACCAGTTAACAAAGAAGATCTTGGGCATATCGGCCCCTTCCTTATTACCCACATTAAGCCAGTGTCCCCAGTAGTCTGCCATGTTGTAGCCACAGAAAGGCAGCATGGCCATGGGATCATAGCGCAGGACGCCGAGGTCACCTGCGGCGGCAGCGGTCTTCTCACTGGCCATGATCGATCCCAGGAAGGTGCCGTGCTCCCAATGCAGGGCCTCGTTCACCAGAGGGACGGTGCCGGCACGGCGACCACCAAACAGTATGGCGCTGATGGGCACGCCATTTGGGTCTTCAAATTCAGGGGCGATCACCGGACACTGACTGGCCGGTACGGTAAACCTGGAATTGGGATGGGCCGCAGGGGCATCGGACCCTGGATCAAACTGGTTGCCTTTCCAATCGATCAGGCCTTCCGGTCTCTCCCTGGTCATCTCCTCCCACCATATATCACCATCGGCCGTGAGGGCGACGTTGGTGAAGATGCAGTTCTCATCCAGGGAGCGCATGGCGTTGGGGTTGGAGTCATAGCTGGTCCCCGGCGCCACGCCAAAAAAACCTGCCTCAGGATTGATGGCATAGAGCCTCCCGTCCGCACCGAACTTCATCCAGGCGATATCGTCACCGATACACTCCACCTTCCATCCGGGAATGGTAGGCTCCAGCATGGCCAGATTGGTCTTGCCACAGGCGCTGGGAAAGGCCCCAGCGATATATTTGACCTCTCCTTCCGGATTGGTGAGCTTCAATATGAGCATGTGTTCCGCCAGCCAGCCTTCTTCACGCGCCATATTGGATGCGATACGCAGGGCGAAACACTTCTTACCCAGCAGGGAGTTGCCGCCATAACCGGAGCCGTAGGACATGATCTCCCTGGTCTCAGGGAAATGGGTGATGTACTTCTCTTCATTACATGGCCAGGGCACGTCCTCCTGTCCATCCTCCAGCGGCGCACCTACGCTATGCATACATGGTACGAAATCGCCATCTCCCAGGGTCTCCAATACCCTGGTACCTACCCGGGTCATGATATGCATGTTGGCAGTGGCGTATACCGAATCGGTCAGCTGCACCCCGATGTGGGCGATGTGAGATCCCACCGGACCCATGGAGAATGGGATGACATACATGGTGCGTCCCTTCATACATCCGCGGTATTTGCCGGTCAGCAGCTCCCGCATCTTATCTGGGGCCATCCAGTTGTTGGTGGGGCCGGCATCCTCCTCTCTTTCGGAACAGATGTAGGTGCAATCCTCCACCCGGGCCACATCTATGGGATCGGAGCGCACCAGATAGCTGTTGGGACGCTTCTCTTCGTTCAGCCTGATGGCCGTACCGGATTCAATCATCAGACGAAACAGCTCGTCATACTCCTGTCTGGATCCGTCGCACCAGTGGATGGAGTCAGGCTGACACAGTTCAGCCATCTGCTCGACCCAGGAAATTATCTTTTGATTCGCTGCAGATTTTGCAGTCATAGCATGCACCATATATGTAAAACCGCGGGAAAAGTCGTGATTTAATAAGGACAAAATCGCTTACATGAAGGCGGGGATTTTACTCCTGTAGGAGTTGCCGCTCAACTATCACGCAAATATGGCCAAGTCGCCTGATCGATCTAAAAAGACTTTTTGATCAATAGGATATTGATAGTACATGGCAACAATTGACGCTATTGCAGGGTTATTGTTTATTACAATGGTATGAATTAAATATTCCCTGGCATGGCTATTCGGTAAACACACCATCATCCAGCTTAAGCAGTAGGCTCATAACGACCTGATCAAAACGCATGATCTTCACACCCTTGTGATCCTGCATGAACTCCTGCGCATCCTCCATGCTGGCCAGCGGTACCAACTCATGCCCCATCGGTCCATAGACATCGGAACCAATCACATAATAGGCCTGCCGTGCATCTATCATCTGCGTGGTGTAGTACTCGGTAACACCGATGGTCTTTATATCCCCCGCCCGGTGCCCTGGCGCCCATTTCGGCATATCCAGAAGATATTTGAACATGTCCTTGGATCCATCGAAGTGGTGGGCATGTCCGTCTTTATAGAGCACGGTAGCGATCCAGTCAGGATATTTGCTTACGAACATCCCGCATACCGGACAGGTGTCAGTAGGCTCAGGTTTGGGGGTAACAACCGGCCCGGACAGCACTGTTTGGGAAAACAGCAGTATCAGGGTAAATAGAAATGGCTTTAAGGCCCTTGATCGGTTCATAACTGCAAAACCCTTTACAACATATTTAGATTCGACAGGTACCGGCTAGCAACTGCCGGCACCTGTCTGCGAAAGCAGATCAACCCTGCTTTTTCATATTCATCTCCATCATCTTTTTCACCTTCTCTGCACGCTTCTTGCGGATCATGGCGGTATCGTCCGCCATGCTGAGATAGGCCTCACGCAGTGCATCATCGAAGGTGCCGATCTGGCCACCGACCTTACCCTGCACACGCCTTGCCATATCTTTCGCAGAGTAGGCCATCTTGCTCTTCATGGTCATGGTTCCCTTCTGCTCACCGCCGATCAGATAACTGGCCTGATCTGCATCCACCAGGGGTTTGATCTCGGCAGCGGAACCGAAGTCAGCTGCATAGATCTTCTTGGGACCACGGTCCAGATTGAGACTGAGACTGATGGCCAGACAGTGGATGGAGCAGGTACCGTCGACCAGATTGTCGTCATACTGCACCAGATGACGGCTGTGATGAAATTTTTTACGATCCATGCCGCAGTAAGGGCACTTGGGATATTTCTCCAGCTCGTTCTCCAACGGCTTCTCATCCTGCTTACCCCTGGGCATAAACTGCAGAGGGGTACCGTCCATATCACACGCGGTATCGCTGGCCTTTACCCACCCCTTGCCAGGGATCATCGCGCCTATACCAGGACCGGCGCTTGCGGCCGTTGCCACACCGCCAAAACCCAGGGCGGCCAGCATCTTCATCATATCGCGACGACCGATCTTTTTTTCTTCACTCATATCAATTACTCCTTCTTATTTACTGATTATTAATTAAGTACCATGAATCACGTACCGCACACGCGAACCGGGATGCAGTCACGGCCAAACCTCAGGCATATGCAGATGCGAATTGACGACCGCCCAACTGGCGATCAGATAGAACAAACCAAACAACAGAGTGGCCAACCAGGCCAGGCGACCAGTCTCATGATTAACCACGTCCGCAAGACTGGGTACCCCATTCCAGGGCGCCACCGCCCCCACCCCCAAAGAGAGCGCCGTACCGATGAACAACGGCAGATACAGAAAATAGCCGATATAGTTATGTCCTGACTTCAGGATACAAAACGGACAGTGGTGATGTGGATGCTCATATATGTAGAGGGAGACGAAGGATACGATCGCCACCAGGGCCATAATAAAGGCGATACCACCCGCAAACGCGAACAGGGTGCCACCACTCCTCTTCACTCCGTACCAAACCCCTGTCGCCAGCACCAGGATACCGCTCCCGTAGAGGGCGTACATGGAGGTACGGGGTTCCAGGCCCGATATCTCCGCCGCCACCCCCTCGGCATCGGCCGAGAACAGGGCTCCGCAACAGGAGGTGATCACATCCGGGGCCATGTTGAGAAAGTGGCGCAACTGAAACACCGACTCCGCCAGTACCAGGGGTACGATCAACAGCAGTAGCCAATACTTGAGCCGCACCAGTGGATAATCATAACCCAGGTTGTCTATCCTGTTCAGGATCAGCCAGACCGCCCCGCTGAAGAACACCGCCATCTTAGTCAAGAGTGTGGGCCAGCCCCACTCGTTCACATTCAGCACCCCTGTGGCGCACATGGCCCCCACGAACTGTCCGGACATGGACTCGGCGTTATATACAAATAGCAACAAGGAAACCAACTCGGCGACGAAGGCCCAGGTGACCAGGGTGGATATGAGATAGGTACGCCGTTCCAACACCAGTTGTCGTTCACTGCCGCTGGTGATGTCCCAGTGCCACACCAATTGCAGGGCAAAACCGCTGGCCAACAGCAACATGGCGCTTACAACTATCGATACCAGAACGAGGGCCATGATTGCGGGACTGAACAGCACCGGTCACTCCCCCACTACCCTGCCGTCACGCATCTCCACCACCCGATCCACTACATAGGATTCAAATACCACGGAATCATGGCTGGCTATCAAAATGGTCTTGCCCGTCTCACGCAGTTTACCTATCAGTTGCATGAACTCCCGGGAGAGCGTGCTGTCCAGGTTGGCCGTAGGCTCGTCTGCGATCAGGATATCCGGATCGTTGATCAGGGCGCGACAGATGGCCACCCGCTGTTTCTCCCCACCGGAGAGCCACTGCACCTGGTTATCAATTTTATTCTCAAGACCGAAATTACACAGCAGATGCTCCGCCTTCTCTTCCAGTTCACTATAATCCAGGCCCAGCGGATAGGCAGGCAACATGACATTCTCCACCACCGTCAGACCCTGGATCAGATTGAACTGCTGAAAGACAAAGCCGAAGGTCTTGCGCCGGATGGCGGTAAGAAAACGCTCCGGCAATCCAGATAGCAGATCA
The DNA here is from genome assembly GCA_050290785.1 of Sedimenticolaceae bacterium. Classification (GTDB taxonomy): domain Bacteria; phylum Pseudomonadota; class Gammaproteobacteria; order Chromatiales; family Chromatiaceae; genus JAAGZL01. The sequence continues at coordinate 47,741 of JBNKIR010000042.1, read as the reverse complement.
CCATCCAGGGTAATGCGCCCGGAGGTGGGCCGGGCCAGGCAGCCGATCAGGGAGAGCAGTGTGGTCTTGCCGGAACCACTCGCCCCCTTCAGGCAGGTTACGCGCTGCGGTTCTATCTCCAGGGACACACCCTTAATGGCCCAGAACTCATTGGGGCGGTCCTGGTTGAACACCTTTCTTACATCGTCCAGTTCCAGTCTCATCGCATCACCGTATCAGGATCGGTGATCGATACCTGCCAGATCGGGATAATGGTGGCCACTATGTAGGGAAATACGGTAAAGAACAGCAGGGTAGCCACCTGCAGGCCGTCCACGAATGGTACCGGGTTAAAGCTGGGATAGAGCACCGCCCAACCCTTGAGCACCGGCTCAAACAGAAAGGCGGATCCGTAGAACACATGGACATAGGCAGCGAGGTAGCCGAGAAAAAACGCCGCCAGGGAGATGATCGCCCCCTCCCAGAACTTCATGCGCAACACATCGCCGGTCTCCCAGCCGATGGCCTTGAGTATGCCGATCTCCCTCCTCTCTTCGGCGCTGAGCCCGGATGCCTTGTCCCAGGCGAAGATCACGAAGGCCAGGATCGCACCAGCCAACAACACAAACACAATACCCTGTCGCCACGAGAATATGGAGTCGTAGGTGCGCAGCACCTCTTCCCGCAGGATAGGCCTGGTATCAGGCAGCTTCAGCGTGATCTTCTCGGCTATCTTGCGCACCTCGCGCGGATTACGTACCGCCAGGACCAGATCCGTATACACGCCCTCCGGAACACCGAAGGTGGTACGGTAGGCCTGCTCCGACAGCAACACCAGATCGGCGCTGACCAACTCGGAACCGGCATCCATGATCTCCCGCACCCTGAAGGTATAGGTCTTGCCGTCATGAGAACGTATGGGGAGATAGTCTCCAATCACCAGGCCGCGCGTACGGGCCAGACCGGCCCCGATGATGGTCTCGATGTTAGCGAGCCGCTTCTGCCTAGGCACCATGATGGTGTAGTTGGCCTTTACCGCCGGATCGTAGAAGTAGCCCCAGAGCCGCCCCTCCTTGTGGCTCACCCCGCGGATTGTTCCGATCCTCTCCAGATACTCCGCCGGAATCAGTGCGTGTCGACCGGCCACGATGCGCTGCAGAATGATCTCAGGTGAGTTCTGCAACACGATTCCCGCCTCCTGACGCAGGGATTGGGTGAACAGCATCACCGACGCCAGCAGAAACACGATCACGCTATAGACCAACAACAAGCCAAAATTCTTGCCCTTGCGCCGCAAAAGCGACGACATGGTGAAATCGATCAAATATCTCTGCCTACGGATAAATAGCATCATGGCGCGGACACCTGTGGAGGAAGGAACATGGAACCGCTGGGGAAATGCTCCAATGACATAGGATGGTCCTGGAAGGCGCTATGCAGATCGGACTGGCTGATGTGCCTGGTATAACGCGCCTCGGTAAACAGGGCTAGATCGGTAAGACCTAACTCATGCACCATGGATGCCTTGCGCTCCAAGGCAGGAGACGCCCGATCCTGACCACGACTGGCATCCAAAAACGTTGCAATAAAAGGTAGCAAGCAGATCGAGAAGAAGATCAGGAGATAATCTGATTTACGCATTAGGTTAATAGGCCATATCCACTAAGTCATCGCAAGGACAATCTAAGTATCTAAGCCTTGGCCGGCATTGATAACCATCAATATTTGATACAAGCGGCAGTTATCTGCGGCATATCACACAGTTATACCCTCTACCCACCGGTGGCGTACGGTTTCGGGGCAAGAGATATATTAGTACTCACACCTTCATTATTGCATCTCTCACATAAACCCATTAATAATCGTCCCGTACCGTTTTCATAATAAATATATAGAAGCCGGTCCAGCAGATAAGACCGCGGACAAAACAGTCCAATCAACAATATTTCGAAACTGTGTAATAATCGAGCATGATACGTAAAAATCCAATACTGACCCGCACACACGTAAATATCGAAAGGACATTCTATAAATGGGATATATGCTTCTATCACGACTAACCGGCAGAAAACACCCGCCAAGCACGACAATCCTACTTACCTGCATCATTTTGCTTATTGCTTCTAACAGCGAAGCAAAGAGCTATAAATGCAAAGATAGCGATGGCAATACAGTTTTCTCCGATACGGCATGCAGTACAGTTGAGAGGACAGCGGTAAAGGACTATAGCGGGCCATCCGGTGCAGCCATAGAGAAAAAGTCGGTAGATGCTTGCTTATCATATTGGAAAAACAGTAAGCCATATCTAAGCAACAGCGACACCCGTATTGAGGGACATCAAATCAATATGGTTAATGTGAAAGAGATCGGACCGCGCAAGATGATACATATAACCGTCAGCAGTATTGAGGTAAACGACCCTTCAAAAAATGGGGGCAGAACTTCCCAGCAACTCTCGTGCTTAATGCTTGGCGACGGAGTTACGGTAAATACTATGGGATATGAGTTGGAGTAAACACTCAGTATTGCGATTTATTTCGAGTAAGGATGAACAACAAAAAGGGCCGCCTGCGGCGACCCTTCTGGATTATAGACGACATGACTACCTGCCGGTTCTATCCTGGGTTCCGGCACCCTGCGATGTGGTACCAGTATTGGTGCTGCCACTCCCTGTGGTACCCTGGTTTTGATCCCCAGACGCAAAGACACCACCTGCGGTCGCAAAAAAGATCACGAACACCATCAGCATGATAATTTTTTTCACGTTAACCTCCTTGAAAATCCCATAAACAGTCACGCAAATTATTTATAGATGGTTTGCATGGCAATGCAATGACATTTTGCCCTATATTTTATGCGGATGCTCTCAAATCAATAGTCCAGACCATAATTGACATCCGCATAAGAAAAAGACAGCATCTACCTTTCCGCACAAGGAATGGAGAGATCTATGAAACTTGCTAACTCGCATCGTCACAAATCATTGGCAACCGTGGCTCTGATTGTCAGCGCAGTCACACTAGGTTTTTTATCTACTCCTACCAGCGCAGCCCCGACCCACCAATTCAGTCTGTCCAGCAAGATCGGCCAGCTTAAGCAGAAGTTCGGCCCTGCTTATTCACTGAATCAGACTCTATTCAATGTGAAGTTGCCCTTGAATATCTCGAATATGCCCGGCGCATGGAAGAAATCAATACTTATAGGGACTACAGTTGTATATTTCCTTAATGGTCCCGGTGATGTTGTCGGCTACTCCACCAGCACGGATGGCGGAGAAGGGATGCAGTTGAACATCGGACTCAGCAATGGCGGCTATAACGGAACGATTGTATTCCCCATCAACAAAACAGCCGGGGCGATCACTGGCAAAACATGCGGTTATGCTATGGTATTGGCAAGACTCGGATCTCAATATATGTTCATTGGCGGTTCCAGTGGTGGCACCGCCCCCCAATCCGGACCATGTTCAAATATAAACCTGCCTACACCAGGCACAATAATAGCGAACTGACAGATTACGGGATAACATCAGATGAACAAGCTATACCTACCTGCAAGACTCATCACCATAATGTTCATTTTCATATTGGCGGCTCAACCATGTTGGGGAGAACCCCCTGTTCTGACTAAGAACAAACCTGCTTACAGTTTTTCGAAAAAACCAGGTATCGCCTATGATAAAATCAAACCCAAGGCGCCTGAGTTGAGTGATATAGGGATGAAGGCCATCATATACAAAGGGCCTGATCTTACTGATATCAATATGCCTAGCGTGCATTTTGATGGATCGACGATTGCAAGGTGATTAGAGGCCGGACTCTAATCACCAGGCTCCATCCTCAAAACATCCTACTTATCAAACTGCCCCGCAAACTCCGCATACCCCTGCTGCACCAGATCCTCCTTGGGTATAAACCTTAAGGCAGCGGAATTCATGCAGTAGCGTTTCCCGGTCGGTTGCGGCCCGTCGTTGAATACGTGTCCCAGATGAGAGTCACCATATTTACTTCTGACCTCGGTGCGTGGAAAGATCAGCTTAAAATCTGTTTTGGTTACGACTGCATCAGGTTTTATCGGTTGGGTAAAGCTGGGCCACCCGGTTCCGGACTTATATTTATCCTTGGATGAAAACAGCGGTTCGCCGGTTACCACATCCACATATATACCTTCACGCTTCTCATCCCAATACTCGTTGCTGAAGGGGCGCTCGGTGCCTTCCTCCTGGGTAACCTCATATTGGAGGGGGGTAAGGGTCTTACGCAACGCTGCATCACTTGGCACGGTATACTTTTTTTCGGCTGACATCTTCTTCTCCATCTTCACCGCAGACTCTTTATGCATGGAATCTTGTGGCCAGGCACGTTCAAGGAATTGATCGCGTCCTGATCTGTAGCGATAGTATTTGTATCTAATAGGATTCTTTTTGTAATAATCCTGATGATACTCTTCCGCCTTCCAAAACTTGGTGAACTTGCGTATTTGTGTAACGATCGGTTTATCGAAGTGGCCGGACTTTTCCAGGGCGGCCTTGGACTTCTCCGCCGCCTTACGTTGCTGCTCGTTGTGATAGAAGATAGCCGAGAGATAGGAGTCACCACGGTCTACAAACTGTCCATCGCCATCGGTGGGATTGACATGCATCCAGAAGTAGTCAAGCAACTGATCATAGGTAACCACCTTGGGATCATAATACACCTGCACAGACTCGATATGCCCGGTGCCACCGGCCGATACCTGCTTATAGGTCGGATTATCTACATGCCCGCCGCTGTATCCTGAGATAACAGTTTTAACTCCATACATCTTTTCAAAATCAGCTTCGGTGCACCAAAAACACCCGCCGGCAAACGTCGCAACACTGAGACCATCGACAGACTTATCTGCCTTATCTACCTCCTGTGCAGATGAGATGGATAACAGCGCCAATATGGATATAGACAGAACAATAGCAGCAGGTCCGGACCGTTTCATCTCGCTCCTCCAGAATTTCCCAGTTAAACAGTTAGTCTTCCTGGCGGATGAAAGAGTTCAATACCACATAGGAGAGGATCTTTTTGTACTAATTAACCTTTTGTTTCTTATCCGAAAACTTACGTAAAGATCATCTAAGACCGTAGAGATCAGGGAACAGCAATATGGACAAAACAATCGCCGTCTGCATGAGAATGAAAGGGACGACCCCCCGGTAGATATCCATCGTGCTAACCTCTGGTGGCGCAACACCTTTCAGATAGAACAGCGAGAAACCAAATGGTGGTGTCAGAAATGATGTCTGCAGATTCATGGCGATAAGGATGGCAAACCATAGTGGCGCTATCCCCAGGGTATCCGCCACCGGCGCCAGCATGGGCACGATGATAAACGAGATCTCGACAAAATCGATAAAGAATCCCAACACCAGGATCACTATCATAGAGAGGATGAGGAATCCCATCTGCTGACCGGGCAACTGCGTAAGCACCTCTTCCACGATCAGATCGCCACCTGTGTAGGTAAAGGCCATGGAGAATGCCGTTGCCCCCAACAGGATGGCGAACACCATGGAGGTAACCTTTACCGTATCCAGGGCTGACTGATACACCATCTTCCAGCTGAATTGACCATACATCACGGCCAGTACCAGTGCGCCAAAACCCCCCAGGGCTGATGACTCCGTGGGCGTGGCGATACCGGCAAAGATGGAACCCAGCACCACCAGGATCAGGATCAGTGGAGGCAAGACAGCCTTGAGAGCAGAAAAATACTGCTCCCGTTTGCTCTCCAAAGCATCATCCATGGGAATAGCAGGTGCCCTCTTAGGCTGCTTGTAGGCCTTTATCAGGATATATATAACATAGGCTCCTACCAGAACCATGCCAGGGGCAACCGCAGCTCTGAACAGATCACCAACCGGGATGCCCATCACATCACCCAATATGATCAAGACTATGGATGGGGGGATAATCTGACCCAGGGTACCGGCACCGCAGATTGTGCCGCAGGTCAGTTTCTTGCAATAGTTGAACTTGAGCATCACCGGCAGGGAGATCAGCCCCATGGCCACCACGGACGCACCCACCACGCCAGTCGAAGCCGCCAGCAGTGCGCCAACCAGCATAGTTGATATGGCCAGACCACCGCGTACGCTTCCGAACAGCTTACCCATGGACTCCAGCAACTGTTCAGCAAGTTTGGTGCGTTGCAGCACTATACCCATAAAGATGAACAGCGGTATGGCCATCAACACCGTGTTCTCCATGATGGAATAGATACGAAACGGCATGAAGGCGAATATCTCAGGACCTTCGGCAAACACACCAAACATCAAAGCAACGCCACCGAAGGTGAAGGCTACCGGAAATCCGAACAGGAGCAGCACCAGTGCCGCAAAGAACATTATTATACCGATCATATTATTATTACCTGTCCGCCTAAAACTGCGGTTCGGCCTTGTGACCGTCCCGATGCGTCCCACGAATCATGTTGACTGCATGCAGGATAAGACCAACACCACTTATGGCCATGGACATGAATGCTATGGGGATCATGGACTTGATGGCCCAACGATAGAGCAGTCCACCAGGATCTCCCGAACGCTCAGACATATCCCATGACTCCGCCACAAAATCCAGCCCGTAGTAAAACACCAACAGAGTAAATGGCAGCAAAAAGATGACACAACCGACCAGATCGATCCATCCCTGCTTTTTTGCGCTTAGACCTTCATAGATAATATCCACCCGTACATGTCCATCATGCCGCAGGGCGTAAGATACCCCCAGTAGGAATATGGTCGCATACAGATGCCACTCAAACTCCTGCATCCCGATGGAGACATCATTGAACATATAGCGCATAACAACGTCGTAAAAGACATTGAACAGCAGGACAACCAACAACACACCGGCGATCTTTCCCAGCAGATCGGAAAAACCGTTGATCCATTGTTCTAACTTCAGCAGAAACATTATCGACCCCGATAAAAACCGGCAGCCTTTCGGCTGCCGGTCATCTCTAACGAATTACTGTTGACTATCAAGATACGCCTTATCCGATATATCGGTCCAGACACGCGCCTTTTTCATGTATGCGGCCTGGGAATCGATAATCTCCTTGGCCAGTGGATCGTCCTTTGAACGCTCCTCCAGCAACTCGGCATTGGCCTTACGCAGCGCATCCATAACATCCTTGGGAAAGGTCTTGACCTTGATGTTGGGATATTCACTCTTCATCTTGTCCCAGTTCTCGCTACTGTCATGATAGGACTGGATGTACATATCATATGCGGCATTACGCATGGCCACGCGCAGTATCTCCTGCAGATCGGCCGGCAGTTTATCCCATGACTTCTTGTTGATCAGGAATTGCAGTTCGGTGGCCGGCTCATGCCATCCGGTGTAGTAGTAGGGAGCAATCTTATGGAAGCCCATGCGCAGGTCCAGAGAAGGCCCGACCCACTCCAGTGCATCGATGGTGCGACGTTCAAGGGCGGTGTAGAGCTCACCGGCAGGTATATTGGTGGGCTTGGCGCCAAGCTTGGCCAGCACCTCACCGGCAAAACCTGGGATACGCATCTTCAGACCCTGCAGATCGGCCACCGAGTTGATCTCTTTCTGAAACCAGCCACCCATCTGGTTACCGGTGTTACCGCCCGGGAAGGAGAGCACCCCGTGCTTGTCATACACCTTCTTCATCAGCTCCATACCACCACCGAAGTAGAACCAGCCATACTGTTCAGGCGCGATCATGCCGAAAGGCATAGAGGTAAAGAACAGGGTGTTGGGATCCTTGCCCTTCCAGTAGTAAGAAGCAGAGTGGCCCATGTCATACTGACCGCCACGCACCATATCAAAGATGCCGAACGGCGCCTTGTGTTTATTCTTGGAGTCAATGGTGATGATCAGACGCCCACTGGACATGGTCTTGACCGACTCGGCCAGGTTTTTGGTGGAGTCACCGAAGATAGGGAAATTGGGTGGCCAGCTCTCTGCCAGCTTAAGACGATAGACCTTGTCGGCGGAAAACGCCGGATTGATCAGGGCAATCGCGCCGAGTGCCACCAAAATAAGTTTTCTGGAAAACTTGAATTTAAACATTTTCACTGATCCTCTTGTGGTTGTTTATGGGCGAAAGGACGGTATTTGTCTACAACACTACTAATGTATAGCAGATATAGATCTTGTCACAGACGTTCCATCGGCTGCAGCGGTGATTCTAACACTATTTCAGTTATTTTCAGGCCTGGAACCGCATAGCACAATACTGAATATTGCCGGAAGAAATATAAGTAATAAAGCATCGCGTAGTACGCACAGGGGGCGGAGTCATTATTCTGCCCTGCATGCTTCCTGCGTTTTGTAGTACTAAATACTGACTCCGACCTCTTAACCACTTTTACCGCAAAGCACGCCAAGAACGCAAAGCAATATCTTGGCGCCCTTTGCGTACTTCGCGGTCTAACCTAAGACTGGGAATGAGGAAGGGAGGTCAAACCATACATGTAGGATATGGCATGGACATCTCCCCTACCCACCATACCCCCCTCCACCCGGCGTCTCTATGACCATGACATCTCCCGCCTGCACCTGGATATTGCCCTGAGAGTGAAACTCCGTACGGCGTCCATCGCTATGAAGTAGATAGTTGCTCCCCGGTCGTCCCGGCTCTCCACCATGCATACCATAAGGTGGAATACGCCGATGACCGGCTAGGATATTGGCCTGCATCGGCTGCAGAAATCTAAGCCTGCGTATGGCGCCGTCTCCACCACTGTGTTTTCCCCTCCCTCCGGAACCTTGTCGAATCGAGAACTCCTCCAGACGCACCGGGAAACGCCACTCCAACACCTCCGGATCGGTCAGCCTGGAGTTGGTCATGTGGGTATGTACTGCGTCCGTCCCGTCTTGATCGGCCGTGGCACCGGAACCGCCGCATATGGTCTCGTAGTACTGGTACCTGTCGTTGCCCCAGGTGAAGTTGTTCATGGTGCCCTGGGATGCCGCCGCCACACCCAGCGCGCCCAACAGGGTATCCACGATCACCTGGGAGGTCTCCACATTGCCGGCCACCACCGCAGCCGGATAGGACGGATTGATCATGGAATTGTCTGGAAGAACAATATTGAGCGGCTTCAGACAGCCCTCATTCAGCGGGATATCATCCGCCACCAGACAACGGAACACATACAGGACTGCTGCACGACAGATGGCGCTGGGTGCGTTGTAGTTGCAGGGATGTTGGGGGCTGGTGCCACTGAAGTCTATATCCGCACTCCTCGTTGACCGGTCCACACTGATCTTCACGCACACCCTGCTGCCGTCATCCATGTCGTAACAGAACTCACCATCGTGCAACACATCCAGCACCCGCCGCACCGACTCTTCCGCGTTGGCCTGCACATGGGACATATAGGCCTGCACCACATCGATCCCGAAGTGCTCCGCCGTGCGCAACAACTCCTGCATACCCTTCTCACAGGCGGCGAGCTGGGCCTTGAGATCGGATATATTGTAGTCGACGTTACGCGCCGGATAGGGACCGGATGCGAGCAGGCTCCGCATCTCCTGCTCCAGCATCCTGCCGCGATCAACCAGCTTGATATTGTCGATTAAGACCCCCTCCTGTTGCACGTTGCTGGAGTCGGACGGCATAGAGCCAGGCGTGATACCACCGATATCGGCATGATGTCCCCGTGCGGCCACGTAGAACACCGGCATCTCATTACCAGAATGAAATACCGGTTTGACCACCGTGATGTCGGGCAAATGCGTGCCACCGGCATAGGGATTGTTCAGGATATAGGCATCTCCCATTCTCATGGTACCGCCGTGCTTGGACATGACCGCCTTGATGCTCTCACCCATGGAACCGAGATGCACAGGGATGTGGGGGGCATTGGCGATGAGATCTCCCTCCCGATCAAACAGGGCGCAAGAGAAATCCTGCCGCTCCTTGATATTGACCGAGACCGCAGTGTTCTCCAGCACCAGCCCCATCTGTTCGGCGATGGACATGAACAGGTTGTTAAATATCTCCAACATCACCGGATCCACGTTGGCGCCTATCGCCACCCGCTGTGGCAGAGGGCGATAGCGCTCCAGGACCATCTCATTCCGCGGCGTAAGCAATGCCCGCCATCCAGGCTCTATGACAATGGTGCCCGTTGTCTCGATAATGACCGCCGGACCCGTTATCTCCTGCCCCACTGCAATCCGCCCACGCAGATAGAATGGTGTGGGCAATGCCTCGTCACCTATAAAGACGGTATGGGTTGCCTGTATCTGGGATGAGGCTACACCTGCCTCCGGAACTAGACTGAGTTCGTGGGTATCGGTCATACCTATGGCCTCTACCTGCACGGCCCCCACGATAATCTCCTTGTCCGGATCGGTAAAACCGAAACGCTGCCGATGCTGGTGGTTAAACCCTTCCACCATGCCATCAAGCGTACAAAGGTCCACCAGCAGAGAACTGTCCGATCCAGCATAGCGCAGATGCACCCTCTGCTCGCTTCTGATACGCCCCTGCCCTACCCCCTGGTCATGCAGCTCCCCTTCGGCCTGCATCAGGAGATCGCTGGCCACGAGCTGCAGCGAGGCGATAACTTCACCATCCAATATCCGCTCAATCCCTCTGCTCTTGATCACCCTCTGATCGGCCAGACCCATGCCATAGGCGGAGAGCACTCCGGCAAATTGGTGCAGGTATATGCGCTTGATGCCCAGGGCGTCCGCCACCAGACAGGCGTGCTGTCCCCCGGCACCACCAAAACAGCAGAGGGTATACTCCGTAACATCATATCCCCTCTGAATGGAGATACGCTTGATGGCGTTGGCCATATTCTCGACGGCAATGGCAAGAAAGCCCTGTGCCACCTGATGTGGTGTGCGTCTGATACCGGTGACCGTTGCGATCTCTTCTGACAGATCGGTGAATCTTCTCTCCACTATCTCTCTATCCAGCATCTGGTTGGCATCAGCGCCGAATATCCTGGGGAAGTGGTCCGGTTGCAGCCTGCCCAGCATCAGATTACAGTCGGTCACGGTGAGCGGTCCGCCCTTGCGGTAGCAGGCCGGACCGGGATCTGCGCCGGCCGAGTCCGGTCCCACCCGAAAACGGGCGCCATCGAACCGCAGGATAGAGCCGCCACCCGCCGCTACGGTATGGATCTGCATCATAGGTGCACGCATGCGCACACCGGCGACCTCGGTTTCGAATACACGCTCGTACTCCCCGGCAAAATGGCTTACGTCCGTAGAGGTGCCGCCCATGTCAAAACCGATCAGCTTGTCATATCCGGCCGCCACCGCCGTCTCCACCATGCCCACCACGCCACCGGCCGGACCAGAGAGGATCGCATCCTTGCCGTGAAAGTATTGCGCATCGGCCAGACCACCGTTGGATTGCATAAACATCAGGCGGCCGCCGTCCCGTTCCATCCCGCTCAGTTCTGATGCCACCTGCTCCACATAACGACCCAGGATGGGTGATAGATAGGCATCGACCACTGTGGTGTCACCACGGGATATCAGCTTGATCAAAGGACTGACACGGGAGCTGATTGAGACCTGGGTAAAGCCGATCTTCCTTGCGATTGCAGCAACGCACTCTTCGTGTTGCGGATAGCGGTAGGCGTGCATGAACACGATCGCCACTGAGCGTAGTCCATGCTCATACGCCAGCCTCAGACCATGTTCAACCTTGTCCTTATCCAGGGACGTAACCAACTCGCCATTCGCCCCGATACGCTCGTCTATCTCCAATACCTCCCTATACATCATCTCCGGCAATTGGATATTCAGATCGAACAGTCTGGGACGGTTCTGATAACCGATGCGCAAGGCATCGGCAAAACCTTTGGTGATGACCAGCAGCGTTGGCTCACCCTGCCTCTCCAGCAGGGCGTTTGTGGCCACGGTGGTACCCATCTTCACCGCAGCAATCCTAGTTGTAGGGATTGGCTCTCCGACAGCAACGCCCATTATGCGTCTTATGCCCTCTATCGCTGCATCAACATACTGTTCCGGATTATGGGAAAGCAGCTTTTCGGTTACCACTTCACCATGCGTGGATCTGGCCACAATGTCGGTAAATGTACCGCCACGATCCACCCAGAACTGCCATTGTGGGTACGCAGACTGTTCATCTTCGGCATGGATATTCATAGCTTTTGTTAAGGTTTAAGGAGTCTGGATCCTAATCAAGAACAATGTTGTGAAAACACGGGAAGACCTTTCCTATTTAACCAGTTTTTTTCCCAAATTGAGACATCTGGACTGACAAATCTGGAATAAATTCTCATACTAAAGATAGAGGTTATTGAGATGAACATAAGCGCGATTAGCCTGCAGCAAGTCTCGGTATCGCCGACATTCGCCTCTACCAAGGATAGGGAACCCGGTTCACCGGAACAACAAAAAAAGGAATCCGTGGAAACCGCTCTGGATGAAACAGAGTTAAAGGAGATCCAAAAACTAAAGGCGCGTGATCGGGAGGTACGGGCCCATGAGGCCGCCCACATTGCAGCCGGTGGTTCGGTTGTTCGAGGTGGCGCGCGCCTGACCTACGACCGTGGTCCGGATGGTGTCCTGTATGCGACCGGTGGCGAGGTATCCATAGATACATCTGAAGCCAGTACCCCTGTGGAAACCCTGGACAAGGCGGAAAGGATACGTCGTGCGGCCTTGGCTCCGGCCAATCCATCCCCACAGGACAGGTCCGTGGCGACGCAGGCGGCACGCATGGCCATACAGGCAAGACATGAGATATTTGCCCAGCAGCTGTCCGATGAAGAGGCGAGCACTAACAGCTCCAAAGCTATAAACAGCTATAAAAGCGCCAGTACGTTAGAAGAACCGAGCGGCGCTGATATTGACGAACTTATTTGATACCCCTCCAGTAAAGAACTGTACTAAACTCTCTTCTAATAATTAACAATCCAACAGGACAACGCTGGAAATGAATGAGAGCCTTCTTGATCTCGTAATTGGAGCTGAGCTGGAACTTGATTCTTCGAGTAATCTGGTTTTGAACAATCTACATTCAGAACTGATTGGCTATAGCCATGGCCAGGACCTGATAATCGCCCATCCCAAAAAAGATGACATTCCTGTACAAATCAATCCCGGTGAGAGGTTTATCGTCAATATAAAACAGGACGAAGAGGACGTATGCTTTGAAACAGAGGTGCTGGCCATACTCAATGAACCATATCCCCACCTGCATATCTCCTACCCTGAAAACATAAGGTCAGGATCCCTGCGCAAAAGCAGCCGTGTTCCAGCCGCCCAAGCCAACATCCATCTGGTGGTGGATGGAGATATCGATAGCACCCCAATCTCAATCATGAATGTTAGTACTGCAGGGGCCTGCCTGGTGGCAAATAGAAGATTGGGAACGATAGATGATATGTTCCAAATAAATTTTGAAACTGAAGACGGAGAACCTGGTTTCACCTACACCTGCATGATCCGCTATGTACATGCAGCACACGAAGCCGAAGACCATCCACCCATGTTCGATCATGGAGTGGTATTCATCGGCATGGATGCAGAAGCGCAGCTTTTTCTATGGAAATATTTTCAGAAAAGCGCTGCTATGCTGTAACGTCGTAGGAGATAAACAGGAAAAAACAACAGCTAATTGAACAACCTTTCTGCAACCGCAAACGGCCCCTTGAAGTGACTGGCCAGCACGGATGGATTGATCTCACGCCTGACCATTATCCTCACATTATCCTTGCCGTGCTTCTTCACCAACCCATACAGTCTGGCAGCGTTGCTTGGGTGCAATCTTATGCAACCGTGTGAAGCTGGTCTACCCAGACGTCTTATCTCATTGGTGCCGTGGATGGCATAGCCACCGTTGAAGAACACAGAATATGGCATGGGGGCATTATCGTATTTCTTGGAGCGGTGCATCCGTGTTATCCACTGTGGGCGGTAATCACCGGTAGGGGTAGAATAACCTTCACGTGCGGAAGAGACCTTCCAGGTATATTTACGATGGCCTTCCACATATATCTTCATCTCCTGCTTGGAGATATCGACCGCAACATCCACCTTATCTGCAGACGCAGCTACAGAGACAGCCCAAATCACCAACCCGATTAACAAATTTACAGTACGCATTTATTTTCGCCTTATTCTTCACTTCAATATGCGTAATGTTAGGTAAAACCCGCAAAAACATACTCAGCGACAGCCAATCAAACCCGATCAATCAGATTGGCATTATCCATGCCTTGCATTTACGCATATCAATTTTTTAATTCCATTACAAATAGTTACAACCTTTTATTAACCCCGATTATTTTTAACGGCAACATTATAGATGGATTGAATGGCCTTGCATATACGCTGAACCGCAATATCTGTTGCCAAATAAACAGGTTACCTGACCATGGTTAGCGTCCGACTAACAGAATTCTTTACCGATTAATTTATGGTATCTGGCAGAATCCAGTAACTATAACCATCATTTGGTCTCGTCATACTCCTTTAATTCTTGCACTGTTCTACATGCAATAAACCTAACGCTTTTCTCTCCAGTGTATATACTCATGAATGTGTAAACTGCTATCAAAATAGTTAGATTTGTATGGCTATAGATACAGGAGATGGCTTATGGCTACGGAATCGGATCCCATCGTTAACTCTTGGTATCAGCATCTGGATAAGGGACAGAAATTCCAGGTAGTTGCCGTAGATGAAAGCGATCTCGTAATCGAGATTCAGTACTTTGACGGTGATATCGAAGAGATTGATATTGATGATTGGTACCAAATGGACCTGGAACAGATTGCGTCGCCGGAAGATATCTCGGGGGCGCTGGATGTTTCCGAACTCGATGATCTGGGCTCCTCCATTACTGATACAGACACCACTGACTGGGATTCCACCGCTTACGGATTGGAAGAGGTGGAAGAGAATAGTTTTTCAGATTATGCCGTCGGATCTGAGAGCTCAGAAGAAGTACCAAGCTACGAGGAACCGTGGGACCATTTATAGCCATTCATTGAGCAACAAAAACACATTTTCTGCGGCATCCATATCTCATAGCAGCCAGACCGAGCCATAACATTCTGGTTAAACAAACCAGCATAACCCACTATAAATGTACTTTTTTTCAGCTGAGCCAATATAAATACTTGAATATTGGCCCCTGATAATTAATATATGCCGGGTTTAAAATAATAGTTCATCCGCACATTCATGGCATTAACCTGCTATTTTTATTGGATATTTATTTAATTCACTACTGCCCATAAGGCCAAACAATGACACTAGAATCCATCAAACGAGTCTACTATTTCGGAAAGAGCAAGTCAGAAGGCTCCAAGGACATGAAAGAGCTGCTAGGAGGCAAAGGCGCAAACCTGGCGGAAATGACGTCGATCGGGCTACCTGTGCCTCCAGGATTCACAATCACCACAGAGACATGCTCTGAATACAACAAGTGCGGTGGAAAATTACCTGGGCGCCTGATGCAGGAAGTCCACTCCAATATGGAACATTTGGAAAAGGAGACGGGCAAAAATTTCGGGAGCGAGGAGAACCCTCTGATTGTTTCCGTACGAAGTGGTGCCGCCATCAGTATGCCGGGCATGATGGACACGGTCCTGAACCTTGGCCTAAACGATAAGGCGATCGTTGGTCTAGCCAAGGCCTTTGATAACAGACGTTTCGCACTGGATGCCTACCGCCGTCTCATCAATATGTTTGGCGATGTGGTAATGGGTGTGGCACATGAAGAGTTTGAGAAAGAGTTCGACCGTATTAAATCTGAATTTGGAGTCAAACTGGATACCGAGTTGGACGAAACCGGTCTGGAAAAACTGATTGAGGCCTACAAGGCCGTGTACCAAAAGCATACCGGAGAGGAGTTTCCACAGGACCCGTACCAGCAACTGGAAAAATCCATTGAGGCGGTGTTCAAGAGTTGGAACACCCCGCGCGCCGTCAGCTACCGTGAGATCAATGAGATCACCGGTCTGATGGGAACCGCAGTAAACGTCCAGACCATGGTCTTTGGCAACATGGGAGACGATTCCGGTACTGGTGTGGCCTTTACCAGAAACCCCTCCACCGGCGTAAACGAATTTTATGGTGAATTCCTGATCAACGCCCAGGGCGAAGATGTGGTGGCCGGCATTCGCACACCCAAGAACATCAGCGAAATGGGCGCATGGAACAGCGGCATATATGACCAACTGCTGGAGACAAAACGCATCTTGGAAGATCACTATCGCGAGATGCAGGATATCGAGTTCACCATTGAGCACGACAAACTCTATATCCTTCAGACCAGAACCGGCAAACGCACCGGACTGGCCGCGGTAAAGATCGCAGTAGACATGTTCATGGAAGGACACATCACCCGAGGTGATGCCCTTGTACGTATCCCTGCCAACGACCTGACACAGCTCCTGCTCCCCACATTCGATCCCTCGGCGGACCGGGATATTTTGACCGTAGGTCTCCCGGCCTCCCCTGGCGCCGCATCCGGCAAACTCGCATTCACCGCTGAAGAGGCGGTAGAGCGTACCGCACAGGGCGAATCTGTGCTTCTGGTGCGCAAGGAGACCAGCCCGGAAGACGTTAACGGCATGCATGTGGCAGCAGGCATCCTCACCTCCACCGGCGGCATGACCAGTCACGCGGCTGTGGTTGCCAGAGGTTGGGGTAAATGCTGCGTAGCGGGCGCTGGAGATATTGAGATAGATGAGGCCAGCAAGACCATCAAGATCAGCGGCCGTACCTTCGGCGCAGATGATGTAATCAGCCTGGATGGCACATCCGGCGAGGTCATGGCAGGTGCGGTACCTACCAAGGAACCGGAACTGTCGGACGAGTTTACTGCGGTAATGCAGTGGGCGGATGAGTTCCGCAAATTACAGGTCAGGACCAATGCCGATACCCCGAAGGATGCTGAAAGGGCCAGGGCCTTTGGTGCCGAAGGCATAGGTCTATGCCGTACCGAGCATATGTTTTTTGACGAGAACCGCATTACCGATATGCGCGAGATGATCCTGGCAGAAACCGAGCAGCAGCGCCGCATCGCCCTGGACAAGCTGCTGCCGCATCAACGCACTGACTTTATCGGCATCCTTACTGCAATGGACGGACTCCCGGTAACCATTCGTCTGCTGGACCCTCCACTACATGAATTTCTACCACATGATGAAGAGATCCAACAGGAACTCGCAGACCATATGGGCATAACGGTTGAGAAGGTAAAGCAACGCCTGACCCAACTGCATGAGGCCAACCCCATGCTGGGACACCGCGGATGCCGTCTCTCTGTTACCTACCCTGAAATCCTTGAGATGCAGGTCAGAGCCATTACCGAGGCAGCTATCGCATGTATCAAGGATGGCGTCGACGCCAAGCCTGAGATAATGATCCCACTGGTGGGAACTGCAAACGAGCTTTCACTACTGCGTTCCAAGGTCGAACAGACCATAGCTGCAGTTAAGGATGAGAATGGATTCAGTGACAAGCTTGATATACTCATAGGCACCATGATTGAGATCCCCCGTGCCGCCCTGACAGCAGATGAGATCGCTGAATATGCCGACTTCTTCAGTTTCGGCACCAATGACCTCACCCAGATGACCTTCGGTTACAGCCGTGATGATGTAAACACCTTCCTGCCTGAATACATCAAACAGGAGATCCTCTACTGCGACCCGTTCCAGTCCCTTGACACCACCGGTGTGGGGCAACTCCTGGAGATGGGTACCACCAAGGGCAGAAGCGTACGCAGAGGACTCAAGGTGGGCATCTGCGGCGAACATGGCGGAGACCCAGCCTCCATCGAATTCTGCCATAAGACCGGGCTGGACTATGTATCATGTTCTCCATTCCGTGTACCCATAGCCAGACTGGCGACGGCCCAGGCAGCGGTAAAAAATATGGTGGTCAAGTACGACTGATCTACCGGCGGCTATGGCTCGCGCCATAGCCGCCTCCCACCACCCTCCTCCCCGGATTGCTCCAAATCCGACATCTTGAAAAAACCATAAAGCGCTCCTATTTAGTCAATACATTACGAATTTACTGGTATTTGTTGACTACCAAGGAGCTTAGAAATGATCACAAAATTTGCAGACCCGTTCGAGGCCTTACTGAATATGCAGCACGCCCTGGAGCGTTCCAGGCTAAGCGACTGGATTGGACACACAACCTCCAGCCACGGCAGCTACCCCCCGGTTAATGTATTCCAACAGGGGGAAGACCTGGTGGTGACAGCCGAACTCCCCGGGGTAAAAAAGGAGGATCTTGATATATCCATCAAGAGAAACCAGCTCCGTATATCTGGTAAAAAGATGGTTGAGCAAGATGAAAACATGAGCATTCATCGACGCGAACGCTCAGCAGGGAACTTTGATCGCACCTTCAACCTACCTTTGGAGATAGATTCAGATCATGTGAAGGCGGAACTAAGGGATGGAGTGCTGGCCCTGTTCCTGCCACGGGCAGAAAAGGATAAAGCAAAATCAATCACCATAAACTGATTATGCTGCCAATCTAGGTGAACCCTATTCATCCAATAGTCTTATTTAGTTTGCGAGGACAAAGAGATGAGCGACTCAAACGTATTAGACACCATGGAAAAAAAGGAACTGCAAACCGACCAGGAAAAGACCGTTCCTGGAAAGCATTATGTCCCCTATACGGATATATTCGAAAAAGATGATGCACTGATCGTGGTTATGGAGATGCCTGGAGTTGACCGCGACGACATCGAGATTCACATAGAGAAAAATATCCTCTCTGTCGAAGGCAGGGTAAGCCACTCAAAATATGACGGGCTTACCCCCGTATATACCGAATACAATATTGGGCACTACAGCAGAAGCTTCTCCATGTCCAATGAGATCGATCAGGTCGGAATTACCGCCAAAACGGAAGACGGCGTCCTTACACTTCGACTCCCGAAGAGTAAAGAAGCAACACCAAGGCGTATCGAGGTATCCTGAATATAAACATGCACGGCAGGATATCCACCTCTGAAGTGGATATCCTGTCAAGCTGGAATATAAACAGAAGTGTCCTGCAGTAACAGCCTAGCAGCTGATCACACGGATAGGGATGCAATATTCGGAAGATGGATAAAAAATGGATACAGCGTCACTCGACAAATCATCTACAAACGAACAGACAAGACCCAACCCTACCACGCGTACACCTGACGATCTGTCTGGCAAACGCGATAGATGAAATATATCAGGCCTAACTTACAGACTAGGCCGAGTCAGGCAAATCCGCCATTCTATCCAATGACGAATATTCTTTGCTGGAAGCTAAAGTCGGACTGCTATCCAGTCTCTTTTGTGACCCTTACAGCCTGCGGACCTTTTGGACCATTTTCCACATCAAACTGAACAGTCTCCCCTTCCTGCAATGTCTTAAAGCCACTACCTTCGATGGCTGAGAAATGTACAAACACGTCTGAACTTCCATCCTGCGGGGAAATAAAACCGTAGCCCTTAGACTCGTTAAACCATTTGACGGTACCAGTAACCATTTTTCTACCTCTAGCGATACAAATCTTTCTTGTTAACTCACAATCATCCAACCATGGGTGATTACAACATAGCGAATCTATCAATAAGCACCCAACGTATATTGTGATTCTGGCATTCTAATGCAAAAATTCCTTGGAAAGTATCCCTTCATAACTATATTGTTGTTTAATATCATTAAAAATTGTCAACTCATGTCAGGCATGGCAATGGCGATTATTAGATAACTCTTTCTTAATAAAACAACAGGTTAGATGCAGGTGAATGATAGCTGGATCGTGTATATGGTGCGTTGCTCTGATAACAGCCTATATACAGGAATAACTAAAGATATAGATAAAAGGATAAAAGAGCATAACTCCGCGAGTAAACTCGGGGCAAAATATACCCGCTCCAGGACCCCGGTTACCCTGGTATACACAGAGAATATAAAGACCCGTTCTCAGGCCGCGAAACGAGAATGCGAGATAAAGAAGATGGACAAAAAGGCTAAGGAGATGCTGCTAATGGACATGAACAAATGAAAAAAAATCACATATTTTTCAAAGTCAGTGGCAAGGTTCAGGGGGTGATGTTCAGACAGACCTTTATACGTGCATGCCAGAAACGTAATTTGGAAGCCGCGGCCAGCAACCTTAGCGACGGGACTGTGTCATGCTACATATCAGGTGATACAGACATGATTGACGATATAATGCTCAATCTGCTCTCCGGCAAGAAGATCAATTCATGGGGCGCCTATGTCGAAGAGTTATTTCCCATTGCAGATACAGATGGCATCCCACTACATGACCACCAGGTAACAACCGAAACTGTTGACAGTTTCAGTTGGAATCCTGATGTGGATATGTATATCTAAATAGCCGCCATAATAAACAAGAAAAAAACTTCTGATTTTTCCACTATTTTATAAAGTTCCCACACAACATGCCGATATGATGTGTTGGGTGAGGCACCTATTTCATCCACATCTAACAAGAGACTGCTGTCAATTTTGATAAATAACAATTTTTAAGGCCATGAATAGTCTTTACAAGTCATACTCCTCGAGCAATAGAATGATTTGAAATGGATGAGCTTATTCAACAGTATCAGGAACATGCGAAAAACGGTTTCTACTCTCTCCACCTATCAGAGATCACTAACAGTGGAAACCAGGCATTTGCCATCGCAGATATCCTTAATGACAACGGCGTACTCCTTGCGCGCAAGGGTGCGCCAATCGATGATGGCCTGCGCGACAGACTCATCAAACACAAGCTGTTAAAGCCGCTCGATAATGACGTTGGTCTGGAACGTCAGGCAGACACAAAGACCCTGATAGAGGAATTCAGACGCCTCCTGGATAAATACCCTGACCTCCGTATCATCGACGATGCGATGGGCTTTGCTCCTGAGTTTGAAAGGCTGCTTAAGCTTGAAAGACTACATCCGCTGGTAACACAAAAACTTACCGTGTTGGAAGCACAGATGCATCCTGAGTTTGAAAAGAGCATATTCTCGGCCTGGATGGCCGCCATGATCGCTCGGGAAATGGGGTTGGATACTTATGACATACGCGACACCCTTGTTGCCGCACTTATACACGATATAGGGCTACTGCATCTGGATCCTGACATTGTTTGCAGCAACAAAAAACTGTCTACAGATGAATGGAAGACCGTACGCGCCCACGTCATAGTGGGTAAAATTATAGCCGACTCCATACCAGGCCTCTCTCCCGTAATCCCCCGCGCCGTCATTGAACACCATGAAGACTGTTTCGGTTCAGGCTATCCGTTCACCCTAAATGAAGAACAGCTTGATACGCCAGGAAGGATCATAGGGATGACAGATAGTATCCACTCTATTCGAATCAAGTCATTCAATGACAGCCAACGCACCATCGGGGATATTAAGCCTTACCTACAACTTAACTCTACTACCAATGGATATGATGTATATCGCGCAACAGTAGCGATCATAAAAAAATCAGGACTACAACCACTCAGACTGAGACCGGACAGCTGCCCCAGGGAATATGCAAAAAATCTCGGGAAACAGATCGATATTCTCAGAGAGGCAAAGGAAGCACTAGACGATATTCACGAAAATCTGTTGGAGCTCGGCGACAGGATAGAGCAATTTGATGCAAAACAGCTATCAGCTTTCACCGCAATCACACATAGAATCCGCACAACCATACATGAATCTGGGTTGTTGAGCAGTGAAATTGCCGAATGGCTGAAAAAAGAAAGAGAAGTGGCAGACATAGAAGATAAGGTAATAGACGAACTCAACGAGATTGAACTGCTTATCAAGGAGTTAACCTGGCAGATACGCAATACCGTTCGCATGTTCAACAGTTACAACGATTCAACCTCCACTCATGATACCATGATGCTGGAACACATCATGGCATCAATAGAGTCAATACAGGATATTTTTGATCGACTTAGCGTATTTGAAAAGTAGGTGCTACTCAGGTCGCATATGCGGAAACAGCAGAACATCCCTTATTGATGGCGAATCGGTAAACAACATCACCAGACGATCAATACCTATGCCCTCACCCGCTGTTGGCGGCAGACCATGTTCCAAGGCACGCACATAATCGGCATCAAAGTGCATCGCCTCCATGTCACCTGCCTCTTTATCCTGGACCTGCTGACGAAAACGTTCCGCCTGATCCTCAGCATCATTCAACTCGGAAAACCCATTTGCGATCTCACGCCCACCGACAAAGAATTCAAAGCGGTCCGTAACAAACGGGTCGTCATCATTACGTCGAGCCAGTGGTGAGACCTCTGTAGGATAGGCGGTGATGAAGGTTGGGTGCATCAACCTGTCTTCTACCGTCTTCTCGAATATCTCGATCTGAATCTTGCCCAGACCATAGCTCTCTTTCAACGGGATCTCCAGACGCTCGGCGATGGCCTTGGCGGAGCCGATATCATCCAGCTCATCTGAAGTTATATCCGAGTTAAAATGGAGTATGGACTCCTTGACCGTCATACGATGGAAAGGCCTGCCAAAATCATACTCATCACCCTGATAGACGATGGTGGTTGTGCCCAGGATCTCCTGTGCCAGAGAGCGCAACATATCCTCTGTGAGATCCATCAGATCATTGAAATCGGCATAGGCCTCGTAGAACTCCAGCATGGTGAACTCCGGGTTATGCCTGGTGGACAGCCCTTCATTCCGGAAATTGCGGTTTATCTCGTAGACCTTTTCAAATCCGCCCACCACCAGACGCTTGAGATAGAGTTCCGGCGCAATACGCAAAAACAGATCCATATCCAGCGCATTATGTTTGGTGATAAACGGACGGGCCGCGGCACCGCCAGGGATCACCTGCATCATAGGGGTCTCCACCTCAAGGAAACCTTTCATATTCAGATAGTTGCGAATAAACTGGACCACATTGGTGCGGACACGGAAGGTATCCCTGACCGCCTCATTCATGATCAGATCTAGATAGCGCTGACGATAACGTTGCTCCTGATCGGTAAGCCCGTGGAACTTCTCCGGCAGTGGGCGCAGAGATTTGGTAAGCAGACGGATCTCATCCACCCTAACCGACAGCTCTCCCGTCTTGGTCTTGAACAGCTGCCCTTCCGCACCTACGATATCCCCGATATCCCAACCCTTTTTAAATTCCGCATACACCCCTTCCGGCAGGTTATCGCGCTGAACAAAGAGCTGAATACGTCCGGACATATCCTGCATATGGGCAAAACTGGCTTTACCCATGATGCGGCGGCTCATCAGACGACCGGCGACATTCACCCGAACACCGAGTGCCTCCAGTTCCTCATCGTTTTTCTCCCCATACTCAGCGTGTAGCTCACCGGCCACCACGTTACGGCGGAAATCATTAGGGAAGGCGTTACCCTGCTCACGCAGTGCTGCGAGTTTCTCGCGGCGCAGGGCAATCAATTTATTTTCGTCAAGTTGTTCAGACATATTAGATAATCTTTAATTTTGGTGAAATTCGTTAAGCTAATTCTATTTGTCTCGTCAGGATTACAGGCCGCTCTTGAGACTGGCCTCGATGAACATATCCAGCCCTCCATCCAGCACCGCCTGGGTGTTACCGGTCTCAACATTGGTACGCAGATCCTTGATTCTGGATTGATCCAGGACATAGGACCTGATCTGGCTACCCCAGCCAATATCTGACTTGGAATCCTCCAAAACCTGCTGATCCGCACTACGCTTCTGGATCTCCAGTTCATATAGCTTGGCCTTTAGCTGCTTCCAGGCCTGATCGCGGTTCTTGTGCTGGGAACGGTCATTCTGGCACTGTACCACGATACCTGTTGGAACATGCGTCAGACGTACAGCAGAATCTGTCTTATTAACATGCTGACCACCGGCTCCGGAGGCACGATAGGTATCGGTTCTGACATCGGCAGGATTGATATCGACCTCAATAGAGTCGTCGATCTCTGGTGATACAAACACTGCGGCAAAAGAGGTGTGACGCCGGTTGCCGGAATCGAATGGAGATTTGCGCACCAGTCGATGCACACCTGTCTCGGTACGCAGCCAACCGAATGCGTAATCGCCTTCAAACCTGATGGTAGCCGATTTGATGCCAGCCACTTCACCGGCTGAACACTCCATCAGCTCCGTCTTGAAGCCCCTGGCCTCACCCCAGCGCAGATACATCCGAAGCAGCATCTCCGCCCAGTCCTGGGCCTCGGTCCCACCGGAACCGGACTGGATATCCAGAAATGCGTTATTCGCATCCATCGTCCCGGAAAACATGCGACGAAATTCCAGATCAGATACCTGTTTCTCATAGCCACCCAGGTCAGCAACCAGACTATTTACCGTGTCCTCATCCCCCTCTTCCACCGCCATCTCCAGCAGGTCAGAGGCATCTGCCAGACCGGAACCCAGCTGTTCCAGGGTCAATACCACCATTTCCAGGGTAGAGCGCTCTTTCCCCAGGGACTGGGCACGATCCTGATCACTCCACACATCTGGATCTTCCAACTCGCGCAAGACTTCGGTCAGGCGCTCTTTCTTGCCTTCATAGTCAAAGATACCCCCTAAGGGAGTCACTACGCCCAAGCAAGTCGTTGATTTTATTAGTTATCGGGTTTATATCCTGCATTTCCTACCCCATGTCGGAATCACCACATGATATCCGATTTCGCAGACACCAGGTCTGTCGTCATATTGATTATGGAGACCGTTAAGACAAGCCGCGAATTTTACACTAGATGGGAGGCGCGTGAAAACTGTAGCCGAAGATGCTCAAGAAATCTGCCACGAGGGGGCAAGGTATAGTATCCTTCATCCTTCGAAAATATATAAAAACAGCATGAGGAGTAGAGTGTGGAGATCGCGTGCCTTGACCTGGAAGGGGTTCTGATCCCTGAGATCTGGATAAACTTTGCCGAACGAACCGGTATAGATGAGTTGCGGGCCACCACGCGCGATATCCCGGACTATGACGTACTCATGCGCCAGCGCCTCAAGATATTAGAACAACACAAACTGGGCCTACCGGATATTCAGGAGGTGATCGACGGTATGGGTCCTCTTGAAGGGGCCAGAGAGTTCATCGACTGGCTAAGGGAGAGATTTCAGGTAGTCATCCTATCCGATACCTTCTATGAGTTTGCCGCCCCCATGATGCGTCAACTCGGCTACCCCACACTGCTCTGCCATAAACTCAGCGTGGATCAGAACGGCTTTGTAACCGACTATCATCTACGCCAGAAAGATCCCAAACGCCAATCAGTAAAGGCATTCAAGTCACTGAATTACAGAGTGATTGCTGCTGGCGACTCCTACAATGACACCAGCATGCTGGAGGAAGCGGACAGGGGCATCCTGTTCCGTCCACCCCAGAATGTGATCGACGAATTTCCACAATACCCGGTGGTGACCAACTACGATGATTTTCGCTCCGCCTTCATGACGGCGAGTAACAGAGATCTGAAGAGATAGATTCAGATCAGTGGAAATATGATATCTATCAGTCTTTTAGTTCCCATAATATACATATTTATTAAAGTCTTACCTGCAACTGCCGCTAAACAATGACCTGATCAATAAGCAGGCAGGATAGGATTGCCACGCTGTCCTATGGATTTTTGACTTTATCTATCCAGATCAAATAAGAGCGTAGCTCATGCCTTCTTGACTGCTTATTGGAGATCATATAGAAAACCAACTATTGTTTTATGATCATTTTCTTTGCGGTTAGTAGCTTACGATTAAAACTTATGGTAAGTTCTGATTTTTATCGGCTAAGTGAATGCTGGAATTGAACCAGAGGTAATTATGTCGACAGTCCTTATACTGGATGATCAATCAGTCAGCCGCATGATTCTAGAAGAGCTGATTCAATCAATCGATGCAGACATCCACATAGAATCCTTCGCCGATCCGGTAGTAGCATTGGATTGGGCAAAACATAATCCTCATGATCTGGTTATTACCGACTACAAGATGCCGAATATGGATGGCGTCGAATTCACCCATTGGCTACGCCAGATACCATCGTGCTCAGATGTGCCAGTAGTAGTGATCACCTGTATGAATGAAAAAACAGTGCGCTATCGCGCACTGGAGGCCGGTGCTACGGACTTTCTTATCAAACCTTTTGACCACTACGAATGCAAGGCAAGGTGCCGCAACCTCTTAAAATTACGCCGCCAGCAGGCAATAATAAAAGATCGTGCATGCCTGCTGGAACAGGAGATAAACCAAAAGACCGCTGACATCGAACAAAGGGAAAAAGAAACTCTGCTGCGATTGGCCCGGGCCGGCGAATACCGTGACGAAGAGACCGGAGTACACGTCACCAGGATGTCCCAGTATGCCACCATCATTGCAGAAGAGCTTGGTTTTAACGAAGCAAAATGCAACACGATAAGACATGCGGCACCGATGCACGACATCGGTAAGATTGGCATCCCAGATCACATCCTTCTGAAACCTGGCAAACTTACCCCGGAAGAGATGAAGATAATTCAGACCCACACCACTATTGGGTATGAAATTCTCAGAGATAGCCCATCAGATTACCTGCAAACCGGGGCAGTCATCGCCCTTGCCCATCATGAGAAATACGACGGCACCGGCTACCCACATAATATAAGCGGCAACAACATCCCCATAGAGGCACGCATTGTAGCCGTGGCGGATGTATTCGACGCCCTACTATCAGAGCGCCCCTATAAGAAGCCATGGAGTATCGATAAGGCCCTGGACTATATTAAGGAACAGAGAGAAAAACACATGGATCCTGACTGTATAGATGCATTCTTTAGTCGAATATCTGACATACTTGCAATCCACAACCAGTGGCCTGACCAACCGAAACAATTAAAAAGCTAGAATCGTTGGTTTTTCCCTGGTATGGAGGCATAAGAGTTGCAAATATCCTACGCGAATAAAATACGTCATCGATTTGATAGATATCGCGCGTACTGGATGCGGATTTTTGCAGCTATATCTGTACTACTGATTACATCTTGGCTAAATGGCAATAGCCTTAGTATTGCGAGCGCCGACCCAATCTTGATCATTACCGCAGGATATCTTCTGCTCACTACACTCCTGACACTGCTTAACAGAAAAAATGTCTTGGCAGGTACAACATATAGCTACTGCACAATATTTACTGACACACTGGCAATTTCACTACTGCTAATCTTCGGTGGCGAATCAACCTCTCCCCTATGCGCAGTCTATTATCTAATAATCCTACACAGCGGAATTAAAACTCAGAATCATAGACTGCTCACAGGCACCATTCTATCTTCACTGGGTTTTGCTACCGCATTGTATTTAAGCAGTTACTGGGCTTCACAAATATATCTTGGGCTAGGACTGTTGTGCGGTCTACTATTAACCTCCCTAATCCTATACAAACAAAATGAAGCGCTATCTGCGAATAACACTATTCACCGAATTGACAATGAAAACGATGTAGACGATCAAAGCAATTTAAAACTACTTATAATTACAAGCGATCGTAAAGATCGGCATATGTTAAAAAGCTATATTGACTCGTGGGGAATTGATGCCAACATCCATAACAGCTCTTTAAGGGCTTTTGCCGAACTGGTAAACCACGCTGAAGACAGTAACGCATACACTACAGTCATTATTGACTCGTTAAATTTTGATATGGACCCGGTACAGTTTGCCAAATATATCCGGTTAGATAGCAGCTTATCCAACACCCACCTTATACATTTGTCCCCAGAACATTCAGCCAAACAAAAGGAGCAACTATTAGCTGCAGGATATACAACATTATTAAAGACCCCAATTGATAAAACCATCCTGTTTGACGCCATTCATACTTATAACACTAAAACAACCAGCGGAAAAAATATTACACATTTCATTAATCACTATTCGTACAAATCAAATACAAAACAACCACTGGATATCCTACTAGCGGTAGGAAATAAAACAGAGAGGGAATCTTTCAGCGCCACCCTGGAACATAATGGACAAAGAGTTTATGCAGTTGAGAATGTATCTCAAACACTTGACGCACTGCACACTCACCAGTTTGATCTGGTTATACTTGATTTCACAATGCCAGAGATTGAAGCCAAGGAAATCATAAGGCTTTATTACTATACATATCTCAATGAGGACTGGATGCCATTCATTGCACTGGTAGACGAGGCAACCCCAGAGGTTCTTTCCCAATGCAGAGATGCAGAGGTAAATGCGATCCTGGTAAGGCCAGTAGAGCAGAATGAGATATTAATCACTGTCACAGATATAGCATCATCCAAAGCAAAGCGTGCGGAAAGCATACAAAAACACTGGCAACCACCACATATCAATGAGACGCAAATCAGAAACAGCGGCGATCAGATTCTTAACACACAGACCCTAATACAGCTTGAGGAACTTTCATCCAGTAAAAATTTCCTTAGTCAATTGACCACAAAATTCAATCAGGATATGGAAATATTAGTAGCCAGACTGGAACTATCCATAAACAATAATAGCTTTACTAGCTTTAAGGACTCAATTTACGCTCTAAAAGACAGCTCGTGTAATCTCGGCGCCGAAAAGCTGCATAAGATCAGCCTATTCGCATTACAGATTAATCAAAGTGAATTTCAAGGACAGGCCACTTTAGTATTAAGCGATCTTAAAGACACACTTGAAAAGACTAAGCATGCTTTACAAAATTACGCAGCCAAACAAGACAACTCTGCATCAGAACTCGAATAATATTAACGGGAAAGCACTATGACCACTCTTAAGGTGGTACTTATAAAGCCAAGCAAATATGGTATTGATGGATATGTAGAAAGGTTTGAAACCGGGTTTATGCCTAACGCCACTCTGTATCATATCGCAGGATTAACCCCAAACAAAATAGACTCTGTACAAATTGTCACTCATATTGTAGATGAATACATTAAGAATAATTTAGACTATTTTGAACTTTTACAACCAAGCCCAGATCAGGACAGCATAACACTTGTTGCATTGGTGGGAGTACAGTCCCATCAATTTCATCGAGCTTTAGATCTAGCCGCCATTGCTCGCCATAAAGGAGTTAAGCATTGCATTATTGGCGGCCCCCATCCAATGACTTGTGATACAACTCAATTTCATAATCTCGGAGTAAGTTTTGCACTAGCAGAGGCAGAAGTTATTTGGGATACAGTTTTGAATGATGCAATAAATGGGGAACTAAGGCCAGTTTATGGAGAGCACAAGCGCTGGGCGGACACAATTACAGGTCCAATAGTTAAGCTTCCTAATAAAGATGATTTAGAGCATTACATACTTCCATCACTAGGGCTTTACCCAGCAAGAGGATGTCCCTATAACTGCAAATACTGCTCCGTCATTAAAATCTCTGGAAGACAACTACGCAATGCGCCAATTGATTGCACTCTTGAAAACATCAGACATGCCAAAGAGGCAGGCATACAGTACATTATGTTTGTTTCTGATAATTTCAATAAATACCGAGATGCAGTAACTCTGCTTGAACAAATGATAAGGTCTGGGCTTACCCTCCCCTTTTTCTGTCAATGCGATACTCAGGTGGCTCAACAATCAGATTTTATAAATCTACTAGGCAAAGCAGGATGCTATGAAATGTTTATTGGGGTCGAATCATTCAATAAAAGCACCCTAAGGGAAATGAATAAGTTTCACAATAAACCAGACACATATAACAAGATAATACAGCACTGCAATGAGTCCGGCATTCAATCACACTTTTCCAACATCATCGGATTCCCAAGCGATACAGAGGAATCTATCGCCGAGCAACTTAACGCCATCCTAACACTCAACCCATCTTTGTCATCTTTCTACATCTTTACCCCTATCCCAGGTACAGACCAATATGAAGAATACAAAGCTGATGGACTATTAGTGGAAAATAACATCGACAGATATGATGCGACGTGTCTCACATGGAATCATCCAAACATCACATCCGGCAAAATGTCTGATTTGCTTTATCGCTGCTATATGGAGTTTTATAATGGCCTATTGAAATCCGGACATCTTTCAGACACCGACAAGACAACCATACTTACATTAAGGCATTATGCAAAGCAACATATGCATCCAATGTCTGGGGGTACAAGAAAAAAGAACATAGATAGAGATGAGGACTACATAGCCTTAAGAAGAAGATACTTTGCTATTGAGTTAGCGCCTTTACCAGATAATCTACAGCTACCATCTATAAGCAGCCAATAATTAAAGATTACCGAGAAGAGACTAATCCAATAATTTAACCACTATAACCGCATTAAGTCCGCCAAAAGCAAATGAATTAGAAATCGCTGCATTAATCTTCATTTCTCTGGCAACATTAGGGACATAATCCAAATTGCAACCTTCACCTGCTTTAGTGAAATTAGCAGTTGGAGGAACAATCTTCTCCTGCATTGCTTTAACAGTCGCAACCAGTTCGAGACCACCTGATGCGCCCAGTGGATGCCCATGCATGGATTTTGTAGACGATACCGGTAATTTACCAGCATGCTCTCCAAATATTCTGGTAATAGCCGCTGTCTCGGTCACATCATTTGCTTGAGTACCAGTACCATGTGCATTGATATAGTCAATCTCATTCGGGAGAGTCTTTGCATCAAGCAATGCCGCTTCCATAGCCATGGCTGCACCATCTACAGAAGGGGAAGTAATGTGCCCAGCATCTGATGACATCCCAAATCCAGCTAACTCACAATATATATCTGCTTGTCGTTTCCTGGCATGTTCCATTGATTCCAAAATGACAACACCTGCACCCTCCCCCAAAACCAATCCGCTTCTATCTTCAGAAAACGGACGGCATGTATCACGCGAAAAGATCTTCAGTCCTTCCCATGCTTTCAACAAACCAAATGAAAACGGGGCCTCAGTGCCACCTGTTATAGCAACATCCACTAATCCGGACCTTATCATTAAGGCAGATTGCACAATAGCATGCGCTGATGATGCACAAGCACTGGATACAGTAAAAACTGGACCAACTATACCGTGATGCATACTTATCTGGCTAACCCCGGCACTATGCATTGCTTTGGGAACAGTCAATGGGTGTGCACGTGATTTTCCTTCCACATATAAACGCCTATACGTATCTTCGTATGTCTTTTCAGCTCCACATGACGTACCTAGGACCACTGCGGCAGATCTTAATTGAGACTGATCCAGCGATGCATCCTGGATTGCTTCATTTGTTGCAACAAACGCAAATTGTGAAAATCTATCAAATAGAGATAGATTTTTTGGTGGTATGTGATCTTCTGGAATAAAATTACTGACTTCTGCACCGATAGATGTGGTCAACAGGTCTGTAGAAATATTCTGTAATGGACGTATGCCGGAGCGGCCATCCTTAACTGCATTCCAAAAATCGCTTACATTATGGCCCAAGGCTGAAATTGAACCCAGCCCGGTTATCACTACCTGTCTAGGCATCTTGCTAACCTTGTTCCATTAACCCAAGCATTCCGTCGACTATATCTTGTACAGAATCCAAACTCTCTAAAACTTCACTTGGCACCTCAACGTCAAACTCCTCTTCAATGTCATATATGATTGTTATCGCATCCAATGATGTCACTCCAAGCTCATCCAGCCTTGACTCGCTCGTTATTGTTTTTGGATCAACATGTTTCTGTTTTGCAATCGCCGCAACAACTGAATCTAACACTTTATCTTTCATTTTATATTCCAACCCTATAATTATTGTTGTTTAAGACTAATATTCACATGCAATACACAAGAATTGTAGTATAATTAGCGTGTTATGGTAACGATCATATCTAATATCGCATATAAATGCGTTAACTTCTTAACTTTATTATCCTTACGTCTAAAAGACAGGAAGGATAGTGAGCACGAGCAAGCAATAGTACGGATAATTATTATTGTCACCGCACTATGCTACGCTTGGTTTGTTGTACATGGCAACAAACCTGCCAGCATCTTCTTCATAATATATACGTTTTACATTCTGGTTTTTTCCTTTGGAATCTTCATTGCGATTCTAATAAACCCGGAAGAATCTGTCGCCAGAAGGGTAATCTCTCTCTTTTCTGATATTGGAATGCTAAGTGCGTATTTAGCCACAGCAGGAAATGATGGAGCTCCGTGGTGGCCAGTATACTTATGGGTAATTCTCGGATATGGATTTAGATATAACGAAAAATACCTATATTTAGCATCCGCATTCGCATTTTTGTGCTTTGGCGCCATCCTCTTTAGCAATGACTACTGGTTATCTCACATGGCCATTGGATTTGGCCTTATGATGTCCCTACTAGCGATACCGGCATATGTATCGACATTACTTCGCAAGCTGAATGAAACCATGAAGCACCTATCTGAAGCTCAAAAAGCAGCTGAGGAGGCAAATCGTGCCAAGAGTGACTTTCTGGCCAGGATGAGTCATGAAATACGGACACCACTAAATGGAATTATAGGATCAAGTGAACTTTTGCAGTCTTGCAAGCTGGGGAGAGAACAGAGGGAGTACGCAGATACCATATATGCATCAGGCCATACCCTACTCCACCTCATAGAAGATATTCTGGATATATCTAAGATCGAAGCTGGAAAACTCACTATTGAGAAGACCAACTTTGATCTGCATAACCTGCTCCACACCACAGTTCGCATGTTCTCCAATCAGGCCGAAACCAAAGGTTTAAACCTATCATGTCAGATTGGTCTTGATACCCCATACAAGCTTGTCGGCGACCCTTATCATTTTCGCCAAATATTGAACAATCTGATCGGAAACGCAATTAAATTCACTGAAAAGGGGACGATTGAACTCCGCTGCAATGTTAAGCGCGGAGATGAAGATAGGGTATTAATACGATTTGAGGTAGTAGATACAGGTATAGGCATACCGGAAGAGGTACAAGAACGCATATTTGAGAAATTCTCACAGGCAGATGAAAGCACGACCAGACGTTTTGGCGGTACCGGTCTGGGTACGGCAATAACCAAGCAACTCGTCGAACTGATGGGTGGAAGAATTGGGATTCAAAGTACCCCGAACATAGGTTCTACATTCTGGTTTGATATTGAGTTTGAGCGCCAGATGGAGACTGAAGATTACCTGGATACAGCAACACTCCAGGACTGCAAGGTACTGAGACTGACACATGATAAAGAGATTAAAACCGATATCTGCACCGCATTAGATGGTTGGAACATCTCCTTCCATGATGTGACGAATAAAAGGGATGCCATCAAACTATTGATAGACGCAGCGTCTCACCATACCCCATTTGAAGTTCTGATATTAGATAGCATACCCATGAATGAAGATATTTGTTCATTTATAGAGTCTCTAGGGAATGAACTATCACTTCCAAAGATAACTGTGCTCATCTACCAGAGTTTGGGGCAACCTCATCCATCACTGGAAACTGGACACAACCAGACCTACATATTCGCTGAGCCATTGGATAAATCTCTCCTATTTAATGCACTACATGCATCACATGTATCGAATTATGAAAGTGATGACGTTATAAATCTTGCAGACCATTTCATCGGCGAACACCAGGCCCATAGTAAATACAAAATACTTGTAGCAGAAGATAATTCAGTAAACCGCATGGTTATTGGAAGAATACTTGAGCGTAAAGGCCACACTCATAAATTAGTGGAAAATGGAGAACAGCTGCTAGAGGCATTGGAAGAGGAGGAGTTTGACCTGGTAATTACCGATATGCATATGCCTGTGGTTAACGGTGTCGAGGCATACAAAATGTACCGCTTCGCACACGCTGGCGAGGACACGATACCATTTATCATGTTGACTGCAAATGCCACACTGGAAGCCCGTAGGGAATGCAGGGAGATAGGTATAAGACATTTCCTGACCAAACCAATCTCATCACGAAAACTGGTCGACAGCATCTCGAGAGCAGTCGCCCACCTGCAAGAATCAACATCTGTAGATCTCCGCAATCAACCCCTGGAATATCGTAACTCCGGGATCATAGACCACAAGATACTGGATGAGGTGTTTGGACTATCACAAGGTAGTGATTTCCAAATCAAGCTCTACAAAAACTTTGAGCAGGATGGTGATCAGCTAATACAGGGCATGCAAGAGGCTTTAAAATGCACTGACTACAGCCATTTTAAAGACCTTGCCCATGCACTGAAAGGGTCATCTTCATATCTGGGACTGGTCGAGCTTGCCAATCTATCCTCAGCCGCCCAATTTATGAACGACCAGGAGATCAAGGCCAAAGGCACCGCACATCTAAACGAAATGCAGCAGGCATTGGCACGCGCAAAATCACTTCTATTAAAAGAGATTAAAGTAAAGAAGCCGGCCAACCACTAACTGGCAATCGTAATTACATTATCCTCAGCGGAATCAACCCAACGTTTCTCCTGTGCCCTTATCAGATACTCCATCAGCCTGATATTCTTCTCTGACAACTGCATGGCTGTATCCACCCATAGAACGATTACATCCAGCAACTCTTTATAGGTCAAAGGGTTAAACTGGTCAGCAAGGATATCTACGCCCTGATATCCCAGATGTCGATTCTGCCTATGTTGCATATATTCATAAACGGCTTGCCTTCCCTTTCCATCTGGAGCAAGGACATCCACCACCCCCATGTCATACAACTCTTCAGCCGAATAGACCTTGCCGCTGTTTATTATCCTCTTGGCCATGGATGGTGAAAGGCGTCTGGCCAGAAAACTGAAGGCACCCATACCTGGAAACATACCAAAGACAGTCTCAGGAAATCCAAACTTCGAACCCCTTTCGGCAATCAGGATATTGGTGGATAACGCACCCTCAAACCCACCACCCAATGCCTCGCCCTGCACCAGTGATATGGTGGTAAACGGTACGCCGTAGTTTGTGGCAAGTGGATACGCGAGATCGATACTTAGCTTAGCGTACTCAAACAGACGTTCCCGGTCTTTCGCCCTAATCAACTGAATGAAATACTTCAGGTCACCACCGAGATTGAATACGCCAGGCCGATCTGAGGCGATAATGTGATAAAGCAGGCGGGAATCGTCCCCCTGCTCATAACCTGTCCTTACTTCCTGTTTGATCTTCTTTTGAGCCTGCGCCATCTCCCGCAGGAGATCCAAACTGACACATGGCCTTTCTGGATACCTGATGACACTCCAAACCGCCCTGTAGTCAGGTTCGTATGAAACAGATAACTGCTTAAATTTTTGTTGGTTCTTCTGCGCCAGTTGCTCGTTGATTGTCATATCAACCCCCCTGCTTTGCATAAGTGGATCTAATAAAACTGTTACGGCTATTATTATAGTTATTACAGTATATATAGTAGTATTTCAGTAGAATAACCACTATATATTGATATTTTTCTTATAAAGATAGAAACAATACAAATTTCAATTAGTTATTATTATCGATCTATTTATCAGCACTACCTGTATAGTCGTTTAATTACTATAGAGGGTCGGTACTTCCGTTACGCCAATACTGATTTCCATAGCTAAGTAAAATCTCTCGTGGGTATAATTTCACCGTATTTAAATAGACAACACAATTACTTTATTGGAAATACGCTTGAACCAAGTCTCAAATAGCATAGCCGGCTTAATCCTTGCCGGAGGAAAAGCAAATCGCATGAGCGGCCAGGACAAGGGGCTGTTACGCCTCGCAGGAAGGCCAATGATAGAATATGTGATAGATTGCATACGTCCTCAGGTGGATGAAGTCCTGATCAATGCCAACCGCAGCCTGGATGTCTATGCAAACTACGGATGGCGTGTAATACAGGATCCTACTAAAGACTACGCCGGGCCACTGGCTGGGATAGCTGCCGGTATAGGGGCCGCCTCAACCGAACTGGTACTTACCGTACCCTGCGATTGTCCCTGCCTGCCTGCTGATCTGGCCTCCAGGCTGGTAAAGGGGATAACTGAAGAATCAGCTATGGTTGCCGTCGCCCACGATGGGGAACGCATGCAGCCGGTTTGCGCCATGTTTAGAAAGGAGATCCTCCCGGAGATCCATACATATCTGGATGCGGGAGAACGCATGCTTCAAATATGGATGGAACGACAAAAAGCCATCTTGATCGACTTTTCTGACCGGCCAGGGGCATTCGCCAACATAAACACCCCGCAAGATAAACTCTGGATAGAACAGATCCTGACAGGCCATTAATTTAAATCTGAACAAGCAGTAACGGCCTACTCTCCCCTTTTTCTGCTTACCCAGACGACGGCCGCCAAGGCCCCGACAAAGGCCGCATAGATAGCGTTCTCCCGCGACACCCCAAGGCCCAGGGCCGAATATCCGACCACAGCAGCGCCAATAGCACTGAAGGCAAGGCTGCGCATGAAGCGGCAGAAGGCACAGGTACTATATGGGTCTTTAGACTTATTCATGGCATACCGTTCAGTAAGGTCATGTTTCTGAGTATAGATATATGATGAAAAATAATCGATATCCCAACTGGCATCAGCCGATGACAGGAAGGAACAATCTGCATTTCTATCGATGAATATTTTGCGGCTATTTGATTATACGAAACCGCGCCAGAAGCTCAGGCACATCCACCTCCTGCAGCTCCAGTTCCAGTTCGCTGTCCAATTCAAGTTCGCGACCAACCCTGATCCTGTTCTCAAGCGCCAGTTCCGGTATCAGCAGTGTGGCGCGTTTGTCCTGCATCTCCACCACAACCCCTACCCCTTTCCATTGCGGATTCTGCTTCAAGTAGATCATCTTCCAGTGGCTATTTGATAGTCGTTCGGCCTTGCGTACTTTGGCACTGTTCTGATCGGCTATGGCGATACGCTCTGAGATCTGTTTGACACCTAGCG
Source organism: Sedimenticolaceae bacterium (assembly GCA_050290785.1). Classification (GTDB taxonomy): domain Bacteria; phylum Pseudomonadota; class Gammaproteobacteria; order Chromatiales; family Chromatiaceae; genus JAAGZL01. The sequence goes on along the minus strand of JBNKIR010000042.1, from coordinate 10,936 downwards.
GCTCAACACCTGATAGATGAGCCCGTAACTGCTGGTGCACCACCAGGTCGAGATAACGGCGCAAAGGACTGGTGACCCTGCAATAGACCTCAAGTCCCAGTCCGGAATGCGGCTCCTCCATGGGCTTATGCCTACTCGGCTGAAACAGGCGACGACAGGCGTACATGGCGGCCAGACCATCCGGCGACACCTCGGACTCCGGCGCTGGCTGGGTGGCAAATGGTATGGGGATCTGATGTTCCAGACAGTATCTGGCCACCGCTTCACCCGCCATCAGCATCACATCCGTAACCATCTCCCTGCTGCCAGAGCGATCAAGCGGACGGATCGCCACCTCTCCATCCTGCACCCGGACACTCACCTCCGGCAGATCGATGCTGCTGGCGCCGTAATCACGTCTGCGATCGCGATAGCGCCGCGCCATATCGGCCAAGGTGGCAAACGGCTGTTCAGATAGACACCCATCTATCTCGGCATAGCTGTGCCTTGTGGCCCTGATGCTGGTCAGTGCGATGGTGGTGTCAGCTATCTCCGCATCCACCGTCAGCCTGAAACCTATAGAGAGGGCCGGTGACTGCTCCTGCAGGCCCAATCCAAGCATATGGGTCACCGGCCGCGGCAACATATGCACCGTCCCCTCCGGCAAATAGAGGTTGGCCCCCCTCTCTCTGGCCTCCAGATCCAGTTCGGAATCCGGGGCAATCAGGGCGGCGGCATCTGCCACATGCACCCAGACCATGTCTCCATCCAGACTAATGGCATCGTCCGGGTCCTCACTCCCCTGGTCGTCGATGGCGAAGGCCTGCAGGTGGGTAAGATCGAGACGTTGCTCCTGCTCCAGATCCGGCACCTGGAGATCGGGATCAACTATGGGGAGAGAGTGCCGCTGCGGATATGGATTAAACGCCCCTTCCCAGTATCCTATCTTGCACAGAAGACGGTGGGCATGCTCCATTTTCTCCTGAATATCCAGTGCCTCTAGGATCCTGCTCTGCTCGGACTGCTTCAGGGCCAGCTTCTCCACCTCGACAAGCCTCGTCCTGTCATCCTCCTCAAACCGTCCCTGTCTTATCCGTTCCAGCAGACCGGTCCAGGCCTGCTCAGCAGCCAACTTCGACTCACGCTCCTCCCTGTCCACCCTAATCTGTTCAGCACTTCTCGCAGTGATCGATTCAGGCGTACCACAAAAATAGAGTCCATCAGCCACCAACTGCCATGCCGCCCAGGCCGTGGCCGGGGTAAAATCACCGAAGATCAGTTCAGACAACTCCGCCAGATTGGTCTCGCTGCCCGATACGAGCTCCCATGCCTCATCGATATTCCCCTCCAACTCAGATAACTCAGACAGCCCGGATACAGGACCAGGGTGCAATAGAAGCACATCCTTAGGACGTACCCGCTTGCTCTTACCGCCATCAAGGATGATATCGATCTTGTCGCTTATGGCAGATACGATGGCCGGTCTGATCTTATACAGCACCAGGCTGCCTGGAGATGGTTTTTGCTGAGGTGTATTAGAACTCATACGTCTATAATCACATGCATGGAAGATAAAGCGGTATGATACCGTTTTCCGCAAGACCACCACCAGGAGTAAAGATGAACCAGCAGTGGAGAAAATTTCTCGAATCACAACAGGCAACGATCAGCGCCACCGATGCCGTCAGTTTTGAGAACGGCGACCAGCTAACCGAGTGCGCGCTGTTTGATCTATCGCACCTGAGGTTCATCCAGGTATCAGGGGACGATGCCGAGAGCTTCCTGCAGGGACAGATCACCAGCGATATACGCAAGGTATCTCCGGAACACCACCAGATGGGGGGATATTGCACCCCCAAGGGACGTATGCTGGCCAATTTCAGGATCTTCTCCCACAGGGATGCCTATATCCTGCAGCTAACACATGATACCCATGAGGCGCTGCTAAAGCGGCTTGCCATGTATATCCTGAGATCTCAGGTCACCTTGGAGGACGTGAGCGACCGCCTGGTGGCCATCGGCCTGGCCGGAGACTGTGCAACCGAACTCCTGGATTCCGTATTCGACACCATACCGCAAGCCACTGGAGCATCCCTGCAGCAAAATGGCGTAACGCTGCTAAACGTCCCAGGGCCCGAACCAAGATTCGAGATCATCGGCCAGGTCGAGGAGATAGAGGCGATCTGGCAGGAAATTTCCTACAAGGCCGTTGCCGCCAACCAGGAACTCTGGTCGTTGCTGGACATCCGCTCCGGTATCCCCGCCGTCTATGCCGAAACGGTGGAGGCATTTGTACCCCAGATGATGAATATGCAACTGATCGACGGTGTAAGCTTCGACAAAGGCTGCTATGTAGGTCAGGAGGTGGTCGCACGGATGAAATATCTGGGTGAACTCAAGCGTCGCATGCACTATGCCAAAACGGACTCCGCCACCCAACCACAACCAGGGGATGAGCTACATTCATCCAACGGAACGGAATCTGGACAAGGGGCCGGTAAGGTCGTGATGTCATCGCCCTCACCTGAGGGTGGATATGAGCTGTTGGCTGTAATAGAAAACAGCAGTATAGAGACTGGCACACTGCATCTGGAAGACCGCTTCGGACCAGAACTGACGATACTATCCCTGCCCTATGCACTTGACTAACAACGACAGCATCAATTCTTTTTAGAAAATATCTCAATTTATTGAAGAGATTGCCGACATACTGTATTGAGTCTTGAGCTGGTAATAACCCTCACTGTGGGAGATATAACAATCATGGTCGAAGCACAGGAATTTCTGAACAAGCTTCTTAAGTCAATAAAAGACAACACCATAATCCTGCCCACACTCCCAGAGGTGGCACTAAGAATACGAGACTCGGTTGAACGGGATGACACCTCTGCTGACCAGATAGCTGAGATGGTGGCCACTGACGCGGCCCTGTCCGCCCGCCTCCTCCAGGTCGCAAACAGCCCCCTATATCGTGGGCGAATTGTCATAGACAGCATCCAGATGGCTGTAACCAGATTAGGCACCAAACTCATACGTACCCTGATTACCAGTCTGGCCATGAGACAGATATTCCAGGCCACCTCCGACGCGATGGACCAGCAGTTGCATTCGGAATGGGAGCATAGTGTCCAGATTGCAGCCATCAGCCGCGCCCTGTCAAAACAGGTACCACACCTGCAGGCGGAGCAGGCCATGCTGGCAGGCTTGGTACATAATATTGGTGCGCTTCCCGTTATAACCATGGCGGAAGATTATCCGGAACTTGTTGATGATGAGGTAAAGCTTAGGAAAATGGTCGAAACCGTAGGCCCGACCATTGGTAAGACCATCCTTTCGGAATGGGGATTTCCGGATACTATGTGCAGTATCCCGAAAAACTATCAGAATCTCAGATACGATGGCGGACCAAAGGCAGACTACGTAGATTTGGTTATCGTAGCGAGGCTGCAAACACTTCCAGCCGATCATCCTCACGCCCAATCAGACTGGAATCTGGTCCCATCGTTCGCCAAGATAGGCCTGGAACCGGAAGTTGAGGTGATAAACATAGACGGGGTGGCAGAAGAGGTCGAAGGTGTTCAAGAGATGCTCCTCAAATAAGGAGGATCTGATCTCACAATAAAAAAGGCCGGTCATCAAACAATAATGACCGGCCCCATCTAAGTCGTGCATCCCTGCAGTGCTTCCTTGCCGTGCCTCCATGGCACCATACGCTTCCTTTAAGCTTCCACGTTAAACATTCCTTAGATGTCTAGCAAATGCCTATGTATAACTGTAGCCGTTAGTTCTATGTTTTTTCTATGGAAATTTACCTAACTATGTGTAGGATATTTCGGCGTTTTCAATGAAAAATATATAAAATACTTGAAGATAAGTTCCAAATTTACACCTAAGCATCAAACCTACTAAGCAAGATCATCCGCCGCCAGAGTCACCCCATTCATATGTAACTTGACAACATCAAGCTATTACACTAATTTCTGTAATAAATGAAATATATAGGGTGATACAGATGAAACTAACCCCGATCATGGAAAAATACATACTGCACTGGGGAGAGATGGGTACTCGCTGGGGGGTTAATCGCACCGTTGCCCAGATCCATGCCCTGCTCTATCTCTCATCCAACCCCATGAATGCTGAAGAGATAACGGAGACACTAAACGTGGCACGCTCCAATGTCAGTACCAGTATCAAGGAACTCCAATCCTGGAAACTGGTTAAGACGGTACATCTACTGGGGGATAGGCGTGATCACTTTGAAACCATGCAGGACCCCTGGGAACTTTTCTACACCATCATGGAAGGCCGCAAGCAACGTGAACTGGACCCTACCATGAGCGTACTGCGGGAGTGTGTGTTAGAGAGTACTGATGACAATCATACCCCCACAGATGTAAAAGAACGTATGCGGGATGTGCTTGAATTTATGGAACTGCTTGATACCTGGTATACACAAATCAAGATTCTCCCTAAACCCACCCTACAAAAGCTGATCAAACTTGGGGCTAAGGTGCAGGGATTTCTCGGGGGAAAGTAGCCCCCCTTTTTACTCATGAATTTCTGTTATTACAGAAATTCATGAAACTACTGAGAGGTGATTGCAATGACTACACTCATACTTTTTACCAGCGAAATGGCTCTCTCTCTTGGTATCAGCCTTATCATGATACTGTTGCTCAAACCGCTTCTGCGGGATGTTCTAACCGACACCTGCGGAACCGCACAACGGGCAGAGTTCTGGGTCATGTTCACCCAGTTGATGCTTGTTATCTCCCCTCTTCTGATGGTCGCATTCTTTGCCCCCACGGCGTCCATAACCCATCTCAATATTGCCCATGAACTACAACGAGCACTATTCAGGACTCTGCTAGGTGATTTCATCGGGCTGTGCATCATCGGACGTGTAATCTGGAAATCCATTGGCGACCCAAACTATCAGGCAATCCTGCCAAATACCAGAGAGGCAAAATGACATGCGTATACTAATCACCGGCGCAAGCGGTTTTATCGGCAGCCACCTGGTAGAGGCCATGTTGGAGGCAGGACATGAGGTTGTGGCCTGCGTGCGGCAACCGGAACATATACGGCAACGCTGGCAGAACATAGCGATTATACCAGCAGACTTTTGCAACGACCACGCAGATGATGATTGGCTGCCACGGTTAGAGGCCGTGGATGTCGTAATCAACGCCGTTGGCATCATCGGCGAGACACGTAACCAGACATTCGATGCATTGCACACCCAGGCGCCCATCGCCCTGTTCCAGGCCTGCGAAACGGTTGGGGTAAGACGCGTCATTCAAATATCCGCCCTGGGAGCTGATGATGCCGCCTTCAGTCACTACCACATCAGCAAACGCGCCGCAGACCGCTTCCTGAGAGATAGAGACCTTGACTGGGCCGTGGTAATGCCATCTCTCGTCTATGGTCCTGGCGCCAAGAGCATGACCATGTTCAAGGCCATCTCCACCCTGCCCCTCATCCCACTGATCGATGTGGGCGATCAATGTATTCAACCCATCCATATCGACGACATGACCAGGGCCATACGACAGCTGGCAGAAACACCAGAACAGTTGCGGACAAATGTAGAGATGGTAGGCCCCAAACAAGTAACTATGAAAACCATATATCAAAAACTGCGCATTTGGCTGGGGCTAGGTAACGCCAGTTTCATATCTATACCCTACCGTCTGGCCCTGCTTGGCGCACGCTGGGCCGGTCTGCTGGGACAGACGCCGATAAATGCAGAGGCAGTGCAGATGCTACGCAACGGCAACACGGGAGACGTAGGACCATTCATAGACAGATTCGGCTTCCGACCACAAACCATTGAACAGGCCTTAGCCGCCTCCCCGGCACTGCAGGCGGACAGATGGCATGCGGGGTTATCTCTCCTTGCTCCTCTCTTGCGCATCACCATCGCCTTTCTCTGGATCTTTACCGGCATAGTTTCGGCATTTGTATTCCCGGTGGAACAGAGTTACACCTTGTTGGCCAGACTTGGCATCACTGGCATCTGGCAACCACTCCTGCTCTATGGAGCCGCCACGGCAGATGTACTGCTTGGTCTCGCCACCCTATTCTCTTTTCACTTGCGTCTGACAGTGCTGATACAGATAGGCATTATCCTGCTGTACAGCGCCCTCATCACACTATGGCTCCCGGAATACTGGGCCCATCCGTTTGGCCCCATCAGCAAAAACCTGCCGCTGGTTGTCGCCACTCTGATCATGCTAACGCTGGAAAGGAGATGATGATGGAATACTTCATACTCAAGACCATTCATATCCTAAGCTCTACCCTGTTGTTCGGTACCGGTCTGGGCAGCGCCTTCTACAAATGGATGGCGGATCGCGACGGCAATATTGCCGCCATGGCCAAGACCAATGGCACCGTAGTCATCGCCGACTGGTTATTCACCACCCCCACGGTGATCATCCAGCCAATCACAGGACTCTGGTTGGTGCACATCATGGGGTTTCCTTTCGACGAACCATGGATAATTGCAGCTATAGCACTCTATGTCATTGCGGGGGCATGTTGGCTGCCGGTAGTATGGTTACAGATACGCATGCGGGATATGGCTAATAATGCTCTATCATCCAGAAAACTGGATGTACGCTATCACAGCTATGCACGAATATGGTTCTGGCTGGGCGTACCAGCCTTCATCGCCATGGTTGCCGTCTATTTTCTGATGGTCTTTAAACCGTCCATCACGCTATAGGGAGAGTTCCATGCAACAAGAACAACCAATATCCATCATGCAACAGGCCCTGGGACAACAGTGGGATGATCTTGACCCCATCGTACAGCAACACTACGCGATGGCCCCGGGTACAGACACGAACATGAGCATTCACGGCAAAATGGACCGGGTCTTCCACTCTAATATAGCCAAACTGTTTCTACTGCCAGGGCGTATCTTCGGAGCACTGGTTCCATACCGTGGCAAGGATATCCCAACCAAAGTCAAAAACTGGACCACAGAAGATAACTCCAAGTCCATGTTCTGGCACCGCACCCTGCAATTTCCCGGCAAACCTATGACCGAGTTTAAGTCCAGGATGGAGTATGCAGGGAATGATGAGATCATCGAATACGTAAAATACGGCCTGGGAATCCGTATGCGCATGTCAGTGGAAGCCGGAGCCTTGGTCTTTACCAGCGTCTCCTATATTTGGGATACTGGAGTGGCGCGTATCCCCATACCGACATGGGCCATTCTGGGAGATGCCCGAATAATTGAACGGGCTATCTCAGAAAATGAGTTCTACATCGACTTTTACATGGTCCACCCGTTGCTGGGACAGACCTTTAGTTATTCAGGTACATTTTTTATACGATAGTCATCCTGGGGATTTTCTCCCTGTAGAGTGGGATTATCGGGCCTACGGCCCTCTCGCCACTGCATGGCTCGTCCTACGCCAGCACTCCGTGCTGGCTGGTCGAACCCGGCGTGGGCCCTCACCCACCCACGCACCTGATAAACACAAAAGCCCCGACAAGCGGGGCTTTTGTGTTTATTGGCGGAGACGACTGCATGGATGCAGGAGGTAGGGCAACGCATGGAGCAGTTGCCGAGGGAGGGATTATCGGTCCTTCGTCCCTCTCGCCACTCCGTGGCTCGTGCTGCGCGCCTCTGGCGCTTGTCGAACCAGCTTTTATACGATTACCTCGGGCTCGAATCCACACCCTCTAAAACCTAAAAACCCGCCATGGGGCGGGTTGTTAAGATTTTGGCGGAGAGGGAGGGATTCGAACCCTCGGTACGCTATTAACGTACACACACTTTCCAGGCGTGCTCCTTCAGCCACTCGGACACCTCTCCAAAAAAACTGGTAATTTGGCCTTCAATCATTGAAGACGTTTAGCAGGAGCACGCTGGCGTGCTCGTTATTCGGGCCTATGGCCCTCATTTGTCGGCGAGGCCTCGGTGCAGCCACTCGGACACCTCTCCAAAAACAAGGGCGCAAGGTTAAACCAGATCGCGGTTGTAAGCAATCTCTTGTGACCGTTTTCTGGTCAGGAAACTCTATTTTGATTGGTTATTTAATGATGAATATTAAAGATGCAGCATGGTTTTATGGTTATGTGATAAGTTCACGTTCTAATAAATAAAACCTATGAGTGTGAGGGATAATTTGATAGGATTGGTCAAGGTTTGTTTTTGGATAGTCCTAGTTCGTATACCCATGAAATTATTAAAAATATATAGGTGTATGTATCAGCTGCACTGCTGCGAACTTGGGCCTTTTTTACATAGACTGTAGCCTCCTTAAAGTATAAGAATCCATGCGGAGAGTCTAAGATTCAATGATTCGAATCAATATAATTATTGCTATAGCCGTAGCCGCTGTTACCTATGGCCTTATGGCCTACATGAACCGTCCTGAGATCGAACCGCCATGGCCTGAACGGGTTATGGGATTCTCATTCTCTCCTATGCGTGCTGAGCATGATCCAATTGTTGGCAATGTGGCAACAGTTGAGCAAATTGAGCAAGACATAGCTCTATTGTCTGGTAAAACACATGCGATTCGTACCTATACCATTGATGGCCCCATGGCTCATGTGCCTGAACTGGCAAAGAAATACGATCTTAATGTGGCATTGGGTGCATGGTTAGATAAGCGCCTGGAACAAAATGAGATTGCGGTAGAAAACGTGATTAAGATTGCCGATAAAAATCGCAGCAATGTAGTTCGGGTAATCGTGGGCAATGAGTCAATACTAAGAGGAGAACTATCTGTTGAACAACTGAGTAAATATCTGGACCATGTTCGTCATGAGTTAGGTGCTCCAGTCAGTACTGCCGAACCACACGATGTGTGGGTGAAACATCCAGAATTGGCCAAGCATGTGGATTATATTGCCGTGCATATGTTGCCCTATTGGGAAGGAGTAGATATTGAGGTAGCCGTCGACTTCATTATCGAGAAACTCGGTAAGTTAAAGCGGATGTTTCCAGATAAGCCAATCGTCATTGCTGAGGTTGGCTGGCCAAGTAACGGTCGAACCATAAAATCTGCGGTTGCTGGTGAGGCAAATCAGGCAAAATTTCTCCGCCGTTTCCTGCACAGGGCACATCAAGAAAAGTATATCTACTATGTCATGGAGGCGTTTGATCAGCCATGGAAGCGCAACTTGGAAGGTTCGGTAGGTGCATATTGGGGTGTGTACGATGTTGAGCGTAATGCAAAGTTTGAGTTTGTAAAACCCATTGTCGGCCTGCCTCAATGGCAGACACTTGCTGTGATCTCTGTTTTGCTAGCGGCTATTATTTTCACAATACTGCTTACCGATTCGGTCTCGCTAAATCGTCGTGGACGAGTCTTTCTGGCAATGATTGCCTATCTGTTGACAACAGTGGTTGTATGGATTGCCTATGATTATTCACGTCAATATATGACGGTGGGCGCTGTCGTAGTAGGTATCTTTTTGATGATAGGCATGCTTGGCGTGATTATGGTACTTCTGATAGAGGCGCATGAATGGGCAGAGACCCTCTGGGTTAGAGGGCGCCGTCGTAAAATGAAACCTATAACAGTTGACGATGATGAGCTACCGATTGTTTCTATTCATGTCCCTGCTTATAACGAGCCGCCGGACATGATGATTGAGACACTCAATTCGTTAGCAAATCTAGATTACCCCCGCTACGAAGTCATTGTTATTGATAACAACACTAAGGATGAGTCGGTATGGAGGCCAGTCGAGCAGCACTGTAAAGAGCTGGGTGATAAGTTCAGGTTCTATCATAAGTCACCATTAGCTGGTTTTAAGGCTGGTGCACTGAACTTTGCATTGTCTCAAACCACCGATGATGCAACAGTAATCGCAGTGATTGATAGTGACTATTGTGTTGAGCCAACATGGTTACGTGACCTTGCTCCACAATTTAGCCAAGAGCATGTTGCAATTGTACAAGCCCCTCAAGATTATCGTGATCTAAACGAAAACGCCTTCAAGGCTATGTGTTTTGCCGAATATCGTGGATTTTTTCACATAGGAATGGTGACTCGCAATGAGCGCAACGCCATTATCCAGCATGGAACCATGACTATGGTAAGGCGCACATGCCTGGAAGAGGTCGATGGATGGAGTGAAAATACAATCACTGAGGATGCTGAATTAGGGTTTATGATCTTTTCAGCAGGCCATCAGGCCGTATACACATCTGATAGTTATGGCAAAGGTTTAATGCCAGATAGTTTTCTTGACTATAAGAACCAACGTTTCAGATGGGCCTATGGAGCTATGCAGATCCTGCGTTATCATGCCAAGGAGTTGCTGGGACATACAAAAAGCAATCTAACTACTGGTCAGCGTTATCACTTTGTAGCAGGTTGGTTACCGTGGATTGCAGATGGCATAAATCTAATCTTTAATTTTGCCGCTATCGTCTGGTCTATAGCCCTTATAACCATGCCTAAAACAATAGACCCACCATTGGTAATTTTTTCACTCCTACCGCTTGCGTTATTTGCCTTCAAGATTGCTAAAGTGATATATCTCTACCACGGGGCACAAATTGTCGGCTCTTTACGCGAAACAATAGCTGCAGCACTAGCCGGATTGTCCTTGTCACATACAATTGCCAAGGCGATGTGGTTAGGAATATTTACCGATGGTCGTCCTTTTGTCCGCACACCAAAAAAAGAGAAATCAGCCGCGTTAGTTAAGGCGATTGCCACAGCATCTGAAGAGACCCTGATTATGCTGTCATTGTGGTTGTCCGCTGCGGCTATTTACATTCTGTTGGATGTTGATACCTGGGACATGATCTTATGGGTCACTGTACTGTTGGTACAATCATTACCCTATTTTTCAGCGTTCTGTTTGTCTGTAATCAGTGCATTCCCGAAATATCAGCCATATCAAGACCGTATGAATACACCACCGGACAGCACTCAGGTTGTAAGTGATTCTGTAACTGAGGTATAGATAG
>JBNKIR010000041.1:0-116172 GCA_050290785.1 Sedimenticolaceae bacterium | reverse complement strand
GAAGGTATAGTTGGAGAAGGGTGGGTTTTGGAAGTGCCTTTACTCCACTGCTTGCGCCTCTGCTGGGTTCTGCGTGCTGATTTTGTCTTTCTTGCTTCTTCCTCCACAATCTCTCGCATTTCTTTGATCGTTTGGAAGATGAGTTCTTCGTTTGTGGCATCGAGCGCGCGTTTCTTAAGGCGACGCTGGGCCTCTCTTAATTCCCATTCGCTAATAGGCGCTCTAGTCAGATCGCGATAGGGGACTTCTATATAACCATCTTTATCAGAGACAAAAACCCATAGGCGACTCAGATTCCTAGGATCGTAGCGACATATGAACTTTTTGAGCCGATTTGGATAGTTGGCATCTTTTGCCAAAACAAGGTGTCTTAGAGCATCGCTCCAATAGGCAATACCTTTGTTCACTACACCATAACGCTGTATGGTTCTTTCAAAAAAAGGTAAAAAATCTAATCTTAAGCGATTTTCATTAGGCACGCAGGCAGGGATACCGGTGCCCAACTGCCCATCAGGTGGATTACAAATACCTTCATCCCACTTAATCGCTGGAGGTAGGTTATCAATACCAGAATGCGGGGATTGGTGATATATACCTACAACAAACAAAGTGAACCACTTTTCCAGTGCACCTAGAGTCATCACAGCTCGATCTGTCGAGTCATATTCTCCCTTTTCAGCGATATTGGAAAATGTTGTCCCCGGAACCTCATCATGGATATTTTTCATAAAAGTCCGGAACAATCGCTCCACATGCCCGCCATAATTTGGAGCTCCCTTCTTGCGGTGCTCTAGAACGATTCCATAGTTTTCGCAGGCTTTCCCCAGCATCTCTCCCCGAAACTCCGCCGCATTATCCACATGAATTGTTCCCATCACACCCCAACACGGCCAAGGCAGATCAATCTCCAGGCCAGCAAGATAGCTGTCCTTGGCCAAAATAGCATGCGAAATGCAGATTCCTACAGAAAGCGCGCTGGGTGGATCAAGTGAAATATAGAATCCAACTACCTCGCGGCTGAATACATCCGTTGCTAGTGTCAAATAAGGCCTGTTGATAGGTAGCCTATGAACATCGTCCACAACGATAACGTCCATAGGAGTATGATCAATCTGCACGACAGCCAACGGCCAATCGGCGCCAGGAAACTCACCTTGAATAGGTTCGTATTGTTCTTTTGCCTTTTTGTATCCTTCACGCCGACTCAATCGTTTTTCTTCATCGACATCGAAAATCCTGTTTCTGACTGTAGTTGAATCAGGCACTCGCAATCCACGGGCCACGCAAATGCGCTTTATCTCCCGGAAAGTAGCCGCTGCCGACGGTCTCTGTAATTTCAGGTAGTAATTCTCAATTACCTCCTGAATGATATCTTCAATCTCTTGCTTAAGACGAGTTCTTCCGCTGTCATTTCGACCTTTTCTTACAAGCGATGAAACCAATCCGGTCTTTTCATACTTACTCAACCAACGATAGATAGTGGAAGGGTGGATATTGGAGGCTGAAGCAATCTCTTCAACTCGTTTTCTTGTTCTGTTCTTTTTCCCAACAGTAACAAGCGGTTCTATGATTTTGAAAATTTCCAGGGCCTTTTTCCATTGAGCATCATCTATGCTCAACAAATCCCGATTAGGATCAGCCCCATCAAGATCGGCCAGGACAAGTTTTGAGGCATCCACCTTATCTTTTTTGAGCGTCGACGTTGATTCGACTAAAACATGGCGTGAATCGAGAAGATCTAAAATAACAAATTCTTCACCATCCAACGTAACTAGTACCCCTGGAATAAGTCTTTTGTATGCCAGCATCGTCAGTCACTCTTCCAAATTCGTGTATTCATGGATAATGGAAGGCTCAGATCGCATCGGACCCAATGCCTAGCGACCATACACCATAGAGTCCAAAGTGCTTCCCCACGCATATTTTTACTAATATACGCTGACTCAATGAGTTCCTTAGGCGTAGTCACGTCAATCTCGTCGAGCAACTCTGATAATCTTCTATAGTGTCCTTCGGTGAAATCGTTATATTGGTACCGGAACAGAAACTTCACATTTTGCAGATATGGGGTCCTAATCTCCCTCTCAGTCAGTACGCGAAACTCCCAGCCTTGCTCACGCGCATACTTCCTGGCTGCCTTTAATTTGGGTTTGAGTATTTTCCATTGATCGAAAAAATCTTCCCTGTACTTCACCTCGCACAGAAGAGGTTTCCTACTTTTGAAGCGACCATGTTTGCGATACATAATGAGTAAGTCGGGGGTGTAAGTATGGGACCTTCCATTTGAGTCGTAATATTCGATTGAGACAGGTTGCGACTCGTACCAGTCGACACCCAGATCGAAGGCAGTCAAGAGCAGCAGATCCCTCTCCAAAGAAGACTCGAATTGTTGTCCATTAAATTGTCCCGTCAGGCTGAGAGAACTAATTGGAACACGTCTAACACCCATTTTGGTCTTCTCTCGCTTCATCCATAGCAGACTAGATCGCATTTAATCCTCCTATAAATCACCAATAATCGCAAATAATTCTCTGGTTTACAGGCGGCAGCACACCCAGGCCAGGAGAGATATCCCTGGCCCATCATGGTGTGATGTTCCTGGATGAACTCCCGGAGTTCGACCGCCGGGTACTGGAGGTGCTGCGCGAACCCATGGAGTCTGGCAGCATCACCATCTCCCGGGCCGCACGGCAGGCGGAATTCCCCGCTCGGTTTCAGCTGGTGGCGGCCATGAACCCCTGTCCCTGCGGTCATCTGGGGGATAGTAATGGACACGCGTGCGGCTGCACCTCGGATCAGGTCAGCCGCTACCGGCAACGCATCTCCGGGCCGCTGTTAGATCGTATAGATATCCATATAGAGGTACCCAGGGTCCCGCCCCGACAGTTGCAATCAGTATCAACTCACGATTGCGAGAGCAGCCAGCAGATACGATCACGGGTGGAACAGGCCAGGTCGATCCAGCTGCAACGTAGCGGGGTATCCAACTCAGCCCTAACCAGTGGAGAGATAGAACAGTTCTGCCGGCTCGGCACCGAGGCGATGCAACTGCTACACCGCGCCATGGAGCGGCTGGGGTTGTCTGCACGTGCCTACCACCGCATCCTGAAACTGGCGCGCACCATTGCCGATCTGGACAATCAGGAGCAGATCCACACCTGCCATCTGGGGGAGGCCATTGGATACCGGAGACTGGACAGGTCCTGATAGTTACACGCAGACTGCATTTAAAATGTTCTAAACATAGTTGCCTATACCCATAGAGCACTAACGGCCATCCAGGCTAGAATAGGCTATTGTTACTGAACAAGCACCTTCACGAGTCGGGAAACAATGGAAAACGAAACCCCAGAAAAACAAAATTCCATCGGAGATCGCCTGAACAGATCACCCGCACTGAAGAGCGGAATCACGGTTGTGCTGGCGGTGACCGCATTGACCGTCGGGCTATATTCAGAATCTGCATATATCAAGGCGGCCGCAGTCCTGGTGCTGGCCCTGTGTGTGGCCCAGTTGGTTGAGGTGACGGTGGAACTGGTCATACGTAGATATTCCCAGAAACCTGAGAACACCCTGAACGACAAGTTGGTGAGCATTCTGCACCAACCACTGTTCTGGACGGTGATACTCATCGGCCTGGTGATCGCGATCTCTCTGATAGATGCCCCGGCCCGACTGGAGCAGACGGTCTCATCAGCCGCCCTCAGTATCCTGGTTTTCCTCTGGATGCTCTTCTCCCTGCGTGCGTCACGCATGCTGCTGCTGCGCATGAGCCGACGCAAGACCAAGGCGGTCCTGATCAGTTCCCAGACCCTGCCGCTGTTTACCAATCTGGCCGCTGTGGTCATCGTCGCCCTGGGTGTCTATTTCATCTTCCAGGCCTGGGAGATAGACATGACCGCCTGGCTGGCCTCGGCCGGTATTATCGGTATCGCGGTGGGCTTTGCGGCCAAGGACACACTGGCCAATCTCTTCTCCGGGGTCTTCATCATGGCCGACTCCCCCTACAAGCTGGGGGATTATGTGGTGATAGACGACAACGTGCGGGGCAAGATCACCCACATGGGGATACGCAGCACCAGGCTGCTGACCCGGGACGATGTGGAGGTGACCATCCCCAACTCCCTTATGGGTAACAGCAAGGTGGTGAACGAGTCCGGCGGACCCCACGAGAAGTATCGCATCCGCATCAGTGTGGATGTGGCCTACGGTACCGATCTGGATCAGGTGGTGGATCTGTTGGAGGGGATAGCCAAGGCAGAGCCGGAGGTGTGTGAGTCACCGGAACCCAGGGTACGCTATCGCGCCTTCGCCTCCTCCGGGGTCAATCTGGAACTCCTGGCCTGGGTGGAGGAACCGGAGCTGCGGGGCAAGGTGGTGCATCTCCTGATCATGGAGATCTATAAAGGTCTGCGCCAGGCCGGGATAGAGATCCCCTACAGCAAACAGGAGCTGTTCATCAAGGAGATGCCGACCCCACAACCTGCAGCAACCGCACCACGCAAAAAGACGGTTAAGAAGACCACCAGGCATTGATCACTCGCCCCGCAGGCGTATTGATGCCAACCTCCCCAGGGCCTCACGCATATCCGCTAAGGTCGGTCTCCGTGCCTCTGCGGGGACGGCCAGCCAGCCGCGACAGGTTAGCCTGTATACATTCGGTTGCTGCGCCGACTGCAGCCGCATATGCACCACATGCATGATCATGGAGTGGTCGTCATCATGCGGGTGCCATCTCAGACCTGCGACCCGCATCGGCTCCAGCGAGACTACCATGTCGGCGCCACGATCTGCCTGGGTTATGACGAAGGAACCTGGATGGATGACAGTGGGATCCTGACTCAAACTCCACACCTCAAAGTTACAGCTTGGGTAGTAGCGATCCAGCTTGAGCTTGCTTACCATGCGCCCCTTCTGCAGAAAGACCCTGGTCTGTCCGCCCGGCACCATAAGCCGTTGGTCTATCCGCACCTGCCCCCCGGCGGCGGGGATAATATAGGCTGGATCGGCGGAGCTTACTGTTCGACAACCCAGCAGCAACAAAACCATACACGCCACAATCAAATACCTGATCATTACTAAGTTATCTCCAGGTGATCCAAGGAAACCGCTTCCATTTTAACCTGATGTAGGTTACACAGTGGTAAATATAGCAATGCCATTTATTACAGTTACGCAGTTACGAATAACATGCTCCGCCTCTCCCAACTAAGTTTACGCCGTGGCGCCAGGCTACTGTTCTCCGATGCCGATATAACCATCCATCCGGGACAGAAGGTGGGCCTGACCGGCGCCAACGGCAGTGGCAAATCCAGCCTGTTTGCCCTGATCAGGGACGAGATCCACTCCGATAGCGGTGAGTTGTACCGGCCTCGGGAGTGGGTGATCGCCCACGTAGCCCAGGAGACCCCATCCGATGAACGTCCGGTCATCGAATACACCCTGGATGGAGATGAGGAGCTGCGCGCGACCGAGCTGGCCCTGGCCGAGGCGGAACAGTCGCAGCAGGGCGAGAGGGCGGCGGAGATGCACGCCAGGCTGGAGTCTATCGGCGGTTACACCGCCCGTTCCCGCGCCGCCCGCCTGCTGCACGGGCTGGGTTTCCGGCCGGGCGAAGAGGAGAGAGCGGTCAACGAGTTCTCCGGTGGCTGGCGCATGCGCATGAATCTGGCGCGGGCCCTGATGTGTCGCTCCGACTTGCTGTTGTTGGACGAGCCCACCAACCACCTGGATCTTGATGCGGTGATCTGGCTGGAGGGTTGGTTGAAGGGCTATGCTGGTACCCTTCTGCTGATCTCCCACGACCGGGATTTCCTGGATGCGATAACCAGCCACATCGCCCATATCGAACAGGAGCGTATCACCCTCTACAGCGGCAACTATTCGGCCTTTGAACGCATTCGGGCGGAGCGGCTGGCCAACCAGCAGGCCAGCTATGCAAGGCAGCAGCGCGAGATCGCCCACATCCACAGCTATGTGGAGCGGTTCCGCGCCAAGGCCACCAAGGCGCGCCAGGCCCAGAGCAGACTGAAGGCCCTGGAGCGCATGGAGCTGATCGCACCGGCCCATGTGGATTCACCCTTCCACTTCAGCTTCAAGGCGCCGGAAAAAAATCCGCGACCACTGCTGAAACTGGAACAGGCCGGTGCTGGATATGGAGACGCACCCATCCTGGATCATATCGAGCTGAGCCTGGAACCGGGTGAGCGTATCGGACTATTGGGGCCCAACGGGGCAGGCAAGTCCACCATGATCAAGCTGCTGGCTGGAGAGATCACCCCCATGACCGGTCGACGCCAAACGGCCCAGGACCTGAAGATCGGCTACTTCGCCCAGCACCAGCTGGATCAACTGCATCCGGAACATACGCCCCTGGAGCATCTGTTGCAGATCGACAAAACGGCAACGGAACAGGCCATGCGCAACTACCTGGGCGGCTTCGGCTTCTCCGGTGATCGCGCCGAAAGCCCTACCGCACCCTTTTCCGGGGGGGAGAAGGCGCGCCTGGTTTTGGCCCTGCTGGTCTATCAGCGGCCCAATCTGCTGTTGCTGGACGAACCCACCAACCACCTGGATATAGAGATGCGCCACGCCCTGAGCTGTGCGCTGCAGGATTTCGCCGGCGCCATGGTGATCGTCTCTCATGACCGGCACCTGCTGCGTACTTGCACCGACCGGCTGTTGTTGATACACGCGGGACGTGCGGATGAGTTCCGGGGCGATCTGGATGACTATCCGCGCTGGCTCCTGGACAATCGCAATCAGAGCGGCGGGGAGGTGAGACCAGAGCGGTCTGCGCTTGAGCACAGCGCCAATGCCCGCAAGGATCGCAAGCGCCAGGAGGCAGAGCAGCGCCGCCGCCTCCAGCCGCTGCGTCAACGGCTGCGCCTGCTGGAACAGCAGGTGGAGGAGCTAGGGAGCATACAACAGGAGTTGGAACAGAGGCTGGCCGATCCGGATATCTACCACGACGCCAAAAAAGGGGAACTCAAATCGACCCTGGCGCATAAGGCCGACATCGATCGAGATCTGGCCAAGGTAGAAGAGGAGTGGCTGGCGGCCGAGGAAGAACTACAGACGTTTGAGCAGGAAGACGAATAACCGAGATCTAACCGGCCCCAAGTGCCATACGATAGCCCACTCCCTGTATGGTGATGATAAAACGCGGTGCCGCCGGATCATCACCCAGTTTACTCCGTAACTGCCCCACCAGGACCCGCAGATAGTGGGTGTCATCCTCCTTGTCCGACCCCCAGACCTCGCGCAGGATATGCCGATGGGTCAGCACCTGGCCGTTGTGGGCGATGAGCAACCGCAGCAGGCTGTACTCCTTTTTGGATAGATGGATCGGCTGGTTATCGATACTTACCTCGCGTGTGGCCATGTCCACCCGCAGGCCCTGTGATTCGAATACGGTCGGAGGAGGGACTATCCCCGCATTGCTGCGCAGCAGCACCCGGATGCGGGCAATGAGCTCAGCGATCCCGAACGGCTTGGTCATATAGTCGTTGGCCCCGGAATCGAGGGCCTGCACCTTTTCCGATTCCGTTGAACGAACGGACAACACGATGATGGGTGCCTGGGACCACTCCCTCAGGCGCATAATAAACTGCTGTCCATCCATATCCGGCAGCCCCAGGTCCAGGATGATCAGCTCCGGATGGGTTGCCGAGCATAGCTCCAGTCCATCCTCCCCCAGACGGGCCTCAAGGACATCGTAGTTGTGTGCTTCAAGACTGATGCGCAGGAACTTGCGGATCTGTGCCTCATCTTCAACGATGAGTATGCGTCCCGCCGAGCTCATTCCGCACCCTCCGGTTGCCTTATGGGTAGCTCAACCCGCATGCAGGTGCCTTTGCCGCCCCTCCCATTAAGGGCGCTCACACTGCCGCCGTGGGCGGCGATCATGCCACGGCAGATGGCCAGGCCCAATCCGGTCCCCTTGGTCTTGCCACTGTCACCCTTGCCCACGGTGTAGAACATATCGAATATCTTCTCCCTCTCCTCTTCAGGAATTCCGGGGCCGGAGTCGCACACATCAAGCAACACCAGATCACTGTTCGTCTGAACGTTGACCTTAATCTCACCCTCGCTGGGTGAGAAACATGCCGCATTGTCCAGAAGGTTTACCAGCGCCTGTTCAATCAGGATGCCATGTACCCATAACAGCGGCACATCATCGGCTATATCGACCCTGATCGACAACCCCTTAATGGTGTCCCTCAGTCTGCTCACGGCGCTGGAAACGATATCGTGTACATCCACCCAGTCCCGTTTCAGATTCAGACTCCCCTGGCCGAGACGGGTCATATCCAGCAGGTTTTGTATATGGCGATCCAGACGCCTGGCCTCGTCCAATACGGTCGCCAATAACTCTCTGCGATCTTCATCGGTGAAAGACGCGCCATATTCAAGCAGGCTGGTGGCGGATCCGACGATAGATGCCAGCGGTGTGCGCAGATCATGTGAAACGGATGACAACAGGGCCGAACGCAATCGTTCCGTCTCCGACACCAGCCTGGCCTTCTCCAGATCTTCCACCAGATTAATCCGGTCCAGGACGATTGCTGCCTGATTACACAGGGTGCGGGCCAGGGTTATCTGCTCACTATCCAGGTCTCCGTAAATAGCCACCATGCCGATCGGTTCCTGGTTGGTCGTCAGTTTCAGGAAGTGCCAGGGACCATCAACTGCCGGCCCCATATCGTTTTGTGCCCAGGCGGCGTCAATACTGGCCCGTTCTGGTTCCATCTCCCCTCCTGCCTGGGCGCTTACCATCAACGGCTCACCAGATCGCGCCATGAGCACCACAACGGGGGCGTCTATGGAATGGGCAAGATGATCCGCCGTGGCCTCCAGCACGGCCTCGGCCCCCACGGCAGACGACATGCGCCGGTTAAACTCGTAAAGATTGGAAATACGTTGCAGCGATGCTTGGCTTTTATCCATCTCTCTATGCATGCGTGCCGCAAGATTGCCGGTGATGGCAGCCATAAAGAGGAAAAAGACCAGTGTGGCCACATCACCGTCATCCGCCACAGCCAACGTGTAGTAGGGCTGGGTAAAAAAGAAGTTGAAGGCCAGGAAGCTGAGCACACTGGAAAAGAGTGAAGGACCAAGGCCGGTGCGCGCCGACACGATCAGCACCCCGGTCAAAAACAGCAGGGAGAGGCTGGCGTGCGGCATCAAGCGGTGCACTGGAGATGCCAGTACCACCGAGGCCAGGACTACGCCCACCGCGCTCGCATAGTGCGTAACGGGTGAGGTAGATGAGATATCGAAACCGTTTTTTCGTGTGATACGAGGCATACAACTCCCGGCGCGGCATGGTTCATGCGACGCATCGGACAATACAACCATGAAATAAAAATAATGTAAATTTTTTACGTTTTTTTTATGTGCCCTTTATCCCTTCAGCACAGATAATTAATCAGATAACGATTGTTGATAGCATCGATATGTATATCTATCTCTTCCTCACCTCCGATCAGGCGTCATCCTCTTTTTGACGACAAACTCCTTAAAAGGCGACTGACACCATGCATTGGAGAGCAATAACACAGATGTTCGGTATTCTGCTCCTGCTTTACAGCATGAGCTTTCTGCCTTCCATCGGCGTTTCGCTGCTCTATCATGACGGGCAGTGGATGAACTTTGTGGCCTCCCTGCTCACCACGGCATTTGTCGGCCTGCTACTATGGCTCCCCAATATCAGGCAGCATAGCGAATTGTCTGTGCGCGACGGCTTTCTGGTCGTTACGCTGTTTTGGGTCATATTGGGTATCGTCGGCGCCCTGCCTTTTATCCTTGGACTGCATCTCAATATCACCGACGCCATCTTTGAGTCTGTGTCCGGGTTCACCACCACCGGGGCGACGGTTATCGTGGGGCTGGATCAACTGCCACAATCCATCCTCTACCATAGGCAACAGATCCAGTGGCTTGGCGGCATGGGTATAATCGTGTTGGCCGTGGCCATCCTTCCCCTGTTGGGTGTTGGCGGCATGCAGCTGTATCGGGCGGAGGCCTCCGGGATCTCCCAACAGGACAAGATTACCCCCAGGATAGCCGAAACCGCGCGCTCACTGTGGATGATCTACCTTAGCCTTACTATCGCCTGTGCCCTGGCATTCTGGGCGGCCGGCATGAATCTGTTTGATGCGATCGGCCATGCCTTCTCCACCATCGCCACCGGTGGATTCTCTACCCACGATAGCAGCATAGGATATTATCAAAGCCAACTCATAGAGGGCATAGCCATAGTCTTTATGCTGTCAGGTGGTGCAAATTTTGCGGTCCATTTTGTCGCTTTGAGGCGGAGGTCTACCAAACAATACACCGCTGACCCCGAGGTCAGCACCTATGGGATGATCTTTTTGGTTTCGACCCTGATCGTCGCCATCAGTCTGTTTGCCGCCAACACCTATCCGGGATTTTGGGAATCACTGCGGCATTCCAGTTTTCAGATCGCATCGGTTCTTACCAGCACCGGATTCACCACCGCCAATTTCGCCGACTGGCCACTGCACATCCCCCTCACGCTGATCATACTCTCGTTCATCGGTGGTTGCGTCGGCTCCACGGCCGGCGGCATCAAGATCCTGCGTATTTTGCTGCTGGCAAAACTCGGTCTGCGGGAGCTGTTCCATCTCTCCCATCCCAAGGCTGTTACTGTGGTTAAATTGGGGGACAGGGCCGTGGCGGAAAACGTGCTGTTTTCGGTCTGGGGCTTTTATGTCCTGTATATCATTACCTCCCTACTCCTCACCCTGGCGATGATGACGGCCGGACTCGATCTGGTGTCCGCTCTCGGCGCGGTAGTCGCAACCATAAATCTACTGGGTCCGGGGCTGGGCGAGGTGGCAGTGAACTTTACGACGGTCACTCCCACCGTCAAGTGGCTCGGAATCTTCGGGATGCTGGTGGGGCGGCTGGAGATCTTTACCCTTTTAATCCTGTTCTATCCGCCATTCTGGAAACGCTAGGCACCAGACCTTAGCCCCTATGATATAGTCGCCTCATGCCAGGCACGGGACACGGGCCCCTGCCGTGATCTATTAACCCCGCTAATCAACTACAAAGGATTACTAATTAGAGGATACTACGCCATATGTTTATTATTGGCTGGTTTTCACTATTTTAAAGACGTCCACTATCCCCGGGAGAGAGGAGACAATGATTACAACCAACCCATTTAGCGAGCTATCAGCATTTATCTCGCCAATGATCATGCAAATTTACATCGTTCTGATGTTGATTGCAGTGATCGGTGGCACCATTCTGGATACCGTCCATAAGAAGAGTGCCAAATACTTTTTCGAGAATGCGAAGAAGGCCCAAAAGAATGCCACCCGCACCGTTAGCGGCGGGCAGAAAATCGGCCTTATGATTTCCACCCTCCTTGGGGAGATCATGACTTCCTCCGAGTTTAACAACGTTAAACGCAGGATCTCTCACCTTTGCCTGATGTACGGTTTCATCATGTTTATGGTTTCCACCATCGTGCAGATCTTTCTGTTCCCAACGGTGGCTGCAGCCGGCATCTGGCCGATATTGTGGCATCTGGGCGCGGCTCTGGTTATGGTCGGAGGCTACTGGTTCTGGTTCTCTATCCGTGTGGACGTAAACTCAGAGGGTAAAAAGATATTCAAATTGGCTATGGCCGACCTCTTTATCGTCTCCCTGCTGATGACCACCACTTTCGGACTGCTTTGGTCTCTCTCAGGCGCGGGCCTTGCCGGATTGAGTCTGCTGTTCTTTGTGATCTACTTCATCGCAAGCACCGTCCTGTTCACAACAGTATTGTGGTCGAAGTTCGCCCACATGTTCTTCAAGCCGGCTGCCGCCTACCAGAAGAAGATCACCAAAGCGGATGGTTCACAAGAGAATCTGCCTGACGTACCTGATCTGTCAGATCCTAAGGTGCATGCAAGATATCCGGATATCCCTGAGTACATGGGCGAAAAGCCTGGTTACATGGGGCTTGGCATCAAGCGTGAACACCCACGTCACTACTAAGTATCCGCTCAACGAACTAATTAAAAGAGAGGAATAAAATGCCTACATTTGTATATATGACTCGTTGTGACGGTTGTGGACACTGTGTTGATATCTGCCCGTCCGACATTATGCACATCGATACCACCTATCGTCGTGCTTACAATCTTGAGCCTAACATGTGCTGGGAGTGCTACTCCTGTGTTAAGGCCTGCCCACATAATGCTATCGACGTTCGTGGCTATGCCGACTTCGCTCCGCTGGGTCACTCGGTACGCGCTATCCGTGATGAGGAAAAGGGCGTTATCGCTTGGCGCATCAAGTCCCGTAACGGCGAAACTGACCTAAACCTGCTGGCTCCTATAACCACCAAACCATGGGGGGTCGGAATTCCTAAGCTGGCCAATGAATCCGCGCCTACTCAGGAACAACGTGATAGCCAGTTACTTTTTAACGAGCCGAAATACATCCGTCTGGATGATGGAGACCTGCACACGCTGGAATCCAATGGCCTGGAAATGAAAGCAGGGGTGTACTACTAATGGCTTACAAAACTATCGTAGAAGACAATATCGATATCCTGGTTGCAGGTGCTGGCCTTGGCGGTACCGGTGCTGCCTTTGAGGCGCGTTACTGGGGCAAGGACAAGAAGATCGTTATTGCAGAAAAAGCAAACATCGACCGTTCCGGCGCTGTGGCGCAGGGACTGTACGCGATCAACTGCTACATGGGCACCCGCTTTGGCGAGAACAATCCGGAAGATCACGTGCGTTACGCCCGTATCGACCTGATGGGTATGGTGCGCGAAGACCTGGCCTTCGATATGGCCCGTCACGTTGACTCAACCGTGCATCAGTTTGAGGATTGGGGCATGCCGATCATGCGCAACCCGAAGACCGGAGCCTATCTGCGTGAAGGTCGCTGGCAGATCATGATCCACGGTGAGTCCTACAAGCCGCTGGTGGCCGAAGCCGCCAAAAAATCTGCGGACAAGGTCTATAACCGTATCTGTGTAACCCACCTGCTGATGGACGATTCCAAAGAGAACCGCGTAGCCGGTGCTGTTGGTTTCAACGTACGTACCGGTAACTACCACGTCTTCAAGTCCAAGACCGTTATCGTTGGTGCCGGTGGTGCCTCCAACATCTACAAGCCACGCTCCGTTGGTGAGGGTGCTGGTCGTGTATGGTACGCACCTTGGTCCTCCGGTTCTGCCTATGGTCTGTTGATCGGCGCCGGTGCCAAGATGACCCAGATGGAGAACAAGATCGTTCTGGCCCGTTTCAAAGACGGTTACGGTCCGGTTGGCGCATACTTCCTGCATCTGAAGACCTACACCCAGAACTGCAACGGTGAAGAGTACGAATCCAAGTGGTTCCCTGAGTTGCAGAAGATGGTAGGTAAGGAGTATCTGGATCCAGAGCTGTCTCACGCTACCCACCGTCCTATCCCAACCTGCCTGCGTAACCACGCGCTGATCAATGAGGTCAATGCCGGTCGTGGTCCTATCCACATGGTTACCATGGAGGCCTTCCAGGACCCGCATCTGGAAGAGATCGGATGGCACAACTTCCTGGGTATGACCGTTGGTCAGGCCGTATTGTGGGCCGCTACCGACGTTAACCCTAAGTACGAGAACCCGGAGCTCACCACCTCTGAGCCTTATGTGATGGGTTCCCACGCCACCGGTTCCGGCGCCTGGTGCTCCGGTCCGGAAGACCTGTCTCCACCCGAGTACTTCTGGGGCTACAACCGTATGACCACCGTTGAAGGTCTGTTCGGTGCCGGCGACGCCATCGGCGGAACTCCGCACGCCTTCTCCTCCGGTTCTTTCACCGAGGGTCGTCTGGCTGCCAAGGCTGCCTGTAAGTACATCGACGACGGCAAGGCCGAGGGCATCTCTGTTTCTCAGGCTCAGATCGATCGCCGCAAGGCCGAGATCTATAAGCCGCTGGAGCACTACAAGGTTTACCGCAACGAGATCGTTGCAGGTAGTGTTAACCCGAACTACATCAACCCACGTCAGGGTCTGGATCGTCTGCAGAAGCTGATGGATGAGTACTGTGGTGGTGTAACGGTTAACTACATGACCAATGAGAAGCTGCTGAGCATCGGTCTGAAGAAGATGAAGATCCTGGAGGAGGATCTGGATAAGGTTGCTGCAGAGAACATCCACGAACTGCTTCGTGCATGGGAGCTGAAGCACCGTCATCTTGCTGCAGAGTCTGTATTCCAGCACACCCTGTTCCGTAAGGAGACTCGTTGGCCGGGTTACTACTACCGTGGTGACGCCATGAAGGTGGATGACGAGAACTGGCATGTACTGACAGTTTCCCGTCGTGATCCAGCTACTGGCGAATACACCATGGAAAAGGCACCTCTCTATCATCTGGTCGGAGATATCGAAGATAAAGCTCTGGCAGAACTGAAGGCTAAAGAGAAGGCTGGTCAGTAAAATAAACCAGGCAGGTGCCCTTTTGGGCCCCTGCCTGGCTTTACAGGGTTAAAGAGGCCAATATTTTGTGTTGGCCTCTTTTTATTTGTAAGGTATGGCGTTTCCAATATTAAAGAGCTACAGATGAATATTATTGATAAGACAGATGAAGAGCTTCTGGAGATGGGTATCCCCTGGTGGGAGGATCTGATTAAATATTCCAATGAAGGTGCATACGGAAAATTTATCCGAAATTTTTCCTATGACCTGATGCTCGGCCTGAATGAAGTGGAAGTGGGCAACCAGTTTGCCCATAGCGAACTGACCCGCAGTCTTGACCAGAACTACGACTTCCTTGGCTTCATCCGCCGCGGCGAGCATGTGTCATTTCTGTTTAGGGTCCGCAGCACCAAGAAGCCGGGCGAGTGGCTGGGCAGAATGGTGATCGGCTATGAAAGGGGCGAACCCAAGATCTTTGCGGCATCCATCTTCTGATCATCCATGAAAGAGATAATTCAAAACAATAAGATGGTCGAATTGACCTATAAGGTCACGGATAAAAAGAGCGGGCATGTCCTTTCCACCATCGAGTTCCCACTAAGCTACGTACATGGAGCCGGTCAGACGCTGGCAACCCAGGTTACTGATGAGCTTGCGGGACGGTCTGCCGGAGATACCATCGAGGTCCCAATCGACGGCAACCTGATTTACGGCGCCCGTGATGAGAGCCTGGTATTCACTGACCACATCGAAAACGTACCGGAAGAGTACCGTGAGATCGGGACCAAGATCCTGATGGAAAATGAGAAGGGCGAGACAATGGAGTTCATCGTCACCCGCATGGATGATAAGACCCTGACCGTTGATGGCAATAACCCGCTCTGCGGCAGAGATCTGATCTTCACCCTGGAGATTCTATCGGTCCGGGATGCAACTCCGGAAGAGATCGAGGCAGGAACCAAGATCGTTCAAGGCCCGGATATCGATGGCGAAAATGTAGTGCCTATCTAAACCTGGTTATTTTCTCTCAAATGGATCGTCGGACAGCAGGACGTTTACGTAAGGCGCGTAGGCCAGAACAGGCCCCTGCCTTGATCCCAGGTCGTTGAATGCATGCAGCAGCTGGACCAGCAGGTCCTGATTATTTGGCTCCTCCTTTAGTGCCTCCAGGGTCGAGATAAACGGCTTTATATCCTCCAAATCCAGCTGAGCTGCCAGCATCTCAATTGCATCCCCAATCTTTGCGGCATCAATAAACTTTCTCTTGCTGACGATACGCTCTTCTGCAGACTCATCGCGTTCGGGCGGCGGCTCTTCGGCTTCTATCCCGGAAACGGGGCCGGGGCGTCTAAGGCCGGCAAAGGCACTGAATTCCTCGAGTGCCCTCTGCTTCAGCTCGTTGACAAATGCGTTGAACTCCTCGGTGCTGGGTTCCCCCAAATAGAGTGATATGAGTGGGCAGCCATTGACCCGGCTATTAAATTCCAGCTTCGACTTGCTAATGACCGGCTCCGGGTTAAGCACCGTAAGCATCACCCTGATCACTTCTTCATCCTTAAATGGTGCCTTGGTGCGAATATCGACGTAGTCGTCGATCAATACCAGCTCCTGAGTGCCCTTAATGATGTGTTTTTGTGTAAGTTTTATCGTCATCTTGCCACATTGATCCTTCAGTCGCTGAACGCCTTGGCCATCTCACTGGCCACGAATTCATGGGTAAAAGAGTTCTCGCCCCCGTGGATAATCTGATCCTCCTCACCGGAAAAGACCAGATAGGGATGGACATCGACGCCATCTCTTTCGATGATCGCATTACCATCAATAGTGCTGGTGACACTGAATGCGATATGACCAGTAAGCTCGATAAGCAGATCTCCGGAGATCCCGGCCTCAATAAGCTTTAGGCGGATCTGCTCGATGATCTCTCCAACAAAAATCTCCTGAAGTGTTTCATATTTTTCAATATCAATAATCTGTTCCATGGGACCTGTCTTCATATTTGCAAAGTTCAAGTATACACCGTCCGCCTTAGCCAGTTCAGCAATCCGGCAAATGGCCCTAACAAACGCATTCCGGGACCTTCTTGGGGCTTTGAAGGAAAGCAGCACAGCTTGATACGCTCTCTGCGCTCAGACATCCACTCCTGCTTGTAGGCGTCGTTGCCGGTAAGAAAATCGATCTCCTCAACCTTATCTATATCTATCACATGTCGCATGAGATATGCAGTAAGGATGGAGCCGGGCGAATATCTCATCCAGGCCTGATCATAGACCAGCTTGAAGATACTGGCCTTGCCGTGGGCGACAAACCAGAACTGGGCCGCAGCAGGGGCTTCCCCGGCGTAGAGGATTGCCAGCCTTAGCCAGCCCTGCTGTGCAAATCGCGCTGCCAGTCCATCGATAAATTCAATAAACTGTTCCTCGGCCTTCCAGCTGGCGGTATAGACAGAACGGTAGTCCGCCATACCTTTTTGTAGATCATTCTTTGTATACAGCGAGATTCGGTATCCGTGTTCCCGTTCGAGCTTACGCTGTTTGCGGGCAATGGTATTGCGTACTCTAGCTGGACGGGAGGAGATATAGTCGGCGAATGTCTGTTGTTCGGTACGGTGGAACCAGTTATAGAATCGATAGTGACGTTGACATGTATAACTGGAAGCTTCCAGCGCCCTCTGTAATAGGAGCAGTTTGGGATCATCCTCTGCGATGGGGTCTATCTGCAGATAGTCAATTGGCAGGAGCGTCAGGCCCCCAACCAAACACTCAATAATCTGATCCTGGCGATCTTCACAAATCAGTAAGCTGGAGAGTGAGGTATAGAGGTGCTTAAGTGAATAATAGTGATTTCCACCGCGCCTGGTCAGGGGTAGCAGCGCAAGGAGACTGTCTCTATCAAGGACGCAAGCCAGAAATGCTGACTGATCTTCATCAAGCCCGTTATCTGTAAGATTTTTCAGCCATGGCAGGGAGAAAAAGGCGCTCTCCCTCCCGGCTACGGCGAAAAATTCACCGGCGTCATGCGGCAACTGATCCCAATGGTCGTAACAGACAAACTCCATCACTAGAATCGGTGCTAACAGGCCCTAGTTTACTGCCTGGCCCCCACCCGCATCTGAGTTGGACATTTCGATCATCTCTGATACCTCCAGGACGCCATTGATCTCTAAAAAGGGACAGGACTGAGCAGCTTCCAGGGCCTCCTGCATGGAGTTTAAGCGGAGAATACTGAGTCCTGACATACCAGTCATGCTTCCAGGGGAGGCAGTACCATCGGTCTGAACTGAGTGGGTGTCTTTGAAGGGTATGGCCGGGCTTATGACCGCGTCGCCAAGGGAGTCGAGCCATCTCTGATACTTTTGAAAATGCTTTTGTCCCTCTTCCGGGCTGGAAGGGTATTCACCCCCTAGATAAACAAATATATATTGTGGCATTCCGGGCAATTCTCTTTTAGAAGTAATAAGTTGTGCGAATTATGGATTTTATCTGAAATGGGAGCCAAAAACAGGGATAAGCGGTATGAATAGCAGCAAAAAAAATAGAAATCCAGATAAGCCTCTGATTGCTGGTCTCCTCTATACTGCTGCTATATAATCCAAGCTCGAAAAAATTATGGTGACTTGAGAAGGTTAAACTGCAAATAAGGTAGTTGATACTTCGAGAGCTAAGAGAAAGGTGAATTATGAGCGGACCAGCCAAAACCAGACCTAAGGTGCCAGAAGGCAAGGCACGTTTTGTTACAACCCGTCAGATGGCGGCTAACGAAAAGGGCTTCGTAGGCTACGAGACCATTTGGGAGTCTTTTCACAAAGTGGCCGAGTACACCACTCCGAAACGCCCCTAACATAAATGGCCGCGATACCTACCTGGTATTCGCGGCCATTTGCTGCACACCCTATCAAACAATACCTGCGGTATCCAAGAGATGGCGTAGCTTTCCGTTTCCCCCAGATTTGTCCGGCCTGATGAGGGCATTGGGGCCAACTGTCGATATGCTAAGCCTGTTTCGCTTTAGACGTTGCGATTAAAGAGCACATCAGTCGTATATGCCTGTATGCGTCTAGGCAAATTTTCTGACCTTCTGGGCATATTCACCCTATCAACCCGTCTCTACCTGTATGCGGAGATGTCAGTAACCTAGTATTGCGCAGATATTTTTTCTGTCTGCACCTGACCAGAACGATAATAAATTAGGTTTTCCACCTATAATTAATGGAATAGTGTGAACTGGATGCACTCCAACCCTATCAAGACACTAAATTTTTACCGCTGGCTGCCGCTTAATAGAGATGTTCATGCGATAAGCAAAAAAACCAGCTGGAGATATTTGGATGGATATAGTCCCATATTTGAAATTGATGGTGCAGAAAAACGGCTCTGATCTCTTCTTCAGTACCGGTGCCCCGCCGAATCTGAAGGCGGAAGGTCACACTATGCCTATCGGCGATACCCCCTTGGCCCCTGGTATGGTGCGCAAGCTTGCATACTCCATAATGAACGATGAGCAGGTTAAGGAGTATGAGAGGACCATGGAGGGTAACCTGGCCATCTCCATCAGCGGCCTGGGACGCTTCCGCGTGAACGTATATCGCCAGCGTGGTGATGTGGCCATGGTTATACGTTATATCAAGGGCAACATACCCAGTATCGAAGAGCTGCACCTGCCGCAGATACTGAAAGAACTCATAATGGAGCCGCGGGGACTGATCCTGGTGGTTGGATCTACCGGTTCAGGTAAATCCACTACGTTGGCTTCGATGATAAACCATCGCAATAACAACATGACCGGACATATCCTGACCATTGAGGATCCGGTCGAATTCCTCCATACCCACAAAAAATCGGTGGTGGATCAACGCGAGGTGGGATTGGATACCCTCTCTTACGAGATGGCCCTGAAGAACGCCATGCGCGAGGCCCCGGACGTAATCCTTATCGGTGAAATTCGCGACCGTGAGACCATGCAGCATGCCATCGCCTATGCGGAAACCGGGCACCTCTGCCTGTCCACTCTCCATGCCAATAATGCAAACCAGGCCCTGGATCGTGTCATAAACTTCTTCCCGGATAGCGCCCATCATCAACTGTATATGGACCTGTCCCTCAACCTGAAGGCAGTGGTCTCGCAACGACTGATCAAAAGCACTGACGGACAGAGGGTGCCTGCGGTTGAGATCATGCTGCTCTCTACATTTATCGCCGAGCTGATCCAGAAAGGTGATATCCATGCCGTCAAGGAGGCGATGGAGCAAGGTACCGAGCGCGGAATGCAGACCTTCGATCAGGCACTGTACAAGCTCTACAAGGAGGGTAGGATCAGCCTTGAGAACGCCTTGGGCAATGCTGATTCCCGTAATAATCTTTCCCTCAGGATCAGGCTGGACGAGAGCGGCGAGATCAATACTGATGACGTTGGCAAGGGGCTTAGCATCGGCGTGGAAGATTTTTAGAGGGCTCTCACGCCGATCCATTGCGATTAATTTCAGAATTGTGATGCCCATCTGCATACAAGGAGGCTAGACTACTAGCTAGTCTATGTAGAGGTATAAAGATGAGTCCGACCAAATATTCACCATTCACCCCTTTGCTCAAGAGTCGCCTGAACGGCTCTCTGGGCAATCTGCCGTCCCTGCCCATGGACGCGGGAGGGATAGCGCAGGATTTCAGAAGATATTTCTGTCGCACCCTGGGCCGGGATCAGGATTGCAACAACACGCACTACCCCTTCGCCGCCCTGGCCATGGCAGTGAGGGATCGCTTGATGGAGCGTTGGCAAAGTACTCAACATGCATACCAGGATAGTGACTGTAAACGCACCTACTATCTCTCTCTGGAATATCTTATGGGTCGCGCCCTGGGCAATAGCGCACTTAATCTTAACCTGGGAGATGCCATTGAAGAGGGCATGTACGAACTGGGCCTAGTCATGGAGGAGATCGCTGAGAGCGAGCCAGATGCCGGTTTGGGTAATGGCGGCCTGGGGAGGCTAGCGGCCTGCTTCCTCGACAGTTGCGCCACTTTGCAACTGCCGGTGCACGGCTATGGCATCCGGTATGAGTATGGCATGTTCAGACAGGATATTCAGGGGGGCTATCAGGTTGAGGAACCAGATCATTGGCTGCGTAATGGCAATCCCTGGGAGGTGGATCGTCCCGAATTTACTCAGCGGGTCAAGTTTGGCGGTCATACCGAGATAAGATCCAACTGGGACGACAAGCTGGAGGTGCGCTGGCTGGACACCCATGATGTGCTTGCCGTCCCTTACGATGTCCCCGTCCCTGGATATAGAAACGATACGGTAAACACCCTGCGACTCTGGAAGTCTGCGGCTACAGATGAATTCGATCTGGACGAGTTCAATGCCGGGAGTTACACTGAATCTGTCGAGGCCAAAAATGCGGCCGAACACATCACCATGGTGCTCTACCCCAATGATGCAAGCGAATGCGGAAAAGAGTTGCGACTTAGGCAACAGTATTTCCTTGCCTCAGCCAGTCTGCAGGACGTGTTCAGGAGATGGAAACTGAACAATGGCGCTGATTTCTCTAATTTCGCCGAGAAAAACTGTTTTCAACTGAATGATACTCACCCTTCCATCGCGGTGGCTGAGCTGATGCGCCTCCTGGTGGATCAGGAAGGACTGGGTTGGGAGGAGGCGTGGGAGATAACCAGGAACACCATGGCCTATACCAATCACACCCTCCTGCCGGAGGCCCTGGAAAGGTGGCCGGTGCGCCTGTTTGAGTATCTGCTGCCGCGTCCACTGCAGATCATCTATGAAATCAACGCCCGCTTCCTGGGCGAGGTGGCGAACCGCTGGCCCGGGGATAACGACCGTCTGCGTCGTATGTCCATAATAGAGGAGGGGGACAATCCTCAGGTACGCATGGCATATCTGGCCATAGTTGGCAGTTTCTCGGTCAACGGGGTTGCCGCGTTGCACTCTGAATTGCTGCGCCAGTGGCTATTCCATGACTTCTACAAGCTATGGCCCGGCAAGTTCAATAACAAGACCAACGGCGTGACCCAGCGCCGCTGGCTGGCCGCATGTAATCCGGGACTGCGAGGATTGATCAGTGACTTCATAGGGGATGACTGGATCGCTGATCTGAGCCAACTTCACAGACTGAAAGAGTATATAGATGACCCGAAGTTCAGACACCGCTGGATCCTGGTCAAGCAGCAGAACAAAGAGCGTCTGGCCCAACTGGTGTTCAAAGAGTGTGGAGTTCAGTTTGATATAGACGCGATGTTCGACGTACAGGTAAAGCGTATCCATGAATACAAGCGGCAGCTTCTGAATATCCTGCACGTCATCCATCTCTACGCCAAGATCAAGGCCGGCAAGATCTCAGGATGGATTCCGCGCTGTGTCCTGTTTGGAGGCAAGGCGGCACCAGGATATTCCCAGGCCAAGCTGATCATCAAGCTGATTAACAATGTGGCCAATGTAATCAATAATGACCCGGAGGTTGGAGATAAACTCAAATGCTCCTTTCTCCCGGACTATCGGGTCTCCGCCATGGAGGTGATATGCCCGGGCACAGATCTTTCGGAGCAGATCTCTACGGCCGGCAAGGAGGCATCCGGTACCGGCAACATGAAGTTCATGATGAACGGTGCACTAACCATTGGTACCCTGGATGGGGCCAATATAGAGATCAGAGAAGAGGTGGGGGAAGAGCACTTTTTCCTCTTCGGTCTCACCGCTGATGAGGTCCAGGGACTGCATGGACGCTATGACCCTAACTCCATCATTCAATCAGATCATAATCTCTCACGGGTTATGAATCTGCTGGAAAAAGGACACTTTAACCATATGGAGCCCGGACTGTTCGATCCGATCATCAACTCCATCCGCAGTCCTGACGACCCCTGGAAGGTGGCGGCCGACTTCGCCAGTTATGTTAAGGCCCAGAAGCGTGCGGCTAAAAGATATCGTGACCATGATGCCTGGGTGACCAGCAGTATTCTAAACACCGCCTCCAGCAGCAGATTTTCCACCGACCGAACCATAGTGGATTACAATCAGGAGATCTGGAAACTCAAGCCGGTTCCATCCCTGCCGATATAATTGACATCTGCAGACCTGATTTCGGGTTGCGCCTGCTCTGTGCTGAAAAAAGATAACGGATATCAGGGGCGATATGATCAAAAAGGTGCCTATTGAAGACCTTAAGGTTGGGATGTATGTCATCCTGCCCGTATCCTGGCTCAGCCACCCCTTCAGTCTGAACCAATTCAAGATAAAAAACCGGCATCAGATCAAAGAGATCCATGCCTGCGGGTTTCGTGCCATAGAGGTGGATTTTGATAAAAGCGACCTGCCCCCCGAATCGCCGGCCGAAAGATCAACCCGGATATCGGCAGATGTCATGATCGATGAGTCTGAGCAGCAGGAATCAGTAGATATAATCCCTCCGCCCAAATGGAATCCGGAGACCCTGGTACCAAAAGAGCTAATTGAGGTGATTGAGGATAAGGGCCTGAGTCCCAGCGCCAAGTCCAAGGCGGTGTATGAACACTCAATGGAGATGATGTCTCGCCTGCTGGAAAGCCCGACGGCGGAGAACATCACCGCCAGCAAAGGTGCCATCAAGTCTGTTACTGACCTCATCCTCAGGGATGACGAGACAGCCCACAACATGCTCCTTATTACCTCCCACGACTTCTATACCTTCGCTCATTCGGTGAATGTGGGCATTACCTCAATCATGCTGGCCAAAGAGATATTTCGCCATTCCGATGATCACGATCTCGAGGAGTTGGGCGCGGGCTTCTTTCTGCACGACCTGGGTAAGGTAAATATTGACCCAAGGATCATCAACAAGCCCGGGCCTCTGACAGATGAGGAGATGAATCAGATGCGCACCCACCCCTATCAGGGATACAAGATCCTGAAGGAGGCGGGCGAACTATCGGAAGAGTGTGAATACATAGTGTTGCAGCACCACGAACGCTATGATGGGACTGGATATCCCAAACATCTCCATGGCGAAGAGGCGCATGTCTATGGCCGTATCTGCTGTCTTGCCGACGTATTTGATGCACTTACTGCCGAACGCTCATATAAACAGGCCCTGAGTAAATTCGACGCACTGAAACTGATGCGGGACGAGATGCAGAACTTTTTCAGCAGAGAACTGCTGGAACCGTTTATCCTTCTATTCAAGTAGCGGCTAGCTCAAACCACGTGCCTGCTTGATCTGTTCATAGGCCTGGCGTATCTCATGGGTCTTTTGCGTTGCCAGTTTCATCATCTCCTCCGGCAGCCCCTTGGAGACCAACTTGTCAGGATGGTGTTGACTGAGCAGGCGGCGATAGGCCCGTTTCACCTCTGCGTCACTGCTCTTGGGTGAAATCATGAGTATGGCGTAGGCATCTTCCAGTGATGGTCCCGATGGTTTAGGTGTGGGACGTCTCCCTCCGGCATAGTGTCGCTCGGCCTTGATCATCTCTTCCAGCTGACGGAATAGCCGTTCTGGGATATTGAGACTATGGCAGATATGCAACAGTAGCCGTTCTTCCTCTCTGTGCAGTACCCCATCTGCATAGGCCGCCTGAAGTTGGATCTCCACGAACATCTGGATCAAGGTCAGGCGGCGATGGCACTCCTGGCGAAATTGTTCCAATACATCGTCCAGGGGGAAACCGGGTTTCTTGCCCTCTTCGAACAGGCGGATAGCCGTCTGCCGCAGCTTCTGGTTCAGGTCCATTTGATCCATGACCCTGCGGGCAATCTCTATCTCATCTTCCGACACCCGGCCGTCGGCCTTGGCCAGATGGCCCATTACAGAAAATGTAGCGGTAAAGAAGGCCGTCTGTACCCTCTCCCTGTCTCCTGGACGCATGGATTCATAACCTTTGAGACCATCCATGCCGCGATCCAGGTTATGTCCCAGTACCGCGCCAAGAATGGCACCAAGTGGTCCTCCAAGCATAAAACCGAAGGCCCCGCCTAACATCTTGCCCCACCAACTCAACTCAACTCTCCTTTATCTTCATCTATAAATAGCTGTAAACATCGCGCGGATTTCAATACTGGAATAGAAGCCGATCCAGTGCAATACTAAATAACAGGGACCTCCAGTTTAAAACAGGAAACTTGTTCATCCGCAGATAAGTACAATAGCAGAGGAGCAATAGATATGAGTAAACCCCAACCTGCTGTCGGTAGCTGGTATCAGACTGTAGAGGGCGAAATCCTTGAAGTGGTCGCCATGGACCAGGAGGAACAATCCATAGAGGTGCAGTTCTATGATGGCACAGTTGAAGAGTATGACTCAGACGCCTGGGAGGAGCTGGTGTTAAGCCGTGCCGAGGCGCCTGAGGATTGGTCCGGATCATTTGATATCAGCAATGATGACTATGGCGTGGATCTGGACCGACCTGCCGGAGAAAATCACCTTAATCCATTAGATGACCTGGATAATGACGAATTGCTAGGTGAATGAATCTTAACGATATTCCAATAAGGACCTAAAGTTACAGAACGCAGCGCCGCTATATAGATCAAGAGTGGAAAACCCCAATCCACTGTCTATACAATGAGGTGTGGTATGATCACCAAATATGACCTGACATCAGGTGGGATTACTTACCAGAGTAATCGAGATGGGCTGGCTGCAAATGAGACCAGACGTCATGGGCCAGTTGATCTTGCCACCTCACTGCAGCTAATTGAGCTTGAAGTCAGAACGGAATCCCCGGCCATTCCGGCAGATCTGGTATCCATATCCGTATCAGACTTTCTAAACACCCAGGGCTAAAGTTCGAGCACAACCCTGAAACCGGTAAAGCTGAAGCGTAGGTTGGGTTTGAAGCGTCCTCTCCAGACGGAACGCATGCTGTCGCTGGTCTTATTATATGCGCCACCCCGGGCTACTCGTTCATTACAACCCCTTTCCAACCATGCGGTTCCATCCTGAGGGGCGCCGCTATAGTTGGGACGATAGCAGTCCATGACCCACTCTCTTACGTTACCCGCCATGTCATAAAGTCCAAAATTATTTGGCGGGAAGCTGGCGGCCGGAGCTGTACTCTTGCGGTCCCATTCGCTGCCGCAATCAAAGCAGTTCGCTCTGCCTTCCTCCATCTGATAGCCCCACCAGTAGGTTGAATCACTGCCGCTGCGAATGGCATATTCCCACTCGGACTCTGACGGGAGGCGATATGTTCTGCCTGTACGTTGGGACAGCCATTTGGTGTAGGCCACAGCGTCATCCCAGCTAACATCAACGACCGGGCGCGAACCACGCCCCCAACCCTGGTCATCAGGAAGCCTGCGGCCAGTCTCTTTGGCGAAGCGATCATAATCATCAAAGGTGATTTCAGTCTGACTTATCGCAAATGACTTTATCTCGACATTATGGGCAGGCCATTGATCACTGGAGACCTGGTTCCTATTGCTGCCCATAGTGTAGTTACCACCGTTAAGCCTGACCATTGTCGGGCCAAAGCTTATATCCTTTAGAACAGTCCAGGACGACTCGGTTTTCACGGCCTGGTCCTTTTCTTTGGCGGAAATCACGGTATTCGCGCCAATTTTGCTATCGTTGGTAATGAACGGACTATTTCTTCTTGATGACGCGAGTAGATCTATACCATTTCGCTCAACCGCCATAGGGCCAATCTGTTGCTCTTCTCCATTCTGTAGCATCCCTGAGAGTAACTCACCTCGTCCGGAATAGATCATCAGTCCGTCAAGCACAGCAAAACATATACCTGCACCCAGCAGCGCCCATAGTGCTATGGCCCGCCCAGGGGAGTGACCAGAAATCAGGTTATCTATATGAAGTGTTTTCGCAGGGGGATTCGTCAGACGCGAATCTACATATTCATTCACCGGCTTTCCGCTGGCAGCCAGCTCTCTAAGCTGGTTGATCGTTGCGTCGCTCTGCTGTCGCTGTTCTTCAGACTCAACCAGCCTGGCCTTTCCCTCGTCCAGTTCCAGCCGGATCTGATCAATCTCCTTATCCCGGTCCTCCAGCGCATCATCCAGGGCTCTGCATTTCTCTTCGGCCTCGTTTAATCGCTGCTCCCAATTACTGGATGCATTGCGCAGATCCTCCAGTTCCTGACGTAGCGATTCTTCTTCCACCATATCCAATCCTTTGGAAACCAAGTCTTCATCGACGTCGCCAAAGACCTCCCTCTCGATTGAGGTGCGCCTGTCATCCCGTGCCGGTTTGGGTCTATCCTGTGAACGATTCTGTTCCAGCTCCCGCATCTTTTGCTGGATCTGCTCTTTTTCTTTCGCCAGCGCCTCGGCCTGCTCTCTGATTTGATCGTATGCCAAATCAGATTCTGCCAGTGCCTCGGTAAGGGTCTTGATCTCCTCGTGCAGGGCGTCGGTATCTTCATCTCCCTGGCGATCAGTTTTAGCCAGTGATCTCTCCAGCTCAGACTCTTTGTCCCGCAAGGCCCCCCTAACCTCGGCCATCTCTGACTGTAGTTCCAGATACCTTTCCTGTGCCTGGTTTAATTCGTCCTGTACGGTCTGACTCGCCTCTCTGGACTCATTCAGCTCATCCTGTATCTCCCGATTTGCCTTTCTGAGTTTATCCAGTTCGGATTGCATCGCATGGCTTGCCTCTTGCGACTTTTTCAGATCGGCTTGTCCAGACTGGGTTATCTCACGGGCCTCATCCAGGTCAACCTGTAGCTGTTTTATCTGCTGTTTTAAGTCTTCCAGGGCCTCATCCTGTTTCTGTTTGGCATCTCCCTGACCACTTTGCAACCGCTCGATTTTCCCTTCCAGTGCGGCCTTCTCAGCAGAGGCGTCTTCCAATCTATCTCTTAACGCCTCCAGTTCCTTTCTATGCTCATCCTTTTCGGCTGCGGCTGACTGCTTGGTGTCCTGTGCACCCTGAAGCCGAGCCTCAAGGTCTACGATATTCTTCTGGGCCTGGCTCAACTTTTCAGTAGCCTCTTTTATGGAGGTGTTCAGCTCGCCTGACTCTTGCTGTAGCTGTTCAATCAACCTCCTGTCGGCGTCCCTTTTCATCCTTAGCTCATCTAGCCTGATGCGGTTTTTATCGATGATTATCTTTTGCGCCTTTATCTCTGCCAGCTGCTTCGCCTCTTCCTTCTTGTGTCGGTCGCGATAGGTCTGAAATTTTACCCCCAGGTCTTTGATGCGGCTGTTTGCCGCAGCCAACTGTTGTTGCAGAGCCTTCTGATCGTCTTGCTGTTTTGCATGAGTCTTGTCATCGGCGATCTCCTCGCCTGGGTGCAGGCTGATAACCTTTGCGCTGGACTCGGTATCAGGCTTTTCCTTGACCATAAGATCGGGTGGCGCCGTCCTGAGTCCTCCCTCGAGGACGGAGACGACAAATCCACGGTCGGTCAGGAGATATGCCGCAGTGGAACTCAAATGCCCATCGTCGCAGCAGATGACATATTTCTGATCTAAAGCCAGGTTTGGTGCCTGATAGCGTAAGGTATCCAGCGGGAAGCTGACACTGTGTTCCAGGTGTCCTGCTGCATACTGTACCGGAGACCTGACATCGAGCCATACGGCACCTTTTGCAACCAGGGCATCGGCCTCTTCAAAGCTTACCCCCCTGGCCAAAGGACGCTTTACAAACTGGATGAAATCCTCTTTTGCCAAACGCAAAAGGATCCCCTTGGTTAGCATGGTTACCGTGCTGTTGCGCGGACTGTCAGAGAGCAGCGCCTCTTCACCAAAGCTATCTCCCGGTCCGAGTTTGGCCAGCTCGGTTGGTTTTTTTTTGCCATCTTCCAGACGTGAAACCGTGCATCTCCCCTGGTGGATCAGATAGAAGTAATCCCCTTCTCCCCCCTGTTCCACCACCTTTTCCCCGCGTTTGACCTCTACCTCCTCCATGCGCATGATCACACCCTGGATGTTGGATGGTGGAATCTGCTGGAATACCTTGGATTGGAGGAGCTGGTCCATCCAATCATCGCTGATGGTGGAGCTGAGGTCGGCAACCTTATAGTCATCATCCTTGTTTCGAACCAGCATCTCGCTAAGCTTGCGATTGTCGATCAGGACATATTCAACCACGCCGATGGCGCGAGCGGAGTTCTTTCTGGGAATCTGATGGGCCAACGGGAAACGTGCGGTCTCACTTCCCGCCGCGACCCTGTCCACTTCCCGCATATTATCAAGTAAGGCCACCTTGCCGGAGAGCAGGTAGATATTATGGTAATCGGTATCCCCCTGACGGAACAGATAAGTTCCAGCCCTATCCTGCTTGAATGCTGCTGTCTTAAGAAGCTGTTCCAGGTCTGCTTCCGGGAGCAAATTCAGGGGGATCAGTTTTTTAAGTGTCTGTAGGCTGTTTTGTTTGGGTGCCACGGCCATGCAATATCCTTCCGGATCCTGAACCTTATATTTTATATCATAGCCTTTACCCCGGGACAGTAAGGGGTTCAGACCAATCTCTCAACCGACAAGAAACCGCGAACATGTCGCGGTTTCTTGTATAGTTCAAGAGCTTATTATTAACTATAGCTCCATTTTGCCAAGAAATAATTGAAAAAGTTCACAATAGCCCTGTAAATCCATTATGTTAGAGTGACAAAGACATCCTGAAATGACCTATGAAAAACTCTCCAGGAATAGTTGCTGCAGGGCATCAGGACACCGCCGGCGCCGCCGCCTCGATTTTAGCTGAAGGGGGTAACGCCTTTGATGCCTGTCTGGCTGCGCTGGCAGCCAGTTGCGTAGCCGAGCCGGTGCTCTCGTCCCTGGGCGGAGGGGGATTTCTGTTGGCGCATCTCAATGGTGCCAAACCGGTACTGTACGATTTCTTCGCCCACACCCCATCACACAAGCCCAAGGAGCAGGAGCTGGATTTCTATCCCATAATCGCCGACTTTGGAACCGCTCAGCAGGAGTTCCACATAGGGATGGGATCCATCGCAGTGCCGGGGGTGGTGCGTGGTATTTTTGCCATGCATAGGGATCTTTGCACTCTCCCCCTGGATCTGCTGATGGAACCGGCCATTCAACTGGCTCGCTCCGGGGTGACGATCAACAGTTTTCAGCACTATATCTCCACCATCGTGGCCCCCATCATTGAGTCCGGGCCAGAGGCGCTGGGCATCCATGAGTGCAGTAACTATCCCGGCAGGATCGCACCGGAAGGTGAGATGGTGCTGCATGGACCTATGGCGGATGTCATCACCGCACTGGTGCAGGAGGGAGAGGAGTTGTTCTATCAGGGGGAACTGGCGCAGCGACTGGCGCAGGAGTGTCGAACACAGGGCGGCGCCATTCACCTGGATGATCTGGCGGGATATCGTGTTGAAAAAAGGGAGCCGCTCTCTCTCAAGTATCAGGGCGCACTGCTTCATACCAATCCGGCCCCATCCGTCGGCGGGACCCTGATCGCATTCACCCTGGCAATTTTAGAGAGGCAGGGATTGGGTGGTATACAGCATCACTGTATTGAGCATCTGGCCAATCTGGCCCATGCCATGCAGATAACCCAGGAATTGCGACACGGCCACAATATAGACTCTTTTCTGGACAAGACGATCAGCGACCGGATTCTTTCCGCTGAATCCATCGCGTCCTACCAAAACATCCTGCGTGATCACGCCAGCTTCTCAAGGGGCACGACCCAGATCAGTGTTGCCGATAACATGGGCAATATGGCCAGCATGACGCTGTCAAACGGTGAGGGCTCGGGTTATGTCCTGCCAGGGACAGGTATCATGTTGAACAATATGCTGGGTGAGGAAGACCTCAATCCCCGTGGCTTTCACCAGTGGCCCGAGGATAGACGCATCGCATCCATGATGGCCCCAACCCTGGCCATGCTGCCTAACGGAGACAGGGTCGTGACCGGCTCTGGCGGTTCCAACAGGATTCGCAGCGCCATCCTGCAGGTGCTGATCAATCTGATCGACTTTAATCTGGAGGTAGACGAGGCCGTGGAGTTCGCCAGGATCCACCTGGAGAGCGGGCTGCTCAACCTTGAGGGAGGTATTCCGGATGAGGCTATTGACTCCCTAACCAGGGGGTTCCCAGAGTATCACCTCTGGCCGGGGAAGAACCTATTTTTTGGTGGTGCCCATACTGTGGTGCGCGATCACGGCGGGGAACTTCGGGGGAAGGGGGACAGCCGCCGCGGCGGGGTCTGTATCAAAATATAGGATGCCGGGTCAATATTGCCGCAGCAGTAACTGGTCCCCTCGCTGCACCAGCTCCAGTTGTCTGAGGAAGCTCATCCCCAACAACACCTCATCATCCTGCATGCTCGGTAATATACTTGCCCGGACATCGGACAACCTAATCTCGCCAATACTTACCTCAGAGAGCATGGTCAATCTCGCAGTAACCTCGCCATTTGCCGTCTGGGTGGATATATACGCCCCCTTGTGCAGTCCGAGTCGGGCGGCCAGGTCGTCTGAGAGCGCAACATCCGTCGCGCCGGTATCCAACAAAAAGGTGACTTCGTTGCCATTGATGTGTCCGCTGGCCACATAGTGACCGGCCCTATTCTGCACCAGGAGGACCTCTTTCACCTGGCCGGAGCTGGATGTTTGCGGGCTGGTGTTGGGATTTCTTACGCGCTCAAGATAGGAATTGGCCAGCAGTGTCAGGACAATCAGCAAACCCAACCAGGCGCCTATAATCATCCCCTTGCCCATGCGTCTCTGCCCGTCTGTTGCAGACGTATCATCAGGATCGTTCATGTTATTGCTGTTAAGTTATTGGACTACAGATCGTCCCAAATGTTATTGAAAATATCCTCAGCCCCAGTATTTTTTGTGGGAGCTTTCTTGGTCTTCCCTTTCGAGTGCGAATCAAAATGGATCTTAAAACGAATAAAGGCGTCCGTACACTCTATAGTCTCACCCGGTACAACAGGCATTTCACCATCTACAGTGGTTAACATCAATTTATCGCCCTTGTTAAAGAGGAAGGGCCGGGTGACCAGGGTATCGATCCTGCCGTTAATCTTTTGCTGGAATCCCAGGGTGGGATTGGGGGCGGAGTCCATGGTGTGTCTGGAATCAAGCCTGATTGACTCAATATCTCCATCGAGCAGTTCGATGCCAAACCCCATCAGACCGCTTGATTGCATGCGCATCCAGCGGATGATGCCCAGACGCCAGGAACTGTCAAAATCCAGGTTATCCCTTGAGTTGACCCCTATCAGTTCGCCAACATGCGCCTGATATTCCCCTTCCCCAGTCCAGGTTAGATAGTAACCCCTTTTGCTTTGGTTCACACAGGTGCACTCCTCGCCACTGGACTCGCCATCTGCCACGGCGTTATAAAAATCCACCTCCACTTCATCCTGTGCCTTCCCATTGGCCTCAACCTCGTCTCTCTTCGGTTTTGCAGCAGAGCCTATCGCCGCTATAAGTTCCGGATCTGCATCGATAATGAATTCATCCCGTTCCAGTGTGCGAACCGGCCTATCGTCGCTCTCCTCAT
This sequence comes from Sedimenticolaceae bacterium, assembly GCA_050290785.1. Classification (GTDB taxonomy): domain Bacteria; phylum Pseudomonadota; class Gammaproteobacteria; order Chromatiales; family Chromatiaceae; genus JAAGZL01. Next base: position 84,323 of record JBNKIR010000041.1, on the reverse strand, counting down.
CTCCGGACCATGTATCTATCGGGTCATCAGGCTCATCCTCTATCTCCTGTTGTAGCTTCCAGCCACCGAACAGCCAATGCAACGACTCTATGCCGCTGATCACTTCGACAACACCTGAGCCATCGGTGCGCTCTTCACGTAAGACCGCGTCCGGCGTCCATCTCTTGCGCAGCTTGGCAAAAAGGGTCGCAGTCACCAGATCTACCGGGCGCAGTTTACTTTTCGATCTGCCTCTGATCTCACTTATCTCCTGGTCCAGGATCTCATTCAACCGATCAGTGAGTAAAAACCAGCCGATCTTAATCCGCTCCATTCCTGTTTTGTCTGTAACGTGGGGAGGCGCATCTTTTGTCGCATCGACGATGAAAACGGAAGGAGACGGCATTCCACTGCCGACGGGGATGATTGGGATCTCAGGCAGCCAGTCGATCAAGGCATCACTTACTCTGGTGATCTCGCCTCGAAGCAACGAGCCGGGATCTGTCAGGGCAAGCAGGAGGATCCTCTTATAAATATCATCCACGGTCATGTGGTCGACAGCATCGTCATCTGTCACCTCAATCTCATTCAGTCGCAGATCATTTATCACTGCATAATGATAGATTCCGTGCAGTTCTCTCCAGACAAATTTAGGGCTTGCCCTGTATATCGCATACTCATGCGATAGGATCTCAGCGAGAAAAAATAGTGCATGCCGTACCGATTCTGATCTGGTGCGTTTGTGCAGGAGATGGCCGGTAAAGGAGTCGCTATGAAATTGCGACATGACGGTCTTGTACGCCACCACAACACCCACGAGCAGCTCAAGATGAAGGCGGGCGATAAGCCTGTTCTCCTTGGAAAGGGGAAAGGGCTTGCTTGCATAGTGCGACCACAATCCCTCACGCACAAAGGCTAATGCGGGCAACATCATCTGCATGGCCTCAAATCGCTCTAACGGAGACATGTCCAGACGGTTGTGCCGGTTTATTTCATAATGCAGGGAACGCGCTACATTCCCGACATTTCCAATAGGGAGGTCAGAAATCCACTGCTTGAACGCCTTATGGTCATACTCATCTTCTAGCTTATCCGGCGTTGATCTCTCAGGCAGGATAAATGGATTCATATTAACCCTCGTCATGCAGCATCTCCAGACATCCTCGATTAACCAGCCGAATCAGGTAAAAACAAAATATAATCAGGTAATTAATATACTGTTTTAAGTATAAACTCAATTTCTGAGGCGGGTGATATAAAGAACGAGGCGCCATGATTTCGCGCCCCGGGTCAAATGGTTGATGCTTGTTTATTATACGAACTTCAAGCGTTTATGGAGAGCTGTTCAAATTTAAATCTTACAAATGAATCTGTGCTATCGACGATGTTGATTAAATCTACCGGGATCTCTTCGTTCCCCGTAACCACAGTGTATCGATCTTCTTTTGTCACATATAAAGGCGGGGCGATCAGACTGAGGGAATCTTCCTCAGCATCATGCTGTAAAAACCCCTTTATGTACTCCATCTGCTTCACGCCCTTCCGACTGCGTTGCAGGATAACAGGCTCGATCTTACCGTGTAGCAGCTCTATGCCCATGCCCATGAACCCTGGCTGCTCAGCGGACATCCAGCGAACCACCCCCAGACTCAGATAGGTTTCATTCGCTTCGCCGTTGATGGGATTTAACCCCACCAACTCACCTACCCTGGTACCTCCGTCTCCGCTGTCTGGCCAATTCAGGCCATACCCGTTTTCGCTTCTATTTGAGGCGATGCACTCTTTACCGCCGACCCTATGCTGAGCTCTCTCAGGTTGACCTCGTTTCACCTCATAGGACCTATGCAGCTCCAAGACTCCAGGCTTAACCTCTATCAGGACCTCATCATTATCCAGTATGGGAGAGTCGATGATGTGATGACCTGGGGTGGATCTGGTGGAGTCCGACGATGATGGCCTTGACCTGCCATGATCCATATCTTGACCTCCGTGGGCTAGATGCAGGGAATCCAGGCCGCAAATCAGCTCTACAACGCCTGAGGAGCGACTCCTCAGTTCGCGCGATCTGATCTGTTGCGACCAGGCGTCTTTCAGCCTCTTCATCAGTCTCAAGGCCCCAGCATCGGTGGGACGCATACTGGCCTGTGCCGCCTCCGCCACGGCCACCTTTTTGGCAAGAGTCTTTTCCAGTTCGTCTGTAATTAAATACCAGCCGACACGGATCATCTCGTTTCTGCACAGATTAGGAGCGCAAGGTATACCGTCACTCTGGGCGTCGATCAGAAAGAACGATTCGGACGTTACTGCACTTTTGATCGGAACCAGATCCACAAAGGACACCCACTTCTTCAGGATATCGTAGACCCTCTCCACCTCTCCGCAAAGCATTGCATTGGGATTTGCCAGGGCCAGTAACAGCATCTGTTTATACAGCCCATCTATACCGATCTGGTCTGGGTGATCTGTATTAGCCACAATATCTTTAGGCGTCTGCAGTTCGTTTATTACTGAGTAGTAATAGATGCCGTGCAGCTCCTTCCAGGCATATTGCAGGCAAGGTTGATAGGTCAGATAGGAGTGCAGTATGGACTCACCCAGGTAAAAGAGGGCGTTTCTCAGCGCCTTACTCCTGGTGTGCTTATGGAATAGAAGCCCGGTGATGGTGGCGTCATGAAATTGCGACAGTACTGTCTTATAGGCCTTTACCGCCTGGATCAGGATGTCGAGCCGCAAATCCGCCACCATGCGTCTCTTGATATTTAGGGGTGCTTCACCTTCAGCGCACTCCCTTTTCAATGCACCCAGGACGAATTCAAGGGGTTGCTCTATCAGTTCCAGGATCTCAAATCTGTTTGCCGGGGAGAGCTCAAGGCGGTTAAGACGGTCCAACTTGCCGTATAGATCAAATGCAGAGTTCTCCGGATCCCCTCCCAGGGGCAGACCATCTATCCACTGTTTGATATTCTTTTTTGTAAACTCATCCCGCGTCTTGAATGAGCTGTGCCTTTTAGGCAACAGAAACAGGTTGTAATTCTTTACACTGGCCACATCCAACCTCCCTGATTGCTGATTTGATATCCCGACTGAGGCCTCAGGTAACAAAGAAGTATAGACTTCCACCCGATCTAGACAATAAATTTATGACAAACTGTAGTGATATCCTGATTAATCTCACAACTAACCGGAGATAGCCGTGAAATTATCGGGAATCCCAATGACAAAAGAGGCTATGCATCTCCCTTATTAGTACATCCGAAGATTCAACCAAATGCGTGTGAATCTTCTAGTCCCACTCTAGAGGTGTGGGTTTGGCCACACCGAATCCCTGCACATAATCCACACCTATCTCGGCCAGACGCTTGCGTACCTTGTCGCACTCAACATACTCAGCTATGGTCTTCAACCCCATCAGGTGCCCGATCTGGTTAATGGACTCAACCATTCCACAATCTACCGGGTCCTCCAATAGATCACGCACAAAGCTACCGTCAATCTTGATAAAATCCACCTGCAGATTCTTAAGATAGGCAAACGACGACATCCCTGTGCCAAAGTCATCCAGGGCAAAACGACAACCTAGTCCCCTCATCTCACCGATAAACTGGTTGGCCTGATCCAACCTACTTACGGCCGCAGTCTCGGTTATCTCAAAGCACACCTTTTCCGGAGGGATCCTATGCATATTAATCTGATCAAGTATGAACTCTTTTAGTCCTCCATCCGCCAGGGAGTGCCCGGAAATATTTATAGAGCATAGCCCCAGACGCTGACCTCTATTCTCGGCCTCTTCTAGCCAGGACATGGTATTTTGAATTACCCAACGGTCGAGCATGGGCATTATGGCAAATCGCTCCGCAGCAGGAATAAAAGCACCTGGCGGTACATCCTTGCCTTCTCTGTCCCGCATCCTGAGAAGTATCTCGAAGTGATCCAGGTCCTGCTCTTTTTCAGACAAAGGGATGATGGCCTGACGATCCAGGTACAATCTGTCTTCTTCGATTGCTGACTGGATCTCGCTGACCCACCTCATCTCGCCCTGGCGTTTAGCCACCTCTTCATCGTCGGCCATATGGATATGTACGCGGTTCCGCCCCATGTCTTTGGCAATATAGCAGGCGGCATCCGCAGCGCTCATTACCGTATCGATGCTGATAGTCTCTTCGGTAATCGCTGCAATACCGACGCTGACACCTATGGAAAATGTCTTATCATCCCAGGTAAAACGGAATTTCTTTACAGTCTCACATATCTTGGTCGTAAGTAGCTCCGCCCTCTCAAGGGTGCAATCCTCCAGCAGCAGGCCAAATTCATCGCCACCCAGGCGCGCCAGTGTATCGCTCTGCCTGAGATTGTCCGGCAATAGCTTTGCGATCATCTGAAGCATGGCATCGCCTGCCACATGCCCACAGGTGTCGTTTACCACCTTAAACTGATCCAGATCCATGTAGCAGAGGGCGTGCTGGGAAAGATTTGAGCGTGCGTCCTGCAGGGCCCGCTTCAGATGCTGCTCGAATGCATATCTATTCATTAGCCTGGTCAACGGATCGTGGGTCGCCAGAAAACTAAGTCTCTGTTCCATGGCGTGGCTATCGGTAACATCACGAAAGACCGCCACCGCACCTAATAACTCGCCTGCCTCGGTTATGGGGTGGGCAGAGTACTCTACAGGAAACGAGCTCCCGTCCTTGCGCCAGAACACCTCTTTTTGCACCCTACATGGTGTTCCAGAGATAAAGGCCTGGTGCATGGGACAGGATTCTGCGGGATACTCTGTCCCATCCGTATGCGTATGATGAGTGATTTCATGAATGGCCATTCCAATCACCTCATCTCGCGTAAGACCGAACATCTCCAGTGCCGACTGGTTGATGAAGGTACACTTACCTTCAGTGTTGATGCCATAAATGCCCTCGCCTGTGGATTCGAGCAGCAGACTCAGCTGACTGTTCAGGCGCCTCAGTTCCATACTCGATATTTCGAGTCTTTTATGTGTTAGCCTGTGTTCATCGGCAAGATGGTAATTATGTATCGCATATGAGATCTCAGCCGCCATCTCGTCCAGCAATCCAATTACCTCATCACTAAAGAATCCTCTGTCTCTCGAAAGTACACAAAAAGATCCCATTGGCCTCCCGTGTAGTCTTAAGGGGAATATTGCGGCGGCCTGCATCCCGTTTTGCGCCAGCATCCACTGCCACTGATGTGCTGGGTACTCTGATCTGGCGTCATTCGAAACGATGGATCTGTTTTCCCTGACGGCGACCACAATTGGCGCAACCTCTTCCGCTGGTGAGGTGACCATTGAATAGTTTATGCCGATGACGTTATAGCCAGTACCTTCTACTATTTCCAATCTCTCTCTATCTGCATCCACTAACCCGATGCAGGCCTGATCCATACCTCCATGCTCGACTGCGATGCGGCAGGTATGCTTGAATAGTTCCCGCTGTGAATCCAGCCGGGTTATGCTCTTTGATGTCCAGGACAGAGCGGCATAGAGCGATTTCTGTACCTCAAGGGCCCGTTCCCGTTTCTCAATTTTTTGTGCCATATCATCGAATGCGATGGATACCTGTGTCATCTCATCACTTCCCGGCAACCGGGCGCGTTCAGAATAGTCTCCTTTGGCCATTCTGACGGCCGCATCCTTAAGCTTGCTGATACGGGAGAGGACGGCGCTCTGCAATAACCAGGATAGAAGTAGATATGTAACTAGAAGACTGCCAAAGTGACTCAATGCGTTGTGCCAAAGTTGCTGGTTGACGCGCTGCTCGATTATTGATGCAGGTAGCTTGATGCTCATCAACCCGCCAAAGTCACCCAACTTATAGCCATATCCCAGGCTGTATCTCTTTCTGACGCTCTCGGGAGCTGCGTCATAATCGCCATGGCATTCCAGACAACGCTGTTCCATCCAGATGGGCTGGGAGTAGTGGTAATATGGGGCGCCATTCTTATCTTTGAATGGCACCAGACGCTCTTTTTCCTTTGGTCTGGACTTGAAGTATCTTATGGCCTCCATCTCGATCTCATCTGCCATATTGATAGGGTTGCGCGGTGTATCAATCACATTATTAAAGCTGAGGCCTGAATCAACCCAGTTCCTGAATTCCAGGGAGATGCGGGTAAGCGCCTCAGCAGGCAGGAGCCCAAGTGTCATGTCATTTATCGGGACTTTGTGCTCAATGATATATTTTTGATATACGGCTCTAAGCGCCATCACCATGCCGCGAACCACACGCGCATCATCCCTGATATCATTAATGACATCCGCCTTGACCTGTTGGTGGCTGACATACTCAGCCACTGCGAAGTGTCCAAGAAAAACAACCGCCACCACAGCTAGAATTTTAGTTTTAAGAAGCATAAAAAGTTGAAAAAGCCCTACTTTGACGGAAATTCCATCCGCACTGAATATTAGCGACAGATGTCAGGTTTTCTTTATATGGATAGATGCCACTAAAAGAACAGCTTTTTAGATATTAATCTTATTATCACAAGCTGATATCTCTCTAAACTAGGCGTAATATCCATAATTGTTTTTTCTTTTTTCGCAATAAGGCATAGGATTTTGCTTATGAGTATCCTGAGCGGCGACATCGGTGGCACCAAGACCAGATTGGCAATATTTGATATTGATGACCTGGCTGTCCCGATACTTGAGAAATCCTATCCAAGCGCCGGGTACAGTTCCCTACAGGATATCTCTGCAGACTTTTTGTCCCTTTACGGGCGCCCCGTATCAGATGCGGCCTTTGGCATTGCAGGACCCATAACTGGGCGCAGGTGCAAGACCACAAACCTGCCCTGGGAGATCGATGCAGGGGAGCTTGAGCAAAAACTCGGAATAGATTCAGTCCATCTGATCAATGATCTTGAGGCTACCGCATACGGGATCGCCTCATTGAATAAAGAGGATATCCATACCCTTCAGCAAGGCACGCAGGTGATCATGGGGAACTGTGCAGTGATCGCTGCCGGTACTGGCCTCGGCCAGGCCGGGATGTTCTGGGATGGCTCACGGCATATCCCATTTGCCACCGAAGGCGGCCATTGTGACTTTGCGCCAGGCAGTGACCTGGAGATGGAATTGCTCTCCAAACTTAAACGGGATGGGCACAATGTCTGTTGGGAACAGATAGTGTCTGGGCCGGGGCTGGTCTCCATCTATAGATTCCTGCTGGACAGGCGTCGATTGGAGCACCCTGCATGGCTTGATATTGCCCCGGATAGCGGCGATGCCGCCAGTACCATTACCGCTCTTGCAACAAATAGAGAGGATCCGGTTGGCGCAGAGGCCTTGGAGATATTCTCCCGACTATATGGCGCCGAGGCAGGAAACCTGGCGCTTAAGATAATGTCTATCGGTGGTATCTACCTTGGCGGCGGTATTGCCCCTAAGATATTGGACTGGTTGAAACGGCCGCAATTTCTTGAGGCATTCTGCAATAAAGGGAAGATGCAGGGCTTGATGAAGTCCATCCCGGTGCATGTCATCCTAAACGACAGAGCGGCGCTCCTGGGGGCCTCCGCTTATCTTGGGAGATATATTCTGCCAGAGAAGTAATGCCACATCCGTCGATCGTTGGGGCAGATGAAATATTTATTGACAGTGGCGCCAAAAGTGCTATTTTTCGCAAAAATCAACATATAGGAGTACGCCATTCCCGAGAAATCCTTGAGCTGAAACTCAAGTATCAGAGCAGGCTTCTGGCCGGCATCTGACTAGGAAAGAAAGATTACATAACGCATCTCGAGTTTTAAGTGGTTGGCCCTGAACGGGTCGGTGGCTTTTAGCTTGGATGCGTTTTTTTGTGTCTCACATAAATCCATGAAGAGGTAGAGAAATTGGAAGAGTATCGACGAATTGATATAGATGGGATCAGGTATTATGGGAAGCATCTCATTGTGACGTCCCGCGGTTGTAATGAAAACATCCTGGATAAGGAGAAGATCGCCCACTTTATGACTGACCTGGTCGATCGTATAGATATGGTTGCCTTCGGTGATCCTGTCGTAGAACGTTTTGGCGGAGGTATCGAGGTCGGGATCTCAGCGGTGCAACTGATTGAGACCAGCGCCATAGTAATACACACCAATGACCAGGCCCGTGACATGTATCTGGACGTTTTCAGTTGCAAGACCTTCTCAGAATTCGATGTCCTGGACTTTGTTCAGCAGACATTCGGTCCCTCTTTAATCAATCACCAGGTGTTCTTCCGATGAAAAGATTCTATCCCGACTCTCTACCTCCTTTCCCTAATGAACCAAGCACCGAACATTTCGAAATCTGCAGAATCAGTGATTCTGTAGGAGAGGGGATCATTGCGCGTTCTTCCTTCTCTGAAGGTGAAATTGTGTGTGCTTTTTCCGGGTACTTTGTGGAGGCCATAACGCAGTTCTCATTAACAGTTGGTCCGGATCTGCACATCCATGACCCATATTTCATGGGCAAGATTCTGCATTCATGCGATCCGAGTATGCACTGTGACATGACGCGACGACTGTTTATCGCAAAGAGGGATATACAGCCGGGCGATATCATCACCATGGATTATGATCAAACAGAACCGCATCTGTTCAGGCCGTTTCACTGTTCATGCGGTGCTGAAAATTGCCGCGGTTTTATCGCGGGGCACGAGGCGCTCCCATATCAGTCAGAGACGGGACTGCTTGCGGCAACCGCAGGATAGTTGCAACATCGTCGTCGGTATAGAGCGGAGTCAAATCACTAATATTTAACGTCTGGCTCAACCAACAAGGCCAGACGTTTTGACTCCGATCTCATGCCAGGATAACGACATTTAAGCGCGGTTACCTGTACAGTGCACCTATCCGTCGTCTCCGGTTTTCTCATCTACTTGATGTCGCCTGCGTATAATCTCCGCCTGACGACGGGTCTCCCACACCTTTTCCCGCTCTTTAACCCTATTTTCCCAGGCGCCCTCTCTCTCTGGAATGGTGCGTTCGCCAAAAAATGCCTGCCGCATGAACCTGATGCCGAAGTACATTAGGGGGATATCTCCATTAGCGAGGGTTTCGTATACAGAATCATCCAGCTCATAGGTGTTCCTGAAGCCATCACTGGTGATGAAACGCCGGAAACGATCCATATCGAAGGAGCACATGAAGAACATCTGCAACGAGCTCTCCGGCAACCGCCCCACGTTGGGTCCGGAGGAACGCTTCTTTAGCATGATCTGCAGCCACGCCTGGTTTGTCTCATCGTATTTGCCGGTCTCCTGTTCCTGCAGAAACTCCCGGATGGTGAGTACACGACCCTGGTTGTGCCCCATGCAGTGATCCTCTCTAATCAGGAAGTAGTGGGTCTCCTCGTGGGCCTCGCCGCCCCTGTGCATGGCCATGTGGCCCAGTGGATAGTACCTGCAGGCGGTAGGGCGATCTTCGTATACACTGCAGCCGGCACCGGTCATAAACAGGCACTGGCCGTCATTGTCGGTACGCAGCTTCACCCCGGGCAGGCCGTCCTGTTCCATCTGAAACGGTACGGTATGTTCCCTCAGGAAAGCGGTGGAACTCTTGCCCAGACGATCCTTGAGACGGATGATGTCATAGGGCGTGAGCGTGATGTCCGCCCGTTTACAACAGGCATTGAAGCAGGATATCCCCGGGGCACAATGGAACTCCAGCCTGGAGTCCAGTTCCAGATTGGCCGGAACCAGATTACTCGAATAGGGGATACCTCCTCCGTTGTTCCCCATGCGTTACCTCTATAGTCCCTATTTGAACAGCTTGGACTTGTCGATCAGATCCGTATGCGCGCGCTTGAAACACTTGAAGGTCTTGGCCTCTTTGTCATAGATGGAGTTTACGAAGCACTTCCAGTGTTCCTCATCAATGAAGTTTTTGTCGGCGCGGTAGTAGAAGCCCGGATAACGGGACTCCTCGCGGAACTGAATATGTTTCATGTGCGCCTCCGCAGTGAAGATGCGGTGGTAGTTCTCCCAGGAGCGCAACAGTTCATGCAGGTCTTTGGCGCGCATCTTCAGGGCGTCCTCCTTCAGATCTGCGAGCTTCTCCTCCGCCACCGCAAGCAGGTGTTCATTGGTGGTGTAGTAGGTGGCGATTCCAGCCACGTATTCGTCCATCAGCTTCTGTAGGCGGAACTGTAGCATCCTGGGTGTTATATAGTTCGGGTTTACATCGATAGCGGTGGTGTCGTCCTTGTGCCCCATATAGTTACGCACCGGACGATAGATCTCAGCGACCAGATCCTCCACAGATGTATCCAGTTCAGGTTTCCACTCTCTATTGTCCATGATGAACTTGACCATGCCTTTTGCCGCGATACGGCCTTCGGCGTGGGAGCCGGAAGAGAACTTGTGACCAGATGCGCCAACGCCGTCGGCGGCGGTGAACAGACCGGTTACGGTGGTCATGCTGCGGTAGCCCCAGTTCCAGCCTGAAGGCAGATGCTCAGGGACGCCTTCCTCTTCCTCTTCGGTGGGTGCGCCCAGGTCCTCCGGACCGGAGACCCAGATGCCGCAGCAGCCGGAGTGAGAACCCAGCAGGTACGGTTCGGTTGGCATCAATTCGGAGTTCTTCCTCTCCGGCTCGATGTTCTCCCCGGCCCAGATGCCGCACTGGCCGACACTCATGTCCAGGAAATCTTCCCAGGCCTCGGCCTCAAGATGCTTCACCTCGCGTGGTGACAGGGTCGCACACAGATCTCCGAGCGCGGTTACGGTATCTATCCAGATGGGACCGCGGCCTTCCCTCAGCTCTTTCAGCATCAGGTGATTACGCAGACAGGCGGCGGGAACGGAGGCCTTCCCATAGGGAGGATAATCATCCAGCATCGCCCTGTTCCGCTCCAGGTAGATCTCACCGAAGGCGTTGGTGGCCTTGCACTTGAACAGTAAGAACCAGGCGCCTACAGGGCCATAACCGTCCTTAAACCGGACCGGCACGAAACGGTTCTCCATCATGGTCAGCTCGGCACCGGCCTGAGCGGCCATGGTGTAGGTGGAGCCTGCGTTCCAGACCGGGTACCAGGCGCGACCCTGGCCCTCGCCTACGGAGCGGGGGCGGAAGATATTCACACAACCGCCGGCAACCAGCAGGCAGGCCTTGAACTTGTATATGAACAGCTTGTGCTCGCGCACCGAGAAACCAACGGCCCCGGCAATGCGGTTGCTGTCGTTCTTGTCGTTAACCAGCCTGGAAATAAAGACGCGTTCCTGGATGTTTTCCACGCCCAGGCCCTTCTTGGCGGCCTCGGCCACAATCCATTTGTAGGACTCGCCGTTGATCATTATCTGCCACTTGCCGGAACGCACCGGTTTGCCGCCCTCTGCCAGCGGTGGCATGCCCTTGGATCCGTCATGCCGTTCACCGCTCTCATCGGTCTTCCAGATCGGCAGTCCCCATTCCTCAAACAGGTGTACGGACTCATCCACATGGCGGCCCAGGTCGTAGGTCAGATCATCACGGGTGATACCCATTAGATCGTTAGATACCATACGGGCGTAATCGGCAGGATCCTGATCGGGTCCGATGTAGGTATTTATGGCGGACAGCCCCTGGGCCACGGCGCCGGAACGGTCCATGGCCGCCTTATCCACCAGTTTAACCTTGATGTCACCACCGGCCGCTTTGATCCATGGCCCCAGTTCATAGGCGGCACCACAGGCCCCCATGCCGCCACCTATGATGAGGATGTCCACCTCTTCAACGACTACCTCAGGATTGCCAAATTCACCAGCCATCGTTATTACCTCAATAAATAATTTGTTATTTTGGCTCGATATATCTTTATTTGCGGATCAGTTCGTCGGTGTCGCCGGCACGATAGCCGTTGTTCTGTACAAAGAAACCCGGCTCACTGATCTTGCCGATATCTGCATCAGGCTTGCCGCCATAGGCGTCAATGGATCCCTCGGTCGTGGTGCGAATTGGAAATTTAAAACTCTTCATGTTGCCGTTACGGAATCGGATGGTCCAGGTGATGGAGTCGGTCCCGCGTTGAGGTTGCACTGAACCACCCAACGGAACGATATCGGCATAAGGTCTTGCCTCAATGGCCTGCTGCGGACAGATCTTGATGCAGGAGTAACACTCCCAGCACTGTTCCGGCTCCTGGTTAAAGGCCTGCATTGCATGGCCGGTCTCAGAACCGTCTACATCCAGCTTCATAAGATCATGCGGGCAGATGTACATGCAGGCGATCTCACCTTGACCCTTGCATCCATCACACTTATCGGTACGCACAAAAGTTGGCATGGCGCTTACTCCTGATATTTATTGTCGTTGCAGCGGCTTGGGCAGACCAACATAAGAAGCTAGGCACAAAAGTGCCAAATAGTTCTTTGCAGGCTAGCATAAAATATCCTTATGAAGGTGTCTCTGGCACTTGAATGTCGTACACTCAAGTCATGTCTGGACATATGACCCCCCATGCTATGTTTTCATAAATTGCTTGAAAAACATAATCATATACAAGTCCAGAAGGATGCTGGATTACCGATAAGACGATTGGCGACACAATAGGCATGCATATCATTAAAAAAACTCCGCCTAAGGCGCTGCTGTTAATCAGTACCGGGTGCCGACACTGCCTACCGGTTTTGGATGCACTCTCCAGTATGGTGAAGGAGGGTATCCTGGGACATCTTGAGGTGATAAATGTGGCCGTTCACCCTGAGAAGGCGCGCTCCCTGGGGGCCACCTCGGCCCCATGGTTCAGGATAGGCGTGTTTGAGTTCTTTGGCCGCTATACGGAAGAGGAGCTAAAGGTGTGGGTCGGCCTGGCCACCACGGCATCGGGTTTTAGCACCTACTTTATCCACCTTATAGAGATCAGAAGGTTGGACACCCTGGTGCGCATGGTCAAAAAACACCCAGGCAGTATTGACGATCTATTGCACCTCCTGGGAGATCAAGAGACACCAATGGCTATCCGTATCGGGATTGGGGCTGCCATAGAGGAGCTGCAGGAACGGGGTCTCCTCGCACCGGCGGTTCCCAAACTGATTGAGCTCACCCGGTCCGATCAGTCTCAGGTCAGGGCGGATGCCTGCCACTATCTGGGTTTGACCGGGGACCCTAGGTCCATACCAGTAGTAAAAGGTCTGTTGGTAGACACAGATCCTGAAGTGAGGGAGATTGCGTCCGAGACCTTGGACTTACTGGAGGGGAAAGGATAGACCCGAAAATAGCTGAGGCCAGATCTATGCTATTAAGTACAGGTCTGGCCTCAGCGTATGTTTCATAGTAGATGCCCGCATCTTAGTGAAACAGGAACCCAAAGGTTCTGTAACCATCGCTGCCCCATGGTGAATAGTAATGATGCCTCTGGGTATGGCTGGTGGCCCGGTTGTGGGTCAGGCGATAGATGTGACGGCTGGCACTGGCATATCTATTCTTCAGGGTACGTCGCTCTCCTTTGGATAGATGGCCGTTTCTCAAAAAGCGTCTCTTGAGCTGACGAATGTTGCTTTGCTCTTTTTTCAGTACCCTGGCCTCACTCCGGGTCAATTCGCCTGAGTGGATACCCTGTTGAATGCGGTGCATCTGGTTCCTCTCTATATTTTGCAGTGGGCTGCCGGCAAAGACGGGCATGGCCAGACCAAGGGCCAAAAGAACGAACAGTGCCTTGCTAAGTTGTTTTTTCATGATGAATCCTCCTATCTCTGTTTGATTCAACTTCAGAATAGGGGATGGGGCATGAACCAAACCTGAACGGTTTGGGTCTGTTTTGTTGTGATGTTTTAGGCCATGTCGGCAAGCAGAATCAGGTAAAAGGAGTGCTACTTTCGCCAATAGGCGGCCGAAAAGAGTACCAGCAGGGTGAAGATCTCCAGTCTCCCCAACAACATGGCGAAACAGAGGATCCACTTTGCCGGATCATTCAATGCAGCATAGTTGGATGCGACCGCGGACAGGCCTGGGCCTAGATTGTTGATACAGGCCGCAACTGCGGAAAAAGAGGTCATCAAATCGAGCCCGGTCAGAGACAGGGCCAGATACATCACCGTAAAGCAGCCCACATATAGGGCAAAAAACCCCCAAACCGCATCCACTACCCGTGGTTCAATGGCCTTGCCACCAACCCGGACCGGGATCTCGGCATTGGGATGGATCAGGCGCTTGATCTCACGTATACCCTGTTTGATCAGGAGGAGAAATCTGATCACCTTGATTCCGCCGCCTGTGGATCCGGCGCAGCCGCCTATAAAGCTGGTGAACAGAAGTAGGATGGCGACAAATCCTGGCCACTGTGAATAATCCGCAGTGGTGAAACCGGCGGTTGTCCCTATGGAAACGGCCTGAAATATCCCCCTGCTGACGGCCCGTCCCCAGTCAGAATAGGTATTGGAGGAGTGAAGCACCAATACCGCCAACACAGAGACCACTGAGAGAATGCCAACATAGAAGAGCAATTCACTGTCACGGAGATATGCCCGTATATCCCTGCGTTTCACCACCACAAAGTGCAGCGCGAAATTGATGCCGGAGAGCAGCATAAATACCACGGCTACCGCCTCTATCAAGGCGCTGTCAAAGAACCCCATGCTGGCATCATGGGTGGAAAAACCACCGATAGCTATGGTGGAAAAGGCATGGGCCAGCGCATCGAACATGTCCATACCGGCCAGCCAGTAGCCCAGGGTGCAGGCAACGGTAAGGCCGAGATAGATAAACCAGAGGGCCTTGGCCGTCTCTGTGATCCTGGGCGTTAGCTTGGAATTTTTCATGGGCCCCGGAGTCTCGGCCCGATAGAGCTGCATGCCGCCAATACCGAGCATGGGCAGAACTGCAACCGCCAGCACGATGATCCCCATACCGCCCAGCCACTGCAGTTGTTGACGATAAAACAGGATCGATTTCGGTAGACTGTCCAGACCGACGATGACCGTAGCGCCAGTCGTGGTCAATCCCGATATTGACTCGAAGATCGCATCTGTAACAGATATTTGCGGGTATTCGGCAAGGACTAACGGTACCGCACCTAAGAGACCTAGGACGGTCCAGAACATCACCACTATCATGAAGCCGTCACGCAGTCTAAATTCACGTTTTTCCCGGCGCACCGGATACCAGCAGAGCGCCCCGATCAGGAAGATGCCACAAAATCCGGCAAAAAACGCCAGTAGAGCCCCATCACTGAACAGCAGTGAGACCAGCATCGGCGGTAGCATACTCAGGCTGAATACCATCATGAGAATACCGAGTATGCGCTGAACCACTACGAAACTCATGCGCTACCCCGGATTTCCGAACAGGCGCAAATCCTATCCTGGATCAGGTTAAAAACGAGTGTCCTCATAAAAATGTAACATCGACCTGGAACAGTTTCTCCACCTCAGCGATGCGGCGCTTATCCACGAGAAACAGGATCACATGGTCCTCGGATTCAATCACGGTATCGTGGTGGGCAATCAGTACCTCTTCGCCCCGCAGGATCGCCCCTATGCTCGTACCCTTGGGCAGTTTTATATCCTCAATCATCTTGCCCACGACCTTCGAGGACGAGGAGTCGCCGTGGGCAACCGCCTCGATCGCCTCCGCGGCACCCCGGCGCAGAGAGTGAGCCACCTCTACATCACCACGTCGAACATGGGCCAAGAGGGTGCCGATAGTGGCATGTTGTGGTGAGATGGCTATATCGATCGGCCCACTCTGCACCAGATCCACGTAGGAGGGACGATTTATCAGTGCCATCACCTTGCGCGCACCCAAGCGTTTGGCCAACATGGCGGAGAGGATGTTCGCTTCGTCATCATTGGTTACGGCGCAGAAGACATCGGTGTTTTCGATGTTTTCATCCAGCAGGAGATCTTCGTCTGCCCCATCCCCATTCAGTACTATGCATTTGTCCAGCTCTTCCGCCAATGCCTTGGATCTGTTTCTGCCCCGGTCGATGACCTTTACTTGATACTCCTGTTGCAGTTCCATTGCCAGGCGTCTGCCTATATTACCGCCACCGGCAATGATCACCCGTTTGAGGGGGCGTTCCAGTTTGCGCAGCTCACCCATGACCGCACGGATATTCTCCACGGCAGCGATAAAAAACACCTCGTCATCCACCTCGATCTTGGTGTCGCCTTCCGGTTGAATTGCCTTGCCCTGACGATAGATGGCCGCAACTCTGGCGTCCACGTCGGGCATATGATCGTACAGGGTTCTTAGCTTCTGCCCCACCAGCGGGCCGCCATGATAGGCCCGTACCGCCACCAGCCGAATCCTGCCTTCGGCAAAATCCAGCACCTGCAAAGCACCGGGGTATTCGATCAGTCGACAGATGTAGTCGGTAACCGATTGCTCCGGACTGATCAGAAGGTCCACCGGCATGGCATCGGTATCGAACAGTTGTGGGTAGTTAAGAAAGCCCTGGGATCTCACTCGCGCGATCTTGGTGGGTGTTCGGAACAGGCTATATGCCACCTGACATGCGACCATGTTGGTCTCGTCGCTGTTGGTGACCGCCAGGATCATATCCGCGTCCTCCGCCCCGGCCTGCATCAACACATCGGGATAGGCCGCGTGTCCATGCACCGTACGTAGATCCAGACGATCCTCCAATCCCTTGAGCAGATCGGGGTTCTTGTCAACGATGGTTATATCGTTATCTTCCAGAACCAGATTTTCCGCCACGGAGGTGCCAACCTGTCCTGCGCCAAGAATGATAATCTTCATCTCAATATTTTGATCTTATTTGATAATGCAGTGATCATTTGCAGCCATACACAATAGTGTGTCGCTACTTCTTATCTTTTATCTCGATACCCAAAGATTTCAGCTTGCGGTAGAGGTGGGTCCTCTCCATCTCCACCTCGGCAGCGGTCTTGCTTACATTTCCGTTATTTTTTTCCAACTGATACTCCAGATACACCTTCTCAAACTGTTCTCTGGCCTGACGTAACGGCTGGTCAAATGAGAACATTCCACCGGCATCCACTATCTCGGTAACCCTGCGCCCATTTACCGCAAGTTCCACCTCATCTTGGGTAATCTCTTCCCCGGCGCCCAGGATCAGCAGGCGTTGCACCATATTCTTCAACTCACGGACGTTGCCGGGCCATCCGTAATTGCGGAGAAAGTTCTGGGCCCCCACGCTGAAATGTCTATAGGGCAACTTTTCATGCTGCACAAAATGGTCGATGTAGAAGTTTAGCAGATCAGGGACATCCTCTGCGTGCTCCCGCAACGGCGGCACGTTGAGTGGAACTACGTTCAAATGGTAAAACAGATCTTCGCGAAAACGACCCTCATGCACCTCGCTCTCCAGATCACGTTTGGTGGCGGCCACAATACGCACATCGATGTCGACCGGGTCCGCCCCTCCAATTCGGATGAAAGAGCCTGTATCCAACGCCCCCAGCAATAGAGACTGGGACTCCAGGTCCATATCTGCGACCTCATCCAGAAACAGGGTGCCACCACGGGCCTGCTCCAGGGCGCCGTATTGAATACGCTCGTCCTTTTCGCTTCCAAACAGCTCACGCGCGGAATTTCCCTTGGATATGGATGACACCGCCACATCCACAAACAGTCCATCGCGTCTGGAACTTTGGCTGTGGAGATAGCGGGCAAAGGTTTCTCTGCCTGTCCCCGCCTGTCCGGTTATCAACACCCATGAGTCGTGCTGCGCCACACGTTTTACCTGTTCCCGCAGACGCTGAATTACAGGGCTCTTGCCTACAGGTTCCACCATGTGCTGCACATGACGGCGTAGCCCCAGGTTCTCCTGCTGCAGTCTGTCGGCTTCAAGCGCACGCTCTACCGTCAGCAGCAGTTTCGCCAGGGAAAGCGGCTTCTCCAGAAAATCGTAGGCCCCATAACGGGTTGCCTCTACAGCCGTTTCAACGGTGCCGTGTCCTGACATCATGATCACGGGACAGGGGAGTCCATCATCTTCAGACCACTCCTTTAATAGGGTGATGCCATCTACATCCGGCATCCAGATATCCAGTAGCACTAGGTCAGGTCGGCGGTCCCGCAGGGCGCTACGGGCCGTGGCCCCGTTTTCTGCAGTAGCTACCGAATAGCCCTCATCTTCCAGGATCTCCCTTACCAGGGTTCTGATATCTGGTTCATCATCTACAACCAGTATGTGGGGCTGACTCATCTATTGTTCCTCAATCTCTGTTCTTTATTTGCGGCGTCATCTTCGAATTGTTGTGTGCCGGAACTGTACGCGACATCTATATTAGCGGTCATTATAGGCAGACGAAAAGCGACCAGGCCTCCGCCTTCACTACGGTTCTCAGCCCAGATCATACCCCCATGCTCCTCAATTATCTTCTTCACGATGGCAAGTCCGAGACCAGTGCCCTTGGCCTTGGTGGTCACGTAGGGTTCAAACAGATTGGCCATATTCTCGACTCTAAATCCTGGTCCATTGTCACACACCTGGAATTCTACAAAACGTGCATCCGCTGCAAACACCTGTCGGGTGGTGATACTTATCTCACCTCCCCCCTGTTCCATCACTGCCTCCTGGGCATTTTTCACTAGATTATGCACCACCTGTCGTATGCGCACTGGATCGGCCTCGATCTTAACCTGATCTGATGCCAGATCTGACTTCAGGTCTATATCCGCAACTGAGTCACGATATAATTCCAGTATCTCTGATACCAGATTATCTAGGATTAAGGGTTCCGGCATCATCTTGGATGGACGGGCATAATCGGAGAAGGCGTTGACCATCTCTTTCATGGCCTCCACCTGCTGCACAATGGTATGGGTTGATCGGTCCAATACCGCAGCATCCGCTGCGTCCATATGCCGTAGATATTTATGGCGTAACCGCTCTGCTGCAAGCTGTATGGGTGTGAGTGGGTTTTTGATCTCATGGGCCAGGCGGCGCGCCACCTCACCCCAGGCCGAGTCCCTCTGGGCCTTTATCAGGGTGGTGATGTCGTCGAACACCAGGACATGGCCGCTGTTTGCATCCCCCCCCAGTCCGGCCAAAGGAGTACTGTGACAATGCAGTATCTGTCGTCCCTCGCTACCATAGAGGATGATCTCTCCATGCCAGTCTTGTCCCTTCTCCGATAGCGGTTCCTGCAGCAGATCCACAAATTGCTGCATCTTTCCTGATTTGCGCGCCAGGATATCCAGGCGTTCGCCCTGCATCTCGGCCATATCCACCTGCAGGATCAGACTGGCCGCATAGTTGGCCGTTCTCAGGGTGCCGTCGGGATCAAAGGTCATAACTCCAGATGAAAGATTACTCAGTACCGTCTCCAGATAGGCGCGCTGGGACTCCACCTGGCGCTGACTGTTCTCCGCCAGATCTCGCGCCTGTGCAATACGCTGTGTCATGGTATTAAAGGATGTTATGAGAGTGCTTATCTCATCTTTGTGCTTCGGTACCGGCAGTTGGCCGCTATAGTCTCCGTCTGCCACCGCCTTGGTGCCCTTCGCTATATCCGCCACCGGGGCAACCAGGCGTCTTGCTGTAAAGAATGCCGCCCAGACCGCTGAAAACAGGCTGAACAGCAGGACAAGTGCCAGGGTCAGGGTAAAGGTGCTCTTAATGCTTTCCCGCAGGTATGCCAGTTCCTTGTAATGGTTGTAGGCACGCTGTACCTCTTCCGACAGGCCGCTGATGGTGTCAGTGGTGGGGTAGAGGGCCTGCAGGATGACCGGACGAAATGCATCTGTGACCACCACGCGCAAATGCAGCAGTGATGTCTCTCCCATAGGGGCCAGACCGATATATTCGCCTCCATCCAGTACCTGTTGCAGGATAGACATGTCCGGAACATCAGGAACCAGCACCGAGGGGTCTGCATTACTGCTGGCAATTACCCCGAAGGTTTTGCTGTCTATGAGGATCAGTTCAGAGGCGCCGTAACGATCACGCATCTCCTCCAAACTGAGACTCATGCCGGGCACGGACACCGCGTCCATATCGGACAAGATCCTTTTGGTGCTGCGTAACTTTTCCCGACGATGCAGATCCAGGGATTTCTTACTCAGACCCAGGGCATCTTCCATCGCCTTATCTATCCTCACATCAAACCAGTTATCGATGCCATGCAGCAAAAACTGCTGTGAGTAGAAATAGACAACAGCCACAGGGACCAGAGAGAGAGCGACAAATATGGTAACCAAACGCAAGGTCAGACGTGATCCGGCCTCGTGACTGCGATAGCGTTTTACCAGGCCTACGATGTTTACTACCACCAGTGCCACCAGCAGGAACATTCCCACCAGGGTGAACAACAGTAGCGGGATGAACAGGCTGTCCAGCTCTTCCGAATTCTGCACGGCGCTGCTCATCAGGTGCAGGGCCACGAGCAGCAGTCCCAGCAACGCTATGACAGGGAGGGCCCTGGAAGTGATCTTTCCTACCGACGGATTAGGCATGAACGCCACTCGCTGGATTGATTCCAGGAAGGTGAAAGGTATGCGATAGGACGCAGAGGAAGCGGTAGGGCGTCAACATCCAATGAGGTTTTCAGGCTCACGGTATAGATCTTGCCATTTTCCATCTGATCATGCCTGATCACAGGCATAGACTGGATATCACCGAGGGCGGTGATTGCAATCTCTCGGGTTACGAAGCTCTCCTGGCTGTCATTCTGCAGATCAACCACCTGATATACCGAGGCCAGGGCATGATAACGAATCTGGTAACGCAGGCGGGTGTCCAGCAGGTCCTTTTCCCACAGCCAGGCACCTTTCTTTCTTACCTGCAGGTGCAATTCCAGGGTGATGGGCACGCCGTTCTGCAGCGCCTCAATCACCTTATCTGAAAAGTTGTAGTCTATATTTGCATCCAGAACGAAGGCCTCCTCTGAGGAGCGGCAGGTCTGATTGAGTATCTTGTAATCAGCCGCTTGGGACGCCATTGGAGACAGCAACGCAAATAGCAGCACCCAAGGTCCGGTCTTCAGAATACGATTATGTTGCAGAGAGAAAGGTAGCAATTATTTTCCTTTTTGGTTCCAGGAACCTATGTTGTTTGAATGATACAACAAAACGCCACCAAATCCGCATAACTCTGTCTCAGCATCCCTTCTGCAGTCGTGCATAGTAGAACCCGTCCATTGTGTCTTCACCTGGAATGGTCTGTCGTCCAAAACGGCGTGGATGCCCCCAGCACCCTTCTATGGCCAATTCCGATATATCCGGATAGTTAGACAGAAAATGTCCAATCTGTTCCTCATTCTCCTGTGGCAGCAGAGAGCATGTGGCATATACCAGGATGCCTCCAGGTTTCAGCAGCGACCATGCGGAGTTAAATATCTTTCGCTGCAACTGCGCCAAAGAGATGATGTCATCACTACGTCTCAACAATTTGATGTCCGGATGGCGCCTGATCACGCCTGTGGCTGAGCAGGGGACATCCAACAGGATTCGATCGTACCGTTGTTGCGCCCAGGCCCCCTGTGTCTCCGTCGCATCACCAGTCTGGAGATTGGCCTTGAGCCCAAGGCGATCCAGGTTTTCCTGCACCCTTTGCAGTCGCTCGGCACTGACATCCACCGCGGTCATGGCTATGTCGTCCGAGGCCGTCTCCAGGATATGGCAGGTCTTGCCACCTGGTGCTGCACAGAGATCCAAAACCTCCTGCCCTGGCTTCGGGGCCATGAGGGCGGCGGCAAGCTGGGCCCCGCCATCCTGGACCGAGACCGCCCCATCCGAAAATCCGGGCAGTTCGAAGACATCCAGGGCTTGATCCAACACCAGACCCGACTCAACCCCAGGGATCGGTCTGGCGGTGATCGATCTATCCTTCAGCCTTGCTACGTAGTCCTTCCTGGTGCACTGTTTCAGATTTACCCGCAGACTCATCGGAGGCCGGTGATTGACCGCCTCCAGGATCGGGCGCCATCTGTCCGGCCATGCAGCCCTGACCTCGTCTAATAGCCACTGCGGACAGGACAGATCGGCGGAGATATCATCGGCAATGGCCGCCAGCAGATCATCCTGTTTACGCATGAAGTTGCGTAGGACACCGTTTACCAGACCAGAGGCCCAGGATTTGCCCAGTCCCTTGGTACCTTCAACCGTCTCCGCAACGGCTGCATGGGGAGGGGTTCGCATATAGAGTAGTTGATACAGCCCGACCAGTATCAGTACCTCCAGATCCCGGTCCCTCCTCTTCAGGGGTTTCTCTAGCAGATTTTGTGTGAGCCACTGCAGACGCAGCCACCAGCGCGATACGCCGTAACATAATTCCTGGACCAAGGCCCGGTCCCGCACAGGTATGTCGGATAGGCGCTGCGCCAACACATCAGAGAGTGATGCGCCGTCCGCCACCCTTAAGATTATCCTGGCAGCCTGGACTCGCGCCCCACCCGACCCGCCACTAGGGTTTGATCTGGTCTTGTGGTCTCCTGCTGAATTTTGTCTATTGCCCAAGTATCACCCCATCCAATACCTGGGCGTTGAGAAAATCGGCTGCACTCATGGCGCGTTTACCCGGTAGCTGTAATCTCTTGATTCGCAGCAGACCGTCGCCCGTGGCCACATCTATTCCCTCTTTGCCACATGAGACCACCTCTCCGGGCCTGGCGCCATCTCCCCCGGACAGAGGGCTCCCCTCCCATATACGCAGCACCTTGTCTGCATAAGCGGTCTGCGCTACCGGCCAGGGATCGAATGCCCGCACCTGTCTGCTTAGTTCTTCCGCGCTGCGGGTCCAGTCGATAATCGCCTCTCTCTTATCCAGTTTTGCGGCATATTTCGCCTGGCTGTCGTCCTGTGGTTCGGCCTCAATATTCCCATCGGCAATACCGGGCAATGCCTCCAGCAACGCCTCTGCGCCTAGCAGCGACAGGCGGTCGTGCAGTGTCCCGCCGCTATCATCGGCCTCGATAGGACAGCCCTTCTTTAACAGCATCGGCCCGGTGTCCAGTCCTGCATCCATCTGCATGATGGTTATACCGGTCTTTATATCACCGGCCAGGATGGAACGCTGGATCGGTGCCGCGCCACGCCAGCGCGGCAGCAGGGAGGCGTGGATATTGATACAGCCCAGGCGTGGGGCATCCAGAATCCGTTGCGGCAGGAGCAGGCCATAGGCCACCACCACCATCAGGTCTGCATTCAGGCCTTCAAACTTCGATAGATCGGATTCGTCTTTGAAGTTTTTTGGTTGGTAGACCGGAATGGCGTGCTCCAGCGCCAGCTGCTTGACCGGACTTGCCGTCAGCTTGCGCCCCCTGCCCGCAGGACGATCCGGCTGGGTGTAGACGGCGATGACTCTGTGCCCTGATTCGAGCAGGGCAGCTAGAGGCGGCACAGAAAATTCCGGCGTTCCGGCAAATATGATGTTCAAGGGTTGGGTCATTATTATTCCTTGTCTCTGCCATCTGCGGCACAGCAATAGAGAAGGGGTAAAACGCTTGCTGCTTACGCCTGGGCCAGACGCGCCTCTTTTTCCAGCTTCTTGCGGATACGCTGACGTTTCAGCCCGGACAGATAATCTATAAACAGTTTTCCGTCCAGATGATCTATCTCATGCTGGAGACATACCGCCAGCATTCCTTCGGCATCCATTTCCATGGCGTCCCCATTTAGGTCTTTGGCCCTTACCTTGATTCTCTCCGCACGGGTCACCTTCTCGTATATCTCCGGTACCGACAGGCATCCCTCTTCTGACTCCCTTTCCCCTTCATGCTCCAGAATCTCAGGGTTGATAAGGCAGAGCGGCTGATCTCTGGTCTCAGAGACGTCGATTACGATGACCCTCAGGGAAACCCCAACCTGGGTGGCTGCAAGTCCAATGCCTGCGGAGTGGTACATGGTTTCGAGCATGCTGGCGACGAGATCCTTGAGCTTCTGATCAAACTCCTCAACCGGATTTGCCTGATTTCTCAGCCTGGAATCAGGGTAATGCAAAATTTCTAGTATGGGCATCGGGTCTCCAACATCTCGACATAAAAACGGATTAATTGCGGTATTGTTCCGTAGCGAGCAAAAAAAATCACGTAAAAACCAGATATTCCTTACTTACTGGACAGAATAAACTCAGATAGAGTTCGCAAATTGTGTTATTTAGGCATGAAGCGCGACTTGATATAGGTTATAGTATAGTTTAGAAATATGCGCTAACATTATGAAGATACTGGATTCTAGTTCCGACATATAACTCGAATCCGGCTTAATATTGGAATCTAAATCAAATAGCAATCACTACAAAGGGATCGCCATGCCAAAGTCTATTAATAAGCTGACCGGCTTTTTCTTGGGCCTGATCTTTTCATGTGCCGCCATAGCCGCGGGGCAACCAACACTAAACCCGGACCACCCGGACAGGTATGTGGTGGTCAAGGGCGATACTCTTTGGGATATAGCCGGAAGATTCCTCAATGAGCCATGGCGCTGGCCAGATGTCTGGCAGGTCAATCCCCAGATACAGAACCCACACCTGATATATCCGGGTGACACCCTGGTGCTTAGTTTCGTGGATGGGAAACCGCAAATTACAGTAGCGGAAAGGGAGGTATCCGGGGTCTCTAATACCACTGCAGCTACAGAAGACCTGAAAGGCTCGGTGGTCAAGCTGTCGCCCAAGGTCCGCACCTCTGAGATACCTAAGGCTATACCGGCCATTCCTATCGATGCAATCCAGCAATTTTTGAGTAGACCTTATGTTGCAGATAAGGCGCAGCTTGATAATGCCCCATACATAGTGGATTTCGCCGATGAGCATATTGCGGGAGGGGCCGGATTTAGGGCCTATGTCAAGTCAATCACGGATGCGGAACACAGGAAATTTGATGTGGTGCGTCCAGGCAAGCCCTATCGTGATGCATTGACTGGCGAGATCCTGGGACATGAAGCGCTATTTATTGCCTCTTCGGTACTACAGCGGGTTGGCGAACCTGCAACCATATTTATTGAGACCTCTGAACTGGAGATACTTAAGGGTGACCGGCTTATCCCGGCGGTTGAGGACAAGCCAATTACCACTTTCTTTCCCAAGCCTCCGAAGCATGATGTTCACGGCAGCATCATTGGTGTCTTGAATGGGGTAACCCAGATCGGTCAATATAATGTGGTGATAATCGACCGTGGCCAGGTAGATGGGATTGAGGTAGGGACGGTGCTTACCATCGACCAAAAAGGGGAATTGGTCAGAGATACGGTGACCGAGATCAGCTCTGACACAATACAACTGCCGGACGAAAAGGCGGGAACGCTGATGGTATTTCGCACCTTCCCCAGGGTGAGCTTTGGTCTGGTGATGGCTGCAAGCAAGGCGCTGCATGTAAACGACAGGGTGCGTAATCCCTAATATTTGAAACATGGCAGCTGATGGATCGGCGACTCGAGGAGGTAGAGGTCCTACCGCAAGACGACAAGGAACTTAAATACTGGTTGGCGCTGCTACATGCTCCAGGCATAGGCAGCGTCAACTACCATCGACTCCTGGTTCGGGCCGGAGAGCCTGAACATCTGTTTGCTACCTCTAGTTCTAGCCCCTATGTTGGAGACCTAAACGATGGCCTAAGGGGGTACCTGCGCAATCCCGACTGGGGAGCGGTGGAGAATGATCTGCGCTGGGCGGAACAAGATAACAACCATCTGATCACGATAAGAGATCCCCTCTATCCGACACTGTTAAAAGAGATCCACAATCCTCCGCCTATACTCTTTTTGACAGGGGACCCGGAGATACTCTCAACCCCGCAACTGGCCATGGTGGGCTCACGTAATCCCAGCATATCCGGCCAGGAGACGGCACGGGAGTTTGCCTATCACCTCGCCGTATCCGGAATCACCATTACCAGCGGCCTAGCCATAGGCATAGATGGTATCTGTCACTCTGGTGCCCTGGAGGCCGGGGGGTTAACCGTCGCCGTTACCGGTACTGGCCTGGACCGGGTATATCCGGCACGTCAGCACCAGCTCGCCCATAGCATTGCTGAAAAGGGGGTCCTGGTATCGGAATTTCCACCAGGGACAGAGGTCAGGCCCGGCAATTTTCCGCGGCGTAATCGCATAATCAGCGGCCTGAGCCTAGGCACGCTGGTAGTGGAGGCCGCACAAAAGAGCGGCTCCCTGATCACGGCCCGGTTGGCATCGGAACAGGGTCGGGAGGTATTCGCCATACCAGGATCCATCCATAACCCCTTGGCCCGAGGCTGCCACAGCCTCATACGCCAGGGGGCAAAGCTGGTGGAGACCGCTGGCGACATCCTGGAAGAGCTCGCCCCGCATATCATGCACCTGATTCCAAATACAGAAATGGGGGAAACACTGGGATCCGACCCTGCACGGTCGCTGGATCCCGATTATCAGCGCTTGCTGGCGTGTATGGGTTTCGATCCGGTACATGCCGATCTGTTAATTGAGCGCAGCGGATTGACTGCGGAGGAAGTTTCCTCCATGCTGATTTTGCTTGAACTGGAAGGTCATGTATCATCTGCGCCCGGCGGCATATACTGCCGCACAGGAACAAACGCACTAAACACCGGTCAAACCGCACCAGGACAGGACGGAATGACAGAGATAACCTAGGCCTATTAAATGAACGAGAATGTAGTCGATATCCTGATATATCTCTATGAAAACTATATGGATAGCGACCAGCCGTCCCCCTCCAGCCAGGAAGACCTGCACGAAGAGCTGGTGGCAGCGGGATTCCCGGAAGACGAGATATACAAGGCCTTTCAATGGCTGGATGAGCTGGCGTTGCAGAGGGATTCCGGCAATCTTAGACCGCAAACCGAGAGCTCCATCCGGATCTATACAGATCAGGAAATTGCCAGAATGGATCACAACTGCCGTGGTCTGTTGCTGTTTTTGGAACAGAATAACATCCTGGATCAGGCCAATCGCGAGTTTGTAATAGAGAGAGCCATGGCCCTTGATTCCCAGGTGATCAAGGTGGACGATCTAAAGTGGGTCGTACTTATGGTGCTCATGAATCAACCGGGACAAGAGACGGCTTTTGCCCAGATGGAAGATCTGGTCTATAACGATCAGCCACTCTATCTACACTAGTCTGTCAACTATATTGACTCCCGTTATCCACAATTAATAACGCAAAACCGGCTAACTTAAACTATATATAGAACCAACCACATTAGATCCTCTGACCTGTAGACCTCATGAATCTGGTAATAGTCGAATCTCCCGCAAAGGCGAAAACTATAAAAAAGTATCTAGGCAAGGAGTTTGAAGTCCTCGCCTCCTACGGTCATGTGCGCGATCTGATTCCAAAGAGTGGTGCGGTCGATCCGGACGATCAGTTCAGGATGAAGTACCAGGCGATCGAAAAGAACGAGCGTCATGTCCAGGCCATATCCAAGGCGCTGAAGAAGGCCGATGCCCTCTATCTGGCAACCGACCCGGATCGCGAAGGTGAGGCCATCTCCTGGCATCTGTTGGAACTGCTTAAGAGCAGGCGTCATCTTAAAGACAAGGCGGTGCATAGGGTGGTCTTTAATGAGATCACCAAAAAGGCGGTGCAGGACGCCGTAGACCATCCCAGAGATATATCCATGGATCTGGTCAACGCCCAGCAGGCCCGCCGCGCCCTGGACTATCTGGTGGGGTTTAACCTCTCTCCCTTGCTGTGGAAAAAGGTCAGACGCGGCCTTTCCGCCGGCCGGGTACAGAGCCCAGCCCTGCGCATGATCGTGGAACGTGAAGAGGAGATCGAGGCCTTCATCAGCCAGGAGTACTGGACCATTGAGGCGGATCTGCTAAAAGAGAAACAGGGATTCAGCGCCAAGCTAACCCACTATCAGGATAGCAAGCTGGAACAGTTCAGCATCACCGACGAGACGAGCGCCAGAGAGGCGGAGCGCAATCTGATCGATGCCGCAGCCGGGAAGCTTCTGGTTGAGAAGGTACAGAAGAGGCAGCGCAAACGTAACCCGGCCGCCCCATTTACCACCTCCACCCTGCAACAGGAGGCGGCCCGTAAGCTGGGATTCACCACCCAGCGCACCATGCGCACCGCCCAGCAACTATATGAAGGTATAGATACGGGCAGTGGGGCCATCGGTCTCATCACCTACATGCGTACCGACTCGGTAAATCTGTCGGACGATGCCGTGGTGGAGTTACGGGATTTTATCGCCGAACGCTTTGGTAGCGAGAACCTCCCGGCCCAACCACAGCAGTACAAGACCAAGGCCAAGAACGCCCAGGAGGCACACGAGGCCATCCGCACCACCTCCATTCGGCATACCCCCGATGAGCTGAAGGAGCATCTAACCAAGGATCAGTTCCGACTATACGAACTGGTATGGAAGCGCACTCTGGCCTGCCAGATGATCCACGCCACCATAAACACAGTTACTGCAGACCTCAGTTGCGGGGCCGGCAATATGTTCCGGGCAAATGGATCCACCATTGCCAATCCGGGATTCATGGCGGTCTACATGGAAGATGTGGACGACGCAGCCAAGGACAAGGATGACGAGAAGATCCTTCCGCCACTGGAGGAGGGTGAAGAGCTGGCGTTGCAGGCCATACGCCCGGAGCAACACTTCACCGAGCCACCACCCCGCTATAGCGAGGCCAGCCTGGTCAAGGCCCTGGAGGAGCATGGCATAGGCCGTCCCTCCACCTATGCCTCCATCATCTCCACCCTGCAGGACCGTGAATATGTGGAACTGGAGAAGAAACGCTTTTACCCCACAGACGTGGGCAGGGTGGTAAACAAGTTCCTCACCAACTATTTCACACGCTATGTGGACTATGGGTTCACCGCCGATCTGGAGGACGAACTTGATGCGGTCGCCCGCGGCGAAGAGGAGTGGGTGCCCCTACTGGATAAATTCTGGACCCCATTCAAGAAACAGATTGATCACACCGAAGAGAACGTCAAACGCAGTGATGTCACCCATGAGGCCATGGATGAAGAGTGCCCGCAATGTGGCAAACCTCTCTCCATCCGTCTGGGAAGACACGGCCGCTTTATCGGCTGCACCAACTATCCGGAGTGCGACTACACCAGGGATCTGAATGGCAATGGTGCTGAGGAAGAGCCAGAGATCGTCGAGGGTAGAAAATGCCCTGACTGTAACTCAGATCTGGTTATCAAGCGGGGCAAATATGGTAAATTCATCGGCTGTTCCAGCTATCCTGACTGCCGCCATATCGAACCCCTGGAGAAACCAAAGGATACAGGTGTTACCTGTCCCAAGTGCAATAGTGGCACCATGATGCAGCGCAAATCCAGGCGTGGAAAGATCTTCTTCTCATGTTCCGGCTATCCGGATTGTGACTACGCCACCTGGAATGAGCCGATAGCAGGACCCTGTCCCAGTTGCGGCTGGCCCATACTCACCATCAAGACCACTAAGCGCAAGGGTACAGAGAGGGTCTGTCCGCAACAGGATTGCTCATTCAGCGAACCGGTTGAAGAGTAGCCCAATAACTGATTTCTAGGCGGGCTCCATCATGGCCAGATCCCCCTACTTTCTGCTCCAGCTGGCGGTCTTTGCCCTGGTCTCTGCATCCTTTACCAATATCTACATCACCCAGCCGGTCCTGCCGGTGCTGCAAAGCGAATTTTCTGCTGATCTGGTACTGGTCTCTTTCACCGTATCCGCGGTCATCCTGGGCATTGCCATCTCCAACCTGCCATTTGGCATCTTATCCGATCGTCTGGAGATCCATCCCATCCTCCTGACCGGAGGGCTGACGGTTGCCTGTGCCGGTCTGGTCTGTGCCTATACTGACAACCTGACGCTCCTGATCGGCGCACGTTTCGTGCAGGGCCTCTTCATCCCCGCTCTAACCACATGTCTGGCCGCCTATCTTGCCCGCACCCTGCCTTTGGAGCGGCTAAGCGTGGTGATGGGATCATACGTATCGGCCACCGTACTTGGGGGATTGGGCGGACGCCTGCTGGGGGGATGGATCCACCCGCCGCTCCACTGGCGCTACGCCTTCGTCTCGGCCTCGATCATGATCCTGGCAGGCACTTTCGTGGCCTGGCGCATCTTGCCCAGGAAAACCGCGTCTGCCACCGTCCACAACCGTTCTATCAATTTCCTGACCCTGCTAAGACGCTGGGACCTGTTGCGCATTTACCTCTGCGCAGCCGGCAGTTTTGCCATCTTTTCCGCCATATTCAACTATCTGCCGTTCAGGCTCAGCGAGCCGCCGTTCGCATTTTCCACCGAGATCACCACCATGCTGTATCTGGTCTATGTGGTCGGAATATTTATCGGCCCGGTCTCTGGTCGGCTCAGTAACAGATTCGGCAGTGGCAACACCATGCTGGCGGGAACCGCGACACTGTTGTGTTCCCTGCTGCTCATACGACAACCAGACATACTGGCGGTGGTAATCGGGCTACTCAGTGTCTGTGCCGGATTTTTTACCATCCACTCCGCCGCGGTAGGCGCACTCAACCGGCGCCTGTCCAGTGGGCAAGGTAGGGCCAATGCGCTTTATGTCATGTTCTACTATCTGGGGGGTTGGCTGGGTATAACCGGGTCAGGCTATGCATACACCCTGCTGGGCTGGGATGCGGTCCTCTATATATGCGCTGCCCTGCTACTTATCCCGCTGGGGGTGGGGATGAACGAGCGCTGAGCCAGCAAGGACTAGCCTAAACCGGTAAAATCCGGTATCTTCCCCACCTTTTCCACTGATATTCAGGACAGGAAATTATGAGCCAGCCATTTGTAGCCGTTCTGATGGGTTCAGATTCAGACCTCCCGGTGTTGCAATCGACGATCGACGTACTCAAATCTCTGGAGATACCATTCGAGGCCAAGATCACCTCCGCCCACCGTACACCGAAGCAAACGTATGACTATGTAACAGATGCCGATGTCCGCGGATGCGCCGTATTCATCTGCGCCGCCGGACTGGCCGCGCATCTGGCGGGAGCGGTCTCCGCAGCCACCTTGAAGCCGGTCATTGGCATACCGTTGGACGCAGGACCGCTGCAGGGCATGGATGCACTACTCTCCACAGTACAGATGCCTGGTGGGATCCCGGTGGCGACCGTGGCTGTGGGCAAGGCCGGGGCCAAGAACGCCGCCTATCTGGCAGCACAGATCCTGGCCCTATCCGACCCCGAGATCGCCCGGCGTATACGGGCAGATCGGGAGAACAACGCCAAGGGCGTTGTGGAAAAGGACCAGAAACTCCAGTCTGACCTAGCCGGTTAAGATCTTTTCAATAGAGATGGCAGGCGTGCATAAGGCCAATATCCATCCCTGGAAACTGCGTGAGGCTGTTCGCTGCTTTCGGCAGGGGGGTATCCTGGCCTATCCGACCGAGGCCATCTACGGACTGGGGTGTGATCCGTTGAACTGGTGTGCCGTTGAGTGGCTTTTGATCCAAAAGCATCGTCCCCTGGACAAGGGTCTGATACTGATCGCTGCCAACTATGAGCAACTTCTACCCTACATAGAGCCCCTGCCTGAGGAGCGGATGAGGCCGGTCCTGGATAGCTGGCCTGGACCGAACACCTGGCTACTGCCGGCAGCCGAGGGTCTTCCCTACTGGCTCAGGGGAAGGCATAGGACCATCGCCGTCAGGGTCACGGACCATCCGATTGCCGCCTCCCTGTGTCTGGCCTGCGGTTCACCGCTGGTCTCCACCAGCGCAAACATAGCCGATCGCAGACCCGCGGTTACCGCAACACAGGTAAGATCCAGGGTATCCGGGATTGTCGATTGCATCGTCCATGGATCAACCGGAGAAAGACGATCGCCCAGCATGATAAGAGATGCGGCAACCGGGGCGATCATTCGAGGGTAGTTATGACCTGATTTCAATCGGGCAAAAGAAAGCCCACCAGGGGAGGGGCGGGCTCAGTGCGCCACTATGTGACGCAAACGGAGGATCAACTAAATGAAACTATAAGCAGTTACGCTGCATCGCCTTTAGCAGTAGTATCATCGGCAGCCGCCGGAAGAACTTTAGTCATGGATTTGTCATTTGCGATAATTTTGACACGACTTGAATAAATACCATATTTATCAACCAGTTGAAGATGTGCAATATTTGCCCTGCCATAACGGTACACTTAGATGAAAGATCAGATAATCGAGCTGGAGACAAAAGTAGCCTTTCAGGAAGACCTGATTCAGGCACTGAACCGAACAGTTGCCGGGCAGCAGCAGGAACTGGTTGAACTGCGCAGAGACATAGAAGAGTTACAGACTCAACTAAGGGCCCTAGCCCCGGGCGTGGGATCTGCCATTACAGACGAGCCACCACCCCACTATTAAAAAAGGCGGCTGAATCCAGCCGCCTTTTCGATCAACATCTCTGCTGCAACATCATTTTTTGTTCATGGCGATAAGTTTTTTAATCAGGCCTTCCATACCGCTACTCCTGACTATCCCCTGAAAACTGGCGCTATGGCTCTTGGCCAGACTTACGCCAGAGATATAGATATCGTATACCCGATAGCTACCACCGCTGCCGTACATCAGATAGCTCACATTGACCGGGCTGGTCCCTGATGGCGATACCCTGGTATTTACCGCCACGCTTTTACCTGAATTCTTGGTGCCCAGATGCTGCATCGACCAGTTGTTATAGCTGGCAAAGGCGGAACTATAGGTTCGGACCAGCAGTTTCTTGAACTGGGCGGTAAATCTGCTTCTCTGCCCGGAAGATGCCTTGTTCCAATAGGCCGTGCCCAACGCCCGTTTTGCAACCATATTGAAGTTTATATATGGCACGATGATACTGTTTACCAGGCTGTAGGCCCGGCTGGGGCTGGGTTTGCCCTTTAATGCCTGCTGCATGCGGTCAGAGATCTTCTGAACCATGGCCTGAGGCGGGCTTAACTGATTACTCCAGGCCTGCTGAGGAGCGATTATCACCAGAAAAAAGATCGCCAGTAGATACGAAAGGCGTATCCTGCTAAATACCGAAGACTCCATAACTATCTCTCCATTCTTCTAACTATAATCGGATATATCGATACGATATCGGTCCAATGCTATTTTTTTAGCCGCATTAAATAGTTGGGCAACAGACCCTGTTTCGCGTTCCCCGAGGCCGACGAACTACTGATTTGAGCAGGTAATCGGTAAAAAATCCAGCGACAAAAAATAAATTTTCTCGAGCCAGATCCACTTTAAAGCTTATATCCTGCCGCCTCCTGGGGTATCTTATGCACAATGAAACGGAGACCCATGATGCAAGATAAAACATCTCTCAACGCACCCTATCCTAGCACCCGCATGCGCCGCATGCGCAGAGACGATTTCTCCCGCCGCCTGATGCGCGAGACGGAGATCACCCCCTCCGACTTTATCTATCCGGTCTTTGTGCTGGAAGGCACTGGAGAGAGGGAGGCGGTGGCATCCATGCCCGGGATAGAGCGTATGAGTATAGACCTGTTGGTACAGGAGGCAAAAGAGATCCACGCCCTCGGCATCCCGGCCATGGCCCTGTTCCCGGTCACACCGCCAGAGGCTAAATCGGAAGACGCGCGCGAGGCATTCAACCCGGACGGTCTGGCCCAGCGCGCCGTGCGTGCCCTTAAGGATGCGGTACCAGAACTGGGGGTCATGACCGATGTGGCCCTGGACCCGTTCACTACCCACGGCCAGGATGGCCTGATCGACGCCTCCGGCTATGTACTGAACGATGAGACCGTGGAGGTCCTGGTCAAACAGGCCCTCTCCCACGCCGAGGCCGGCGCCGACATAGTGGCCCCGTCTGATATGATGGACGGGCGTATCGGCGCCATCCGCAGCGTCCTGGAAGCGAACGGTCAAATCTACACCCGCATCATGGCCTACTCGGCCAAGTACGCCTCCAGCTTCTACGGTCCGTTCCGCGACGCCGTGGGTTCCGCCGCCAACCTGGGTGCCGGCAACAAATATACCTACCAGATGGACCCGGCCAATTCCGATGAGGCCCTGCGCGAGATCGCCCTGGACCTGCAGGAGGGGGCGGACATGGTGATGGTCAAGCCCGGCATGCCCTACCTGGACATAGCCAGACGGGTCAAGGACGGTTTCGGCGCACCCACCTTCGTCTATCAGGTAAGCGGCGAATACGCCATGCTGATGGCCGCCGCCCAGAACGGCTGGCTGGACGAGCAGGCCGTGGTGATGGAATCTCTGGTCTGTATCAAGCGGGCCGGGGCCGACGGCATCCTCACCTACTTCGCCAAGCGGGCCGCCCAGTGGCTGAACGGCTGAGATGACCGACAGATACGCCGTCATCGGCAATCCTATTGAACACAGCAAGTCCCCGCTGATTCACCGCGCCTTTGCGCAACAGACCGGAGAGGATTTGGAGTACGGGCGTATCCTGGGCGAACCCGGACGATTCAAACAAGACGTGGCCGATTTTATCGCCGCTGGCGGCAAGGGGCTGAACATCACCGTCCCCTTCAAGGAGGACGCCTGGATACTGGCAGATGAACGCAGTAAGCGCGCCGAGAGTGCAGGTGCAGTCAACACCCTGATCCTGCTGCCGGACGGCCGTCTGCTCGGTGACAACACCGACGGCGTCGGGCTGGTGCGGGACCTGACTGCAAACCACGGCTGCAAACTGGCAGGGGCGGAGATCCTGCTGTTAGGGGCAGGGGGTGCCTCCCGCGGTGTCATACGACCTCTGTTGGAAGCAGGGCCGAAGCGCCTGGTCATCGCCAACCGCACCGCCTCCAAGGCGGAGGCCCTGGCCATAGACAGCTCTGGCTTGGGTGAGGTCAGAGGCTGCGGCCTGGAGCAACTGTATGGAGACTCATTCGACATCATCATCAACGCCACCGCGGCGGGGCTGACAGATCAGGTTCCCGTGATCCCGGATACCGTTCTGCGTCCCGGCGGCTGGACCTACGACATGATGTACGGGGACAAAGCCACCGCCTTCATGCGCTGGGGCCAAACACGTGGGGCAAGCCAGGCCTTGGGTGGATTGGGGATGCTGGTGGAACAGGCGGCGGAGTCGTTCTTCCTGTGGCGAGGCATACACCCGCAGACCGCGCCGGTCATAGAGATGCTAAAGGGCTAACCCTCTTCCAGGTACTTCTTCGCCAGCCGAGCATAGTTCTGCGCCGAGTAGTCCAGGAACTCCTGCTCCTTCTCATTCAGCTCCCGCGCCCGGCGCACCGGTGAGCCCACCCAAAGGTAACCGCCCTCCAGCACCTTGCCCCCAGGCACCAGACTGCCCGCACCCAGCACCACCCGCGGTTCGATGATCGCCCCATCCATCACGGTGGAACTCATGCCGATCAGGCAGTTGTCCCCGATGGTGCAGCCGTGCAGCATTACCTTGTGCCCTACCGTGATGTTGTCCCCAATGATGGTGGGATAGCCCCCGGGATTGAAGCGGCTGTCGTGGGTGACATGCACCACGCTGCCATCCTGGATGTTGGTGTTTTTGCCGATCCGGATGTGATGGATATCCCCGCGCACCACCACCAGAGGCCAGATGGATGAACCTGACCCAATCTCAACATCACCGATCACTACCGCCGTAGGGTCCACCCAGACATCCTCTGCGATGCGCGGGGTCATGCCTTGAAACGCTCTTATATCCACCACATGTAACTCCTAGAGATTCAGTTAGCAGATGATACAATCAACCCTATAACATAAAAAAGGAGCTGGCATGGATATTTCTACATTTGTAGTCCTTGGTGTCATTGCGGTAGCGGCCATCTACACGGTGACTATCTATAATGGCTTGGTCAATCTGAAACACGGCGTATCCAAGGCCTGGTCCAACATCGATGTGCTGCTGAAGCAGCGCCACGACGAACTGCCCAAGCTGGTGGAGACCTGCAAACAGTACATGCAGTATGAGCAGGAGACACTGGAAAAGGTGATGCAGGCCCGGAGCGCGGTATCAAACGCCCGCCAGCAGGGTGATGTGGGAGCACTGGGCGCGGCCGAGGGCCAGCTTAGATTAGGCTTGGGCAACCTGTTTGCAGTGGCCGAGGCCTATCCTGACCTGAAGGCGAATGAGACCTTTCTGCACCTGCAGGGGCGCATCACCGGTCTGGAGAACAGCATCGCCGATCGGCGTGAGTTCTATAACGAGAGTGTGAACAACAATAATGTCCGCATCGAGCAGTTCCCGGATGTGATCATCGCCCGCATGTTCAACTTCAAGGCAGCCGAACTGCTGGAGTTCTCTGAGCAGGAGAAGCAGGACGTGGATATCAAATCGCTATTTGAATAATGCCCCTGTCGGAACTGTTTCTGCATCTGGCCGATGAGGAGTTCTGGGCCATCACCCTATTCGCGGCTGCCGCGGCCGTAGGTGGCTTTTATTTCGCGTTCCGCTACCTGCGCCGCGCCCGTATCATCGAGGACACCCCGACGGCGAATATCCGTTCGGCCCATCAGGGGTATGTCGAGCTCGCCGGCAACGCGGTGCAGATGGAAGGAGAGCCCATACTGGCGCCGCTGACCAAACTGCCATGCTGCTGGTATAGCTACAAGGTGGAGCGGCGCGGCGACAAGGGCTGGTTCACCGTCGATTCCGGGACCAGTGACCACCTGTTCCTGCTGCGTGATGGCACCGGCGACTGCATTATCGACCCAGAGGGGGCGGATGTGACCTCCGAACGTAAGGATGTGTGGCAGGGCGACGACGCCATAACCCCGAAGCATAACAGCAGCAAGCTGCCCTCAAGCTGGCAAATAGTGATGAAACTGGGCCAAAGCATCAACAGTACCGAGGCCATCGGATCCAGCCGCCGCTATACCGAGATCAGGATCCACGATGGCGATCCGCTTTATGCCATCGGCCTGTTCAAGACCATGGATGAGGTGGACCATATACAGCAACGTAGCGAGATCACACGGGAGCTGCTGCGCACATGGAAGGAAGACACATCGTCTCTGTTGTTTGAGTTTGACCGCAACCGGGATGGGCGGATTGACCAGGAGGAGTGGGAACAGGTACGTCTGAGGGCGGAAGGGCTGGCACAGACGGAGCAGCAGGAGCTTATCCGTGGCAGCATACTGAACACCCTGAGTGCCACCGGATCGGGCAGCCATCCCTTCCTGCTTTCCACCCTGCCGCAATTTGATCTGGTCCGCCGCTTCCGCCGCAATGTTCTGCTCTCTGTCTTGGCCTTTTTTGCCGGTGGGGCACTGGCCGTCTGGATGTTGACGCTCAAACTTACCACTGTGTGAACCATGATTTTCTGTCACAATGCCCGATCTGCTGATTTGAGGACCAAGTACTAAATGGACAACCCCCTACTCAACCTTGAGGGACTGCCGGCCTTTTCGCGCATACGTCCTGAGCACGTAGAGCCGGCCATAGAGCGGTTGCTGGCCGACTGTCGCGACCAGACCGAAAGGGTCCTGGACGCAGGCCAGAGGTTCACGTGGGAGAATCTGGTTGAGCCCCTTGAGATCATGGATGACCGGCTGGACTGCGCCTGGTCTCCGGTGAGCCACATGAACTCCGTGGTCAACTCAGATGAGCTGCGCAGCGCCTACAACGCCTGCCTGCCCAAGCTCAGTGCCTATGCCACGGAGATGGGGCAAAACGAACGGCTGTACCAGGCCTACAAGAAGATCAGGGAAGAGGAGGGCGGACTGGACTATGCACAGATCAAGAGTCTGGACAATGCCCTGCTCGACTTCCATCTCTCAGGCGTGGATCTGCCGCCGGAACAAAAGGCCCGTTTTAAGGATATCAGCCAGGAGCTGTCCCGGCTGGGCAGCAGATTCAACGAGAATCTGCTGGACGCCACCAACGCCTGGACCAAGCTGATAACCGACGAGGACGAACTGGCCGGCCTGCCGCAATCAGCCAAGGAGCTGGCGCGCCAGACGGCCGAACAACGGGGTGAAGATGGGTGGATGTTCACCCTGGATTTCCCCTCCTACCTGCCGGTCCTGACCTATGCCGAAGGGCGCGAGCTGCGCCGTGAGATGTACGAGGCCTACTCCACCCGCGCCTCGGACCGTGGCCCCCATGCCGGTCAGTGGGACAACAGCGAGATCATGGAACAGATCCTGGCCCTGAAGCATGAGCAGGCGCAACTGCTGGGCTTCGACAACTACGTCCAACGTTCACTGGCCCGCAAGATGGCCCGCAGCGGCGAGGAGGTGATGGAGTTTCTCACCGATCTGGCCGCCCGCTCTCTGCCCCAGGCCCAGACAGAATATGCCGAACTTGAGCGATATGCCTTAGATCAATTTGGTGTGGATGAGCTCCAGGTCTGGGACATAGGTTTCTATTCCGAAAAGCTGCGCCAGCAGCGCTACTCCATAACCCAGGAGGAGCTCAAACCCTATTTTCCTGAGAACCGCGTCATCCCCGGTATGTTCGAGGTGGTAAAACGGCTGTTCGGTATAGAGATAACCCTGGTGGACGGCATAGACTGCTGGCACCCGGACGTGCGCTTCTATGAGATCAGGGACCGGCAGGGGGAACTGCGCGGGGAGTTCTATCTGGACCTGTATGCCCGCCCCAACAAACGGGGCGGCGCCTGGATGG
Organism: Sedimenticolaceae bacterium; assembly: GCA_050290785.1. Lineage (GTDB taxonomy): Bacteria > Pseudomonadota > Gammaproteobacteria > Chromatiales > Chromatiaceae > JAAGZL01. The sequence goes on along the minus strand of JBNKIR010000041.1, from coordinate 45,995 downwards.
ACGACTGTATCGGTCGTTTCGTCACCAAAGATCGTTGCCAGACCCCGGTGGCATATCTCACCTGCAACTTCTCGCCACCTATCGGCGACAGTCCGGCCCTGCTGACCCACGATGAGGTATTGACCCTGTTCCATGAGTTTGGTCACGGGTTACACCACATGCTGACCAGGATCGATTATCCTGGGGTGTCCGGCATCAACGGCGTCGCCTGGGATGCGGTGGAACTGCCGTCCCAGTTTATGGAGAACTGGTGCTGGGAGCGGGAGGCCCTGGAACTTATATCCGGGCACCATGAGACCGGTGAGTCGATCCCGGATGAGATGTACCGCCGCATGCTGGCGGCAAGGAATTTTCAGTCCGGGATGCAGATGGTGAAACAGCTGGAGTTCTCCATATTCGATCTGCGTATTCACCAGGAGTACTCACCGCAGCATGGCGGCAGGATCTATGAGATCCTGGAACAGGTAAGGGATAAGGTTGCCGTGGTCCGGCCGCCGGAGTTTAATCGATTCGCCCATGGGTTCTCCCATATCTTTGGCGGGGGCTATGGCGCTGGGTACTACAGCTACAAGTGGGCGGAGGTCCTTTCCGCCGATGCCTTCTCTTTATTTGAGAAGAGAGGAGTTTTCGACCAAAATACCGGTCAATCTTTTTTGCAGAACATCCTGGAGCAGGGCGGCGCCAGGGATGCGATGGAACTATTTGTGGCGTTTCGGGGTCGGGAACCGAAGATTGACGCCCTTTTACGTCATAGCGGGATACCCGCTGGGGCAACACCTGAGGAATAAACATAATGTTAAGAATTCTACTCGTCCTCCTGTTGACTATAAGCAGCGCTCAGGCAGAGCACATTACAGACAAGCTGCTGGTCGGGCTCTATGCCAAGCCGGCCTCCGGGCTGCAACCACTCAAGGTACTGCCCAGTGGGACGCCGCTGGAGGTGCTGGAACGCAAGGACGCCTTTTCCAAGGTAAAGCTGGGAGATGGAAAGGAGGGCTGGGTGAAATCGGTCTACATCAGCAATGAAAAGCCTGCGCGGGCCATGTTGCTGGAACTTCAGGCCAAGACCGGCACCCTGCAAAATAAACTGCGCGAGGCGGAACAGAAGCTCAAGGATGCCAAGCCGTCTTCAACGCCAGCCCAGGGCGAGGAGTTGAATAAGATCAAACAGGAATTGGGCCAGACCAAAGAGAAGTTGGCCCTGTCGGGTGAGGCGCTCAAGAATGAGCAGCAGGAAACCAAGCGTCTGATGCAGCTCCTGAAGAAATCCAATTCCACTGAGGCCAAGGATAAAACCGAAGAAATCAATGCCCTGAAGAAAAAGCTCTCTGCGAGCGAGGCGGAGCTGAATGCCACCCTGCATGAGGCGCAGTTGATGCAGGATCTGTTGAAGAAGACCGACCAGACCTCAAGCAAAAAGATCGAGGCCCTGGAACAGGAGCTGCTGCAGACAAAGAAGAGGCTGGAAGACCTCAAGGCAACCGGCGGCGCCAATCCACAACTGATAAAACAAAACAAGGTGCTGAGACAGCGCTTCAATCAGGTGGCCAAGATCCTGAGTGCCCCCATACCAAAGGTGGATGCGAATCAGGAGGCTGACAGCTCATTCAGCATGTGGATTCCTACCATCTTGTTGTTAATGATCGCCGGGTTCGTCGGTGGCGTCGTGTTCAACAACATACGTCTTCGCAAACGCTACGGGGGCTTCCGCGTATAACAGAGATCAGCGCAAGTCCTGATAATAGCGGAGAACAAGATATTAATATGGCTGAAATTCTATGGAATACAAAGACCTAAGGGATTTCATCAGGCAGCTCGAAGAGCTGGGAGAGCTTAAACGCATCGCCGTTGAGGTGGATCCGTGCCTGGAGATAACGGAGATCTGCGACCGCACACTGCGCAGCGGGGGTCCGGCCCTGCTGTTTGAAAAGGTCAAGGGTTCGCAGCATCCCCTGCTTGCCAATCTGTTCGGTACCCCCAGGAGGGTGGCGCTGGGTATGGGGGAGGATTCGGCACAGGCGCTACAGGAGGTAGGTGCGCTATTGGCCATGCTGAAGGAGCCGGACCCACCCAAGGGGATGCGCGATGCCTGGGCGAAACTTCCTATCTTCAAGAAGGTGCTGGACATGTCCCCCAAGGAGAAAAAGGGTGCGCCGTGTCAGGAGATGGTGATCGATGGCGACCGGGTGGACCTTGGTCAGATCCCGATTCAGACCTGCTGGCCTGAGGACGCCGGTCCCCTGATCACCTGGGGCCTGGTGGTTACCAGGGGACCGGACAAACCCAGGCTTAATCTGGGCATCTACCGCATGCAGGTGATTGGCAAGAATCGCGTAATCATGCGCTGGCTTTCCCATCGTGGCGGGGCTCTGGATTTCAAGGCCTGGCAGCAGAAGCACCCGGGCGAGCCCTATCCGGTTGCGGTGGCCCTGGGGGCGGACCCGGCTACAACACTGGCTGCGGTGACACCGGTTCCGGACACCCTTTCGGAATACGCCTTTGCCGGCCTGCTCCGGGGCAGCCGCAGCGAGGTCACACAATGCATAGGGTCCGAACTGCTGGTCCCGGCCTCGGCGGAATTTGTCCTTGAGGGCCATATCCACCCGGATGATATGGCCCCCGAGGGGCCGTTTGGTGACCACACCGGCTACTACAATGAGGTGGAGCAGTTTCCGGTATTTACCATAGATCGCATTACCCATCGCACAGGGGCGATCTATCACAGCACCTACACCGGGCGTCCTCCTGACGAGCCTTCTATCCTGGGGGTGTCACTGAATGAGGTGTTTGTCCCCATCCTGAAAAAGCAGTTTCCCGAGATCGTGGACTTCTATCTGCCGCCGGAGGGGTGCTCCTACCGTATGGCTCTGGTCAGCATCAAAAAAGAGTATCCCGGCCATGCCGCCAGGGTGATGCTGGGGATATGGTCATTCCTGCGGCAATTCATGTACACCAAATTCGTCATCGTAACCGATGAGGATGTGGATATACGCAAGTGGGAGGATGTCATCTGGGCAGTAACCACGCGCATGGATCCGGCCCGTGATACCACCATCATAGATAACACCCCCATCGACTACCTGGATTTTGCATCTCCGGTGTCCGGCCTGGGCTCCAAAATGGGGATGGATGCCACCAATAAGTGGCCAGGGGAGACGCAGCGTGAGTGGGGAAGGCCGATAGTCATGGATGAAAAGGTAAAGCAGCGCATTGACGAGATCTGGAGCGATTTGAAAATTGGGTAAAAAAATCCCCATACACACCCTATAATAAATAAAAAACCCTACGGAGGCTGGCCCATGCGTACAATAATGCTAATGAATGCCAAAGGTGGATGCGGAAAGACCACCATGGCAACAAACATCGCCACCTGGTTTGCAGATGAGGGGAAAAAGGTCGCCCTGGCAGATTTTGATCCGCAGGGGTCATCGCTGGACTGGCTGGAGGCCCGTAAAAGCTACGAGGGAATCCCGGAAATTGAAGGCATAAACGCCTCTGCCGGTTCGGTATCTCCTGCTCGGGGGACAGAATTTCTGATAATGGATGCCCCAGCCAAGGTGCATGGCAAAGAGATCAACTCCATGCTGCGCCGCGTCGAGACCCTGATCATCCCTGTGCTGCCTTCCCCTATAGACATGCGCGCATGCAGCAAATTTCTGGACGAACTGCTCAGTAGTGGCAGGGTCTCAAACAAACAGACCAAGATCGCCATTGTTGCCAACAGGGTTATGGAGAGAACCAATATATTCAAACAACTCGAGGAGTATCTCGGGCACCTCAAGATCCCGGTGCTTACCCATCTGCGGGAGAGCCAGAACTACATCCGTTCCGCCGAAAAGGGCCTGGGGCTGTTCGAGCTTGCACCGTCCATGGTCTGGCCGGATCTGGAACAGTGGGACCCCATCATCGAATGGCTATCCAGTAAACGCAGCATGCCTACAAAGTAGTCATCTGACGCCGCAGTTTGGGTAGAAGAGGCAATAAGGACAGGCCGCACATGGATTCAGTCAAGGTGCTACTCGTTGACGATGAAGCCAGCGTCCTTGACAGCTTTTGTCGTGGTCTGCGTAAAAAGTTCAAAGTGACCACCGCGTCCAGTGGCCAGGAGGCCCTGGAGCTTCTGAAACGCAGCCCAAACTTCGCCGTAGTCATCTCAGACATGCGTATGCCGGGCATGAGCGGGCTGGAGCTGCTTGCCAAGGTGCGCGATCTCAGCCCGGACACCATACGTATCATGCTGACAGGAAATGCCGATCAGCAGACGGTGATAGATGCCATAAACCAGGGTGAGATCTACAAATTTCTCACCAAACCCTGTGATATCTCCATCATGAGTGACACCATCGCCGAGGGTATATCTCGCTATAAACAAACTACCGGCAATCGGGCGCTGCTGGACAAAAACACCTCTAAGGTTAAGGGGTTATCCCAGAGACTATCGTACCAGGCGGCACATGACGCCCTTACCGGGCTGAATAACAGGCAATCTTTTGAGATCAGACTCTATCAGGCCCTGGACTCTGCCCAAAACGACGGCATGACGCATGCGGTATGTTATCTCGATCTGGACCATCTGCATGTCATCAACGATAGCTGCGGTATAGATGCAGGGAATGCCCTTCTCAAACAGATCGCGCAACTGCTAAAAAAGGGACGAAGAAAGGATGATATGGTTGCCCGCCTTGGTGGGGATGAATTTGCCATATTGCTCAACGATTGCGATCTTGGGCAGGCCAGAGTGATTGTGGATGGCCTGCGTCAGGATATCAGCGGACTTAAGATAAATAGAGACAATAAGGTTATCGACGTAAGTATAAGCATAGGGCTGACGCCGATAACGAATGAGGACAAAACTGTAGCCGCCATAATACGCACTGCGGAGGCGGCTTGTGCCCTTGCCAGAGAGAAAGGGTTGAATGCCGTTCATATCACAGATGATAACGACCAGGAACTCAAAAAGAGGTTGGGCGAGGTCATATTAGTTGCCGATATTAATCGGGCGTTGGAACAGGATCGCTTCAGATTGTATTACCAGAATATTGTCCCGATCAGTCCGGCCGATTCTGAAGGACTGCACTACGAAATATTGCTTCGCATGCTCGGTGAAGATGGCAAGATTTATGTGCCCAATAAATTTTTACCTGCCGCAGAACACTATCATCTGACACCGAAAATAGATTGCTGGGTAATACGCAATTATGCAGCCTGGTTAAGGGACAATCCTGCGCAAATAGAAAGGCTCTCGGTCTGCTCCATAAATCTATCCGGACTTTCCATTGGCAACCAGGAGGTGCTTGACTGCATTATCGACTCATTTGCCGATAGTCCTGTCCCTGCTGAAAAGATCTGCTTTGAGGTCACAGAAACCACCGCGATTCTCAGACTGGAGGCCGCAATGGAGTTTATGACCTCCCTTAAGGCCAGGGGGTTTCTCTTCGCACTGGATGATTTTGGCAGCGGGTATTCATCCTTTGCATATCTTAGGAACCTTCCTGTAGATTTTCTTAAGATAGATGGGGCGTTCGTAAAGAACATGGATCATGACCAGGTAAACAGAAACATGGTAAAGACTATTCATGAAATAGGCAGATCAATGGGGATGCAGACCATAGCAGAATTTGTTGAAAATGAGGGCATCCACAAGTGCCTAGAGGAGATTCAGGTGGATTGCGTACAGGGTTATCTGCTTGGCAGGCCGCGCCCGCTGGATGAGCTACAATGACTTTTAACAACATCTGTAAAGTATTCTGAAGGCATACCGATATTATGTAGGGATAAACATATTATTATCAGGCAGAGTGCGTAATCTGATTAGTAGTAGAATTTTTGACGGAGCTAATATGCATCGAATTATGATCGTTGATGACGAAGAGAACATTCTTAGTTCTCTGAGCCGCATTCTAAAAAGGGAAAATGATTTTGAGGTTGTGGCGCATACAGATCCGCATGCGGCGCTCGCCGATGCAAACAGATCTCAGTTTCATCTCTTTTTGTCTGATTACCGGATGCCGCAAATGGATGGGGTGGAGTTTCTGGTAAACACCAAACGCTCCAATCCCAATGCCATGCGGCTGATCATCAGTGGTGCGGCGGACTTTACGGCCTTGATGGATGCGATAAATCAGGCGGAGATATATCGTTTTATCCCCAAGCCCATACAGGTGCATGAGCTGTTACAAACCCTGCGCCAGGCGCTGCATACATATAGCCTTATGGAAGAGAACAGGCAGCTTTCAACGTTGGTTAAAAAGCAGCAGAACGAACTAAAGCACCGGGAGTATGCCTTGAAGCAGTTTGCAGAACATCACCCAACGCTCGCCAATGTTGAGTGGGAGGAGGATGGTTCGATCATTATCGATGAGGACGACATCTAATCCTGTTCCTTCATAACCAGCAACACGCGCACTGGCCCTGATATAATATCATTCTCTTCGGACGATATCAGACGCAAGAGTACCGCCGTGCTCAGTTCTTGCCCTCTGGCCACTAACAATGTGCCGGAAGCAGAATATATATTCTGGTCCAGAATCATGCCCGGTTTCAGCCTGGTAATTGGCAGAGTCATCACCTCAAATCGTGCGCCGCCTTTCCCGGCAATAAGCGCCTGTACCAGAGCCGGATCAAACTCCTCTGGGTGCGCCTTAAGTTCGGCTATGGCATCTTCGCTAGGAATATCCCGGTATATCAGGTCATCATAAGCCAACGCTACTTTCAAGATCTGTCCACCCAATATCCCCTTTTGCTCTGAGGTCAATTTTGCATCAATCACGATTTGATCCGGATTGGCATTCTGTTGTTCCACCATTGCCGCTATGGTCTCGAAGCGGGGGATGTGTTGTAACAGGCGTGCTCCTATCTCAGGATGCTTGTTGAATTGTTGCTGCTCCTGTTTGGTTATCTCCTTGCCTGCGGCAATTTTCTCCATTACCTCACTGGGTAGAGTTATACAGCCAAGCTGTGACAGCATGGCGGCTAGCTCGTAATTCCAGACATCCGGTAGCTGAAGCTCTGTAGCCATGTAACGGACATGCCTCTTAATACGGGATGCGCGGCTGAACGAGGCCGGGTTGATCAAACCAAGCATATCGGCCAAAAGGTTGATCGCTCCCTTGAGGGTCTTATTTAAGATCTCTTTTTCTGCGGTTACTAGACGATACTGTTGGATGCCATCAATCATGGTCTCAAACAGTACGCCGATAGAGACCGGTTTTTGCAGGAAACGATAAATATTGCCGTCATTGATGGACCTGATAGCCACATCTAAATTGGCGTTGCCCGTGAGCATTACACGGACGGTATCCTGTGAGAGCATCCTTACCTTAATGAGAAACTCCAGGCCGTCCATATTCGGCATCTGCATATCTGAAATCACTACCGCGAAGGGACCGTCATAGGTGATGGCCTGAATGGCATCTTCGCCACTGGCGGCGGTAATCAGGTTTATTCTATTGTGAAACTGCCGGTTGAACGAATCCAGCAGGTTGCGATCATCATCCACCAACAGCACCTTCTCAACGGGTTTAGACATTTTTAACCTCCGATGACGATGCAAGGTTCTGCATACAGATACCGATCTTTTGGCAATTTGATGTTTTATTCATGGATTCAGGCCCTTTTATTTTTGTCCATCGCCACTGCTATTCTATTCTTCCGATATGTCATCACACAGGGCCTCCCATTCAGGTATTCGGTCCGCGAGGCCCAAGGTCTCCAAATACCGCATATCCAGCCCCTCGGGAAGAGGGTTCGGATAGCGATGACTCCGCACATTTTCCAACTCGCTAGCCACATGAACGGCCGTTAGTGGGGCAAATTGGGTCCCTTTGGATATAGAAGGGGTATGATGAAAGGCAACGGCCTCCAGCACCTCGTCGGAGAAGCCCCAAAGACCAAACAGATATGCCCCAACCGCCGCATGATCGTTTCCAAAAACCTCCCGCTCAGCCACATAGATGTCCATCTGCTCCATCTGTTGCAAATCAATAACTCTTCTATATTCCTCAGGCATACTGTCTACCAGAACAAATATACCAACGTCATGCAGAAAACCTGACAGGTAACTCTGATCAACGATACGTTTGTCTGCCTTCTCCGACAAGGCTATTTTTTGAGCCAAGAGACCTACTTTTATGCTATGTTCAACCGAGTTTTCCAATACAAATCCAGATCGGATCAGCTTCCGTTCGTCAAACTGAGAAAACAGCCCAACAGACAGGGCCAGATGTTTGATGACATCGATCCCAAGCAGTGTTGCCGCCTCTTCCGGGTTGTATATGTGCCGACCCAATCCAAAAAATGATGAATTCACCAACTGTATGATCTTGGTAGAGATGGCAGGATCCCTTGATATCACCTCTCCTATTTTGCTTACCGACACCTCAGGAGAATTCAGTTTCTCAACTATCTCCGAATAGATATTTGGCATGCTAGGCAGAACCTCCATGCCTGAAACCAGTGATCGGAGTCTGGGGTTAATGAGTAGGTCGCGTAGAGAGAACGATCTGGTCAGTGCTGTTTTTAGAGAATCTATATTGCATGGTTTGGGAAAGAACTGATGGGCGGTTTTAACTGCTTGCAGGGTCATATTGTCAGTGGAGTATCCGGAAAGTATAAAGCGAATCATGTCCGGATAGAGGTGCGCAACCTCATCCAAGAGATGAACTCCGCTAATACCTGGCATGCGCATATCCGTTATTATCGCATCCACTCTATTCGCAGACATAAACTCGAGCGCCTCCTGTCCGGAAGAGACAAAATTCATATTCCAGATCTTGCGCTCGGGACGCAGGGCGCGACGCAATCCATCCAGGATGCCCTGGTTGTCATCAACAAACAATATCTGTTTCTTATCCATAAGTTCCTCCACTCAACCATTGAGTGGCAGGCATAATGTAAAAGTGGAGCCTTCCCCTACACGACTCTTAACATCAATAGTCCCGCCGTGTTTATCCACTACTGCGGAATAGGTTATAGCCAGTCCTTGCCCCGTGCCTTTGCCGACACCTTTGGTGGTGAAAAATGGATCAAAGACACAGTGACGGATCTCATCGGACATCCCTATTCCTGTGTCGCTTATCTCTATCTTGGCCCAGGGTCCTGATTTGCTCGTAGTGATGGTTATTACACCTTTGTTCTTCTCATCCTTATCTGTTTTGTCCCGAATGGCCTGAGCTGCGTTTACCACGATATTCAGAATGGCCTGGTTAAAGTCTCCTGGAAGGCAGGGGACCATTGGGAGAGATGGATCCAGATTCAATTTCATCTCAGCATAATATTTCCACTCATTGCGAGATACAGTTATGGTGCTTTCAATCGCTGAGTTGATATCAGTCAGCGTCTTCTCTTCAATACCGGGATGGGAGAATTCCTTCATGGCACGAACTATATCGGCAACCCGCTCTATCCCCTCCAGAGATTGGTTGATTGCCTTGGGGATCTCATCACGCAGATAGGTATAATCGATCTCTTCGGCCATCTCTTCCGCCTCTGCCATAAGACCTGTTGGCTTCTCTCCCTGATTGAACTTTTCTATAAGTTGATCTTTGATCTCCACCAGCTTTGCGATATCGCTAAATGCCTCTTTGATAAATCTGGTGTTGTCGCCAATGAACTGAATGGGCGTATTGATCTCATGTGCGATACCGGCGGCCAGCTGCCCGATAGACTCCAGCTTTTGAGCGTGCCTTAGCTGTATCTCCATCTTGTTCCAATCGTCTTCACACTGCCGGCGAAAGGTAATATCCCGTACGCTGATAATCACCATATCCCGATCAGGGACATTGGCCTTGCTGATATTTATCTCTATGGGGCATACAGTGTGGTCTTTGCGCCTTCCAGAGGTCTCATGCAGGGTATTGAGCGGTTCGTGCTCACTTGCCTCCAGATAGTACTGGAACCCTTCGTCTGCCGTGTTAATCAACAGCTCATCAATATGATGTCCCACCATATCATCGTCCATATATCCAAAGATGATCCTGGCGGCGCGATTTAGCATACCTATCTCGCCTGCCTCATTTACGATGATAATTCCATCCCCGGTCGTCTCCAGGATGGAGCGGCTGGCCTCTTCTCTCTTTCTGAGATCCTGGTTCAGTTCATATAGCTCCAGGCTTTTTTGCTCCAACAACTCCTCTGCCTGCTTGCGGGCGGCCTTCTCTCGGGCACATCTTTTGGTAAGGCGTTCAATCTCGTCCATGTGTCATTCCTTCAATGTCAATGAGAACCTGGCAGAGGTGTGCTTCTCATCCGGCCCCATATCACATTCGATCTCTATATCCTCACCAAAATGATCCACCACGCCCTCTACCATGCCATAGGCAAGATCGGCGAAGGGGCGGCTGGAGTGATAGATCAAGATAAGCTGATTCGGATTTGATGACTCGAAATTAAATGTTGGAATTTTGGCATCTGGATAGAGTTTGCGTACCTCCTGACACATGTAATCTTCTACCGAATCGAGGAGTTCAAAGGTCGATCCGGCGTTATGGGTAAAATGAGGGAACCCGGCGATGAGACGCCCAACGAGATATTTTCCGAATTCGCGTAGCAGGCATGAGGTGGAGATGCCGCATCGTTCACTTAATGCCGCTGACAGCGCGATCAATTCCTGGTGGTGATAGCTGCCCACCGTGGTATAGGCCCCCCCGGAGGCAAGATCACAGGCATCAATGATATCGTCCACCATCTCCGGCGAATGGGTGGTCTCGACATACTCGAGAAATTCTGAAAATATCAGGCCCTTCATTTAGATACCGTTTTCCCTGTGCCTGTTACCGATATTTGATCGATCAGATCACCATTTGGCTACGATCATTGGAAGGTCAGCGTTTATTATTAGCCTCACCTTAATATATTTGCGCTTGAATCCGAAAAAACTTTAGAGATTTATTTACTAAAACAGGAGGATAGACCAGATTCCATGGATGGGTGTATCAGGGTGATTCCCAGCTCATCCCTTAGCTTGCTGTTATCCAATCTTCTCGACTCATGCATATATGAGAGTATCCCGGCAGACAGTTGCTCTTCCGCCCCTGAGAGTGTGATTGCAGGGGGCGGCGGCAGGCCGGCCAGTTCTGCAATGCGGGTAAAATAGTCGATCATGTGGCCGGGAGTGCCGTCGCTGACATTGTAGATCGCTCCATCTCTGCCCCTCTCCATGGCAGCGATACACACCTGAACAAGGTCGTCGATGTGGATCCTGTTGGTCCAGGGGGATTCCTCTGCCCGTACCAGTGGCAGGCCATTGCGCAGGCGTTCCAACGGCAGCTTGCCAGGGCCATATATGCCCGACACGCGCAGGATCACCAGTTCTGTCCCGCTCCTGTCCCTCCAATCACGAAGGGAGCACTCGGCATCCCAGCGCCGTTTGGCCCTGGGGACCACTGGATTGGTTGGATGTTCCTCGGTCACCCATTCGCCGTTACAGTCTCCGTATACGCCTGTGGTACTGAGATAGACGATGCGACGGGGATGGCCCTGACGTTCGAACTCCGATATCAGGCGGCGAACCCTGGTGTCTATCTCTCCTGACTTCGGCGGGGGGATAAAATAGAAAAGCTCCGCGTTACTCAGCGGGAGTTCCGGCAATATATCCTGATCCAGGTCAGCAAGCATGTGGGCAATACCCAAATCATCCAGCAGCCCTTTACTGGCGGTGCTACGCACCAGGCCAACAACCTGTCGGTCCTCTTTAAGGAGATGGGTGGCTACCCTCCGTCCCAGATAACCGCAACCAAATACCAGCTCAGACATACGATCAGTGTCAGGGGCTCTCACCCGTCACCGGTATCGGCGCATCCAGGGGTTGGCGTACGTCAGATTGCGAAGCGGCCTCATCCCGGTCCACCTTGGTCTTACGTCCGTCATATGCCCAGGAGCGGCCCCTGGGACCATTGGATATGAGCTCCAACCCGGCGCGGTAGTTTTTCAGTGCCAGATCCATTTCGCCCATCTGTTCCAGCAGAATACCCAGCTCCTGATGTGCCTCTGCGGAGGGACGGATGCCGATGCTGGCCTCCAGATAGCTGCGGGCCTTACCCCACAGCTTGCTGCGCAGACAGATATGGCCCAGGGTCAGAAGCAGTACCGGGCTACGCTGATGCTCACCTAGCCAGGATTCGGCGCAGCTCAGCTGGCGAGAGGGGTTCCCCGACTCAAGCAGGCCATAGATCTCTACCAGACGCTCATCCCAGGTCTTGGAGATGGTCTCCTCCAGCAGGCGCTCCGCCTCGGCATCTCCGCCGTTGGCCAGAAGATGACGGGAGTAGAGTTCAACTGTGTCTGCCTGGCTGCGCAGATGTTTCGGGATCTGCTGCCAGATTACGTTCAAGCCATCCCTGTCTGCCTTATGCATCAGCCCTAAATAGACATTGAGCTCCAACTTCTTCAGCTCATCTTTTGTGAAACCGTCGCTCTTGGACAGATCTGGTAATAATTTGTGTAAGGAGTCCCAATCCTCCATGCGCAGGTAGATCTTCTGCAGCATCTTGAGCACATGGCTATGCTTAGGGGCGATATCTCGCAGATGCATCAGCGTGGCCAGTGCCTGCTCCATCTGGTCGTGGGAGAGCTGCAGCTCGGCCTGGGTGATAGAGACCGCCAGTTCTTCGGCAGGCATGCTCTCCTGGGCCAGTTTGAGATAGCTGTCCCGCTTGGCATACGCCCCACGTTCCTGGGCGGCACGGGCCGCGCCGAGGTAGTTTAGTATGGGCTGGTCAGAGACCTCGGCGTATTTGAGCAGCTTTTGCTCAGCACTCTTCCACTTGGCTGCCGCCATATCCAGCAGACCATTGGCCAGGGAGTGCTGCGCCCGCTGTCTCTGTCGTCCCTTTTTCCAGTCCATCCAGCGTTCCGGTATGGACCACACCCTGACTATTGTACGAATGGTGAGATAGAGCAGAAGAAACAGGGCGAGATCAAACAGGATAAACAGGGCCAGGCTGCCCTCTATCGTCCACTGGCCGTACCCGAGCATGGCATAGCCATTGTTCTTGTTCAGCAGAGAGACCAGCGCCACCGAGAGCGCAATGAGGATAAGGGCGCTAATCAGTCGCTTCATGGCGTCACCTTCTGCCCGCTTTCATCCTCTCCCTGTCCCTGATCGGGCGCTATCTCTCCCTGGTCGGTTTGCTCTGTCCCCACTTCGACCTTGGCCTCTTCCTGGTTGGTGTCCTTGGGCTCTTGGGTAATCTGCTCCCGGACCTCTTCAGGTTGCGCCTGATCGGTCTCGGCCACTTCCGGCTCATCCACGACCTGCCCCTGCTGTTTTAAAAGCATGTGCAATGAGCCTGATATGTCCGGCATCTTGGCCTCAAGCTCTAAATTTTTTAGCCCTTTTATCTCCTGTAACATGCCTCTGGTGGCAGCACTTTCCTGATCGAAAAACTCCTTGATCCATGCCTCCACCCTTTGTAGGCCGGCATCAAACAGCGCCTGGTCCCTGCGCAACAGGGCAAGCCTGGCCGCCTCCAACTGCAATCGAAGATTCTGATAGAGAAAGAATCTCTGATCCGGCTCCAGCATGGTGGCCACCGGACGGTCGTTGTGCCTGACCTTGAGCAGGGATTTCAGGCCACTCCAGAGATCGTTGAGGACGCCACTAACACTGAACTCCTTCTCATCTTTTTTGATGCCATCCTCGGCCGGCTCATCTGCGGCCGGGGCAAAATGGGGCAGCCTCAGCTTGTCCACCTGTGAAATGAGCCCGGTAATCTTGGCCGTCTCCCCGGTCAGATCCAGTTGCCCCAGCGCCTTCAGTTCCACTATCTCAGCCGCCAGCTTTTCACGCACGGCGGTCCATGCCGGATCACCGGAGTCATGCAGTCTTTTATCCGCCCGCGTCAGTGCCACCAGGGCGGTAGAGCTGTCTCCCTCCAGCTGCAGTCGGTGGTTGGCGATACGCATCAGATACTCCGCCTCCGCTACGATCCATTGGGCGCTGCTTCGGCCTACGCGTTCGTATACCAGGTCCAGGGATTGCTGCATCTCATCGGTCTGGACCTTCAATCTTGCCTCCTGTTCCGCAAAGGCCGTCTGTTGTTCAGATATGGCCTTGGCAGACTTATCCAGTCGACCCTTGGCCTCCTGCTGCTGCTTCTTGAGATCGGCCAGGGCCTCTCTCTCCTGCTGCAGTGCGGTATCCAACTCACCCCACTTCATATAACCCCAGAGCAGCGCGGCCACCGCCAGTATCAGGGCAAAGATCGCCATCTTCTGTGACGCCTTGGGTTGCGGGGTGGGCGCAGAATCACTATTCATCGGTGCTTCGGTGGGCTCTGCCTGTTCCTGTCCCGGCTCAGGCGTGGCCAGTTCCTGTTTTTCTTTATCGGTCATCATTTATTCCAGGAGAATGGTTTAGGGGTATCCGGGTATTCCGGATACAGTTTGTAAACAGACCTATTAGATCAAGATTAGCAAAGGTAGTTCTTATCGGGAAGTAACGCCGATGCCTCCACTATTAGCGTCCCAACCGCAGATGGCTTTAAGCAGTCCATGGTCGGATGTCTCCTCCGCCAGAATCACGTTTGCGCAGCCCAGTTCCAGCGCCCGACTCCTTATGCGTTCACTCACCACCACTACCGGCGTCTTACACAGTCGGTTTTTCCCTGCATTGCCCAACAGGCTGAAGAGGTTGTCCAGTATCTCACGGCTGGTTGCCGTGACTATATCCACCTCCCTGTCCCAGGCGGTGATCAGTGGTTGCGCATCCGTGGTTGCAGGCACCCTGGAATAGACCTCGGCATACTCCACCTCGGCACCACGTTGACGCAGGGTGTGCGCTAGCAGCTCACGTCCCCCATTTCCGCGCAGGATAACGATCCTTTTCCCGGATACCTCTTGGAGGTCCGGCAAGGATAGCAGGGACTCACTATCAAATCCGGCATCTGGTCTGATATCCACCATAATGCCGTGCTCGGACAGGACCCGGGCCGTACCCTGGCCCACGGCACATATCCTGGTCCCGGAAAGTGTGCTGTTGTTCCCCATCAGTTCCAGGCCATATCGTACCGCGTTGGGGCTGATGAATATGGCTATATGGTAGTCGTCGATCCGGTGGATGATCTCCTGGGCCACCGCCCGGTCCTGTGACGGTCCGATGACGATGGTCGGGAAATGGATCGCCCTGCCGCCATGCTCTGTAATCAGCCGGCACAGTGCATCCGCCTGGCCGCTGGGGCGGGTAACCAGGACCCCGATTCCCCCCAGTTCACAACCTGTGCCGCTAGTCGCCATATAGTTCTTTCAGGATCGGCTCCGCGCCATTGGCCAGCAACTCTTCCGCCAGTTCCACACCCATGGCCTCGGCATCCTGCGGGGCGCCCCTGCGCTCTCCGCGAATTATCTTGCTACCATCCGGCTCGCCCACCAGGCCACGTAGATATAGCTCGTCCCCCTGCAGGATGGCGTAACCCGCTATCGGGACCTGACACCCTCCCATCAGGCGGTGGTTCATGGCCCGTTCCGCCCGCACGCATACCGAGGTATCCGCGTGCAGCAGCGGCCCCAGCAGTGCGTTGACCCGCTCGTCGTCCACCCGGCATTCGATCCCCAGGGCCCCCTGCCCGATCGCCGGCAGACTCTGTTCCGGCTCCAGGAAAGAGGTGATACGCTCTTGAAATCCCAGCCTGAGCAGTCCGGATGCGGCGAGGATGATGGCGTCAAACTCTCCATCGTCCAGTTTGCGTAGACGGGTGTTTACGTTGCCGCGCAGGGGGGCGACCTGCAGATCGGGCCGGCCTGCACCGAGCTGGCACTGCCGGCGCAGGCTGGAGGTGCCGACTACAGATCCGTGCGGCAACTCATCCAGTGTCCTGTATTTATTGGAGACGAAGGCGTCCCGCGGGTCCTCCCGCTCCATGATTATGGGCAGATGCAGCCCCTCAGGCAGCTCTGCCGGAACATCCTTCATGGAGTGGACCGCTATATCCGCACTCCCATCCAACATGCCCTGTTCCAGTTCCTTTACAAACAGCCCCTTGCCGCCGATCTTGGCCAGGGGTGTGTCCAGGATCTTGTCGCCCTGGGTGCTCATACCCAGAACCTCAACCCCCAGGCCTGGATGGATCCTCTTCAGTTCGGCGGCAACATGCTCTGCCTGCCACAGGGCCAGGGGTGATTTTCTGGTAGCTATACGTATTGTCTGGTCACTCATAGAGAAAGGTCCAACTGAAAAGGGCTCATGCTAAATGTTAGACGGCTGGGTGGCAAATCCGGCGCGCCCTTTTTGTGCCTCAACCGCTCTTTAACCAGCGACGCACCTCTGGCAGGTGTCTGCGACTCACCTCAAGTCTATCCTCTATATCACGGAAACAGACCAGAAAGTGGCCGTCAGATCTCTTCTCCAGGGCGTTGAGGTATCTCTTCGCCACCAGCGCATTGCGGTGAACGCGCAGAAAGCGGTCGCCCATCTGCTCCTCCAGGGATTTTAGAGACTCCTCCAGCAGGGCCTCGCCACCAGGATGTCGTGCCACTACATACTTCTGTTCTGCATGGAAAAAGAAGATCTCATCCACCGGTATGCGCAGGACCCCGCCACGAAAGTTTGAATAGACATAGTCCTCCGCCTCGCCCCTGAGCTCATCCATCGCCTGAAGCTGCACCCGGCTCAGGACCTGGGCCCGATTCAATGCCGCCTGCAGGCGCTCCAGGCGTACCGGCTTCAGCAGATAATCCACTGCATTGCGATCAAATGCCTCGAGCGCGTGCTCTTCGTAGGCGGTTACGAAGATGACGGCCGGCGCCGGATCCTGAGTCATAAGCCGGGCCGCAGCCTCCAGCCCGTCCATGCCCGGCATCCTGATATCCATGAGTACCAGGTCCACATCCAGAGAGGAGCACAGTTCCATCGCCTCCATGCCACTTCCAGCCTCACCTGCACACTCATAGCTCGGACCAAGATCATCAAGGAGCTGCACCAAACGCTCTCGAGCCAGCCTCTCATCATCGACGACAAGTATCTTCATGCTTCTTCGTCCCAGGGGTGTGGAAAAAATATACGTACCTGATAATCGCCCTCCACCTCACTGTGGGTCAGGCCGGCTTGTTCCTGATAGAGTCCCTGGAGCCGCTGCTTTATGTTGTCCAGCGCCATACGGTTTCCGTTAGTGTGCTTTGCATCCGGCGTGGATGGCTTGGTGTTGCGAATCGAGATGTTGACCTGTCGGCGCCGGTAGCGACCTACTATCTGGATCTTGCCTATATCCGGAGATGGTTCAATGCCGTGATAGACCGCGTTCTCCAGCAGGGGCTGCAGGATAAGGGCCGGCATCTGTGCATCCAGAGGCAGTTCCTCCAGATCCCATTCCACTGCCAGTCGTTCGCCCAGACGCTGTGCCTCGATCCTGAGATAACCTTGCGCCAGTTGTAACTCCTTTTCCAGGGTGGTGAGATTGGAGGCATCAGACAGGCTGGCCCTGAACAGATCTGACAGGTCGTATATGGTCTCCTCTGCGATCTCCGGTTTGCTTCGGATCAGGCTGGCGATGGTGTTCATGCTGTTGAACAGAAAATGGGGCCGGATACGTGACTGTAGCGATTGCAGCCGCGCCCCGGACTCGGCCACGATCTGTTTGCGCCACAGGAACTGCAGATATATGTAACGCAGCGCCAGGGCGGATACTATGGTGCCGATGGAGACGCCCTTTATCAGAAAAAAGTAATGGTCCGGCGCCGATCGTTCCATCGTAAAAAGATTAAGGTAAAGCTCGCTGAAGATGATGGTAAGGAGCGGCACCAGGGACCAGACCAGAAGACCGGAGGCCCAATTCTCCATCTTGCAAAGTCTGGGGCGCAGCAGGCAGACCAATGCGCTCCAGCTCAGGGCGATCCACTGGATAAAGAGTGAGTAGAGGCTCAGGTTGGAGGTGAAATCAGAACTCACCGCGCTGCCGCTCAGTGAGAGTACCAGGGCCAGCAGCTCTGCGGTTATGACGACGGCAAATACCATCCGTACACTGCAAAAGTTCGGAAGGAAACAACCATCAATGGTCAGCGTGGACTTTTTCTTTTTGGACGTTTCAGTCATTTTTTATTTCCATGCGTTGGGTGTCACACCATTCCTGTTATAATCTCCCAATAATCTTATCCGCTGCAGGAACAAACCATAATGAGCGAGAAAAAACTCTGGTCCGGACGCTTCAATGAACCAACGGACGCCTTTGTCGAGGCCTTTACCGCATCCGTCGAGTTTGACCAGAGACTCTACAAGTATGACATCCAGGGCTCGATTGCACACGCCAAAATGCTGGCCCAGCAAGGCATAATCGAAGAATCCGAACGCGACGCCATCATCAGCGGCCTGGGACAGATTCAGGATCGCATCGAACAGGGCGGTTTCAAGTGGTCCGTGCAGCTGGAAGATGTCCACATGAATGTCGAATCCGCTCTGACCGAGGCGATCGGAGACGCCGGCAAGAAGCTGCATACCGGGCGCTCCCGCAACGACCAGGTGGCCACGGATATCCGTCTCTACCTGCGGGACGAGATCGAGATCATCCGTGGAGAGGTCTTGCGTCTGCAGCAGGCCCTGCTGGACATGGCCGAACGCGAGGCCGACAGCATTATGCCGGGGTTTACCCATCTGCAGACCGCCCAGCCCATCACCTTTGGCCACCACATGATGGCCTGGTTTGAGATGCTGCAACGGGACCGGGACCGACTGGCCGATTGCAATAAACGGGTCAATATCATGCCTCTGGGCTCTGCCGCCCTGGCTGGTACCACCTATCCCATCGACCGTCATCACACCGCCGGACTCCTGGGCTTCGAACGCCCCAGTGCAAACTCCCTGGACTCTGTCAGCGACCGAGACTTCGCCATCGAGTTTAGCGCAGCGGCGTCTCTTATAATGATGCACCTGTCGCGTTTCTCGGAAGAGATCATCATCTGGTCCTCCTCGCAGTTTGGGTTTATCGAGCTCTCGGACAGTTTCTGTACCGGATCATCCATCATGCCGCAGAAGAAGAACCCGGACGTGCCGGAGTTGGTGCGGGGCAAGACCGGACGCATCTTTGGTCATCTCATGGCCCTGCTCACCCTGATGAAGGGGCAGCCATTGGCCTACAACAAGGACAACCAGGAGGACAAGGAGCCCATCTTCGACACCGTGGACAATCTGAAGGGGTGCCTCAAGGTGTTTGCGGATATGATCCCGGCCATAAGCTGCCGCCACGACGCCATGCGTGGCGCGGCCCAACAGGGGTTCGCCACGGCGACTGACCTGGCCGACTATCTGGTACGCAAGGGTCTGCCCTTCCGCGATGCCCATGAGGTGGTGGGTAAGGCGGTGGCGCTCTGCGTGGAGCTGGGATGCGATCTGGCCGATCTTGAGCTGGCCCAATTGCAGACATTCTCGCCATGCATAGAGGGAGACGTATTTGATTGCCTGACCCTTGAGGGATCGGTTGCGGCCCGCAACCACATAGGCGGGACCGCGCCCGATCAGGTGCGGGAGGCCATAGCTGTGGCCCGGGCCATGATCAGTATGTGAGGCCAATTTCCGTTAAAGATTTTTATTCCCCTGCCGCTGTAGGTAACTGATACAAACAACAGTGCAAGAGAATAAAGAGATGACGGAGAATAATAACGCTATTTGCCAGGAACATTGGTTCAATGCCTGTCCTGCCGGTCTGTTGATCCTGGATCAGGAAGGCTGCGTGCAATCGATCAACTCGGCCCTGTGCAGCATCCTCAGGCGACAGCCGGATGAGATCATCGGACGCACCTCACATCAGATGCCATCCCCAGAACTCAGGGGTCTGTTCCATCCAGACGGACAGCTGCAACTCTTCCCCGATGGGGCGCCTGCCAGACAGCTGAGGGTGGAGTCCCGCGTAATACCCGAGTCGCGAGGCATGACCCTGCGCTGTTTTACCGACATCAGCGAACACGAAAGCCTGAAAGAGGAGAATACCCGACTGAGGCAACACGTGGAGGAGCTGACCCTTACCGATGAGCTTACCGGCCTGGCCAACGAGCGGGCGTTCCATAGGGTGTTGAGCGCCCAGGTGACCAGAAGCCGGCGTTACGCCAATCCGCTCTGTCTGGCCGTGGTTGAGATACAGGCCGAAATCGAAGATGACGGGCTCAACCAGGAGGTGATACTTTCCGTCAGCCGTTATCTGCGCGATCGTCTGCGTTGGGTGGATCTCATCGCGCGCTGGAGCGATTCCCAGTTCATGCTGATCCTCCCGGAGACCAGCGAAGAGGATGCAACCAGACTATTGGATAAGATAAAGAACGATTTTGTCGACGTCGGCCTGCCCGAGGACATTGCCCATTTGACCATACGCCTGCAGATCGGAATCGCGCAGTGGCAGAAGGGGAATGACGCGCGCCTGCTTATGAAACGCTCCATGGAAGCGCTGGCTGTAGCAAAAGAGACAGACGCGACCATGACCAACTGACGGATCTCTGCCGATGGCCAAGGCAGTAAATTTTTCTGATGGCATAGGACGCAAGGAGCTGCAACTGGTACGGCGCCGCTTTCGCGGCATCCAGCGCGAGAGGCTGCGCAGGATCGAGGAGGATCTGAGCAACGCCCAACAGGATTTCGTAACGCTCCTGCCACTGCTGTTCCACATCAACCACCCGGTACTCCCCGGTTTTACCGGAAGTGACACCCCCTGCTCCATACCTGACTATAACCCTACCCAGGCGGCGCTGAGAACGGCGCGCAAGCTGGGACGCAGTTTTTCCTACAAGAAGAGGGCGCGTCGCAATTACTACATACAGGGGTTATACCTGATGGGCAGCATCGGCAGCATAGCCCACACCTCCGGAAGCGACTTCGACGTCTGGCTCTGTCACGATAAAGGGCTAAGTCCGCAACAAATGAAGGCCCTGCGGGAGAAGGCCAGGAGTCTGGAGCTCTGGGCCGCCGAGCTGAAGCTTGAGGTCCATATCTTCCTGATAAATGTCGATGCCTTTCGGCGTGGCGACCGTGAGGCCATCTCCCGCGAGAGTAGCGGTTCCACTCAAAAACAGCTGTTGCTGGAGGAGTTCTATCGTACCGGCATACTGCTGGCCGGACGCCATCCCCTCTGGTGGCTGGTGCCCCCTGATCAGGAGGACAACTACACCCAATATGCCGCCATGTTGCTGCACAAACGGTTTATCGACCCCCTGGACTGTCTGGACTTTGGCGGTCTGGAGCACACCCCGGCGGACGAGTTTTTCAGCGCTGCCCGCTGGCAACTGTACAAGGGCATCGACTCGCCCTATAAGAGTGTCCTCAAGCTGTTGCTGATAGAGGCCTATTCCCGCGACTATCCAAACATTCGCTGGCTGTGTCAGGTGGCCAAGGCGGAGATATACTCCGGAACCCTGGATCTGGACGCCCTGGACCCATACATACTGATGTACAACCGGGTAGAGCAGTATCTGTTGGCCCGGGAGGAGTCTGAGCGTCTGGAGCTGGCGCGGCGCTGCTTCTACTTCAAGGCCGAGCAGAAACTCGGCACCAAGATTCGTGTACGCAAGAGGGCCTGGCAGCGTCAGCTGATGCAGTCCGTGGTGGATTCCTGGGGATGGAGACAGGGGAAACTGTCCAGCCTCGATTCCCACAACTCATGGAAGATCGGACGGGTCATCGAGGAGCGCAACATCCTGGTGCGGGAACTTACCAACAGCTATCACATGCTCACCGAATTTTCCCGTACCTATGCCGCATCCGGTCAGATCGATCCGGAAGAGCTCAGCCTGCTGGGGCGCAAACTCCATACCGCATTGGAGAGACAGCCGGGCAAGGTGGACAGCATCAACCCGGGTATCTCAAAAAATCTGGTTGAGGAGCAACTCTCGCTGCACTACATAGAGACAATGGATGGTGCAATCTACTGGTTGCTCTATTGTGGCGAAGTGGATGAGCGGGCAACGGACACCGCCGTACCCATCAAAAAGGCCTTCAGCCTGATCGAGATGCTCTCCTGGATCCAGGTAAATGAGCTGGCCGATCATAACACCAAGGTGTTTCTATTCCCCAAGAGCTGTCCGGTGGCGCCACAGGAGCTGCGTTCCCTGCTGAACAGCCTGTATAAGCGTCGCCATGCCCTCTTCCCCGGGAATGTCCCGCTCTCGGCCCTGAGCAATGCCGCCTATGCTAAATCCTGCACCCTGTTCGTCAATACCGGCACCGACCCCCTGGAACACCTTTCCAAGGAGGGGAAGCAACTCACCAGCGACAGATCCGACGCCCTCAGCTTCGGGGCAGGCCATGCCAGCCTGGTAAATCAACTGCAACAACTTTTGGTGACCAGCTGGGGTGAGACGCTCATTACCCATCACGATTCCACATCCGGACTCGCCGAAAGTATCTGCCGCTACCTTACCTTGTCCCTGCATATCAGGCCTGACCGGCCTGCCCCCGAGGTTGCCGCCTTCGGTCACTCCTCCATCCGCGCTGCCGCCATAGCCAAACGGGTTGAAACACTGTTCAACGAAATACGCGCCTGCTTCAGCCAGGACGGAAAGGGTCTGGACAGCCGCTATCTGTTTCAGGCGGATGATGACTACTACCTCATACAGAAGGACCAGAACGGTTTCTCGTACTTCAGTGTCGATTCATACGGTGAGTTGTTGGAGAATCTGGGGCAACCGCAACCCCATTTCCGTCCCCTGGTCATAGACAGCTATGCACTGCAGGACACACCGCTACCCCTGATAATGCAGGAGAACATTGAGGGCCAGATCCAGATCTACTTCTACAGCGCTCAGAACGGGACGACACTCTACATACTGGATGAGCAAGGCGCACTGTTTCAGCAGGAAATGCCCGGCGGTAGCGAGAAACACCTGATGTTGCAGCAGAAGCGTTTTTTCAGCGACCTGCTGATTACCCGTAGTTTGCAGACAGACGATACCGGGCTCTCTGGGGTGCTGGATGCCCCACTGTTCTTCAGCCTCAGCAAAGATCGCAAGGGCAACTGGATGGCCGAGTCACGGGTCCCGCCACGGGACCAGTTCTACGAGGAGTATACCGAACTCAGGCTCATTACAGAGAGCATACATCTGGACCAGTCCCCCCATCTGCTGGTATGTGACAACCATGAATTCAGTTCTCTGGAGTATGGCGACAGGCTGTTTCATGCGGTTGGAAAATACATCATGGCCCAACGCGGCAGCAACAATGATTACCCCATCTATATTACCGGCATCGAGTTTACCCGCTCTGCGATTGAACAGCGCTGGTCCACGGTGGAACTCCTGCAATTCAGGAAAAAGCTGGAGACCAGGCTGAACGCCGAGCGGAAGAAGTCCTAAGGGAGCCGGGCATAACGACAAAAGGGCTTAACCCCCAACCGCCATCGGTTTATACTTGGCTGATTATCAGACCCTGATCGGAGTTTTAATCATGTCCAAAACCATTTGGCTACTCATATCCCTGCTCATTGCCTCTTGCCTGATATCGGCCTGCGGACAGAAAGGCGACCTCTATATGCCGGACGAAGAGAAGAAGGAACAGAGCAAGTAAGACTGACCCCTTATGAGCAACACCAAGGCGCGGCGCATTGAATTCACCAAGATGCATGGCCTGGGCAACGATTTTGTAGTCATCGACGCCACCAGCAGGCCACTGGAACTATCCCCTGGGCAGTGCCGACAGATCGCCGATCGCCACTTCGGAGTCGGCTGTGACCAGATTCTGCTGGTAGAATCCGCGCGGGACGGGAACACCGACTTTTATTACCGCATCTATAACGCCGACGGATCAGAGGTTGAACAGTGTGGCAACGGCGCCCGTTGCTTTGCCATGTTCGTGCGTTCCAAGGGGCTGACCGATAAGGACGTAATAAACGTCGGCACCTTGTCCGGGGCCATCACCCTTAACGTAGAGGGGGCCGATATGGTGCGGGTGGATATGGGGGTGCCCATCCTGGAGCCGGAGAGGATCCCATTCATCGCGGACACACAGCAGGTCACCTACCCTATTGAACTGAATGGCAGGAATATGAACGTTGGTGCGGTCTCCATGGGCAACCCCCATGTGGTCATTACGGTCGATGACGTGGACACCGCGGACGTCGCCGGGATCGGTCCCGACATGGAGGTGCACCCGCGTTTCCCGCAGCGGGTGAATGTCGGCTTTATGCAGGTGATAGATCGGGGCAGAATCCGCCTGCGGGTATTTGAACGCGGCACCGGAGAGACCCTGGCCTGCGGCACCGGAGCCTGCGCCGCTGTAGTGAGCGGGATCGTCCAGGGAGTGCTGGATCCACAGGTAGAAGTATCGCTACCTGGAGGCGATCTTATGATAAAGTGGAACGGAACCAAACAACCTGTTTTGATGAGCGGACCTGCCGCCAGCGTTTTCGAGGGGAGTATAGAGATATGAGTGAAACGATGGAACAAGCGCGCCTTACAGAAAAACAAGAACAGACAATAGTCAACTTTCTCAGTGCCAATCCTGATTTCTTTGAACGCCACCCAGGCATCCTGGAACAACCGCAAACCCAGGAAGAGTCCGTGGTCGACTATCTCAGTTCCAATCCCGATTTTTTTGAAGGCCATCCTGAACTGTTGAACCAGCTTACCCTGACCCATGAAAACGGTGAGGCCGTCTCCCTGATCGAGAGGCAGGTAAAGAGTCTGCGCCAGGAGCTGGATCAGACCAAGACGCGCCTGGAAGAGCTGATCGAGATCGGTCACGACAATGAGAGGCTCAACAAACGCATGCATCGATTGACCCTGACCCTGATTGACTCGGTGGGGTTTGATGAGTGCCTGAACGCCCTGCAGGATAAACTGCATGAGGACTTTGACGCCGACGCGGTGGAGCTGCATCTCTTCACCCACAACGAGGTGGATGGCCTCTCCAACGCAGATCTGGACGGCTATAGGGACTTTCTCGATTCCGGGGTCCCGACCTGCGGTGTGATCGATGCGGAACAGCTGAAGAATCTGTTCGGATCACAGGCGGAAGATATAAAATCCACCGCGCTGATACCGATCAAGAGCGAAGGGGTGCTTGGGGTACTGGCCATCGGCAGTGCCAACGAGAGCCGCTTCTGCTCAGACATGGGCACCGAATACCTGCAGCGACTGGGGGAGATCATCAGCCGGACCCTGGAGGTGGTGCTGGAACCTGGGTTTTGATGGACGATGATGGCAAGTTACGGGAGTGGATCGACCGCTTCCTGCAGCATCTGCAACACGAGCGCCGCCTCTCACCCCACACCATAACCAACTACGCCCGCGATCTGGAACTGGTCGCGGACTGGTGCCGGCAGAACGGGATAGATGATTGGCCCCAACTCGCTCCCCATCAGGTAAGGGGCTTCGTGGCCAAACGCCATCGTTCTGATATCTCCGGCAAGACCATCCAGCGTGAACTCTCATCCCTGCGCAGCCTGTTCAACTATCTGCTGCGCGAGGGCATCGCCGAGAACAACCCGGCCCAGGGCATCAAGGCCCCCAAGGTTAAACGGCGCCTGCCGGCGACCCTGGACATAGATCAGCTCTCCAGCCTGCTGGACGTGGCGGAGGACGACCCGCTGGGCCTGCGTGATCTGGCCATCCTGGAGCTGTTCTACTCCTCCGGCCTGCGTCTGGCGGAGCTGGTATCCATCAACCTGCACGATCTGGACCTGCGGTCGGCGCAACTGGAGGTCACCGGCAAGGGGGCCAAGACCAGACAGGTGCCGATCGGGCGCAAGGCGGTGGAGGCGCTGCAGCGCTGGATCCAGGTCCGGGGCGGACTGGCCAAACCGGAAGAGCCGGCACTGTTTGTCAGCAGCCGCGGCAGACGTATCCATCCGCGCACCATCCAGCAACGCATGAAACAGTGGGCGCTAAAACATGGCGCCTCCCGCAGCATCCACCCCCACATGCTCAGACACTCCTTCGCCAGCCACATGCTGGAATCCTCTGGCGACCTGCGCGCCGTGCAGGAACTGCTGGGCCACGCCGACATCAGCACCACCCAGATCTACACCCACCTGGACTTCCAACACCTGGCCAATGTCTACGACAAGGCCCATCCCAGGGCGAGGAGGAAGAAGGGGAGAGAGGAGTAGAATGTTTTACAGATGGTTGTTGTTTGCCACCCTTTGTGACCGCAGTGGATACCAGAATAAAGGCAGGATGCAATCTTTCCTGCCGGGATGGTACCCGTAGGGTGTAACACCCGGGTGTCTTTTCTTTCGCCTATTTCTTTTGGACAAGCAAAAGAAATAGGCTCGCATGTAACGCGACAAGATAATTTCAACGAAAATTCACGATAAATCAATTTATACAAATTACAGCACGTGAATCTAGTTTGTTACTGTGAGAAATACAAAGCGTGAAATTTACCCTCAGATTAATGGCCTCTCCAGGCCATACGCTGTAATTCTGGTGCCACTACATTTCGAACAAATGCTCTAGCTTCTGTCTGGTTCATATTACCTGAAGGAAAATTCATTGTAATACCGCCATTGAAGGTCTGGCTTCCACTAGAAATAACCTTTTCGCCCCTATGCATCAGATAGTAACCGTCCTGGGTTATCTCTCCGCCAGTAGCTCTACTTCCTGCTACAGGCGGTGTTGGAACAGGGCCAGCACCCATTACTACCATTTTATGTACTGTTACTATCTCACGTGGAATTTTGGCTAATTCTTGTTGTAGGAGGTGAACAGCATTTAGAGCTTGTAATGTATCTATATTAGCCTGAATATCAGCGTTCTCTGCAACGCCAAGTAACATTTCACGTAGTACATCAAATCGCGCCTGTAATTGTTGTGCCTCATTCTCTGGCAACATCTCCTTTATATTACCAGCAGCCTTACTGATGGCTTGGGCCAATTCGGTCATCTGTTGTTTAAGTCTATCTGTCTCCGTTGTTGATTGTGCTAAGTCATTGGCCAATTCTGAAACTATGGAATCGGCCTGAATACCGTTAATACCACCGATCTCTAGCGCCTGATTAACGGCACCTGCTTGGGTTAATTGTTGGCGTAGCTTACTAAGTTGTTGCTCAACGTAGGCGCTGATATCTGCTTCGGCGATGCTAGCACCTAGCATTTGCTTAGCTTCTTCTTTAATGGATCTCAGCTGGTCTTTGAAATAACCACCAGCGGCCCCACCAACAGCGTTAAAGATTTTTTCTCGCAACGCCGCTTGTTTTTGATACTGATCCTCCAGGGATTCGCTCAGTTTATTCAGTATTTTGAGAGTAGGTTCTAGTGACTTAGTGGAGTTAGTGCCCAATGCCTTGAGTTCAGATTCTAATTTAGTTGCTTCCTTGGTTGCCTCTTTAAGTCCATCAGCAGTTTTCATACCAGCCTTAGCGCCAGCTTTACCGAACTCATTGGCCTCTTCTTTTAACAGCCCATATTTTGTTAATAATGCATTTGTGCTTTGATCAAATATCTCATCAAGTATCTTTTGTTCCTCGCCCGTAGCTATAATTGAGTTGGCCATATAAGGAAATACCAGTCTCATTGATTCGAGGCCAGCAAAGATATTTTTGAGGTGTTCTGATCCTGTTTCTGCAGCGCCAGCAAGCGCCTCAAGCAATCCTGAGTTTGCGATACTTACCTTAATATCAAACCATGCGGTTTCGAGACGTTTAAATGACGCTGCAGCCCGTTTGGTAGCTTCCTCAACTCGGTTTCCCATTTCTTTAGTTATTTGTCGACCAAAGCGAGGGAGGAACTGGTCTGCCATTAATTCGCCGCGTTCTAACATCTTCCCCAGTTCTTCAGTTGTGACATTCATGGATCTAGCTGCAATCTGGAATGCACCAGGCAGACGCTCGCCAAGTTGTCCGCGCAGCTCTTCGGCCGATACAGTACCCTTGCTTATCATCTGATTAATAGCACGAATCGCGCCGGAAGTATCCTCAGCACTTAAACCCATCACAGCACTAGCTTCAGCTACCGCCTTGAAAATATCGCGTGTTTTTTGTCCCTCCAGACTGGTACCTTTGGCAGATGCAGCCATCTGAGCGTAATCTCGAGATGCACTGCGCAAAGAAAGTCCAAGGCGATCAGCTTCAGACCGAATAAACTTCATTTCTGCTGCAAACTTCTCATTACCAACAGCAGCTTTTAGTGACTGCTCAATGCGCTGCATCTCGACACCAGCGTCGACGATACTGCGTATTCCGCCGACAACAGCAGAGCCAATGACCAAACCTCCCAACGCCGAGAGGTCTCGCGTCAATCCCTTAAAATCGGTCTGCGCTCCCTTGGCTTCTGTGCGCAGAGATTTAATCTGATTTTGCAGAGCCTTGAATGCCCTTTTTTGTTCCTTCGCTGAAAGCTCGCCAGATGCAGTCAGACGTTTGTAGCTGGCCTGCATCCTGCGAATTTCGCGATCTATCTCTTTGCGGCTGCGGATGCCTAGATTTGAATATGCAGTCTCAATCTGCTTGGCAGATTTTTGAGCTGTTTTAGTTAGATCCTGAACGTCGCCTTTTGCATCCTTTACACCTTTGGACATCATATTCTTTGCCGTTAACAACAGCGACAATTTCATATCTTTTCCAAGTTGTAGCGGCATTATGTGCTCTCTCTTTGCGGTTCTGTATGATCAATCACAGCACTGGATATCAATCCCAGCGCATCCATTAGCCATGCCGGCTGATCCAGACTGCCGCCTGGCTTTGGTAACTGTCCTTTCTCTGCCCAGATCCAGATACGAAACAACCAAGTCAGCTGTGGAATCAAACGTGCTGGACATTCACTGTTTGGTTCGGAACCACTGATCCATAGCTCAGGCTGCTCGCTTCGACATCGTTCTGGTTCTAGCGGCATCTTGCCCTCATCAGACCGAGGACAATCTACACAATCTTTACCGGCCACCCATGCATGAGTGGCCTGTATCAGTTTTTTTCCTCTTCCTCAGAGATTCGATTTCTCCTCAGGATTTCTTCTGACAGTTCTCTTATAGGATTGCTGTCACGCAGTAAATCCAGAATTTGTACCGGCTCAAGATCCATCGGATTCCCGTCCGCATCTAGGACGTTGCGTACCTCCGCAATACCTATGTCGCAGACATCTCTATGGATCTTGTTCATTTCCTCAGTTAGGGCGATCGGCGACTTTTTTTGAGCCACAGATAGACGTCCAAACATCGACGTCAGCTCTGACCGCTGTCCGGCTGTAAGTTCTCTGACAACGAAGATAGTAGGATCTTTACTATCCCTGTCTTCCTTCAATACATATTCCCAACGTTGTGTTGCTAGACGAATTGCCATAGTGCTACCTCATAAGGTCATTTTCTTTAGTTAACTTGATTCTTCGTTGCTAGGTAATCTTTCGGATCAATATCCATCTGTCTGCAAATAGCCAGCTCTTGTGATGAGATTCCAGAATTAATTAATTCCTGTGTGGATAATGCTTCTACATGATCCTGATGCTTGGTTCGTATGTAATCGGTAATAGGCAAGTTCAGTAACCTACATATTGTTATTTCTTCATCTGACAAAATAACATCCTCATACTGATAGGAAACAATTGGGACTGGGAGCGATTTTGCTGCAGCCTGTAACGTCACTTCTGGAAGTTGAGGTAACGCAGGATTATTTGTTAACGCGATATGCAATATATCCAGGATATCTCCTGTATTTTTGTTGTATGTAAATACAGGAGAGATATAGCGATACTCCTTGGCTCTTAGGAATGCTTGTGCTTTTTCAGTCCAATCTGTACCTATAGCAAATATCCCCATTCCATCCTTCCATTCTAGGTCTCCAATCCAGCCTGCGGCCGGAGCCGGTTTGCCATTCATTGTTGTGTTGAGCGTTTGATGCTCATAATCAATCAGGAGTGGCTTGCTACGGGTGCGAACCTTTTGGATTATGGATAGTGCATTGGCTTTATTTAAGCGCCAACAAGCAACATCCTTTGGTCGGCCATCGATAGCGCGAAATTCTCCAGAGGGAATAATCTGGAAAGAACGATCTTCTGGACCAGGGGCTGAAACACAACTCGCAATACCTATTGTTTCTACCATCTCAAATATCCAATAGGGCTGTTAGATCGTCGGGATTAGATAAATAATGCTGCGCCAGTGCTGCGCGGGAACCGTCATTTCTTTTCGTCTGAACCTCACCTTGCGCTACCACTAGCAGTTGCTTGTACTGTGGATATTTAGGATCTGAATGGTCTGCTCCATATTTCGCCAACACTAACCGTTCAAGTACCAGCACTTTCATCTCAGCATGAACGCGAGCTACTGCAGCTTCTTCCATCAATCCTTCTAATTCATTTTTTGTAGCCATATTTGAACTCTTCTGTGTTATCAGGTTGAAATATCGTTATGGAGCAACTATTCCCAGCGTTTCGAGCCTCTCTCGTTCAGTTTTGATTGCCTCAGTAACCAAGTTCGTTAGATTCTGCCCTCTGAATAAAATACCTTTGTTTTCTGTCTCTGACGCAGGGTTGATAATGCTATCTGGAAGGAATGCCTGCGTTTGATTGCCAGTAAGATAAATTGGCGCTGCCCTCTCACCTTGTTCCACTGTGAGTCGTTCCAATGCTATCAGGCGGGTTAGTGATGAAATGGCCTGTTTTGCATGCGCCTGATATTCTTTTGCGACTGTTTCTGCCTCTCCCATTAGAAATTGATCCATGATTTTTGGAGTTAATATGTTCAGTCGTTCCCGCTCCATCTCCAAGGATTCAAGTTTGCGTTTCAATCCAGAAATGACCTGACTGGCTTCTGATGAGAGATTTTTCCTCTCTGTCTTTTGTTGAGACAGTAGCTTTTCCTGATTGGCTATATTTGCCTCAATAGGCTCAAGGTCTTCCCTCGTAGCCTCTCCTTGAGCAATATCAGCCAACAAGTCCTCTTTCTTTTGAAGCAATGGAGATAGATCAATAAGGCCTTCCCTGGCATCCTCTATGATCTTTTCTTGATCGGAGATTAGTTCAATGAGTTGCGTTATCTTGTCCGCATTCTCAAGAACTGTTGCTTGGTGTAGCAAAATTTCATCTACGGATGCGCCTTGATTCAGAACGGATAGCTTTTTATCAATTTCTTCTATTTGAGAGGTTGCATGCGCCATGTTCTTTTGGAGTTCTTTTTGTTCACTTAGAAGGTTATTTATTTCCTCCTTATATTCCGCCGCCATATTTTTATCAGATTCAACCCCACGCATAGCATTCCTGGCATCTCGTATTTTTGAATCAAGAGATCTATTCTGATCACAAAACTTCCCAATCTGAGATTTCAGTTCTAGTCTACGATTCTTTAGCTCACTCTTTGTGTTTATTGCATCTATCAAGGATTGATATCTTCTTATAGCCTTTGCGCTTTTAGATTTGAAAATGTTCATGGTGATTTCCTCTTTAAACTTTATCTTGTTCAAGCTTTCGAATGTGAATTTAGAATTCTTCTGACATGTCGCTCAGTCATACCAAGATCCCTAGCTATGGCGCGTTTCGCAACGCCATCTTCTTGCATTTGAAGGATGCGCTTATTTCGTAGAAAGCGACGGAGTTTGGTGGCCACTGGAACGTCCAAGCAACCGCCGCCAAATTGAGCGCACAGGCTTTCAATGTCCTTATTCGAAAGGCCAGCGAATGATTTTTTAGCTGGTTCGAGCGTTTTTGGAATAAAGACCCTTACTCCACCATAATTTTCAACCAGCCAAATAATCCCAGTGATAGAAACGGCGTAACTGATTTCCTCTACAAAACATTGCGGAAGGAGAGACATCAGTTTTTCTTTTGGCACATCAGAAATATCTTTCATCTCATATCCATGTATTTAGACTTGAGAGAAAGATACATAAACCGGACAGATGTCCTAACCCGGACAGGTGTCCGGGTCTGCATATTTAATGGGATTATGGGAGGAAGATTGAGGTCTTAAGACTTGCTTGCAGCATCAGATTCTAAAAGGCTAACAAGCTTCTGTGCATCACTAATATATGTCGTTGCTAATTCTTTCCATTTATCTATAGGCAATGCTTCTATCACACCGTCTGGATCACCAAGAAGGCGGAAATCTAATGAAGACCATCCCGCAGTTATTTCGCTCACCTTCTGGCTAATCTCATTAGATGACATATCTAAAAACAGGAGATAGCTATCACTAAATGACCCGGTTTCAGTAATTCCCTTTGCATCCAACCAGGCACAAATAGAATACGACTCTACAGACAGCAGATAATTGCCTATCGAATTCAGACCATCACCACATTCTAAAATGCGACGAGCCTGCTTGATCAAGGTTTTTGCGTCATCAAATGAAAAAACAGATCTACTTGTCATTTATCATGCTCTCTATGCCAGTTCAGACCCGTTTAAATTCGCCTGTATTCGTTTAACTCTTTATCGTTAAGCACATCTGTTATTAACGCCCTCATTGCTCCTTACAGGAGCGCTGAGGGCGCGCCTTTATACTAACCTACAGAGGCGTCAGTTAATGCCGCTCAAATTCATATCATTATCACTTTCTAAAATATGACTGGCTTGTTTTGCCTGGCTTTCTGCATCGCTGGTTTCTGCGGAAGAATCTAAAAACTCCTCGTTCAGCAACATAAGCGTCTGGTCCATTCTGTCGTGGATGGTGCTTAGAATTGAAGCAAGCTCAATGCTATGAAAGTTTTTTAAGTTACTTTCCAAAAGGTCAACTAACTTTACAACTCCGCCAAGAGCATAGGTTAGCGTGTCAAGATCTGTTCTTGCATTTCCACTATTAGTGAGAGTTGATGCCGTTTTGTTTAATAAAGCTTTGATTGTGGTGTTGTGACTCATCATCATACCTCCCTTATAAGCTCTGCATTAATTTTTGAAACGCCCAGTTCAACAGCAGTATTCATGCATTTCACCACTAGATTGTTAACCACCAGTGGATATTGCATGTGGAGTGCATCACCTTTCCGGTCACGCAGCGTCAGGCGTTTTCTTATCTCATCAAAGGCGTCATTTTCGAAAATGGACTCAAGAGGCCTATCTAGCCGATTGAATTTCAGTGTTAAATATCCCTCAAGATCTCCGTTTAGGGGTGGCAGCTCCGCAAGCTCAATGCGTCGAATTACCTCTCGCGCTTCCCAGTTCTGACGCTCATCAAGTTTGGCTTTAAGTTCAGGCTGACCAATCAAAATGATTGCGAGAAGCTTTCTAAAACCGTCCTCCAGCTCCCAGAAACGCTTGAGATATTTTAGTGTTTGCACTTTCAAATCATGCGCCTCTTCGATGATTAGAACATGCGAGTTACCGGTATTGCTTGATCCGCCTAGCAATCGCTCAATCTGTCTGGCCTTGGCCTCTAATGTGCGCCCCGGCCTCTCGAGAGACACATCCTGGATAATTGCGTCACAGATAGCGCCTGCAGTCAGCCTCTCCTTATCTATAATCCTGGGCATTATGTAGGTGATAGGGTGCTTTTCTCGGTTAATCCGGTCGATCAAATCCCGACGTAACACGCTTTTTCCGGCACCAGATTCCCCCACAACAGCAAGAAATCCTCCATGTTTTGCTGTAATAAACATGGCCTCCCTGATATGGCGTTGGGCATCGGAGAGAAAAACATCATCCGGAGATTGGACATCATCCTGGAAAGGATCCCTGAATAACTTGAAGTGTTTTTTGGCGGCTTGTGATAGCATTTGAACCTCTGGTAATTCGTTATCGGAGATACTCTTAGCCCCAGGGGTCGCAGCCTGGGGCTTTCTCGTAGTAGTCATAGGCTTGTGTATTGCTCCTCTATCAATTTCATTAAGTTCCTCATCCCAAAGTGAATCACTGAGTTCCTCTTCAGGTACGCCGCGTTGTCGCAGAAACGCTAGTGTCTGATCTTTAATTGATTCTTTGGGAGTGCATTGAGGCCATATTCCCCAATTTAAAATGACGGTACCCATGGGCTGGCTTAAACCTTGTCCATGCCCACGCCCACCCTGCTGAATAATTGCGCTACACCATTCAGATTGCCTGACGCCGTAAAGCGCCAGGATCTGCTTAAGCTTGAGTGGTGCATATCGTGTATTACTTCCACCGATTTGCTGCGCCAGCTTTGGCACCGGCGGATCTTTAAAGTTATGCGCGAGCATTTATTGTCCTCCTAGTTTGTGTTGAATAATTTACTGTTTGTATCGGAAGCACTGCCATTAATCCGTGCTAACAGTTCAGATAATTCTTCTTCGGGCACTCCATCTGGATACCAAACTTTAATTTGATGGTTCTCCTCTTGACTGAGCGCCCGTCCAAGCTTTATGCGAAGCTGTTTGCATGCCTCAATATGAGAGAGGGGTTTAATTTCTACCTGCACCTGTCCTGGCACATCTAGAGCAATACCTGGCCGGTCCATAAAGTGGGCAACAGTCTGTTCCTCAAGATAACTGATGGGATCAATTTCTCCATCAAAAGCAGGCCTTTTCTCCTTTCTTGCCTTATCAACTTCGAGCTGGGTATCTGCGTTATATGCAGCTTTTGCCATGGTTTTGCGGTTCTGATCTATGTCAGTATCCCGAGCGGTCTTATAGCTTTCGCCGAACACTGGAGCATCTGTGTAGAATCCTGCGGCATCTCGTGCATGTGGTTCACACTCGAACAAAATCTCATTGCCTTCTGAATCCGCATCAATGATGAATACATTAGGTACTTTGTAGGGGTTAACACAGACATTTACATATTCTCCTACACGAACACCTGGGACATGCTCTACAGAATAGGCGGCTGGGCCAAATCCTTTTACAGTGTAATTAACCTCCAGATTGCCCCTAACTTGGCGTCGTTCAGGTTTTGTTCTTAGAAGATATTCACAGATTTCCCTATCTGGGCATACTCGAAGATGCTCCTCTCTGATAGCTTGCCAGAAACCATAACGACTCTTTCCGTGGCGGGTGTGTGAGCGGTTGGCGTTGTACTGACGCATCCAAATATGAGCCCGATTATTGAGATGATCTATATCTCTAATCCTCATTAAGCTTAAGCGTCCCTCAAATCCTCTCTCTACTAAATCATGGGTACGCTCTACCTGTCCCTTCGCGCGCGGATTGCCTGGTGTGTGAGGCTTATGTTTTACCTGCAAACGATCCAGGAGGTTTTTGATTAAATAGCTCTGATTGGCGCTACCTGCATCCCAAATCAACATAAATGGAACGCCATGGAAAGGATCTTGTTTGTGGCTACTCTTTGCGAAAGCCTCCATCAGGAAGTCAAAGAGAGTTAGTTGATCTTCACCACCACGCAGATAGTATTTAACAAAGAATGTTCCTGTATAGTGGTCTGTGACCAGATAGCGCAACACGCGTTTTTTTACAATTCTGGCAACATTTTCTGGCTTGTTCTTATAAAACCGTTTCTCATCCATAACTGCAAGCCCACCTTCATCCAGGTAGAACAGTACACATACAGAAACATCAAACTGCCAAACATGATTAGGATGAAGGCTCCGCATCGAAACATGTGGTGTAGGACTTGCTATCTGGCTCGGATGGCAACCATGTCGCCGCATAACTCTCTGCAAGGTTGCGGGGGATACATCTGCACCAATGCCATTTGCCTGGGCTATTTCTAGTGCGTCATTGAAGGAAAGTAGGCGCTTGCCATTGGCGCGTGTAGATTCAACCATGATACTAGACACCGTCATGGCTACATGTTTATTCAGCTTGCTTTGCCCATGGTCCTTTCTACGCCTCTTCCCTGATTGCCAGCCAACATCCCTTAATCTTTTGTAAACACCATCACGAGATGTTCTTAAGAACTGAGATGCTTCATTTATAAGTTTCCCCTTTTTACCATGACCTACTTTATCAAGGCGCATAGCTAGCTCTTTGAAATACTCCAGATCTCCGATTTCTGCAGCTTGCATCGAAGGGCCCTCTACTCACACTCGTACTCGGACACAGAAGCGCCGTTCGATTTATTGTCAGCCATCCATGAATCATCAAAGTCCAATTCAAGATACTCAATCCCAAAGGTAGTGTGTAATTCGTCCATTCTGACTTTAATCCTTGCCATCGCCTGGGCGCAGGCATAGCGCAGATCCCGTGGACTATCTTCCCATTCAAAAATCTGGGTAAAAACACTGTTCGGTTCCAAAAAGGCAGTCAGTACATTTCTGACAGCATCATCAAGCTTGCCGGATAGCTCAACTTCTCGTTCGCCTGGCTTGAGTGATTCACTGCGGTTAAGCTGAATTTCTAAGTCATTAATCTTCTTGTTTTTGCCTTCTGCTACCTTGCGTGAGGCCTCTAGATCGGCTTTTAGATCAGTATTTTCCTTTTCCACCTTTGCCTTTTCTTTGGTATGTTTAGCTACAATTTCTTCAATCAGATCAACCAATGCGTCCTTATCTCCTGCCCTGATTGCTTCACCGTTTATGATTAAATCTCGCTCACCCTCCGGAATCTTGCGAAGCTTTCTAAGCTCGCGATATCCAGCACCTATTCTATTCAGGCTATTAAGAGCATCTTCACCAAATACCTCAAGATTCTTTAGATCCTCGTCCATCTTTGAACGAGTTGTTCCAATCAACCGGCAGAAACCATCCCAGGTGCCGACGTCGGCAATTTTCTTACCATCTACATCTAACGCGCTTTGCCCCTTAAGTGTCAGATATAACTTAGATTTCTTAATTTCCAATGCCTTGCTTAAACTGACGACGTCAACAAACTTGGCAATAGACCTCGACATTTGGACTTGCCCGATGAGTTGATTCATTAGATCCCTGTCTTCGGTGTATTGAACTAAATCCTGTGTTTCTGCATTGCCTAAAGCCTGTTCTGTCACCGCATGATCCAGGGTCATCCGTGCAACCTGTTCTTTTTGATCAATGCTCTTCTTCATGCGATAAGCTCCTTACCTGTGACTGTTTTGAATTCATTCTTGATTGAGTGGATACGGTTCATTGCGTCCTTCTCGTAAGCAAATGCTATTTCCACCAGATTACGGCTAATCTTCCAGCAGGATGCCTTTTCTCCGGCAATAGGCACTTCTATCACCCATCCAAGGTTCTTCCATGTCAACAATGACCTCCTTATCGACTGCGGATCTATGCTTGTCTGTCGACATATCTCATTGATGGTCTTGCCTTGAAACCCTTCCTGAAACAGGCATTCCAGAACCCTTCCAGCCTTATAGACAGATTGGGTTATGTCATTCATCCTTGATCCCCTGGTTTGCATTTTTCTCGATCAAGCCTGGCGAGTTTTTGCAAGTACCGTCCTACAGCGCTTTTGCTGGGAGCACGGTTTTTCCCAAAACGCCTTTGGCATTGCTCGGCGATTTCTTTGATCGTCATGTCATCAGATATGCCATGAATAAACGCCTTGATCTCGGGATCAGCATCTATCTTGGAAATTTGGCCGTGCCTCCTAAGGTAGGGATTAAAAGCGGAAGCGGGAGGTGATGGGACATACCCTATTGCAATATTCTCTCGGGCAATTATGTTTATTGCCTGAATAACAATCATCATGGCGTCAAGTGCTGGCATATCAAGCAGGCCAGATACAATCTCTCTCGCCTTCTTGTGAATCTCGAACTCACTTAGTTTGACCCCTTTCATTTATGCCTCCTCAAACTCAAGTTCTGGCTGGGTATAGCGTTCAATATTGGCGCGGTGCCAAGCTAGCTCCTCCATCAATCTTGTTAACTCTGCAAGTGTTTCGTCAGCCTCGGTCTCCCCTCCGTAGAACGCCAGCAGCATACTCATGGCCGAAGAAAAGCAGGCCTGAAGTGCGTTAATCTCTTTTTCGGTTGCCTTCCGTCCGGTAGGAATATCGATTAAAAGCTTGTGATCTGAATACGCCAGGTACTGAGTGACATAATTGGCCCCGCAAGCTGCTTCAAAGGGGCGAATAAGAGAGATTGGCATCCTGTTGTTCTGCATCCATTTGTACAAATTCCAGCGATTTGAAACGCCCATTAGATCGGCTACTTGATCTACTGATCGATTCAGCCGCACACGGGCATATTGAATACACAGCTCCTGGGCTTGATTTAGGCTGTTGGGCTTGATGTGTTTCCAATTACACCGATTCATTGGATATACCCCCGGACGAGTGATTCCAAACAAATTCTGCTTCTGCCACTACAAATAAGGTTGAGCGAGGCATATTATTGAAGACAGCGAGATTCATCGTTATTAAGCAGCTTCAGAGGAAGATTTTGTTATGCCGGATGATTCAATTAACTCAGTACGGAGCGCGCGTCCTTTTGGGCCATCCCAACTACCCATTAATGCAGACTTGGCATTGTGGTGCCTTATGTTCCTCCTACGACACCACGCTCCTAAGCTGTCACCTTGTAGAATAAAACCAGCCATAACTCTGCGGTATAGTGCGATACTCGGTACAGTTTTGTTTGTGTCCATATTGGTATAATCTCCTCTATGAAATAAGGCATATACATCTAATATTACACTCAATAATAGGCATATATACTGCAATGTCAAGGAAAAATGAAGAATATTTGTCTAATTTTGGCTCTAGATTAAAACAGCTAAGAAAGATTGTTGGTTTAAACCAGAGCGAATTAGCTACAAGGGCGGGTATTGCTCGTGATACTTTAAGCCGTTACGAAAGAGGTGAAATTGCCCCATCACTTGATACTTTCGCATCTATTGTGAATGCATTAGGTAGGGATATTGAAGCTGATTGGCTTCTTTTTGGTGCGCCCAATAGTGTTACTAATAATCCTATACGTCTTCCATTATTTGGTTCAGTAACTGCAATTCATTTTGACCAAGGAGGTGTTTTAGATATATCAATGGGCCTTCCAGAAATACGCAAGATTTTAGATGGTCTTATCGCTATAGAGGATAGAAGATCAAACCCTGACAGTAGTGTCAAAGCTTCGTTGGTAAATATTCAAAACCACTTTGCGAATCTTCTCTACGACGAGGATGAGGATTTTCAGTTGGAAATGATAGCTGAAGCTTTGGTAGGTTCTTATGGCGCTAAGTTAACGCCCATATGGCCTGCAGATATTACGGACAAAAAGGGAAAATATCTTGAGCCTTTAGATAGAATACGCAATCGAGAAAAGGATTGAAATAATACAACGTTTCTAGTTATACGTATTTATGTAGGTGAACAACGGTATATTGCATCTGACAAAAATCTGAAATTGTGTTATCAACAACGCCAAGCAAAAATAAAAATCATATTCGCGCTTTCTGCAAAGAAGTATGCTTAGGTCAAAAGGCTTCCTATGTTTTACATCAGCCCCTTACCGGAAAACAATTAAAAGAGTGCTTTTCCATCGTTCCTGAACATGTTGAGGCTAATGGTGGAAAACAAATATTTGGTTGGGCTATTTTTGAACTCCCCCGAATTTGGCTCGAGGCTGAATTTCATGCTGTTTGGGAACGACCTGACAGTAAATTGATTGATCTTACTCCTCGTGAAATTCCGATGGAGAGAATTTTGTTTATCCCAGACCCTAAAAATCAATATGAAGGAGTTCAGGTAAATAGCATCATTAAGCCAATTTCCGGAAGAAAAAGTGTGGCAAAATTTATTGAACTTTCGCGATCTTTTCATGAAGCACTTAACGAAGGAGATTTGGCTAAAGTACAAAGGGGACTCATACATTGCCCCAAAGCTGCTAGATTGCAACGCGAGATGGATCAACTTATGGGGCAAATCTTAATAGAGCATTACTCATAATTTATTTTGTATCGCGAAAAGATTGCGTTTTGTTTTTAAATCCAATTGCCATATATACACATAACAATTTACACCTGAAGGATATAGCATTTTGCTCAGATCTGGTGGGTTATAGTTATTCTAAGGAACGATAAGCATGGAACCGTTAAGCGTAATTATTGGACTGATAAGTGGTGCAGTACTTGCGGTAATTACTGCAAAAATCAATCATCATTTTGATCAACGAAAGGAAGATAAAAAGAAACTACGGAAAGCTGAATACGAGATTTTCCTCAAATTATCAGCTTTATACAATTGCTATTTTTGGTTTGCTACCAACGAATTGCACGGATATGAAACGGGTAGAGATATCTCTGATGAAGCATCAGAAATAGCATTTGAGCTTGGCGTATTGATCCGGGAAAATGAGCACAGCGAATTTTGTGATGATTTGCTAAAGATTCTGTATGACGAAAGCCATCCTACGTACAATGATCGCTGGAAGCATATGTCTGCTTTAATGGACGCGATAGGTAAGAAATCCCTTCCTGATTACTATCGAAAAATCGAAGCTATAAACGAAGCAAACATTTATCTTATGGCGCGGGAAGGTTTTGTTTCTAAAGCACCAGGCACGACACGATTTAGAACGCGAATATAGCAAATAGGGCCTTTTGTTCGTTGTTATTATCCCATCTGTAAAAAGGTAAGTAATGGCTACCGGAGTATTTTGATATCTATTTTTCATTAGGCGGTATCACCTGGTAGCAACTGGTGCCACCGTATCCCGCTTATCGTGATTTTTCCCTTTAATTATCTTGGTGCACCACACTCGCAGCTAACGCACAGGAGCAAGAGGAAGGGTTCAAATTAGAAAAGCTGCGAAACTGATTACCGATACTGACAAAACCCCTGGATCCCGCGATCAAGTCGCGGGATAACGAGGATATTTATTGATAAAAGTGTTACCCGGCGCTGTTACGCATACAACCTTCTGTTATATTTGAGATTGGCCACTGCCAAAGCAATCAGACCAGAAAAACATTAACGCAAAGGAAAACACATGCCCGCCTATCTAATCGGCCACATCACCATAAAAGACCCGGACAAATGGGCCGAGTACCGCAGCCGGGTGCCGGGCACACTGGTGCCATGGAGCGCCGAGCTGGTATTTCGTGGCAAGAGAGCAGCGGTATTGAGTGGCGGTCATAATCACACAGACACGGTCGTAATCCGCTTTCCGGGCACCGACTCCATCACCAAGTGGTATAACTCTACCGCCTATCAGGAGCTGATCCCTGTACGCACCCAGGCGGCGGATATGGATCTGATCAGCTATGAATCAGATTAGCTGTAACAAACTCAAAATGGATTACTACGATATTTAAGGAGCCACCATGCAACAACTCGACAAATCCAGCGCACTCACATTAGGTATCTGTATATTCCTCGGTTTGGCCGCACTTGGATATCTCATAGGAGATGCGGCCATCGAATACAAACAGTTTGAACGCACCGTGACGGTGAAGGGGTTGTCTGAGCGCGAGTACAATGCGGATATCGTCATCTGGCCGATTCAGTTCACCGCTGCCAGCAACGAGCTGGAGACCCTGTACAACTCCATCGATGACAGCACCGCCAAGATCAAGGCCTTTTTGGTCAGGAACGGGGTCAAGGCCGATGAGATCACCTTCGCCTCTCCCGCCATCACCGATAAGTCTGCCCAGCAGTATGGAAACAACAACAATGCCGAATTTCGCTACACCGCCGCGCAGACGGTGACGGTCTATTCCAGGAACATCGACGGGGTGAGGAAGGTCATGGGTTCTTTGTCTCAACTGGGGAAACAGGGCATTGTGTTTACCGGCGGCAACTATCAATCCCAGACCGAGTATATCTTCACCCGTCTGAACGAGGTGAAACCGGAGATGATCGAGGAGGCCACCAGAAAGGCCCGTGAGGTGGCAGAGAAGTTCGCCTCGGATTCCGATAGCGAACTGGGAAAGATCAAACGGGCATCCCAGGGACAGTTCAGCATAGAGGCACGGGACAACAACAATCCCCACATCAAGAAGGTGCGGGTGGTTTCGACCGTGGAGTACTACCTGTCGGACTAGGAAGATCTACGTGCGCACAAAGCTGTAATAGGTGAACAACTGCTCCTGGTGCGTTGGGGTAAGGTGTGATTCGTTCACCTGTTGCAGCAGTTTAAACTCGTCTCCCAGTTCAGTGCAGATCTTTTCCGCATCGTACCGCACTATATCCAGACCGCTGCACATGGTCGGTCCATCGATGGCAAAGGCGGCGAGCACCAGATGGCCTCCAGGTGGTAGCGCCTCAGTGAGCACCTGAACATATCTTTTACGTTCGTCAGCATCGGTGAGAAAGTGGAACACCGCGCGGTCATGCCAACAGGCGAAGTGGTGGGGCGGTGTGAATGCAATTATGTCGCACTCATAGCGCTTGATTCGGTCTGCCTGCTCACCAAGTCTTTCTAGGAGATGTTGCAGTGCCCTGGCAGAGATATCCAGCACTGAGATATTTGTATAGCCCATCTCGAGAAGACGATCGGCCAACACTGAGGCGCCTCCGCCCACATCAATTATGGGTTGTGCTCCGATCTGGATCGAATCCTGAATCATTCGTAGGGAGAGGGTCGGCTCTTTTTGGTACCAGCTAACCTCAAGGGGTGATCTACTGGCGTAGACCTGTTCCCAGTGCTGCTTTCTTGCACTCAAAATCTAATGGTGCTGAGGGTTAGCGCTTAAATTTATCAAACGCCTGGTGAAACTTGACCGTGCCATGTTTATCTTTGAGCGCCTCTGGCATCAGTTCCTGGGCCATGAAGACATCCTCTGGCACGTTGAATGTCGTGGTAATGCCAAACTTTACGGAAGGGACAAAGCCGAATTTGGGATAAAAGGTGGTATAACCAAGCACCACGGCGGCACCATAACCGTCGGATTTGCACTCATCCAGACCGGCCTTGACCAGCGATGAGCCGATACCACGATACTGATCCCGTGGCAGTACGCCCATCGGTCCCAGACCTGCGATCCTTACCCCCGAGTCGTCGCCGTCGAGATCTACCTGGGTGAACAGGATGTGCCCCACTATGTCTTTCCCGTCTTCATACACCAGGGAGACATTGGGCACGCCGCTTTCACGTAGAGATTCCACCAATATGGCCTCTGCGTCGGTGTCAAAGGCCTTTTGATATAGCTTTTTTATCTGTTCGTTATCTTCAGGGTTGGCTCTGCGTACGCTCATCACTCGTCTCCTGCGCTCAGCCCTAGGCATCACGCATTTGTGTCCGGCTCTATGGGGGCGAATGTAACAAAATTTCCCCGCTTTATTATTCGCAAGGGAGATGGATTATCATTCAGGGCCGGAGAAAATGCCAGCGATTTTAACCATAATCTACCGGGTAATTGTCACGGTTAGATGTGTGTGTCTGCAGCGAATGCGCCGGGTTCATCGCCGACATGTCTTGAAAACAACCCCCTGTTTCCCCACATAGAATCAGGTACAATGACCCGCTCACATAAATCAAGGACTTAGCGTGGAAACAATCAGAGGCACAACCATCCTGTCGGTACGACGTAACGGCAAGGTCGTAATCGGCGGCGACGGTCAGGTATCCATGGGCAACACCGTGATGAAGGGCAACGCCCGCAAGGTGCGCCGCCTGTATAAAGATAAGGTCCTGGCCGGCTTTGCCGGGGCCACCGCCGACGCTTTCACACTGTTTGAACGCTTCGAGGCCAAGCTGGAGAAACACCACGGCCATCTGACCCGCTCTGCTGTGGAGCTGGCCAAGGACTGGCGCACCGACCGCATGCTGCGTCGTCTGGAGGCCCTGCTGGTGGTGGCAGACAAGGATGTATCTCTGATCATTACCGGCACCGGAGATGTGATCGAGCCGGAGGATAGCCTGATGGCCATCGGCTCCGGAGGCCCATTCGCCCAGGCCGCGGCCCAGGCCCTATTGAACAACACCGAACTGGAGGCGCAGGAGATAGTCGAACAGGCCCTCTCCATCGCCGCCGATATCTGTGTCTATACCAATCATAATCTTGTAATTGAATCGCTGGATACCGCTGGCGGCGAGTAATATGTCTGAGATAACACCCCAAGAGATCGTCCGTGAACTGGACAAACATATCATCGGTCAGGACGCTGCCAAGCGCGCCGTGGCCATCGCCCTGCGTAACCGTTGGCGCCGCACCCAGGTTCCGGAGGAGTTGCGCAACGAGATCACTCCCAAGAATATCCTGATGATCGGCCCTACCGGCGTGGGTAAGACCGAGATCGCCCGCCGTCTGGCCAGGCTGGCCAATGCCCCGTTTCTCAAGGTGGAAGCCACCAAGTTTACCGAGGTGGGTTACGTGGGCCGGGATGTGGAATCCATCATCCGCGACCTGGCCGACAGCGCCATGAAGATGGTGCGGGAGCAGGAGCTGGAGAAGGTGCGGGACAAGGCCGCGGACGCGGCAGAGGAGCGGGTGCTGGACGCCCTGCTGCCAGGTCCTGCCAATGCGGATTGGAATAGGGACGCCCAGATAGAGTCGGAAGGCTCCGGTACCCGGCAGAAGTTTCGCAAAAAGCTGCGTGAGGGTGAACTGGACGACAAGGAGATCGAGATCGAGGTGGCCGGCGTCTCCCTCGGGGTCGAGATCATGGCCCCTCCCGGCATGGAGGAGATGACCAACCAATTGCAGGGTCTGTTTCAGAGCCTGGGCAGTGGCGGTGCCCGCAGGCGCAAACTGCGTATCAAGGACGCACTTAAGATACTGCAGGACGAAGAGGCGGCCAAACGCATCAACGATGAAGACCTGAAGCTGCGCGCCCTGGAGATGGTGGAGCAGAACGGCATCGTCTTTCTGGACGAACTGGACAAGGTGGCCAGTCGCTCGGAGTACGGTGGTCCTGACGTATCCCGAGAAGGGGTGCAGCGCGACCTGCTGCCGCTGGTGGAGGGGTGTACCATCTCCACCAAGCAGGGGATGGTCAAGACCGACCACATACTATTCATAGCCTCAGGGGCCTTTCACCTGGCCAAGCCTTCCGACCTGATCCCGGAGCTGCAGGGAAGACTGCCGATCCGGGTGGAGTTGGACGCCCTGAACACAGAGGATTTCGTACGCATCCTGACCGAGCCGGACGCCTCTCTTACCGACCAGTACCGGGCCCTGATGCAGACAGAGGGTGTGGAGCTATCCTTTACCGAAGATGGGGTGCGGCGTCTGGCCGAGATCGCCTGGCAGGTGAATGAGAGTACGGAAAATATC
Organism: Sedimenticolaceae bacterium; assembly: GCA_050290785.1. Classification (GTDB taxonomy): domain Bacteria; phylum Pseudomonadota; class Gammaproteobacteria; order Chromatiales; family Chromatiaceae; genus JAAGZL01. The sequence continues at coordinate 1,186 of JBNKIR010000041.1, read as the reverse complement.
GGTGCACGCCGTCTGCATACAGTTATGGAGCGTCTGCTGGAGGGCATATCCTTCACCGCATCCGAACTGCCGGGCACCAAGGTAACGGTCGATGCGGAATATGTAGACAACAATATATCTGAGCTGGCCTCAAACGAGGATCTCAGCCGCTTCATTCTGTAGCAGAATAGAATAAATTTTAGGAGTACACCATGTCCAAAGTGATGCCCACAGAGCTGAATCTGCATCGCAACTCCAGGGTGCTGGAGATAACATTCGATAATGGCGATAGTTATAACCTCTCATGCGAATACCTAAGGGTTTTCTCCCCCTCCGCCGAGGTGCAGGGGCACGGGCCTGGTCAGGAGACCCTGCAGCTGGGCAAAGAGGACGTGAATATCGAGCAGATCACGCCGGTAGGCAACTACGCGGTATGCCTCCACTTTGATGATGGGCATAACACAGGCATCTACTCCTGGGATACACTATACGACCTGGGTCGTAATCAGGAGCAGAACTGGCAGGATTATCTGGCGGCGCTGGAGCGGGCCGGGCACAAGCGCAAGGCGGACAATTAGTCGAGGGTGGGGAGATGATTGTGTTACTCGGTACTCTCCCCCTCATCCCCAACCCTTCCCCTCCGGGGGAGAAGGTGGCAAAAACCGACGGCATCCGTCTGGAGATTTGCTGAAACTTCAAGCAGGATAAGCAGCATGAGTGATCAGGACACTACACATTTCGGTTACGAGAAGGTCAAGACCGGGGAGAAGGCCGGACGGGTACGTGCGGTATTCGACTCCGTCGCCAGCAAATACGACCTGATGAATGATCTGATGTCTTTTGGCGTCCATCGTCTGTGGAAACGCTATGCGGTGGAGTTGGCCGGTCTGCGTCCCGGCCACAAGGTGCTGGACCTGGCGTCCGGGACAGGCGACCTGGCCGCCCGTTACTCCGGCCTGGTGGGACCGGAGGGACTGGTTACCATGACCGATATAAATGCTGCCATGCTGGAGCAGGGTCGCATACGCATGGCGGATCGCGGGCTGATCGGCAACGTGGAGTATGTGCAGGTCAACGCCGAGGCCATCCCCTTTGATGACAACATGTACGACTGCGTAACCATCGGCTTCGGGCTGCGCAACGTTACCGACAAGCAACAGGCCCTGAACGAGATGTTTCGGGTGCTGAGACCGGGCGGGCGCGCACT
>JBNKIR010000040.1:0-12123 GCA_050290785.1 Sedimenticolaceae bacterium | reverse complement strand
CGGGCGCAACATCACGCCCGACCCAGTTCTGGATGCCCATGGCCTCCAGATATTGCCGCCGCAGAGACTCTTCCATCGACCTTACCTATACACCACTGGTCTGCGGATGGGCCTTCTTCACACCATGCATAATGTGATTACAGGCGTTGACATAGGCCTTGGCCGAGGCGATGACGATATCGGTATCCGCCCCCTGACCATTCACTATGCGTCCACCCCGTTCCAGCCGTACGGTCACCTCGCCCTGGGCGTCGGTGCCGCTGGTGATGGCGTTCACCGAGTAGAGCAACAACTCACATCCCGTATCCACGATAGACTCGATGGCGCGGAAGGTGGCGTCCACCGGACCGCTGCCCTCGGATGAACTGGATACCTCTTCTCCATCCACGGACAACACGACGGAGGCGACCGGGATCTCGCCGGTCTCGGAACACACCTTGAGTGAGACCAGGTTCACCACCTCGTTCTCCGCACTCATGGATACATCCGTCACCAAGGCTTGGAGATCTTCGTCGAAGATCTCATGCTTCTTGTCGGCCAGATCCTTAAAGCGGCGAAAGGCGTCGTTCAACTCCTCTTCCGAACCGAACTCTATGCCCAACTCCTCCAAACGGGCGCGGAAGGCGCTGCGTCCGGAGTGCTTGCCCATCACCATGCGGTTCTGGGCCCAGCCCACATCCTCGGCCTGCATGATCTCGTAGGTCTCGCGACTCTTGAGCACGCCGTCCTGATGGATGCCGGACTCGTGGGCGAAGGCGTTGGCCCCCACCACCGCCTTGTTCGGCTGGACCGGAAAACCGGTGATGTTGGAGACCAGACGGGAGCAGGCCACGATCTGGGTGGTGTCCAGATTGGAATCGCACACAAACACATCGCGCCTGGTACGCACCGTCATCACCACCTCTTCCAAGGAGGCGTTGCCGGCACGCTCACCCAAGCCGTTGATGGTGCACTCCACCTGTCGGGCACCGTTCAACACCGCGGAGAGGGAGTTGGATGTGGCCAATCCGAGGTCATTGTGGCAGTGCACCGAGAAGATGGCCTTATCCGAGTTCGGCACCCGCTCTATGATCTGGCGGATGGTCTCGCCGAACTGCCATGGCACATTGTAGCCAACCGTATCCGGGATATTGATGGTGCTGGCACCGGCATCGATAGCCGCCTCGACAATACGGCAGAGGAAGTCGATCTCGGAACGGCCGGCGTCCTCGGCGGAGAACTCCACGTTATCGGTATAGTTGCGGGCGCGCTTTACCGCCTTTACCGCCTGCTCCACCACCTGATCCGGAGACATGCGCAACTTATGCTCCATGTGGATGGGTGAGGTGGCGATAAAGGTGTGGATGCGTCCCGAGTTGGCGCCCTTGAGGGCCTCGCCGGCGCGATCGATATCCTTGTCCAGGGCACGGGCCAATCCACATACGGTGCTGTCTTTGATGATCTGGGCCACCGCCTGCACCGCCTCAAAGTCTCCTGGACTGGCGATAGGGAAGCCCGCCTCTATGACATCCACCCGCATCTTCTCCAGGGCCTTGGCGATACGTATCTTTTCGTCCTTGGTCATGGATGCGCCTGGACTCTGCTCGCCGTCGCGGAGGGTGGTATCAAATATGATCAAACGATCTTGGTTCTTCATGGTTTAACTCCATACACATCCCAAACGGATCAACGGCTGGGATGCTTACTTAACTTGGGAAATCTATCTTGTTTGTGCGTACTGCGGGCCCTCGCCAGGGCGTTTGTATATTTTGCCCCTCAGGGCAGCAGTCGCAGCACATCTAGAGAAAGGCGCGCAGACGCAACCTGCCGGGTGGCGGCAAGGGAATTAAAGATTGTTGCGTCGTTAAATGCCATGAGTAGAAATATAACCTATGGTTTGCCCCTTGCCAAGTTGGGAGCCTATTCCCGCTCGTCGGGGGCATCCTTCCCATCGGCCTCTCCCTTCATATCCTCCCGCTCTTTCCTGCGCTGCCGCAGATAGATCAAGGTCAGGACCGGACCGGAGACAGCATAGGTGAGGAAGACCGCAAACAGGACAAACGGCGGTTCCCACAAGACTATGGAGAAGACCAGCATGATGACGACCAGGGCAAAAAACGGCACCTTGCCGCGGAAATCCAGTTCCTTAAAGCTGTGATAGCGGAAGTTACTCACCATGAGCAGGCCGACAGCGGCGGTCAGCAGCCCGACTAACGAGTCAACATCATCCTTGTTGATCCCATACTCCACCGCACCCCAGATGGCGGCCGCCAGGATCGCAGCGGCGGCAGGACTGGGCAGGCCCTGAAAATAACGTTTATCCGCTATGCCCACCTGGGTGTTGAAACGGGCCAATCTTAAGGCGGCCGCCGCTGTATATATGAAGGCCGCCAGCCAGCCGAACTTTCCCAGCCCCTTGAGGGCCCACACATACATCACCAGGGCCGGGGCCAGACCGAACGCCACCATATCGGAAAGACTATCGTATTCGGCGCCGAATGCGGTCTGGGTGTTGGTCATACGCGCCACCCTGCCGTCCATGCCATCCAGGACCATGGCGACAAAGATGGCGATGGCCGCAGCATCAAATTGACTATTCACCGCCGCCAGCACTGCATAAAAGCCACTGAACAGGGCAGCGGTAGTAAACAGATTTGGCAGCAGATAGATACCGCGTCTGCGTTTAACTTGTAACTCTTCTTCCGGCATCAATGCTCTTTGTGTATTGCTTTGTTTGATGACTGTCGGAGTCAAATCGACTCAGCCCCATGCATGAACATCAGGTAACCTCTGTTTTTTAAATCTTCGTCATCCCCGCGTAGGCGGGGATCCAGGGATAATCAAATATATAGATTCCCGCCTGCGCGGGAATGACGAATTAAGCAGAGGCTCATTAGTTCTTGCTCTTGTCCACGATCTTCTTGATCCACGGCATCATGCTGCGCAGACGCTCACCCACCTGCTCGATATTCGAAGCAGCGTTGAGACGACGCTGTGCGGTCATCTCAGGGTAGTTGGACATGCCTTCCAGGATGAATTTCTTGGCATACTCTCCGGTCTGGATGTTGTGCAGCGCCTCACGCATGGCCCAGCGGCTCTCTTCATTGATCACCTTGGGGCCGGTTACGTACTCTCCATACTCCGCATTGTTGGAGATGGAGTAGTTCATGTTGGCGATACCGCCCTCGTAGATAAGATCCACGATCAGCTTCATCTCGTGCAGACACTCAAAATATGCCATCTCAGGGGCATAGCCGGCCTCGGTCAGGGTCTCGAATCCCGCCTTGATCAGCTCAACCACGCCACCGCAGAGTACGGCCTGCTCACCGAACAGGTCGGTCTCGGTCTCATCCTTGAAGGTGGTCTCGATGATGCCGGTACGGCCGCCGCCGATGGCAGAGGCATAAGAGAGAGCGGTATCCTTGGCCTTGCAGCTGGCATCCTGATAGATGGCGATCAGATCAGGGATACCGCCGCCGTTCTGGAATTCACTTCGCACGGTGTGGCCAGGGGCCTTGGGCGCGATCATGATCACGTCCAGATCTTCCCGCGGTACGATCTGGTTGTAGTGGATGGCAAAACCGTGGGCGAAGGCCAGGGTGGCGCCCTTCTTGATATTGGGCTCGATCTCATCTCGATAGAGTACTGACTGAAACTCATCCGGGGTAAGGATCATCACCAGATCGGCGCTGGCAACCGCCTCCGGCACCGGCTTTACCTTAAGACCGGCATTGGTGGCCTTGACGGCAGATCCGGAATCAGGACGCAGACCGACGGTTACATCCACACCGGAGTCTTTCAGATTGTTGGCATGGGCATGGCCCTGGGAACCATAGCCGATGATGGCGACCTTCTTGCCCTGGATGATGGAAAGGTCTGCGTCTTTATCGTAATAGATGTTCAAACTCATTTGAGATTACCTTTTTAATCTAATTCCTAAAAAATGTAAGTTAGAGGCTCAACCCCTTGGAGCCACGAGCTATACCCGATGGACCGGTCCTAACCACCTCAACCACAAGATCTTCATGCACGGCCTTGATGAAGGCATCCAGTTTTCCGCTGTCGCCGGTCATCTCCACAATATAGCTGGTATCGGTCACATCGATGATCCTGCCACGGAAGATATCCACCAGACGCTTCAGCTCCTCCCTGTTTTCAGCCTCGGCCTTAATCTTGGCCAGCATCATCTCCCGTTCGATATGGGATCCCTCTGACAGATCCAGCAGTTTCACCACCTCCACCAGTTTATTCAACTGTTTGGTGATCTGCTCAATGATCTCCTCATTGCCGCTGGTGACCAGGGTCATGCGTGACAGTGACGGATCTTCAGTGGGGGCCACCGTGAGCGCCTCGATATTATACCCGCGCGCGGAAAATAGTCCCGCTACACGGGATAGCGCCCCTGATTCATTCTCTATCAAGATCGAAATTATATGTCTCATGATCAAACCAGCTCACTGTCAGGGGGTAGAAACATCTCATTATGGGCCTTGCCGGCCTCAATCATGGGATACACGTTCTCTTCCGGATCGATCGCCACGTCCATGAACACCAGCTGATCCTTCATGGCGAATGCGTCCTGCATGGCCTTCTCCAGATCATCCTTTCGGGTGATGCGCATTCCAACATGTCCATAGCTCTCCGCCAGTTTCACGAAGTCCGGGGTGCTCTCCACGACAGAGTGGGAGTAGCGGCTCTCATAGAAGAACTCCTGCCACTGACGCACCATGCCCATGAAACCGTTGTTCAGGACCAGGATCTTGATCGGCAGACCATGCTGCTTACAGGTCGCCAGTTCCTGGATACACATCTGGATACTGGCCTCACTGGTGACCACCACCACATCCTTGTCCGGATGGGCCATCTTCACGCCAACCGCCGACGGCAGGCCGAAGCCCATGGTGCCCAGACCGCCGGAGTTTATCCAATGTCTCGGCTGATCAAAACCGTAGAACTGGGCGGCAAACATCTGATGCTGCCCCACATCGGAACAGACATAGGCCTCACCCTTGGTAACCTTATGCAGCACCTCAAGGGCATATTGCGGCTTGATTACATCACTCTTGCGATCGTATCTGAGGCAGTTCTTGGACCGCCACTGCTCGATCTGACCCCACCAATCCTTCAGTGCGTCCTTATCCTGCTTGCCCTTGCTCTCCTTGAGCGCCTTGAGCATATCCTGCATCACACGATCCACCGCGCCCACGATAGGCACATCCACCCGCACATTCTTGGAGATGGAAGATGGATCTATATCTATATGGATGATCTTGGCGTCCGGACAGAAGCGCTCCACATGGCCGGTGATGCGATCATCAAAACGCGCGCCGATCGCCACCAGCACATCGGTGCCGTGCATGGCCATGTTGGCCTCATAGGTGCCGTGCATGCCCAGCATGCCCAGAAACTGCTTGTCACTGGATGGATAGGCACCCAGACCCATCAGGGTGCTGGTTATGGGCAGTCCGAGCTTCTGTACAAACTCTCTCAGCTGCTCCGAGGCATCGCCCAGGACCACGCCGCCGCCGGAGTAGACCACAGGCCTCTTGGCAGCCAGGATCATCCCCACCGCCTTTTTGATCTGCCCATAGTGGCCCTTGGTGACCGGGTTATAGGAGCGAATCGAAATCTTTTCCGGGTACTCGTACGGGACCTTTATATTCGGATCTGTGATGTCCTTGGGTATATCGATCACCACCGGACCGGGACGACCGGAGCGGGCGATATAAAAGGCCTTCTTAAAGGTCATGGCCAGGTCTTTCACATCCTTGACCAGGAAGTTGTGCTTTACGCATGGCCGGGTGATGCCGACCGTATCCACCTCCTGGAAGGCGTCACTGCCGATGAATGGAGACGGAACCTGTCCGGTCAGGACCACCATCGGGATGGAGTCCATATAGGCCGTGGCTATGCCGGTCACCGCGTTGGTCGCACCCGGACCGGAGGTAACCAGGGCTACACCGGTCTTGCCGGTAGAGCGCGCATACCCGTCTGCGGCATGGGTCGCGCCCTGTTCATGGCGCACCAGGATATGCTTCACATCATCCTGCTTAAAGATAGCATCATAGATATGAAGAACGGCACCACCAGGGTAGCCAAATACATACTCTACGCCTTCGTCTTTCAAACACTGAACGACGATCTCGGAACCACTCAATTCCACGTCAAAGACCTCCAACTACTGCCCCTGCAGCCTAAATGATCGGCGAAAACCAACGGAACAGCACAAATTACTAATATTGCTCTGGCAGGTCAAGGAAAACCTGGGAATACAGTTGGTTAAACCGCCCGATAACTGGCTGCCACCAAATAACTCCATGGACAGAAGGGAAAACAAGGTCCTGAAAAGCGACAAAACCTGATAGATTAAAACGGGATGACCGCATTGACATGGACGGATAGATCCACGTTGCCATCCATATCCAACTCACCATTAAAACCGGCGCTGACCCGCTCCGCCCCATCACTGCCCAGCAGCGTGGCATTGAGTCCGGCGATCAGACCCAGACTGCGGTCTTCACCGCCATAGTCAAACTCAATCTTGCTGCCCAGCAACTCAATGCTGGCATCATCATCACCCAGGCTGGAACGGCCAACCAGACCGACATAGCTCTCCTGTTGCATGGTGCGTCCGCCCTCTACCTGAAAGTCAGAGAAGAACGATAGCTTGGCACGGGCGCTCAGGGTGTGCAGGGTGCGATCATCCGCAGTCACATCGGCCGCTGATCCGCTCTCGCTATATCCATCCAGGCGCATTCCCGCATAGCGGATATCCAGGCTGGGTTGTACCTTGTGGCCCCACCACTGGGCAGTGGTGCCGATGCGTATGCCCGGTGATACGAAATAGCCGTTGTAATCCGCCTGGGCGGTCTGCAGGCCACCGCTGACCAGATTATTTACTACATGACGGTCGCTGTTGTGGTCTGCATAGCCCACCAACAGGGACATATCCACGAAAGATCCGTTGGTAGACCTGCTTCCATAGATACCACCGAACACGCTCTTTACATCCACCTCCTGAGCATCGTACTCGACACCCACCCTGCTGGAGGAGAAGCCAACCATCCAGCCAAGGCGTCTACCGGAGGCAAGGGCATGGTCGCTACCGAACACCACGCCACCCAACAGGTGGTTTGCCTGTACTGCAGGCCCGGAATCTTGCTGCCTGCGGATATTGCCGCACATGCTGCCCCAGGTATTACCACCGGAAACAGAACGCGTGCGATCAAGGCGCAGCCCTACACCGTCATGTCCGCAATCCGTTATATCAGCCACCACCTCGTCTTCCATGGCAAAACCAGTGGTATCCACCGTGGCCACCAGCATGCCGCTGGTAGCAGAAGGCATGCCGTTGGTATTTATGCTGCCGGGAATATTGTCGGTGAATGTCAGGGCCGTATTCAGACCGTTGCCATAGTTAAATCTTTCAGCGGAGGAGACCAGCATGATGCCGCCTTGAATTACGGTGCCGCCAAGCAGGTTCACGGTATTGTCAAAGCCAGCCGAAATAAGAGCGAAAGATTGGGCGCTGATTATCCTGCCGCTGTTGGTAATGATATTGCCATTGCCCTCAGACATGATGCCGTAGGCATTGATCCCGCTGGTATTTATGCCGCCGCTGTTGCTGACGATATTGTTATTGCCATAGATATGAATGCCATAGGCATCGTCACCACCGGTGCTTATCCTGCCGCTGTTGCTGACTATGTTGTCATCGCCGTAAGCCCAGATGCCGTACGCCTCATCCCCGCCAGTATTTATGCTGCCGCTATTGCTGACGACACTACTGTTACCATAGGCATAGATACCGAGGGCATAGCTCCCGCTGGTGTTTATGCTGCCACTGTTGCTGATGTTGTTACCGTCCAAGGCGAAGATACCGTAAGCGAATACCCCGTTGGTGGTAATAGCGCCGCTGTTGGTGATGTCGTTGGAAAACCCCTCAGCGAAGATGCCTGCTCCAAAATCACCTGTAGTGGTTATGCTGCCGCTGTTGGTAATGCTGTTGTCATCCCAGACGTATATGCCGTAGCTGTCCACCCCGTTGGTAGTGATAGCGCCGCTGTTTTCGATGGTGTTGTCGTATCTTCCGGCCAGGGCATAAGAGTCAGGTCCGTTGGTGGTTATAGTGCCGCTATTAGTTAGCCGGTTATCATCATGGCCATTGAGGCCATCTGACGCTATACCGTTGGTGGTTATGATTCCGCTGTTGGTGACGATATTGCCATCCCACGCCGCCATGCCGTAGGCATCGTTACCGCTGGTGGTTATGGATCCTGCATTAGCGGCCGTGCTGCCGTCTTCAATATAGATACCGTCAGCAAGGGTTCCACTGGTAGTGATTGCCCCCCTGTTTATGGCCTTGGTATTATTGGCGCCGCTGCCATCAATGGCGATATCGTCGTCGGCGATGGTGGTTATGGCGCCGCCCATCTGGACAATCCCGGTCTCACCATCACTCAGGCTTTGGGCGCCAACGGTCTCCCCATATCCAACGGTAAAATCAGCCGTGGACACGAGAGGAATGCTTGCAAGGGTGGCCCCGAGTGACAGCGCGATAATAGTTCTTGGTAACATTATTATTCCGATTCAGCGGTATTCACGCCAAAATTCATTGTATATACCACGTTATCCAAAGGCAATATTGCCATCCAGGCATACCCTCTTTATCGGGCTTGCCTCAGGAATTAAGGGCAAAATCACTGAGAAATGGAAATGCATCTTCGACCACAATGAAGAAAATGCCGGCACCGCTCCAGATCACTAGAAGAAATAAGCTTAATTTTTCGCATTGTTTACGCTTCGGTAATAAAACCCGGCGAAAACAGCTAAAATTTCAAAACAGATTCACAAAGTGGCGATGTATACTTGCCTATAGTTGATACAGACCCATAATATTAAGCATTCGCAACAATCCTGAGTAACGGTGACATAATGAAATCTAAACTGATCGTTTTGCTCTCCATAACACTACTGGTTTGGTTGGCACCAACCACTGCCAGAACCTACCGCTGGGTTGACGAGAACGGGGTCACCATCTATTCACAGTCGCCACCACCATCCGGCGAGGCCACCATAATCAAGACGCCGCCACCTTCTCCTGCCGAACAAGGAGATGAGACAATGAAAAATCTCAAGGCAAGACTTGATGCCCTAGACGAGAGCAAGAAAAAGGAAAATGAAGCCAAGGAGAAACAGGAGGAAGAGGCCAGGAATGCAGCTACTAAAAAACAGAACTGCGAAAGTGCAACAAAGAATCTAACAGAGCTTGAAACGCATCAGAGGGTAAGGCTGAAAATGGATGATGGCCGCTACAGGATTCTTTCCGATGAAGAGCGCCGCACAGAGATCGAGAACGCCAGAAAGGGGATTGAGGATTTCTGCGATTAGAGGACCCGATTTCTCTTAAGAACGACACCCCTCCTAACTGACCTATACAGTCCGCACCACACGCTCCCACGCCGGAGCGTGTGAGCTAGAAAAAATCCTTCATCATACGCAGCACAAAGGTAGTTTCTGCTCTCCCCCCTCACCCCTGCCCCCCTCCCCCTAGGGAAGAGGGGATATGGAGCAACTGTTTATTGGCTAACCTATTCCGCCTTAACCCCTCCGGCCTTGGCCTCTCCCGCCTTGATCTCGGCCAGGACCTGCTTGGCCTCTTCAATCCCTTCAAACGGCTTGCCAAAACCTATGGCCCTTTCCAGCATCTCTCTGGCGTCTTTGCCATTACCGGCCTTGTGATAGGCCATGCCCAGATGGTAGCTGATATCCGCAATCTTCAGATCTTCGCTATAGGCCCTTTTCAACAGAATAAGCGCTTCCTTGTTTTCCCCACGCATGTAGCGGACCCAGCCAAGGGTGTCCACAAATATTGGATTCTCTGACAGGGTGAAATCCTTGGTCAGTTCCAGCGCCTTATCCAGATCCTCCTGGCTTGGTGCGCCACGCACCAACATCATTGCCAGATTATTCTTCACTACAGGGATGTCAGGGCGTTCCGCCAACAGCTTCTCGTATATCTCCCGCGCCTTATCCTGTTGATTATTGCTATCGTAGATTGAGGCCAACTCAATCGATAGGGATAGGTCATTGGAATTACTCACCCCCTGCTCAAGCAGGCCGATGGCCTCAGGAAGTTTTTGATCCAGCATGCGCAACTTGGCCAGATTTCTATATGGGGTAGGCCACTTGGGATTGATCTCTCTGGCCTTGCTGAATGCGGCTTCCGCCTCATCCATGCGCTTTTGAATCACAAGGATCTCACCCTTCAGGTTGTAGGCCAGAAAGTTGTTTTCATTGTGCTTGATTGCCTGCTCTATGCCAGCCAGGGCCTCTTCCGGTTGTTTGAGAGCCATCCGGCTCTTGGCCAGGGCGATCAGCGGTTCAACCGCATTGGGTGATATCTCCAGGGCCTTTTCGAATGGAGCCACACTCTCATCCAGCTTGCCGGATCCCTGAAGCGCCAGACCGGCATAGTAATAGCCCATGGCCTTGTCCGGGTGTCTGGACTGCATCTGCACCGCCACCTTGGCCACCTCTTCCCATTTCCGCATGCCGGTGTAGATCTTGGCCATACCCAACATAACCCCGGCATGATCCGGGGCGAACTTCTGCATCTTTTCCAGCACACTTATGGCGTCATCCGGTTTTCCGGTCTGCACCAGCAGTTGGGCCAGCTCAAAGTTCGCTGCCGCCTCCTGCGGACTCACCTGAATGGCCGCCTCCAGGCTCTCGCGCGCCAGCGCTATCTCTTTCTTCGCCAGATGCGCCCTGGCCTTCAGCCTGAGACCTTTGACATGTCCAGGATCCTCCCCCAGCAGGGTCCTCAGATCGGCAATACCCTTATCCGGATCTTCGCCGGCGAGGGAGATGGCCGCCCTGGTCAGCAGTGCATCTGTATTCTTGGGATCATTCGTCAGGACCCCATCGACCATAGCCTTGGCCTCATCCAGCTTCTTCTCCGCCATCAACATGCCTGCGAGCTTGGTCCTGGCGTCGGCCCCATCCTTTCCGTCTTTATCATTGTCGGATATGGACTGATAGATGGCCCGCGCCTCTTCCATTCGACCTGTACCCAAATATATCTTGGCCAGGGCGAACTGAAGCTGATAGTCGTCCGGATTGGCGTTAACAAAGGCCTGCAGCTCTTTCTCCGCCTGCTCTCTGGTCGACTTCTCTTTCCCCAGATACTCAACCAGGGCCAGCTTGGCATCGGCGCTATCCGGGTTTGCGCTTACGGCCTCGCGCAACACCTTTTCCGCCTCGCCCTTCTCCCCTTTGGCAAAATAGTATGCGGCCAGACGATTCCGGTTGGACTGATTCTCCGGCTGCAATTCGATCATCTTCTTCAACAGGACCACCGCCCCCTGGGTATTACCTTTTTTCTCATACATGCGCGCCAGCAGGAGGTGGATACCCATATTCTTCGGATGATCCTTTGCCCCCTTCTCGGCCATGGCTATGGCCTTGTCCATGTCGCCCAGATCGGCATAGAGCGCAGCCAGCAGCGAGACCGCGTCTATATTGTCGGAATCGACCTTAACCGCGGCCTCCACGTCACGGACGGCGTCCTCTTTATTGCCCATGCGGGCCTTGGCCAGACCCTTAAGGACCATGGCGGCGGGGTCGCCCGGCTTCTGCACCAACACCTTGTCGGCAGACTCAATGGCCTTCTCCGGGGCGCCGCTCATGGCATAGAGACGTCCGAGATGGGTCAGGGCCCCCACATGGTTCGGATTCAGCTCCACTGCCCGCAGGAACAGCGCGTAGGCCTGACGCCAATTCTGCTCCTTCTCCATGATCTGACCGAACATGAAATGCCCCTCTGCGTCCTGGGGGTCGATCTGCAGCACATTCTTGAACTCAAGCTTGGCCTTTACATAATTGCCCTCTTCGTAGAGCTCCATTCCACGTTCAAAATACTTGGCCTTGCGGTCCTCCGCCCCACCGCATGCGATCAACATCTGCACCAGAGATGCAATAACCAGCAGGGACAGGATGGGTTTGATACGAAAATTCCTTGTCATAGACACAACAGCACCTCGTTATAAATTTGGACAATTATCAGGCTATTTCAGAAATAGTATGAAGAAGAGGCATTATAGCAATCTAATGATTGCACCGTCTAACACGCGACCTACAAAA
>JBNKIR010000039.1:0-28676 GCA_050290785.1 Sedimenticolaceae bacterium | reverse complement strand
GCAGGTCAACGCCGAGGCCATCCCCTTTGATGACAACATGTACGACTGCGTAACCATCGGCTTCGGGCTGCGCAACGTTACCGACAAGCAACAGGCCCTGAACGAGATGTTTCGGGTGCTGAGACCGGGCGGGCGCGCACTGGTCCTGGAGTTCTCCCACCCACGGATTGAACCCCTGAAGTGGGCCTATGACGCCTACTCCTTCAACGTACTTCCGGTTATCGGCAAGCTGGTGACCAACGACGAGGACAGCTACCGCTACCTGGCCGAGTCCATCCGCATGCATCCGGATCAGGAGACCCTGCGTGGCATGATGGAGCAGGCGGGCTTCGAGCGCTGCGACTATCACAACCTGACGGGTGGAATAGTCGCCATCCACCGCGGTTTTAAGCTCTGACCACTATGAGCATATCCGATCTCGCCTACGCCGGACTCGAGCAAGCGATAAATCAGCATATAGATATGGATCCGCAGGCGCGGAGACAGATGGCACAGCTGCATGGGCGGGTGATAGCGCTGGAGGTGTTGGGTCTTGGTCATACCATTTACCTGGTCCCAGGGCCGGAGATGGTGCAACTGTACGCTAGCTATGAGGGGGAACCGGACTGTCTGCTGCAGGGCAGCCCCATGACCATCGCCCGTCTGCGCAGTCCCATTGCGGAGGGTGCGGGCGCTATCCCTCAGGGGATGCAGGTGGAAGGAGACGCCGAACTGGCGGAGCTGTTTTGCCGCATCCTGCGCCAGGTGGAGATCGACTGGGAGGCGCATCTCGCACAATATACCGGTAGCCTGATCGCTGGCGAAGTGGGCAGGGCCCTCAACTTTGCCGGCTACTGGCGTGATCACATCATCGACACCCTGAAACAGGAGACGCAGGGGCTGCTGCAACATGAGGCGTCGGTGTTGCCAACCGGCCATGATATCGCCGGTTTTGCCGCCGAGGTCGGGCAGCTCGCGGAGCGGCTGGAGCGACTGCAGCAACGTGTGGACGCCATCCAGAAACAGAGAGATTCCAAAGGGGCCGTCAGTTGATCAGATTCGGGGAGACCATGCGCATCATTCACATTAACCGGGTGCTGTTGCGTCACGGCCTGGATGAGGTGATCCTCAAGGCCCATCTGTTCCGGCCGTTGCGCTTTATCCTCTATCTTTCGCCCTGGTACTGGATACGCCGTAACCGTCTGCCGTCCTACCCGGTGCGCATGCGCCAGGCCCTGGAGGACCTGGGGCCGATCTTCGTCAAGTTTGGCCAGATCCTCTCCACTAGGCAGGACCTGCTGCCGCCTGAGTTCGCCAGCGAGTTCGCCAAGCTGCAGGATGCCGTGCCCCCTTTCCCGGGTCGCAAGGCCCGGGCCCAGATAGAAGAGGCCTTTGGTTGTCCGATAGAGGATAGGCTGGATGGGTTCGATGAGACGCCCATGGCCTCCGCATCCGTGGCACAGGTGCATGCGGCCCGGCTCAAGGATGGCAGAGAGGTGGTGGTGAAGGTATTGCGGCCCGGCATTGAGCGCATCATCCGGCGCGATGTGGGATTGCTCCAGATCATTGCCAGCCTGGCCAACCGTTACTGGAGAGAGGCGCGCCGCCTGCATCCACTGGAGGTGGTGGAAGACTATAAGAGGACCATCCTGGATGAGCTGGATCTGCAGCGTGAGGCCGGTAACGCATCCCAGCTGCGCCGCAACTGGGATGGGAGCGATATACTCTTCGTCCCCGAGGTCTATTGGGAGCTGACCAGCAAGAACGTCCTTGTGATGGAGCGGATCAAAGGTACCCCTATCAGCGATATCGAGTCCCTGAAACGCCAGGGCATCAGTATGAAGAAACTGGGGGAACAGGGGGTCGAGGTCTTCTTTACCCAGGTGTTTCGCGACAACTTCTTTCATGCCGATATGCACCCTGGGAACATCTTTGTCGAGCCCAGCGGCCGCTATATCGCCGTGGACTTCGGCATCGTGGGTTCCCTCACCACCGAAGATCAGCGTTATCTGGCCGAAAACCTGTTGGCATTCTTCAATCGCGACTACCATCGTGTGGCCGAGCTGCATGTGGAGTCCGGGTGGGTGCCGTATGGTACCAGGGTGGATGAGTTTGAGACCGCCATCCGTTCCGTGTGCGAACCCATCTTCAACAAACCGCTGAGCGAGATCTCCTTCGGACACTTCCTGCTCAATCTGTTCCAGACCGCGCGGCGCTTTGATATGGAGGTGCAACCACAGCTGGTACTGTTGCAGAAGACCCTGCTCTACATCGAGGGCCTGGGGCGACAGCTCTACCCCGAACTCGATCTCTGGACCACGGCCAAACCCTATCTGGAGGAGTGGATGGAGCAGCAGGTTGGGCCCAGGGCCTTCGCGCGTAAGCTGAAGAAGAATCTGCCGAAGATGACCGAGTATGCGGCGGATATGCCCATACTCCTGCATAAGGTGTTGAACGATGCGGCTGAGGGCCGACTGGAGTTGCAGCTCAAATCTGACGAACTGAACAGGCTGCGGCAAGAGACTAAAGAGAATCACCGCAATATGGTATCCACCGTAAGCGGCGGGGCCATGCTCATATCCGGATCCATGCTGTTGACCCTGGGTCCCAGTATCCTGTTACCAGCAACCTTTACCGTCACCGCAGGCGGGGCCTTTTTGGGCTTGGGCGGATTGATACTGATCCAGTCCTGGCTTAAGAGTTAGGCTTTCAAGAGCGAATAGCAAAACTGTCCGCAAATGAACGCTAATAAACGCAAATGGGTTGGTATTCATTCCCACGTAGTAGCGTAAAAACGAGTTAAAGAATTGTTGTCGCGCTCCCGCGATAGCAATGTGAAGTAAGGGGAGGAGATTATGTTAACCAAACTTTTGATTTCCTCCCGGGGTGCCCATTGTTCTCCGTGGAAACGGTAGTGTTGGCAAGGTGGCGGGAGATAAGTTTGGCTGCCTCGGTCTCTATAATTGTGCCCGCCCCTACTTTGCTTTTTTAGGGCTATTACTTCGCGCGCAGAAAAGCTGCATGTCGGTTATCACGGCGTTATTTTTTTCTCGATCCAACAGCCCTGCGTGGGGACGCATAATTATTTGCGTTTATTAGTGGACTACTAAATCAGCGGCTGTATTTGGAGTGCTCCCGGTCGGAATATTTGAATATCTTGCGGGTAACGAAGTTGTAGACCGGTTTGACGTAGTTGCTCCAGAACCGACCAAACCCTGATTTGTTGTTCAGGATCTCCAGCTCCTCTGCCGTCATGTTCTCCCGGGAGTAGCGGTTCTTCTGCTTGATCAGATGCCGGATATCCTCCCCCACGCTCCAGCGATAGATCCTGCCCCGCCTCCTGGAATAGTAGGCCAGTTGAAAATCGATGATGCCGGCCACCTCGTCATCGATCACCAACCAGTTCTCGGGCTTTTCCAGGTCGTTATGCACCACGCCCGCTCCGTGCATCTTGTCCAGTATCTCTCTGGCGTTGGCGTAGTATTTGGGATTTGCAACCTTACCCTGTTTCAGCGGCACCCCTTCTATATAACTGCGGATGCACACCTTATCTCCAAAGTGGATCAGGCGCGGCAATCTGTCGTCATCCACCGCATTCAGGGCCTGTAACACCCTGGCCTCACGCCGGGCCAGATAGCCGGCAAGCAGACCGGAGAGAAATCCCGCCTCTGAGTAGTCTCTGCAGATCACCCGCTCGCCATCCAGCTCCCTCAGCTCGATCTTGCCAAAGGCGTCTTCTTTTAGCGTGGTGATTACCTTCAGATTTGATGGGTGCATAACTATTGGTTCAAGGTCCGGATACAAAGATATATTTTTTGTGATTATGGCTGCTGTTGCAATCTCTTCACCACCATCTGCGTATCATGCAGCGGGCCGTCTCCCTTCTGCAGTTTTACGATCTGGGATGCCGGTATCAGCCTGATACCCTTGGAGCCCAGACTGGAGATCTCTTTTTTCAGCACCTCGATGGTCTCAGGGTAGGGGTGGCCTATACCTATGGCATACCCGCGTTTCCTGGCCAGACTCAACAGCCTTCGAAACTCTTTGCGGATGGCGCGTTTATCCCTGATATCGTCTAAAAACACGTCCCGCATCGCGCTAGGTAACTCATTTTCTACGGCGATCTTTCCGGCTACGGTATGTGCGGTGGTCCTGCTGTCTACAAAATAGAGCCTCCCCTGTTCCTTGATCTCCTGCATCAGCCACTCCATGGCACCCGGATGCCTGGTCAGCAGACTGCCCATATGGTTGTTGATCCCGCTTACGTGGGGGATGGAGTCCAGCGCATCTCTGGTGGTTTTCCTCAATTCATCCTCTGTCATATGCAGGGTCAGGCCGCCGGGACCGAGCCTCTTGCCGGTCTCCGTCTCCATCGGCAGATGTAGCATCACCTCTTTTCCGGATGCATACGCCTTGTTTGCCAGCATCCTGGAGTGAGGGGTGTGGGGGAGAAATGAGATGGTGACCTTTCCCGGTAGGGCGACGGCGCTCTTACCTCTGGCAAGCTTGTCGCCTATATCGTCGATGATGATGGCGATCGAGGGGTTTGTCTTTGCTGCGCCTGGATAGCTTGTGGACGGGAGAAGTAAAACCGCCCCCAATAACAGGTGGATGATCACGCTCCTTCGCATCATTATCCCTTGGGTATTGTGCCCTTGAGCAGGACTAGTCCCTTCAACAGATTGAGGGCCTCATACAACTGATAGTCATCCAGCGCCAACTGTTTTTCCCCAGGATCCGGGCTGTCTGTATCCTTGTTTTTGCCGCCATTCCCATTTTCCAGGTGGCCTGAAAGATCCGCCTCAGTCAGATCATCCAGCAATGGGTTGGCGGTTTGTTTTACATCCAATCGCTGTAGCTCTATATCCGGCTTTATCCCTTCAGCCTGGATGGATCGACCCGATGGAGTGAAATAGAGCGCCGTAGTAAGCTTTACCGCCTCCTGTTTGGTCACCGGGATGATGGATTGCACCGAACCTTTTCCAAAGGTGCGCCTACCCATTATCACCGCACGCTTATGGTCCTGCAGCGCCCCTGCTACGATCTCGGACGCGGACGCGGAGCCTTCATTGACCAGCACCACTATGGGCGCACCTTGCAGGATATCGTCCGGCTTGGCCAAGAAAGAGTTCTTTGATCCGGCGGCCTTCCCCTCGGTATAGACGATCTTTCCGCTGGTTAGATAGGCGTCGCTTACCTCAACTGCGCTATTCAGTATCCCACCGGGATTGTTGCGCAGATCCAGGATCAATCCCTTTAATCCGCCTTTATCCTTACCTTTAAGTTCCAGTACCTGCTTGGACATATCTTCTGCGGTGCGCGACTGAAAATTGGATATGCGCACATAACCGAATCCGGGCTCCAGGATGCGACTTTTCACGCTGGCGACCTTGATGATATCGCGCTTGATGGTCAGCTTCAGGGGCTTTTGCTCCTTTGTCCGGATCAGGGTCAAGGTGATGCTGGTTCCCGGTTCTCCCCGCATGATCTTTATCGCCTCGGACAGATCCATCCCTTTCACCGGTTTGTCATCCAGCCTGGTTATCAGATCGCCCGCCTTAATCCCTGCGCGTTGGGCCGGGGTGTCATCTATGGGGGAGATCACCTTAACGAAACCGTTCTCCAGCCCTACCTCTATCCCCAGGCCGCCAAACTTACCGCTGGTTCCATCCCTCAGTTCTTTGTAGTCATCGGCATCCAGGTAGGATGAGTGTGGATCAAGATTGGAAAGCATGCCCCGGATGGCATATTCCAGCAAAGTCTTGTCATCCACCGATTCAACATAGTCATGCTTGATGCGGCCGAAGATCTCGGCAAAGGTGCGCAGCTCGTTGACCGGCACGCTCTCCGGTTTGTCCTTCTGCACAGTCGTTTCTGTCTGCGCCATGCCGCCCAGGGGGAGCAGAAGCAGACAGGAGATCAGCGCCCTAACCGTGCGCTGGTATTTCTGTCTGGCATTCATATCGTCAAATCTCAACATATCACTTGCAATATAGCGCCTAACTATAACTAATAAAAGGGAAATCATCTAAGAACCCCCCGGTTGGGCCGTCTGAATATCTATTTGAGCCAGTTTTCCGGATTGATCGGTTCTCCCTTATAACGCATGGCAAAATAGACCCCTGGCTCTGATTGGCCGCCGCTATCACCCAGCATTGCTACGATCTCATCTGCCCTGACCAGGTCACCCGTCTGTTTCGCCAGACTCTGATTATGTCCATATAGGCTCATGTAGCCACCGCCATGATCAAGGATCAGCATCAGACCAAATCCGCGCAGCCAGTCGGAAAAGACCACCTTGCCATCGTAAACGGCCCTGACCTCACTCCCCTCCCGCGCGCTGATCAGGATTCCATCCCATTTCATATCACCGCTTTTTGCAGCTCCATACCTGGCCTTGATCCTCCCTTTGGCCGGCCAGGGCATCCTCCCCTTCTGGGAGGTGAACGGCCTGCCCTTGGGTTCGAATCTCTCCTTGGCGCTGGCAGCCCTGGCCCTTTGCTGAATCTGAGCCAGAAGCTTCTGTAGACGCGCCTCATCTCTCTTTAGTTCCTTGAGGCGCTCGCCGTCAGAGGTAATCCCTTGATTCAGGCTGGCAATCAGGAGCTTTCGGCCCTTCCGGCTTTTTTCCAGAGACGCCTTCTCCTGCCGCCTTCTATCCTGCAGCTGTTGCATCTCCCGCTCTTCCTCCAGCATGGTCTGCTCGGCCTGCTGCAGTTTTTTTAAGGTGGTCTGGATAAGATCGAGTTTTTCCGAGCGCCTGCGATTGAAATAGTCGTGGTAGACCATCAGTCGGCCCACCATCTCCGGATCCTGTTGGTTGAGCAGAAGTTTTAGACGGTCCTGACGTCCTATGGTGTAGGCCAGACGTATCTGTTTCTCCATGAACTTGCGTTGGCTCTCCAGGGAGTTCTTATTCAATCCCTGCTGGATCTTTGCTACCCGGATACGCTGCTTTTGTGAGCCTATCTCTTTTTCCAGCCTGTTCAGCTCTCTGTTCCGCCGCCCTATCTCTTTTTCGGTGGCCATCAGTTCCTTCTGTACCTTTGACCTGCGTTCCTGCTTTTTGCTCAGGCCGGTCTGGATATCCTGCATCTGGTCGCGCAACTCTTCCAACTGCTGTTTTTTATCCTCTGCAGCCAGGGTCGCTGTGGAGGGGATGAATACAGATAGGACGAGCCCGAATCGAAAAAGCTTTACTAGGGGGGCGAGGGGCATGGCGTCTGTCGATCAGACCAGTTGCAGAAGTGAACGACCCGTCATCTCTTCAGGCTGGTCAAAACCAAGCATATACATCAGGGTAGGGGCAATGTCGCACAGGGCGCCGCCTTCCCTGAGTTCCCCCCTGCGTCCCACATAGACCAGTGGCACCAGGTTGCAGGTGTGGGCCGTGTGTGGCTGGCCATTTGCCGGGTCGAGCATCTGCTCCGCGTTGCCGTGATCGGCGGTCAATATCATCTCTCCACCCACCGACTTCAGTGCACTGAGGATCCTGCCCAGGGCCTCGTCTATGGCCTCGATGGCCTTCACTGCAGCAGCGAAATCTCCGGTATGGCCCACCATATCCGAGTTGGCGTAGTTGCAAACGATCACCTCGTGCTGCCCATGCTCGATGGCAGTGACCAGGACGTCGGTCACTTCGACCGAACTCATCTCCGGTTTCAGATCATATGTGGCCACCTTGGGGGATGGGATCAGCACCCTGTCCTCTCCTCGAAACGGCTCCTCTCTGCCACCATTAAAAAAGAAGGTGACATGGGCATACTTCTCGGTCTCCGCCAGACGCAGTTGGCGCATATCGAGATGGGCCAGATACTCACCCAGGATGTTGTGCATCTCCTCCTTGGCATAGGCAACCGGCACCTTGAACTCCTCATGATATGGGGTCAGGGTGGCGAAGGCCGCAAGTTGCGGCGTGATCTTGCGTTCAAACTTATCAAAACCTGGTTCGACAAAGGCGCGGGTCAGTTCGCGGGCGCGATCCGCGCGAAAATTCATGAAGATGATGGAGTCTCCATCCCCTATCTGTACCGCCCCGCCAATCCTGGTCGCCTGGACAAACTCATCGTTTTCGCCCCGGTCATAGGCCATCTGCAGGGCAGTCTGGGCATCTGGTGCTTCGAATGCCGCGTCGGCGCCGGTGACCAGGTCGTATGCCTGGATCACCCTCTCCCAGCGGTTATCCCGGTCCATGGCATAGTAGCGCCCGACCATGCTGGCCAGCCTGCCGCCGCCCGCCTTCTCCATGGCCTGTTGCAGGAGCTCCAGAGATGGGCCGGCGCTCCTGGGCGGGGTATCCCGTCCATCCAGGAATGCATGGACATAGACCTGGTCACAGCCCCGATTTACGGCCATATCGATCATGGCGTGGATGTGCTCTTCATGGCTGTGGACCCCGCCTGGTGAGAGCAGACCGAAGATGTGTACCGCACGGCCCTTGGAGCAGGCGGCATCAACGACAGCTGTCAGGGCAGGATTGGTATAGAAGCTGCCGTCCTGAATAGCCCGGCTTACCCTGGTGAGGTCCTGATAGACGATACGTCCTGCACCGATATTCAGGTGACCTACCTCAGAATTACCCATCTGGCCGTCCGGTAGTCCGACCTGGGAGCCGGAAGTTCCGATCAGGGTGTGTGGGTATTCGGCCCACATCCTGTCCCAGTTGGGGGTATTCGCCTGATATATGGCATTGAACTTCGGTTCCTCGCTATAGCCCCAACCGTCCAAAATCAACAACACAATAGGCTTCAAGCCGGATTTCATGATACTCAAGCTCCATACAAACTTGGCCAGCAACGGCCTATTAAACCATCTTTCTCCGGGACGGGCCAAAACTCATTGAACGGGGACTCGCATCTCCGTTTTCCTCCAAGACCGCTTCGTGCCATCCGCTACGGCGACGTGCATCAACATGCTAGCTATGATGATAACACATTGAAATTACTGGCATTATAATAATGTCGCCAGCAAAAATCGATCCTTAAATATGATTGGACACCATCTTTGTTCCAGTGATCGCCTCTATGTCACTCCATCTGCTTTTAAAAATGCGACTAATGCACCAATAATGTTAATTATTTTTTCCTTAAACACTAAAACAGAGTATTATTGTATAGTGTTTCTTTAAAATAGGATCAGGGGCATGAACCAACAATTCACGAGTCCAAAACAGCCGTTTCGCGGCATGGGGAGTATGGATACAGGAAGCAATGTATCTCTCCTGGACAGGGATGAGGACGTAGAGCGTGCTTCCCGCTCACTAAAGGCCATGTCCCACCCTCTGCGCCTGAAGATACTGTGTACCTTGGGGGAGCAGGAGGTAAGCGTGCAGGATATTGTGGAGTATGTGGGGACCTCTCAAAGCAATATCTCCCAGCACCTGGCCATACTGCGGGACAAGGGTATCTTGGCCTCCCGTAAAGATGCCAACAGGGTCTTCTATCGGGTAAGCGATGCCAGGACCCTGAAACTGATTGGCATGATGCGCGAAGTTTTTTGCCAACAACTATAAAATTCGAAAATATATTCTCAAATCGCTGATTTTTCCGTCCTGATCCAACAGAATGGTATTTTTCCATTCCGTTTTTCTCATTCCCAGGTAGAATTAGTGCTTTGCAGACAAACTGGCTTTACTGATTACCATGGAACAACTTGTTGAATTTGCCGGAAACCATCTGGCCCTTGTAGCTGCATTTGCAGTAATCGTAGTTCTTCTTGCCCAAAACTTTATGTCCGATATGGGCGGCAAAGGCATGTTGACTCCCCAGGAGGCAACGGAGATGATAAATCGCAAAGATGCGGTAGTGGTAGACGTCAGGCCGATAGCAGACTTCTCTAAATCACATATCATCAACTCCATCAATATACCCGCAGCCAGCCTGAACAAGCAGCTCTCTCAGCTGGAGAAATATAAGGATAAGGGTGTGCCGGTCATATTGGCCTGCAGGTCCGGCGCCCAATCGTCTGTGGCCTGTAAGACTCTGGCGAAGAGTGGGTTTGAGGAGGTCTATAACCTAAAGGGCGGGATTCTGGCATGGCAAAGCGCCAACCTGCCGGTCAGCAAGAGGTAGCCTCCCCCCCTTTCACATTCACGATCATGGAACTATAAACAATGGCCGAACAAGCAGAACAGACCAATGACGAACGTAAGTTTGATCTTCAGCGCATATACACCAAAGACATCTCTTTTGAGACCCCGAACTCTCCTGAAGTCTTTACCATGGACTGGCAACCGGAGAACACCCTCTCACTCAATAGTGAGGTAAGCAACCTGGGTGGCGACACATTCGAGGTCACACTCACCGTTACCATAACTGCCAAGCTTGGTGAGAAGGTGGCATTTCTGGTTGAGGCCAAGCAGGCCGGTATCTTTACCATCGCCAACTTCCCCAACAATGAGATGGGACCTATGCTGGGGGCCTATTGCCCTAACATTCTGTTTCCTTATGCCAGAGAGGTGGTTTCTGATCTGGTAACCAAGGGCGGTTTTCCACCGCTCCTCCTGGCGCCGGTAAATTTTGATCAGTTGTTTGCCCAGCATATGCAACAACAGGCGTCTAAGGGGAATGCGCCTGAGGATACACACTAAATATCTATGGGAGAGTCATCCCCTAATATAGCGGTTCTCGGCGCCGGATCCTGGGGCACTGCCCTGGCCATTCTGCTGGCCCGCAATGGGGCCAGCGTCAGACTCTGGGGGCTGCCTGCCGAGGTGGAGGCCCTGATCAGGGACGGGGAGAACAAACAGTTCCTGCCTGGGGTAAAACTACCGGACAATCTGCTGCCGACCCTTGAGCTGAGCCAGGCCGTAGCCTCTGCCGACGAGGTTCTGGTGGTGGTTCCCAGCCATGTGTTTTCCTCTGTTCTGGAGAGCGTCGAACCCCTGTTGCAGCCCGCCACCACCCTGAGCTGGGCCACCAAGGGCCTGGAGAAACAGACCGGAGAACTGCTCAGTACGGTCGCCAAGGGTATTCTGGGAGATCGTCCCATAGGTGTGATATCTGGACCAACTTTTGCGATGGAGGTGGCCAGGGGCCTGCCGACTGCGGTCGCAGTCGCTTCGACTTCACCCGAGCATGCGGCGCGATTGGCTCGCTATCTGCATTCGGATCGTTTCCGCGCATACTCCAGCGACGACATCATTGGCTTGCAGATAGGTGGTGCCGCCAAGAATATCATGGCGATCGCCGCCGGTATCGCTGACGGGCTCAGTTTCGGGGCCAATACCAGGGCCGCGCTCATCACCCGCGGGCTGGCTGAAATCATGCGCCTGGGCCTGGCCTTGGGCGGCAAACCTGAGACCTTCATGGGTCTGGCCGGCCTGGGCGATCTGGCCCTAACCTGTACCGATAACCAGTCACGCAATCGGCGTATGGGGCTGGCCCTGGCGGATGGCAAGAGTATCGAGCAGGCCAGACGGGAGATCGGGCAGGAGGTGGAAGGCGTGGATGCCGCCAAGGTGATCTACAACAAGGCCAAGGGGTTAGGGATAGAGATGCCTATAACCGAGCAGACCTACAACGTCCTGTATCAGGGTCTGGATCCACGGGAAGCGGTGCAGATATTGTTGATGCGTGACCAGCGTTCGGAAACCGAGTGAGTCATCCCGCTATTTAACCGGCCCCTGCAAATCCCTGCTGACGCCAGGCCTCAAACAGGATAATGGATACTGCATTAGACAGGTTCAGGCTGCGGTTTTCCGGGCACATCGGTATACGGATCAATCGATCTGCAGGCAGCACATCCAGCATCTCCTGAGGCAGGCCTCTGGTCTCGGGGCCGAATAACAGCGCGTCACCTGGTCGATATCCGGCATCCGCATAACCTTTTTTGCCGCGGGTGGTGCATGCGAATATCCTATCTTTATCCATATCGGGCTGTTTCAGAAAATCATCCATACTTCTATACTCAGTGACATTGGCCAGTTCCGCATAATCCAGACCGGCCCGGCGCAGGCTCTTTTCATCCAGCCGGAAACCAAGTGGGTGGATCAGATGCAGAGAACTGCCACTATTGGCACAAAGGCGAATGATATTACCGGTGTTGGGAGGGATCTCTGGTTGATACAATACGATTTTAAACATAGATGGAAAGACCTTGATGAATAACGACCACGCCACGCTGGCAGTTGAGTTCTGTGGTATGAAGCTTGCAACACCCCTGGTGCTGTTATCCGGTTGTGTCGGATTTGGAGAAGAGTATACCCGGGTGCAGGGGTTTTCCAACCGCGATGTGGGGGCAGTCTGTCTCAAGGGCACCACCGGCGAGGCCCGTCTCGGCAATCCGCCACACCGGATATATGAGACGGATACCGGGATGTTGAACGCCATTGGATTGCAAAATCCTGGGGTTGATTATGTGGCGGGAGAGATCCTGCCGCAGCTTGATTTCACCGAGACCAACTTCATCGCCAATGTATCCGGCTCCACCATTGAGGAGTATGTGAAGGTAACTGAGCGATTCAACGACTCTCCGGTGGCAGCGATCGAGATAAATATATCCTGTCCCAATGTAAAAAAGGGCGGAGCGGCCTTCGGCAATGATCCTGAGATGTCAGCCCAAGTCGTGGAGGCATGTCGCAAGGTATCGCAGAAGCCGCTTATCACCAAGCTTTCCCCCAATCAGACAGACATTGCCGAGAATGCCAGACGTTGTATCGAGGCGGGTACCGACGCCTTTTCCGCCATCAACACGCTCATGGGTATGGCTATAGATGCAAAGACCCGCAGACCCGTCATCGGCAATAATCAGGGGGGGATGTCCGGTCCGGCCATAAAGCCTGTGGCCCTGCTAAAGGTGCATCAGGTATATCAAGTCTGTAAGCCGCACGCCATTCCGATCATAGGTCAGGGGGGGGTAAGCTGCGCCGAGGATGCCCTGGAGTTTCTTATTGCCGGCGCCACTGCGGTGGGGATAGGTACGGCACTATTTTACGATCCTCTGATTTGCCCCAAGATCAATCAGGGGATCAAAGACTATCTGGTAGAGCATGGGATTGATTCCGTTGCTGAGCTAACCGGCAGTCTGCAACTCAACGCATCCAATTAACTTTAGGAAGTAAAATGGAGATCAATCCATGATAAGACCGGAGGTGTCAATATTACGCAGATTCATTCCTCTGAATGGGTGGAGTAATAAAAAATTGGAGATGTTGGCCGGCAGTATAGAAATCCAGCATGCGAACACTGGCGAGACCCTGATAAAGCGCGGCAGCAATGATGAACTTAGTTATTATCTAATAAGTGGTAAGGTGCAATTGACAGCCGCCGATGGCCACCCAAGGCAGATCGATGCCGAGACCAGCCATGCGGCAAACCCACTATCGCAACTGCTGCCCAGGCAATTTGATGTTATCTGCATCACGCCGGTTAAATACATCTGTGTCGAAAACTTTCTGATAGGCAAGTCCATCTCCGACAGTCAGGCCAACGGCCAGATTCAGGGCTATGAAGTTAGTGAGGGCGTTGTAGCATCAGATGATGAGGTCGTTGAGGATATTGGTATAGCCAATAGATTCATTGTGCAACTGGAAGATGATCTGAAGCAAGATCGCCTGAATATCCCATCGCTGCCGGAGATTGCCACCAGAGTTGGGCGCGCCATCGAGGAGAAATCATGCAACGCCCACACCATTGCCCGGATCATCCAGACCGATCCTGCCATTACCGCCAAGATAGTCAAGGCGGCGAACAGCGCCTTCTACGGGGCGCAAAATCGCGTTGAATCATGCCCTCAGGCCGTGATCCGTCTGGGCATGACGGTGACGCACAGCCTCGTAGTCAACTACACCATGCGCGATCTGTTTAAGACAAAATCAAAACGCCTCAATCAGCGTATGCATAAGCTATGGATCCATAGCATCAAGGTGGCCTCCATATGCTATGTGCTGGCAAAACACTGTTCGAGATTAAATCCGGATGAGGCCATGGCGATTGGACTGTTACACGATATTGGAGTTGCAGCGATAATAAGTCAGGCCTCGAACTATCCGGAGATCGCCTCAGATCTGGATGCCGTTGATGCAGCCATCAAGGAAATGCGAGGCCCTTTCGGTAGCCGTCTTTTGCGGAGTTGGCGGTTTCCAGAACCCTACATTGATGCGGCTAATGAGGCGGAGAACTGGATGCGCGATAGTGAGGGTGCGACGGACTATTGTGACATACTGATCCTGGCCCAGCTGCATAGCTATGTAGGTAGCGACAAGGCCCTGTCGCTGCCGCCACTGGATCAGGTCCCGGCCGTACACAACCTGACCCTCGAACCACGCAAGAGTATTGCCATATTGCAGGGTGCAAATGAGGAGATTGAGCAGACCAGGTCGCTACTTGCCTAATGGTCTCAATCCAGCTTCAGGGTCCAGATGTTTATCCGACGAACAGCCATCTTCTTACTGACATCTGTTCTGTTTCTCTCTATTGGTATTAGCGCATGTGATAGTCCGACGAGTCGGCCTCTAACCAGATCAAAAAGCAACCCGCCTGCCCCTGCCTTTGTTCTGTATGATATTGAAGGGAAGCCACATGCCCTTCCCGACTATCTTGGGAAGGTGGTTGTGGTCAATTTCTGGGCTTCATGGTGTCCTCCTTGTGTATCAGAGATGCCTTCCCTGCAAAAGGCGGCCGGTATATTGGCCCAACATGACATATTTGTCCTTGGGATTAATGTTGGCGAACCCCGCTCGTCTGTTATGCGCTTTCTGGGGAGTACGCCCATAACATTTACCTTGCTTCTGGATACAAAGTCAGAGGTGTCGCAGTCGTGGGCGGTCCCTTTGTTACCGACCACGATCGTGCTTGGTCGGGATGGGAGGATAGCCCTCCTGGCCGTGGGCGAGAGAGACTGGAGTGAGTCAACTATCCTGCAGCAGATCATATCGTTGAAAGGGGAGCAGTGAGGCAGCGGTTCGATCACCCCTGGGATATTGCGCCGGCGCAAGCGATCGCTCTGCAACAGCGGTTACGCCGGCATGTCGAGACAACTGATCGTATGGGCCGGTTAAATCTGGTGGCCGGGGTAGATGTGGGCTTTGAAGATTCCGGCAATATCACCAGGGCCGCAGTAGTAACGCTGAGCTACCCATCTCTTGATCCCGTAGAACAGGTGCTGTATCGCATGCCTACAGTAATTCCCTATGTGCCGGGGCTGCTCTCATTCCGTGAGATCCCGGCTATCCTCGAGGCCATGCGGCAATTGAAGCGGGCGCCAGATCTTCTGCTGTGCGATGGACAGGGTATAGCCCACCCGAGGAGATTTGGTGTAGCCTGTCATCTGGGTCTGCTGACGGATATCCCCAGCATCGGCGTGGCCAAATCACGCCTTGTCGGCAGCCATGACGATGTTCCGGAAGATAAGGGCGCCTGGGTACCGTTGATGGAGGCATCAGAATGTATCGGGGCCGTTTTGCGCAGCAGGAGCAGGGTCAGGCCTCTCTATATCTCGTCAGGCCATAGGGTTGGTCTGGAGAGTTCCATACGGATAGTGATGTCCTGCATAACGAAGTATCGCCTGCCTGAGACCACCCGTGCCGCGCATAGACTGGCATCTAATCTGGTTTGATATGCTCAATGTAGCGAGGCCTGTCCTGCATCTTGAGTCGTACGCGTAAGGCCCGAACTTGAAGCCTGTCTTCAGTATCCTCAAAGCGAAGATTACAGTGCGCCGGCCCCTCCTCCTGCAATGGGATCTGGATCATATCCCGGTAGGTGTAGATGTTCTCTCCCACATCCCCGCCGGAACAAATCGTCGGACATGATGGGAGATCTCCCTCTACCTCGGCCTGCTCAAACACCAGATCGCCGGCCTGCCACCATTTGGTGCGCTCCTCCGTACCACTCATGGTCTTTATGATATAGGCCCGGGAAAACCTCAGGATAAGGTCATCGCCCTCGAAGCCGATGCTCTCTATCTCAGATCCGGGAAGTTCAATGCTGCTGATCTCCATATATATGCTCCACGATTCAACGATCAGCTATTATACCGAAGGAACAGCACAGTGATAGAAGAAGGGGATGCTCATGCATCCCCTGTAGAAATTCACCTATATGCCTTTGTTAGGTAAGGCGCTTTCTGGTTATACCTAATAGTCCAAGCAGCCCACTACCAAAAAGCCATGCAGCGGCAGGGATCGGGACCGGAGATGCTCCTATCGGGCCAGTTGCCTCCCAAATGGTTTCTTCGGTATATGCGTTATCTGCAAATATAAACAATTCTCCGTAGATAATATCTGTTAGCCACTTGCTTGCATTGATGCCGCCTACGCCTTGCCCCGTCACAACACCATCTGCAGCATCGTATAACATCACTGTATTAAACGATTTCTCCTGCGACGAGGTTAGTAGATCATTGCTGAATACGGAGATCAGGATCGCATCTATCACATCCCCATCGGACGGCAGGTTCGGAAACATCGAAGTGGTGGCATATCCAGGAATGTCATCCATGGACCCCGCTGGCAGCAAATAGTTATTTAGCACTGAAACGGCGATAGCAAATCCGGGATTTGCCTGTGACCAGGAAGGACCAGTTGCCCAGCCCCAGGTATTGGGGCCCTGGTATATATCCCACTGAAAGCTTACCGGTGTTCCAAAAATATCCTGAGTATCAGTTCCACTCATATAGAAGTCACTGCTTGAGATCTGCAATGCAGCTTGAACATCATCATCTATATCTAAAGGGGATGGCCCCCATGTTTCGAGTATGGTCGTATCAAAATTAAGCTGGAGCAATGTAGCTGCGGTTGCAGTGAGTGGAATATAAAGTGCAATGATAAGGGTGCAGACACTGCATACTTTTCCGAGTATGGAACGGATCATGGAGAACTCCTTTTTTATTATCTTTATCCGCGTGTCGGACATACAAACATCCAACTTATAGGGAATTAATAATAGAGAGGTGGTTTGAAAAATCAAGGACAATTGGTACTACGATTTTTCCTCGTCTAACCCCAGCTCTTTTATCTTCCTCGTCAAGGTGTTCCGTCCCCACCCCAAAAGGCGCGCCGCATCCAGGCGTCTGCCGCCGGTGTGCTCCAGGGCGGTCTCGATCATGATCGTCTCGAACTGCGGTACGGCCTCATCCAGAATGGCCTCTTGGCCCTGGCCTAATCTCTGACGTGCCCAGTTCCTGAGGCCGCCACACCAGTCGTCATCACTTTTCGCGCTATCGATCTCGGCATGCAGTTCTGTGGGCAGATCCTCAATGTGGATCTCCTGGCTGGAGGCCATCACCGTAAGCCAGCGCGCCGTGTTCTCCAGTTGGCGCACATTGCCCGGCCATTCCAGATTCTGTAACTCCTTCTCCGTCTCAGGTAGTAGGGTCTTTGTCTCTACCTCAAGCTCCTTGGCGGCGCGGGCCAGAAAGTGCTTCATAAGGATGGGGATGTCTTCTTTCCTCTCCCGTAGAGAAGGGATGTGGATGCGGATTACGTTGAGACGGTGAAACAGGTCCTCACGAAACCGGCCGGACTCCACCAGCTGTTCCAGATTTTGATGGGTGGCCGCAATGATGCGCACGCTGACCTGCACGGCCTCGTGCCCGCCTATCCTATAAAACACCCCGTCGGCCAATACCCTGAGCAGGCGTGTCTGTAGTTCTGAAGGCATATCGCCGATCTCATCCAGAAACAGGGTGCCGCCATCGGCCTGCTCGAAGCGGCCTTCGCGCCGTACCTGGGCGCCGGTGAAGGCCCCTCTTTCGTGCCCGAACAGTTCTGATTCCAACAGGTCTTTGGGGATGGCTGCCATATTCAGGGCAATGAACGGACCGGACGCCCTGGGGCTATGTCTGTGCAATGCATGTGCTACCAGTTCCTTACCCGTTCCGGATTCGCCGTTGATCAGGACGGTTATGCTGGATCTGGCCAGACGACCTATGGCCCGAAACACCTCCTGCATCGCCGGCGCCTCGCCTATGATCTCCGGGCTGTCCAGAGCGGTTTCGGCCCTGGCTGCGGCTGCTCCCTGCGATGATCTGCAGGCTCGGCGCACAAGTTCGACCGCCTCTTCCACATCGAATGGCTTAGGTAGATATTCAAAGGCTCCTCCATGAAAGGCGGCCACTGCGCTGTCCAGGTCGGAGTGGGCGGTCATGATGATCACCGGCAGATCCGGGAAGGCCCCATGTATCTGCCCCAAAAGTGAAAGTCCGTCCATCCCCGGCATGCGCACATCTGTAACCACTACATCCGGCAGCCCGAAGGATAGCTCCTCAAGCACGCCGTCGGCGGAAGAGAAACTGCGCACCTCCATCTGCGCCTTCTGCATCGCCTTCTCCAAGACCCAGCGAATGGAACGGTCATCATCAATAATCCAAATCTGTTGTGTCTTACCCACCTCTATTCTCCAATGGCAGCATTACACGAAAAACGGTTTGCCCCGGCTTGCTGGAAAACTCCACCAGGCCACCATGTTGATGGATCAGGGATTGAGTTATGGAAAGACCCAAACCCATGCCGGAAGTGCCCGATGTGACCATGGGGTAGAAGATCTTTTCTCTGATCTCTTCTGGTATGCCCGGTCCGTTATCTTCAATCTCGATCTGCACCACGAGGCGGTGGCGTATGTTGCCAATGGTAAACTGGCGCAAGATTCTGGTGCGCATGGTTATCTCGGCATCAGCCTTTCCACTTAATGCCTGGGCGGCATTACGAACAATATTGAGGAGCGCCTGGATGATACGGTCGTTATCTACATAGAGATCAGGGATACTTGGATCGAAATCCCGTCTGATTGTCAGGCTGTCTCCATACTCTGCGATCATCAGAGAACGTACCCGCTCCAGGATCATGTGCACATTTACCTGAGACATCTCGGGCAATCTATGGGACCCCAATAATTGATTTACCAGGGCCTGCAGGCGGTCGGCCTCGTCAATGATTATCTGGGTGTATTCGCACAGCTCCTTGTCTTCCAGCTCTGACTCCAACAACTGTGCCGCTCCGCGCAGACCTCCCAGGGGGTTTTTTATCTCATGGGCCAGGCCTCGTATCAGGTCCCGTGCCGCATCATGTTGGCTGAGCAGGCTTTCCTCCCTGCTTATCTGCAACTGCCGATCAATATGCTGCATCTCCATCAGCAGATACTGGTCCCCTTGATCATCCGTAAACGGTATTACTGTGCAATCTACTGTCACGGTCTCACCGTTTTGCAGATTCATACTGATCTCTCTCTCCGTAAAGGGGCGTCCTGTGCTTAACGCCGTCTCCAGGCTCTCCTCGTCCAGTGCCGAATCACACTGTATGAGTTCTCCGGCCTTATTGAGCACCATATGTCTGGCGCTGAGGGCAAATAGGACCTCTGCAGCCGAGTTCATGTAACGTAGGTACAGATCCTGGTCAAACAACAGAATCGAAAAACTCAGGTTCTCCAAGACCTGATGTCCATACCTTTCCTGAGATTCAGTTTTATCGATCATGCGATTCTATTAGCAATAAATGAACCAGTTTTATCAATACGCAAAACAGGCATAACTGGCTATATTTAATACAATTTCAGCCCGTATCTGGTACAACAGGGGTGATTTAGCCGGCGCCATGCGCAGCTATATATATTTTATGCACTATATTGGTGCTTGGGTAGGGCGTTTACTTCTTTTGATTGAAGTTTGGGGCGTAGGTGCCGGTTCCGGACTTGAAGTTGCCGCTGTTGGAGGGGATCCCGTTATTGAATTTGGTCGCACCTTCCTCGTAGCTTCCGGAGCTTTCATGGTCTTTTGTAAAATCGCCGGTGTAATCTTTGGTGAAGTCTTTTGAGTAATCGGCGTCTTCACTATCGCCATTGTTGAAATCCGGCGTAAAGGCTTCGCTGTTATCTTTGGCGGCCTCTTCTTTGGGTTTTTCGGTCTCTATTTTCAGATGAAATATTATCGAGCTTGAACTGATCAAAGACACTCCGTTTTTGTCTAACACACTAGCTCTTAAGGTATGCGAACCACGCTCAACCTGTGACAAGGTGGTTGATGTCCCGTGCATGCCTTTGCGGACCTCTTTTCCATCCAGATAGAGAGTAATACTGTCTTGGGACGACAGTTCTTCTACCACTTTAATCTTGACCTCTACATTGCCGTTGTTATTGCGAATGGTCTCATTCATTTTGGGTTGCACAATGGAGATCTCGCTGTACGCCGGCAATTCATCTGGTGGGGTGTCCGTGTCCGTGGGTGTATCTGTTTTTGTGGGAGTAAAGGTGATTGTCTTGGAGAGTTCGACCTGCTCCGCACCTTTCACCTCCTGATCTGAATAGTGGATATTCCCATCTTTATCCACCCACTTGTAGATACCGGCAGTTGCGGTAAAGCAGACAAGCATGGTTAGCATGAGTAGGGGTCTGTACATAGCTGGAGCATAGACGATCAATGATCGGCCAACAACCTGACAGTGGTGCCAACAGCACGGTTTTCCCGATAAACGCGCCGTTTAAGCAAAAAAACGCCCCCAAAATGGGGGCGTTTTTACGCGACTTGTCTGGTCAGCTTATAGGCTGTAGTACATGTCGAATTCCACCGGATGGGTGGTCATGCGCAGACGGGTTACCTCGTCCATCTTCAGGGCGATGTAGCCGTCGATCATGTCGTCGGTGAAGACGCCGCCAGCGGTGAGGAAGCCGCGATCCGCATCCAGGGCCTCCAGGGCCTGATCCAGAGAGTGGCATACTGTCGGGATGCCTTTCAGCTCTTCTGCTGGCAGGTCATAGAGGTCCTTGTCCATGGCTTCGCCTGGGTGGATCTTGTTCTGGATGCCGTCCAGACCGGCCATCAGCATGGAGGCGAAGGTCAGGTATGGGTTGCCGCAGGAGTCAGGGAAACGCACCTCGATACGACGGGCCTTCGGGCTGGATACCCAAGGAATACGTACAGAGGCGGAACGGTTACGTGCGGAGTAGGCCAGCAGAACCGGGGCCTCGAATCCAGGAACCAGACGCTTGTAGCTGTTGGTGCTGGCGTTGGTCAGGGCGTTCAGTGCACGGGCGTGCTTGAAGATGCCGCCGATATAGTAGAGTGCTGTCTCGGAAAGACCGCCGTACTGGTCGCCGGCAAAGATGTTCTCTCCGCCCTTGGCGATAGACTGGTGTACGTGCATACCGGAGCCGTTATCACCCACGATTGGCTTGGGCATGAAGGTTACGGTCTTACCATAGGCATGGCCTACGTTCTGGATCACGTACTTCATGATCTGGTTCATGTCGGCGCGACGTACCAAGGTGTCAAAAACGGTG
The DNA here is from genome assembly GCA_050290785.1 of Sedimenticolaceae bacterium. Lineage (GTDB taxonomy): Bacteria > Pseudomonadota > Gammaproteobacteria > Chromatiales > Chromatiaceae > JAAGZL01. The sequence continues at coordinate 7,488 of JBNKIR010000039.1, read as the reverse complement.
CCGATTTCACATTGTCCGGCAGTGGCCACCTCGTGGTGATGAACTTCAACCCCCACGCCCATCTCTTCCAGGGCCAGACACATGGCGGCACGTAGATCGTTCAGAGAATCTACCGGTGGTACCGGGAAATAGCCGCCTTTAACGCCAGGACGGTGACCGATATTTCCATCCTGGTATACGCGCTCTGAGTTCCACTCAGCCTCTTCTGAGTCGACCTTCACGAAAGAACCACTCATATCTGCACCCCAGCGTACGTCGTCCAGGATGAAGAATTCCGGCTCAGGGCCAAAGTAGGCGGTATCGCCAATACCGGTGGACTGCAGGTATGCCTCTGCGCGCTTGGCTACGGAACGTGGGTCGCGCTCATAACCTTCCATGGTGGATGGCTCAAGGATGTCACAACGAATGTTGAGGGTTACCTCATCGGTAAATGGGTCCAGGATAGCGGTATCAGGCTCAGGCATGAGGATCATGTCGGACTCGTTGATGCCCTTCCAGCCTGCGATAGAGGAACCGTCAAACATCTTACCGTCGGTGAATACCTCTTCGTCTACAGTATGGGCTGGTACAGAAACATGCTGTTCTTTTCCGCGGGTGTCGGTGAAGCGGAAGTCAACAAACTTCACTTCATTATCTTTGATCATCTTCAGGACTTTTGAAGCCATCTCTAGTTCTCCAACTATTTAAATTTAGATTTTGTGATTATAAATCTAGCTGCCGTGGCAGATGTTAAAAAAGAATGCCCCCACACAACATCACGGGGACAACCGTACCATCACCCTGCACCAATAGGTGGCGCCAAGGTATTTAATCTCATTCTCCATTCGCAAAGCAGAGGAGAAAAAACCAATAAACGAGATAATTTCAACGTTTATAGCAGAATATATGCCACTTGAAATGGCGACCCTTTTGCATCATACATGCTTGCTAATTCAGATCATACACCAAATGATGGCTGTTACCCCAAAAAACTCTTTTCAACAAAAGGTTATGACAAAGGTTGCTATCGTGGATGGGTCAAATCATCTACCCCGGACCAGGCACAATGCGGTTGAATAATAGGGCCGTTTCGCAGTATCAATCTGCACCTTAAGCACCATAATGGTGCTTATATGACATATGCGCACCATAATAGGGCCTAGCCAAAATAGATCTTCAGGTCACGAAAATCTTCTTCCCCTTTCAGTCCTTCCTGTAAGGCTGATCTAAGCTCGGACAGCATCTCTTCGCCCGCATAGCAACTTAACGGGAAATAGAGATCAATATCGATCTTGCCGTCCTGATAGTGCAGGATGGTACGCTGAATCTCAGTGGCTTCGGGGATGCTGCTCCAGCGCCTAGTCAGTTTTTCCATGGCCTGTTGTCGCAGAGGCAGATCCTGGGTCGGCGCCCCGTCTTCATCATCCTCCGGATCAACGTGCACGGTCACATCACTGATCTCGTTCACCTCCCCCAGCAATCGATCCATAACGGTCTGGCTGATCATGTGCCCTTCGGTAACGCTCAACCAGGGCGCCACAAGCACATGTACATCCGCTACGATTTCACCTCCGATACTCCTGGTCCGCAGCATATGTATCGCTTCTACCCCATCCACGGAGTGGATGATCTCCTTTACCTGATCCAGTCTATCGTGGCCCAGTCCTGCATCCATGAGCTCTTCAAATGCCTGCCATCCCAACTCCCAGCCGACCCGTGCGATCATCACCCCGACTATGACCGCAGCCACGGTGTCCAGGTATGGAAGCCCCGCCATGGTCCCGCCGATACCGATGACCACTACTATGGAGGAGATGGCATCTGAACGATGGTGCCAGGCGTTGGCCTGAAGCATCTTGGAGCCGATCCTGCGCCCCGCCACAATGGTATAGTGATACAGTCCCTCTTTGATCAGCACAGATAAGAGGGCGACGATCAGCGCCAGCGCCCCAGGATGCATCAACCGTTCCGGACTGAACAGGCGTACCGCGCTATCCCAAATAATTCCAGCGGCTATCAGGATAAGGAATATCCCCAATCCGAGGGTGGCACCGGTTTCAAAGCGACCGTGTCCATACGGGTGTTTTTCATCTGGACCGTGCTGGGCATGGTGGGAGGCGAACCAGACCATGGCATCGGACAACAGATCCGAAAGTGAATGGACGCCGTCAACGATGAGGGAGTGGGATTGGGCCACAAAGCCGAACAGCACCTTGAGCGCAGACAACAGGATATTGATCAACGCCCCTATAATGGTTACGCGTTTGCTGATCTCGGTGCGATCCATGGTTTGTGTTTCCGACATTAATCTTCTTCTTTGCCTATGACCACAATCACGATGTACTCATCCCCCCTGGTCCCGGTCTCCAGCACCTGATGTCCGTTTATTCTACTCCATGCCGGGATATCATTCAGCGCGCCCGGATCGGTGCATATGGCCTCAATCTCGTCGCCGGCTTCAAGCTTGGCCGCCAGATCCTGTACCTTGATAACCGGCATGGGGCACAGCATGCGCCGGCAATCCAACTCCACCCTCTTCACAGGATCCACTCCTGTTTTATCTCCAGCGGACCCATTGGCTCCACCGCCATACGACTTGTATTTGCCTCCTGATCGCGTATCTCCACCTCTACCGATGCATCCTGTTTGCCCTTGCTGTAGCGAGCCAGGATCCTGGCGGCCAGTTCCAGATTCTGTCCGGATATTTCGCCATCAATCAACGCCAGTGGTCCCGGATGGCTGGTGGTCTTCAGGCTGACATATTGGTTGCGATATCCCTGCATGAAATTACCCTCTCCCTCCTCCCGGGATATGATCATCTTGAACTCCGGCCGTGGGCGCAGGTGACGGCCCACCTTGAGCAGCATGATATCGTCCAGCTCGTAGCTCTTCTCACCGCGGGATTGCCACAGGTCGGCCAGCTTGGCCGAGTACTGGGCGTCGGTCAGAAAGCAGCAACCGCCGGCCGGCTGGGCATAATCAGCAAATCCAAACTCCCTGGCCAGCGCCATCTGCGGTTTCCTGGTGCGTCCGCTGAAATCATACAGACTGTTCCGATCCACCCAGCCCTCACGCTCCGGCAGGGTCTCAGGGAGGTTCCTGGCGCACAATGGTCGCAGCAGCAGATCATCCGCCCCGGAGTCACGGGCGATCACCGGCATGGTGTCCTTGCGCTGGGACATGGGTCTCTGCCCGATCACCTCGCCGGTGATGATAAAGTCGAAACCGTTCTCTTCGATCCATTCGTGGGCCTTCTTTACCATGAATATCTTGCAATCCAGACATGGGTTCATATTGGCCCCGTACCCGTGTTTCGGGTTGAACAGCACCTCCTTGTACTCCTCTATGATATCTACGATGTGCAGCTTCATACCCAGCTGCTCTGCTACCCACAGCGCATTGTTGCGCTTGGGTTTGATGCGATCTTTTTTACGGATGGCATGGGTGTGCCCTTCCACACAGAACCCGGTGAAAAAGTTTATTCCCTCTACATGCACCCCCTGCTCCTGCACCACCTTGGCAGCCAGAAGCGAATCCAGACCGCCGGATATAAGGGCAACTGCCTTGCGTTTCTCAGTCATAGCATATCTTTATAATCCAAACAGGCGTGGGATTATACTGCATCCATCAGGATGATGGCGCATCATGATCTTAGATAGTGCAATTCAATGGCGTTAATAATACCAATGGCGATGGTGGTGGCGGTGCCTATGATATCTCGGATAGTCTCTATACCCGGAATAGCCGTAATAGCCGCCATCCCAACCGTAGCTGATCGTGCCTGAATAGCGTGGATTTGTGTGTTGACAACCGGTGATGCCCAGGCCGAATATCATTAATGCCGTGATAACCAGTAACTTTTTAGTCATGGCTGCACTCCTGTTTTGATTACATATACGGCCCCAGAAGATATGGATCGAAGGGAAAAGGGGCTGCTATGATTTACTCTACTGCAGGACCCATGAACCTCCGCTGAACAAAAATAAGGCCCCAAGACTTGCCAATTTCCCCTCCAGATACCATGCTTTAATGGTCAGCAGCGATTAGATATTCCAATGGTTTATATGGAGCTGTGCTATGTACTTCGGCGATAGACACAACAAGCCGGCAAAGGATGCGGGTAACGACAGGAGGACGGTCCTACGCCGACACCTGATCTACTATCTGAGGGTATGGGATCTCAAGAGCAACAAGCTGCTGGGCCATATCGTCGATATCAACTCCGGCGGTTTCATGTTGATCAGTGAAACAGAGATCGAGCCGGAACGGACCTACGATCTGGAGATCCGCTGGAACACGCCGGAGGATGAGGAGATTAAGCTGCGATTCCAGGCAGAAAGCCGCTGGAGCTCGAATGATGTTAATCCCGCCTTTTTCGACACCGGCTTCAGGCTGCTCGGTCCGGCCGAAGATGTACTTGAGCCAATCCGCAAGATGATCGAAGAGTACGGATTTCAGGAGTGATCTTTCCAAGGCGGGATTCGATGGCCTTTTTGCCATAACTATCCGCTGACACAAATAAATTCGCATTAAATTGGCCCCGTTGTTGGCCAAATACTCCCTTCTGACGCTATACTTGCGCGTTTCTGGACAAGCAGACAAAGGCCTTTTCCTTGAACACGCCAACGAATAACAGCAGCCCGGATGTCTCCACATTCCAGGGCCTGATCTTCGCCCTGCAGCAGTACTGGGCGGACCAGGGTTGCGTCATTGTGCAGCCATACGATATGGAGATGGGTGCCGGCACCTTCCACTCCGCCACCTTCCTGCGCTCCATCGGCCCGGAGCCGTGGAACTGTGCCTATGTGCAGCCGTCGCGCCGTCCCACCGACGGTCGCTACGGCGAGAACCCGAACCGGCTGCAGCACTACTACCAATATCAGGTTATCCTCAAGCCGTCCCCGGACGATATCCAGGAACTCTATCTGGGCTCTTTAAAGATGCTGGGCATAGACCCGTTGGTGCATGACATCCGCTTCGTGGAAGACAACTGGGAATCCCCCACCCTCGGGGCCTGGGGTCTGGGCTGGGAAGTATGGCTCAACGGCATGGAGGTCACCCAGTTCACCTATTTTCAGCAGGTGGGAGGCCTGGATTGCCGGCCGGTCACCGGAGAGATCACCTACGGCCTGGAGCGCATCGCCATGTATCTGCAATCCGTAGAGAGCGTGTTCGATCTGGTCTGGACCAACGGACCCCAAGGGCCGGTCACCTATGGCGACGTGTTCCACCAGAACGAGGTGGAGCAGTCCACCTATAATTTTGAGATTGCTGATGTGGATTATCTGTTCGGTTATTTCGATCAGTGCGAAAAGGTGTGTATGGAGCTGATCGAGAAGGACCTGCCACTACCGGCCTATGAGCAGATCCTGAAGGCATCACACACCTTTAATCTGCTGGACGCCCGCCACGCCATCTCGGTGACCGAGCGTCAGCGCTTCATCCTGCGTGTGCGCACCCTGGCCCGGGCCGTGGCCCAGGCCTATTACGACCGCCGGGAGGCCCTAGACTTCCCCATGCTGAACGGAGAGGGAGGCGCCGCCCATGGCTGATACCCGCGACCTGTTGGTAGAGATCGGCACCGAAGAGCTGCCGCCTACCGCCCTGGATCGTCTCTCCCTCGCCTTCATGCAGGGCATCGAGGATGGACTAAAAACAGCCGAACTCGGTTTCACCGAGATCAGGCGCTACGCCTCACCCCGGCGTCTGGCAGTTCAGATCTCCGCTCTGGCCAGCGCCCAGGAAGACCGGATGGTGGAACGCAAGGGCCCGGCCCTGCAGGCCGCCTTCGATGCGGATGGCAATCCCAGCAAGGCCGCAGAGGGTTTTGCCCGTTCCTGTGGCGTAACCGTAGATCAGTTGGAGCGGCAGGAGACCCCCAAGGGGAGCTGGCTGACATTCCAGCAAAGACAGGCCGGCAAGGGCACTGCCGAGCTCATCCCGGAGATCATCGAAAAGGCCCTCGCCGCCCTGCCTATCCCCAAGCGCATGCGCTGGGGCTCCCGCAGTGAAGAGTTCGTGCGCCCGGTGCACTGGGTGCTGCTGCTGTTCGGGGATGAGGTGATCCCGGCCGAGATCCTGGGGCAACAGGCTGGGCGCAGCACCCGCGGTCACCGCTTTCATCGACCGGATGCCATCGAGATCAGCACACCTGCGAATTATCTGTCCCAACTCCAGGAGCAGGGCATGGTCTACGCCGACCTGGAACAACGCAAAGGGCTGATCCGTAAACAGGTCACAGAGACCGCTGCGGCTGCCGGCGCCCAGGCCGTCATCGACGAAGATCTGTTGGAAGAGGTGACTGCCCTGAACGAGTGGCCGGTGCCGGTCATGGGTGGGTTTGATGAGAGTTTCCTCGAGGTCCCGGCCGAGGCCCTGGTCCAGGCCATGCAGGGCCATCAAAAGTATTTTCCGGTGGTGTCTGCGGACGGCGCACTGCGCCCCAACTTCATCACCATCAGCAATATCGAGAGCCAGGACATATCTCAGGTCAGATCAGGTAATGAGCGTGTAATCAGCCCCCGCTTCAAGGATGCCGCCTTCTTCTGGGAACAGGACCTGAAGCGTCCCCTGGAGGCCCATCTGGAAAGTCTGAAGACGGTGGTGTTCCAGGAGAAGCTGGGCACCCTGTATGACAAGACCCAGCGCGTGGCCAAACTGGCCCAGGCCATTGCGGAACAGACCGGTTCCGATCCGGCCCTGGCCCGGCGCGCCGCCGAGCTCTGCAAGTGCGACCTGATGAGCGACATGGTCAACGAGTTCCCCAAGCTGCAGGGCATCATGGGCAGCTACTACGCCGCCCGCTCCGGGGAAGATCCGCAGGTGGCCGCCGCCATGAAAGAGGTCTATCTGCCGAAGCACGCCGGGGATGATCTCCCCGCCGGAGCTTGCGGTCAAGCCATTGCGGTAGCCGATCGCCTGGATACCCTGGTGGGTATCTTCGCCATCGGCCAGAGACCGACCGGGGTGAAAGACCCGTTCGGACTGCGCCGCGCCGCCCTGGGTGTGTTGCGTATCCTGATCGAGACCACGCTGGATCTGGATCTGGAGGCCATGCTCAAGCTGGCAGCTGACGGTCTGGCGGATAAGGTGGATGCGGACGCCGCGGTGGGCGAGGTGTTCGACTATATGATGGATCGCCTCAAGGCCTACTACGCAGATCGCGGCATAAGCGCCGATGTGATCGATGCGGTCCTGGCCTGCCGCCCCACCCGACCAGCGGATTTTGATCTGCGGGTGAAGGCGGTGACCGAGTTCCGCAAGCTGCCGGAGGCGGAGAGCCTCTCCGCCGCCAACAAGCGTATCCGCAACATCCTGAAGAAGAGCGATGAGGAGTATCCTGCTCAACCGGATGCAGCCATCTTCGAAGAAGAGGCGGAGAAGGAGCTGTTCCACAAGGTCGCAGAACTGACCCCGGTGGTGGGGCCGCTGTTTGCCCAGGGCGATTACACCCAGGCCCTGAAGCTGCTGGCCGCCCTGCGTGAATCGGTGGACGGCTTCTTCGACAAG
>JBNKIR010000038.1:0-40829 GCA_050290785.1 Sedimenticolaceae bacterium | reverse complement strand
TCTTTATTACTCACTTAAACATTGCTCCAGCGCTATAAAGCAATCCCACAATTAAATAACCAAAAAATAAAACCATTGAGCTCACTATGGAATAAAGGTAAATACGCCGTAGATAATCTTTAGACGCAAAGTGTGCTTTTGACGCGAGAATGCCTGCGAATGATATTGTGCCAAATGAGAACAAAAAAGCCCATATTGCAACTAATGATGAATGTTCATCACTAACGTGCAATCCAAAATAATTCGCAACAATAGAATAAATGCCTATTACTAAAAATACCCAGCCAATAATCAATATTGGCAGTGATAAGAGCATTAGTATTCCATTAAGCAATATTAGTTCTCTTAAGCATAACGCTTTGCTCAGGGGCAGCAAAAAGCATAGCGAGGAAAGAGCGGCGCTTTTTGCTGTCCACTGGAGCTACTTGTTGGGCGCATTTCGATGTTCTGGATGAACCTTTTCACGTAGCACCGCAGTTAGTTGAGCTAATGACATAGGCCCATGGATTAGATTAGTACGAATGTCTTCAAAAACAGACAGCATCCTATGGTGTGTATCAAGAGTTGGCATGTGGGCATTCATGCTACGTCCCTTGAACTCTTGAAACCGATCAAGATCATTAATCAAAAAACTGGCAACATTCATATGCTCCGATTCATTGTTGCCATCAAAGCCAGAAAATTTTGGATCTCTTCCAAACGGATCAGCGTCTCTTTCTAATTGCTCTTTTTCTTGTTCAGATAATTCCTGATATGAATATTCAATGAAACTCCACATATCTAGAATGTCGAGAACTTCTTTAACCAAAGGAGGTGTTTCTTGACTTTCAAATGGAATGCCTGAGTATTTCCATGGAATACCCCATAGATTTTGACTAAAGATCGCGGATTTGATGAATTCCGGATCAATCTCTCCCTCGATATCTAGTTGCTCATACAGCTCGCTAAGCATCATAAGGATTAGTTTTTCGCCATCAGTGATATTCATTAGAGTTAGCCTTTAATCCTGAAACGTTGAGTCTTGCTCTTTTTTCTCATCCGTTAGCGACTTCACCAACGGTAAAAATGCATTTATTTTGTGATAAATACTTTTTCCTGTTTTCTTTATTGTTTCGAAATCTGTGGCTTCAGAGAGCTTTTCAATGTCGTCATTTAGCGATTTGCAAAGATCTGAAGCTTGATTGCTGAATAGCTCGTTAAAGTGAGAGCTTTGGGCATTTATAAATCTTGAATATTCTTCAACTTCTTGCGCAATTCCTGTGACGTGCACGCCCTTGATGGACGCCGCGGTGCACGTTGGTCCTACTTTAGATACTATTTTCAATATTCGATCTGTTTCCACGTGAACCTGAGAGACTTCGACCAGCTTTCTTCTATTTACTAGTTCATCCCTCAGTCGCTGCGCCACCGTCGCGTGCCCTTGAGCTTTTCTGGCTTGATGATAGGCAAAATATGCACCGCCAATAGAAGCGATTGATCCAAGAATTGATAACCAAGAGTCCATTATCTCATCCACTCTTTACGCCCAACTATTAAGTAGACACCCTAAAAGTCCCTTTGCATCTACGACATTTAGGGGGTATAAAAATCCAGCTTGTTTGAAAACAAGTAGTTAGCTCCTGAATAGGGAGCCTAAAAGGATTAACAAAGGTAGGCGTAGTTTTGTCAGTCTTATTCAATTCCGTCTCTTTCATCCCGAAAGGCATCCTTATGGTTGTTTTAATCCAGGGGCCGTATTCTTTTTAAATTATCCCGGTATAAAAGGCAAGGTTGTGTGTGGTGTGGGTTACGCGATCAGGTCGCGGGATGACGGGTGGTGGGCTGGTGTGATTTATCAATATCCCCCCCCTCACCTTAACCCTCTTCTCCAGGGGAGAGGGGATTTTATAGTGATTTGCGTTTATTCGCGGCTAGGGTTTTTTCGCCCAGGGGACTGGGCTCCTACTGGATCCCGCGATCAAGTCGCGGGATGACGGGTGGTGGGCTGGTGGGATTTATCTATATTCCCACTCACCCTAGCCCTCTTCTCCAGGGGAGAGGGGATTTTATAGTGATTTGCGTTTATTTGCGTTCATTCGCGGCTAGGGTTTTTTCGCCCAGGGGACTTGGCTCCTACTGAATTCCGCGATCAGGTCGCGGGATGACGGGTGATTGGGTATTTGTTATTTGCGTACTTATGCGGTTATTGGCGAGCATTCGCGGCTAGGGTTTTTGTCGCCAGGGGGTGAGCCCACACAGTTGGGGTTAAGCAGTTTTATCCTGCCGCTGCATCCATATCTCCAATCCCTGTGCATTGATCCCCAGATCCAGACTTAGGAGCTCTTCCTGCTTGTCACGGGGCAGGGCGCATTCGTGCTGTTGCAGCCGCTCCAGATAGATCTTCAACAGACCGGTCTCCAGTTGTTCATATCTCTCTTCGGCCGTGACCGATTTGCATAGCTCCACATAGTCATCCAGCCCCTGGTGCAGCTGCTCGGCCATGCGGGGCAGGTCGTCGATGCGGCCGAAGTGGGTGAGGTACATGTATTGCGGCGCGTAGCCCATGAGCCGGTCTATGGTCCGGTGCCATGCGTCCGGGTCGAACTGTACCGGGGTGGACGGCACGAAGATGAAGCGGCCGTTGTGGTTGTCGAACTCGCGGTAGGAGATGCCGAAGGTGTCGCCGGAGAAGAAGCCGTTGCTCTGTTCGTCGTAGACGCAGTAGTGGTGGCGGGCATGGCCCGGTGTGTCCAGGCACACCAGTTGGCGTCCGTTGAGGTCGATGCTATATCCGTCGGCGGCCTCGATCACCCTCTGTTCCGGTACCGCTATCAGCTCTCCGAAGCTCTCCCTGAACTTGTCCGCGCCATAGACCGCGGTAGCGCCGGCCTGCAGCTTGCCCGGGTCGATCATGTGGCGGGAGCCGTAGGGGTGCACCACCAGCTCGGCCTCCGGCAGTTGCCGCATCAGTTCGCCCACGCCTCCGGCGTGATCCAGATGGACGTGGGTGGGCATGACGTATCTGATCTGTTCCGGCGTCAGCCCCTGCTGCCGCAGCAGTTCCATCACCCTGGGTACGGTATGGGTGGTGCCGGTATCGATCAGGACCGCCGCGTCACCCTGGCGCAGCAGGTAGCAGCTGGCGAGTCCGGGTCGCTGGTACATGGCATCTATACGGAAGATGCCATGCTCCAGTTCCTGATACATGGTGGTATCCATGCCGCCCGCTCTTTACAGCATCTTTTGTGCGATGCTGACCAGGCGGTCCCCCAGCATGTTGGTGTAGCTGCCCAGCTCGTTGTCGTACCAGCCGTAGACCACCACCTTGGTGACCGGGGCCTCCAGCGGGTCGCCTCCGCCCGGAGGATGCATGCGCACCATGGCGGTCCTGGTGTGGGTCTCGGTGGACTCGATGGTGGCGGCCGCCTTGGGGAAGCCGATGATGTCGGAGGATACGTTCTGGTGTTCTGAATAGACCAGATAGTCCTTCATCGGTCCCTCCGCCGCAGCCCGGTAGATGGCGTTTATCTCCTCGCGGTTGACCGGTTTGGACGGATCTTCCGCCTGTATGTTCAGGGTGAGGATGATCAGGGAGCCGGTGGCGGTCGGGATACGCACCGACTCGGCCATGAAGCCTATGTCTCCCATCTCCGGCAACACCAGCTTCAGGGCCTTGGCGGCACCGGTGGTGGTGAGGATGATGTTGTTCATGATGCTGCGGTTCTTGCGGATGTCCTTGGCCCCGGCCTTGGGCACCGCGTCCAGCACCTTCTGGCTGCCGGTGGCGGCGTGGATGGTGACCATGGATGCGGAGAGGATGTGGTCGGAACCGATGGCGTCCAGCATCGGTTTCATCATGAAGGAGAGGCAGGTGGTGGTGCAGGATGCCGCGGAGAGCAGGTTGTGCTTGCTCGGATCGAAGTCCTCACCGTTGATGCCCATCACCGTGGTGATGGCGTCGTCCGGCATGGCCAGTCCCTGGTTCTTGATCTTGAACGGGGCGGAGAGCACTACCTTCTCGGCCCCGGCATCCAGGTGTCCACGTAGTGAACCTTTGGGGTCGTCCCCTTGGACGGTAGGGTCGGTGTAGACGCCGGTGGTGTCCACCACCAGGCGTACCCCGTTATCACCCCAGGCGATGTCCTTGGGGTTGCGTTCGGTGCGCAGGATCTTGACCGGTATGCCGTCCACCCGCATGGTGCCGGTCTCCTCGTTCAACTCCTCGATCACGGAGCGCGGTGCGCTGTAACCATAGAGATAGTTGCCGAGTCGTCCATAGCTGCTGTCTTTTTCCATGACCTGTGCAATATCAGCCAGCCCCTGGCCTGCATCGCGTCCGAGATTGATCACGATCTCGGAAAATGATTTACGGGCAATATGGTGCCAAAGCGACAGTTTGCCGATGCGGCCCATGCCGTTGATGCCTAGCTTTAAGGCGCTGGTTTCGGTTCCCATTCTTATGGTTTCTCCTGTGAAGGGGATGAGTTAATTTGAGGTGCTAATTTTACTTTAGCTGGATGTTATATCAACCTGGATGCACTGGCCCCTTCCGGAGCAGACTCGGTCGGGTGCTCGCCGCTGAGGAGGATGCCGCTGCGGCCGTCGATGCTTATGGTGTCGCCGAAGCGTATCTCCTGGCCGTTTATGACGCAGCGGCTCTCCGCCTCGAACACCTTCATGGCCTCACAGCCCACCACGCAGGTCTTCTCCAGACGGATGGTGACGATGGAGGCGTGGCTGGTCTGGCCGCCGCGGGCCGTGAGTACGCCGTCTGCCTGGGAGATCTCGTGGATATCTTCCGGGACGGTATCTGAGCGGATCAGGATCAGCGGCGTGTTGGGCGACTCGGCGCGCATGGTCTCGATGTTCTCGATATTGAAAACGGCGCGGCCGGAGAGGGCGCCGCCGCACACACCGATGCCCCGTCCCAGCAGGCTGCTCTTGAGGGCCTCGGTCGGGATGAAGTGGGTCATGGACTGGATCTTGGATGTGACCATGTCGCGGGTCTGCAGCAGATAAAGGTCTTCTACGGTCGGTCCCTCGAAGGTGAACTCCATCTCCTGCTTGTTCCAGTTCTCGTTATACACCAGCTCACGCGACAGCTTGAGCAGGGATCCGTAGATCTGCGGGAACATCACCTCCAGGCTCTGTTTTACCGGGCGGTCGTCCAGTTCGGCCTGTTCGATGGATATGGGCATGGTGGCCACCAGGCCGCCTACGATGTCTTCCCCCTGGTTGCCGGGGGTGTAGTCGCCCCAGAGGGTGACCTGGCTGAGTTTGCGATAGGGGTGGGCGGTAAAGAGTACGCCGGTGCCCGCATCCTGATTCAGGTTGCCGAACACCATGCCCTGGATCAGTACGGCCGTACCCCACTCATCCGAGATGTCCATCAGGCTGCGGTATTTGATCGCCTCCGTGGCATCCCAGGAATCTATCACCATGTTTATGGCCCCGTTGAGCTGCTGCCATGGATCGTCCGGGATGGTGATGCCGTGCTCCCTGGCCGCCCGTTTGTAGGTCAGGGTCAGCTCCCGCATCTGCTCCGCGTTGAACTGCTGTTTCTTGTCCACCCCGTGACGCTCTTTGGCCTGGCGCATGATGGCGCTGAACTCCTCCCGCTCCATGCCGCTGGTCATACACCAGGACTGGACGAAACGGCGATAGGTGTCCCAGGCGAAGTAGGGCTTGCCGGTCTTCTGCGCCAGTTCCTGCACTATCTCTTCGTTGATCCCGAGGTTATGCACGGTGGCCATCATGCCCGGCATGGAGATGATGGGACAGCTGCGCACCGAGATCAGCAGCGGGTCCTGGCGGCTGCCGAAGCGGCGACCGGTGGCACGCTCGATATAGTTGATCTCACTGTCCAGGCGCTTGTTGAAGTCCTGTCTGGCCGGCGGGAAGTTGCGGATGATCTTCTGGCAGCGGAAGAACTCGGATGTGAGGATGCTGCCCGCCGGGACCTTGACCCCAAGTTTGATCAGTTGGGCCAGGTTGTATCCCTTGTTGCCCATGTGGATCAGGTCATAGGTGTGCTCGTTCAGGTCATGCAGTCGGCAGAACAGCTTCTTCGGATCGTAGGTCATGAGCATGTCCAGATACTCCACGCTCAGGTTGGCCTCCTGCTCGTGCAACACCTGATAGACCCGGGTGATGTAGTTGTCCAGCGACTGGATGCCGATGGTCTCGGCGATCAGGTCTCTCTCGAAGCTCTCCGAGATGCGGCTGAGGGTGCCGGCCCGGTCGGCATCCACATGGTTGCGGTAGGCCGGTAGCAGCGAATCCCGCGGGATCTGGGGCGCGATCACCGCCAGGGTGTCCCGGTGGTGGTTGGTGTAGTAGGTGTAACGGATATCGGAGATGGCCTCGGACAGTCCGCGGAATACGTCCAGGTACTGGAGATAGGAGAAGCGTTTTACCTTGAGGGAGTTCTCCAGTACGTCCACCTGATTTTCCAGACGGCGCGAAGCGATGCCGTCTATGGCCAGGGCGCGGATAAACAGCCGCAACGCCTTGACCACGCGATAGAAGGTGGCCTGGGTCAGGAGGAAATCGCTGGCGCTGGCGGTGAGGCGTTCCAGATAGACGTTGGCCAGATTCTCTAGGCGGAAGGAGAGGCTGAGGGCGTCGAACTTTTTCTCCTGATAGCGTCCGTAGACCGAGGGTATATCGGTGGCGATATGCCGTTTGTGGAAGATGTCTTCCCTGGCCTCGAACTTCTCAGGACTGAGTGTGACATCTTTCAGCTCCTCCAGGGTATCGAGTATAGCCTCCAGTCCGGCGTAGGCGTCGTTCGTCTCCAGCGCCTCCACCATGGGCATGATGTCCGGCAGACCGCTCTCTTTGATCTCCTGCGCCTGCTCTCTTATGTTCTGGAAGCCAAGATCGTATTTGAGATTGACCAGTTGATACATGCGGATCAGCAATACCACCCGGCGCAGTTCCGACTCCGGATGGTCGTTCATGGCCATGATGCTCTTTTCCATCTCGCGGCGCGGCCAGGAGAGCAGCTGTTCCTCATCCTGAAACCCTGTATTTTCAAACATCTCTACGGTGATCTGGTGGACCCAGCTTACATATTCGCTTTGGGGGTCGATCCGGTGCAACAGATCTTCCGGGATATACATCGCTATCGCATCCTTATCCAGGGTGCGCCAGAAGCGGATGATGCCGTTGATGAAGTCTACGATCATGTTGGAGCTCTCAACATGACTCTGTTTGCGCAGGAAGTGGATCAGCTGGTCTTTGCGCTTGTGGGTCTCGTCCAGTTCGGTGGATACCTCACGCAGTACGCCCTCCGAGCCGATCTCATTGAAGAATACCGGCAACAGACGGGTGAACTGTTTTACCAGGTTATAGACCGGCGCTATCTCGCTGTTGAGCAGGCGGGTTATCTCTTTCTGGAACAGGTCGGTATCCCGGATGCAGGTGCCGGAGAGCTTGATGTTGATGATCAGGGCCGAGAGCAGGGTGGAGCACCACTCCGGATTTTGGATGATGAGGTTCAGCCACACCCGGATGTTGTAGAGATGGGAGGTGTTGAATATGGGTTGCCAGTCTTCCGTCACCCCCTGGACCGAACTGTACTGGAAACCGAAGCGGATGGCCTGGGCCAGGAACGCCTCCACCAGGCGTCCGTTGTTGTGTTTCAGTATCTCTGTGCCCAGTACCTCGATGCTCTGCAGGGCGGTGTGGGGGAAGCGCTTTACGTTGGCGCGCAGGAATACGAATGCCCGCAGGAAGAACTCTTCGATCTCATCATAGGTCTGTTTGCGTACCAACTGTAATAGGTTGCGGTTGATCTCCTTCAGGGTCTCTTCGTGGATCATGGAGAGACCGTCGCTGTCCATGATGCGGAACAGGAACTGCAGTTTGTAGTTCTGGTTTAATAGTTCTGATTCTGCGTTGGCAAGTTGATTGGCATGCTGGCGGTAACCCCTCACAATATCCAGGTAGGTTGGAAATTCCACCAGCTGTTCCAACTGCCTGCTTGAACACGCATCTCTCTCCAGCGCATCCAGTTCGTTTAATCTCGTTTGGATGTTGGTGTGGGATATCGCCTCCACTCCATCCGTGTGGATCTCACAGAACTCAATCGGGTCATCCTGCTGCAGCCAGTAATCATAGGTATGGCGCAGGCAGTTGTCCTGAAAGGAGCAGAACGGACTCCAGTCGAATCCCTCAGGCTCAACCCCGTCTATCTTCTGCACCAGCTTTTGCAGGGTGGCGCGGATCGGGTGGTAGCTGCTGGACAGGATCAGCAGGTTCTTTTTGGATAGGGCGCCAAGCTGGCTGAATATTGTGGATAGGGCATCCAGGTAGTTTGGCAATTGTCCGCTGTCGAGATCGGAAACCAGTTTATCCAGATAGGCGCTTATGGCCTCCGCCACCTCTTCCGCAGAGATGAATTTTCCGGACTCCTCCAGGGCCTCCAGGAGCACCTGGATGATGGTGATGGAGCACTGCGGTCCCGCCGGGTGGGCCAGATAGCGGCTGTTGTTCTTCAGCACAAAGCTGCGGAATACGGGCAGGATCAGGCGCCAGTTGCGGAATGGATGGTTGAGTTCGTACAGGAGTTTGTCCAGGCCCTTGATCAGCCCGGAGTACCCCTTGACCGGCTCGCGCAATACCTCATGGCGTGGATCTATCTGAACTACATCCACCGCCGTTTCCAGCAGGTTGGCGCGCAGGGCGTCCGAGCCGCCCAGGCCCTGTTCCGACTTGCTGGTCATGATTTAGTAGATGGCAAATACCTCATATGCGACAGATTATCATATCTCCTGCCCTTGCATATGATTGATCAGGTCCAGCATGCGGTTGGAGTAGCCCCATTCGTTGTCATACCAGCTCATGATCTTCACCGAGGTGCCCACCACCCGGGTGCAGCTTCCGTCCACGAAGGAGGAGTGGGGGTCGCCCTGGAAGTCGATGGAGACCAGCGGTTCATCGGTATAGCCCAGATAGCGGTTGGCCGCTTCCTGCAGGGCCTGATTCACCTCGGATACGGTGGTCTCTCTCTCCACCTCCATGACCACGTCCACCAGGGATACGTTGGGGGTGGGGACGCGTACCGCCAGTCCGTCGAACTTGCCGGCCAGGGCCGGGATGACCAGTGCCACCGCGGCGGCGGCGCCGGTCTTGGTCGGGATCATGGACATGGCAGCCGCCCGCGCCCGGCGCAGGTCGGAGTGGGGGAAGTCCAGCAGGCGCTGGTCGTTGGTGTAGGCGTGTACGGTGGTCATCAGGCCACGGGCGATGCCGAAGTTGTCCAGGATCACCTTGGCCACGGGGGCCAGGCAGTTGGTGGTGCATGACGCGTTGGATACCACCTGGTGTTTGTTTGGATCGTACTCGTCCTCATTCACCCCCATGACGATGGTCTTTACATCGCCCTTGGCCGGGGCCGATATGATCACCCGGCGCACGCCGCCCTTCAGGTGGCCGGCTGCTAGGTCGTGGTCGCGGAACAGTCCGGTCGCCTCCAAAACGTAGTCTACGCCGTGATCGCCCCAGGGGATCTCTTCCGGGTCTTTGTAACGGGTGAAGGCCACCTCTCTGTCGTCCACGATCAGGCCGTTATCGGTAACCGCCACTTCTCCATCGAACCTTCCCATGACAGAGTCGTATTTGAGCAGGTGGGCTGAGGTCTCCAGTTGGGTGAGATCATTTACCGCCACTATCTCCATGTCTGCGAATGCCTGATCCTGACGAATGGCGCGAAATATGTTTCTGCCGATGCGTCCAAAGCCGTTGATACCGATACGGATAGTCATAATTACTCCTTAACAGATAAATCTTTTTGTTTAATCCGAAATACTCTAATAGGAAGACGTTTCAGAAAGATGTCTTAATTGTAGTATCTAGTTTAGACGCTACTGAGCATCCAGCCAGGATATTTCACGCGCGGTCTTGTTCCCGATTACACAGCTATCCAGACTCAAGGCCATTTCGGAGGTGGAATTTGATTGGGGTATGTGTCCGGCCATGATCTCGGCCCGGTATTGCGGGAACAGAGGCTTGCGCTCAGGTTGGGCATAGCCGTCGGGAAAGATCGGGTTGCCGGCAGAGTCATATTTATCCGTTGCGCCGACCGTGTGCATCAGTTCATGGGCGATAACTATGTTGTTTTGTTTATTCTGTTTGTGTGAAGCAAAGGCGTGTACTACCCCCAGGAGTCCCTTCTCCAGGCCAAGCGAATGGGGTAATGGTTCATTATTGTCGAGTGTGTGATAGAGCACGAACATCCGGACCCTGTTGTCGTTAGATGAATCATCCGGCGTGTTTTGCCAGACCCAGTAGCGTAGCTTCAGGCTCCACATGGCTATTTTGAGAAAGGATGCGTCTTTGGGAGGTGGCGCCGGTGGCAGATTGTCTATTGTTGGTCCCAGTTGGGTCTGAGTGGGCTGGTCCTGATACAGGCCATGTCTCTTTGCCTCCCTGGCGGTGAAGTGATCGATGGCAGCAAAGTCGGTAGCGAGAAGCTGTGTTATGTAGTTTGCCGTCTGGGTGTCGCCGTCGGCGTTTATGGGAAAGATCACGACCTCAAGCGGTTTCAGCCAGGAGGTCGAGTACATGTATTGATGCTTGGTATATACGGCGACGATCGCCAGGAGTGTCAGTAAAAACAGAATCCGTATATTTTTGAAACTGAGTAACTTCACCTGTTCTTATTTAAATATCAGCAGAGCAGAAATTCCAGCAGGGCCTTTTGGGAGTGCATGCGATTCTCCGCCTCTTCCCAGACTACGCTGTCAGGCCGGTCGATGACGGACGCCGCCACCTCTTCACCACGGTGGGCCGGCAGGCAGTGCATGAACAGTGCGTCCTTATCCGCCTGGGCCATGATCTGATCTGTCACCTGATAGTCTGCAAAGGCCTGCTTGCGTTTTGCCTGCTCCTCCTCCTGGCCCATGCTGGCCCAGACATCGGTCACCACAAGATCGGCGCCTGTGGCTGCGGCCATGGGGTCATGTGTGATTTGGCAGCGATCAGAGGCCGGGGTCAGCACCTCTCCCTTGGGCTCATAGCCCTCCGGGCAGGCGATGTTCAGTTTGAAGTCAAACTGTCTGGCGGCGTTGATGTATGAGTGACACATGTTGTTGCCGTCGCCGATCCAGGCAACCGTCTTGCCGGCTATGTCGCCACGATGCTCGATGTAGGTCTGCATGTCGGCCAGTAGCTGACATGGGTGGTAGAGATCGGTAAGGGCGTTGATCACCGGCACCAGGGAGTGCTGGGCGAACAGTTCCAGATCATCCTGGTTGTAGGTGCGCACCATGATGCAGTCCACCATGCGGGACATCACCCTGGCGCTATCCTCAATCGGCTCTCCCCGGCCCAGTTGTGTATCCCTGGGGGAGAGGAAGATGGCGTGACCACCCAGTTGGGTGATACCGGCCTCAAATGAGATCCTGGTGCGGGTGGAGGACTTCTCGAACACCATGGCCAGGGTGCGGTTCTGCAGGGAGGCATGGGGTATGTCTTTACGCAGCAACTGCTTCAGCTCTGTGGCCCGCGCCAGTATGCCGTACAGCTCGTCCTGGGTAAGATCCAGCAACGACAGAAAGTGTCTAGGCTGCTGTTTTGATGTGTTATCCGTCATCTCTCTATCCACACAGGTAATTGGTTGTGTCTACCGGTCAGATGCAAGGAACTGTTTGATCAGGCCGGATAGTGTCTCAATCATCTCGTCACACTGCTCATCACTCATGACCAGAGGTGGCAGCAGACGGATGACCTTGTCGGCCGTGACGTTGATCAGCAGTCCCTGCTCCAGGGCCGCCGTGACCAGATCACCACAGTTGCGATCCAGCTCTATACCTATAAGAAGACCCTGTCCACGGATCTCTTCCACTCCGGCCACGTCTTCCAGCGCGTCGGCCAGATCCGCCAGGATCTTGCTGCCCAGGGTCTCGGCCCTGGCCACCAGTCCTTCGTCTTCTATGGTCTTGATTACGGCGGATGCTGCGGCGCAGGCCAATTGGTTGCCACCGAAGGTGGAGCCATGGGAGCCAGGGATCATTAGATCTGCCGCCTTGCCGTGGGCCAGACATGCCCCGATGGGAACGCCGTTGGCCAGGCCCTTGGCGACGGTCATGACATCCGGGACTATGCCGTTGTGCTGATGGGCGAACATGCGTCCGCTCCGGCCCATACCGGTCTGGATCTCATCCAGCATCATAAGCCATCCGTGTTCGTCGCAGACGTTGCGTATCTGGTTCAGATAGTTGTCGGCCGGGATGTTGATGCCGCCTTCACCCTGGATCGGTTCCACCAGTACCGCAATAATATTCGGGATGTTTGCGGCGACCAGGCGCAGGCTGTCTATGTCGTCATAGGGTATCCGCACGAAACCGCTTACCAGTGGCTCAAACCCGGCCTGTACCTTGCGGTTGCCGGTGGCGGACAGGGTGGCCAGGGTGCGTCCGTGAAAACTGTTCTCCATCACGACGATCGCCGGATTGTCGATATCCTTGGAGTGACCATGCAGGCGTGCGATCTTTATCGCTGCCTCATTTGCCTCCGCACCTGAGTTGCAGAAAAAGACCTTGTCCATGCCGGAGATGCGCGTAAGGGCCGCGCCCAACTCTTCCTGCTGAGTGATGCCGTATATGTTGGAGGTGTGTATCAACTCCCCGGCCTGGGTGCATATGGCATCCCTGACCGCCGGATGGGCATGACCCAGCCCACACACGGCAATGCCGGAGAGTGCGTCCAGGTAGCGCTTGCCCTCGGTATCCCAGAGTTGGGCCCCTGCGCCGCGCTGAAAATGGACTGGCAGTCTTTTGTATGTAGCCATGATCGGGTCAGACATATCTATGTTCCGTTGCCTCTAAAAACAAGAAGTCGGCACTGAGACAGTAACCGACCTGCAAAATTTAACGCAAATATCTGGAAAAAGGAGCAATCCTATTAAATATGGCGTTGGTTGGCAATATGCAGGATGAATATATTGGTTGCGCATATGCGGTGTGGATATTATCTTTGCGCCTGGGAGTCGGCCGAATGATCGCTGTCCCTTCTGGGAGAGAGGAAAGTCCGGGCTCCGCAGGGCAGGGTGCCAGGTAACGCCTGGGGGGCGTGAGCCTACGGAAAGTGCCGCAGAAAATATACCGCCGAATCCTTCGGTTCGCCGTTGGATGGTAAGGGTGAAATGGTGCGGTAAGAGCGCACCGCGCTGCCGGTAACGGCAGTGGCAGGGTAAACCCCACCCGGAGCAAGACCAAATAGGGGGGCAAGTGGCTTCGGCCGCAACCTGTGGCCCACAGGGTCCCCGGGTAGGTTGCTGGAGGTGCGTGGCGACGCGCATCCTAGATGAATGATCATTCTCGACAGAACCCGGCTTACAGGCCGACTCCCACCTTCAATTATGTGTCATCAAATAACTATTCGCGTTCATTTGCGGCCTGCTTTTTTGGTGTTATCTATTTCCAAACGACTTAAATTAGGGTTCCACGCTCTTTTTCCTCGATCTTTGCCTAACAGTCTTCGTTG
The DNA here is from genome assembly GCA_050290785.1 of Sedimenticolaceae bacterium. GTDB lineage: Bacteria > Pseudomonadota > Gammaproteobacteria > Chromatiales > Chromatiaceae > JAAGZL01. Next base: position 27,359 of record JBNKIR010000038.1, on the reverse strand, counting down.
GGATGAAAAGTGGTAACCGGTCTCACATAAGATAAGAATAAAACTCCCAAAACTCCTAACAAATCACTTTAAGTTGCAACTTTAGCGCGCTGTTTTAGTGTGTTTTATTTCCCTTGTTGCGCCATTAATACCACTCCGTAACTCCCTGTCTTTAAAGGAACTTTTTCTGTTTTTGTGGGGTATTCGCCTTGACAAGTGGGGAATATCGTACATATTATGGCGTTAAGTGGTGAAAAGTGGGTTTTTATGGAAAAGACAAAGGGGAGACCTGATCTTGTTTCGAGGGGTTAGCAGCCTAAATCTGGATGCAAAGGGGCGTTTTGCGATACCGACCAAGTATCGCGAGCGTCTGAAGGATTGTTGCGCCTCTCAGTTGGTCATAACCGTAGACCCAGGCGACCAGTGTCTATTGCTCTATCCGGCGCCGGAGTGGCAGGAGATTGAGCGCAAATTGATGCGTCTCCCTACCTTTAATAAGGCCACCCGTCGTTTGCAGCGCCTGCTGGTAGGTCATGCGGTCGAGGTGGATATGGATGGACAGGGCCGGATCCTGTTGCCGCCACCACTTAGGGAGTTTGCCCAGATGAACAAGCATGCAGTGTTGATCGGTCAGGGTAATAAGTTCGAGTTGTGGGATGAAGGGCGTTGGAACGAGGCGCGTGATGGCTGGCTTGAAGAGTCTGATCTGGAACAGGATCTGCCGCCGGATCTGGAAACACTCTCAATCTGATGAATGCGCTATTCGACCATGTCCCGGTGCTCTTTAACGAGGCGCTGAAGGCCCTGAATATTTTGCCTTCCGGGATATACGTGGATGGGACATTCGGCCGTGGGGGGCATAGCGGTGCGATTTTACAGCAGCTTGGCGTTGGCGGGAGGTTGCTGGCGATAGATAAGGACCCGCAGGCAGTTGCCTATGCGGAAGAGAAGTTCGGCAGGGATGAAAGGTTTTTAATCAGGCATGGGTCATTCGCCATGTTGGAACAGCTGGCACAACAAGATGGTGTAGCTGGAAAGGTCGACGGCATACTGCTGGACCTGGGGGTCTCGTCTCCCCAACTGGATGACCCAACGCGCGGTTTTAGTTTCCTGCGCGATGGACCTCTGGATATGCGTATGGATACCTCCTCGGGCGTGAGTGCGGCAGAGTGGTTGGCGACGGCCGAGAGCGGAGAGATAGCACAGGTATTGAAAGATTTTGGCGACGAACGTTTTTCCCGCCGTATAGCGCAAGCGATTGTTGATGCGCGGCGGGAGGGTTCCATAACAACAACCGGGCAGCTGGCGGCGATTATTGAAAAGGCATGCCCAACGAAAGAGAGAGAGAAGCATCCGGCAACCAGAAGTTTCCAGGCCATACGTATCTATATAAATAAGGAACTGGATGATCTTAAACGGTGTCTTGAGCAGTCAATCGACGTTCTGGCTCCGCTTGGGCGGCTGGCCGTGGTGAGCTTCCACTCTCTGGAAGACAGGATTGTTAAGCGCTTTATCCGGGATTGTGAGCGCGGCGATGATTTTCCGGCGGATCTGCCGGTAACACAGGAACAGCTAAAACCCAAGATGCGATCCGTAGGCAAGGCCATCTACCCCTCATCCGAGGAGATCGCGGCAAACCCCAGGGCGCGTAGTGCCGTGTTAAGGGTTGCGGAGCGGATGGCATGAGCAGGCAGCACGTCGTCACCGTTGGCTTGCTGGGGTTGGCTGTGGCCCTGTCGGCCACCGGGGTGGTCTATGCGAAATATGCATCCCGTATCCATTTTGCCGAGCTGGAATCGATTAGAAACAAGCGTGATGCGATAGATGTGGAGTGGGGCCGTTTGCAGTTGGAGCAGAGCACCTGGGCTACCCACGGCCGTATAGAAAAGATTGCGCGCGAGAAACTACACATGCGTATACCTCTGGTTGAGGAAGTAAAGGTGATCAGGCCCTGACCATGGCAAGCGAAAAACGCAAAAAACGGGCGGCAACCATTATGAAGCAGGAGCAGGCGGAACTGCCGCGTTACCGTCTGCGTCGCTGGACCATATTGACCCTGCTCTGGATGGCCGGGTTGGCGGTCATCTGGCGTGCCTTTGATCAGCAGATCTTTGAGACCGACTTCCTGCAGCATGAGGGGGAGCGGCGTCATCTGCGTGTGGTGGAGGTCCCAGCCCATAGGGGGATGATCCTGGATCGCAGGGGGGAGCCGCTGGCGGTAAGCACCCCGGTGGACTCTATCTGGGCCAATCCCAGGGTGATAAGCACCAAGACCGAAGACCTGGCGCCGATCGCAAAGGTGCTGGGCAGAAATGTGCAGGAGCTGCAAAAACAGATTCGTGAGCGTGACGATCGTTCATTCCTGTATCTGAAACGCCGCGCCAATCCTGATCTGAGTGAAAAGGTGATGCATGTAGTGCGCGAGAACAAGCTCGCCGGGATTGAACTGCAACATGAATACCGTCGTTTCTACCCCAGCGGTGAGGTGTTCTCCCATGTGGTCGGTTTTACCAATATCGATGATCAGGGTCAGGAGGGGATGGAGCTGGCCTTCAATGACTGGCTGAAAGGGACCACCGGCAGCAAGCGGGTCATAAAGGATGGAAGATCAAGGGTGGTGGCGGATGTGGAAAATATCAGGTCGCCGCGACCGGGCCACACCTTGCAGCTAAGTCTGGACCGGCGATTGCAATTTCTGGCCTACCGGGAGTTAAAGGCGGCAGTAGCACTAAACAAGGCCCGTTCCGGGTCCGTTGTCATTTTGGACGTTAAGACAGGTGAAGTGTTGGCTATGGTTAATCAGCCGTCATTTAACCCCAACAGTTCCACCAAACGCAGCGGTGGCAAGTTGCGCAACCGTGCCATAACCGATGTGTTTGAACCGGGCTCCACCATGAAGCCGTTTATCGTCGCCTGTGCCCTGGATAATGACATCATAAAGTCGAATACGATTATCGATACCGCGCCCGGATACTATAAGGTCGGGAAAAACACGATAAAAGACACCCGCAACTACGGCGCCATCCCTGTCGGTACTGTGATCAAAAAATCCAGTAACGTTGGCATCAGCAAGATCGCCCTGAATGTACCCCCTGAAGACCTGTGGGTCACGTTGCTGAGTCTTGGCTTCAGGGCTGCCCCCGGTAGCGGTTTTCCCGGTGAGGCATCCGGACATCTGCCTGACTACGATGTCTGGACCGATTTTGATCAGGCGGCCCTGTCGTTCGGATATGGCCTCTCCGTCACCCCCCTGCAACTGGCCCACGCCTATACGGTGTTGGCGGCGGACGGCATCAGCCGCCCGATAACCCTGAAGCGTAGTTATGGTGATACGGAGGGGTTCAGGGTGTTCAGGGCATCGACCGCACGCATGGTGCGTTCGATGATGGAGGCGGTGGTCTCGCCAGAAGGTACCGCGCCGGCGGCCGCCATCAAGGGTTACAGGGTGGCCGGTAAGACCGGGACCGTTCGCAAGAGCATCGCGGGCGGATATGCGGAGGATAGGTTCTTCGCCATATTTGCCGGCATGGCCCCGGCCAGTGATCCCAGACTGGTAACGGTGGTGGTGATAGATGAACCCAGTGCCGGAAAATATTACGGCGGACAGGTCGCGGCGCCCCTCTTTTCCAAGGTGATGGGTGGCGCTTTGCGTCTGTTGAACATATCGCCGGACAAGCTGCCATCAGATGGTCTGCGCATGGCCGACACCCATGGGAGGGAGAGGTGATGTCTGAGCAGAGACTTGCCTATCTGTTGGATGGTCTGACCGCATCTGAGATCGATAGTGATCTCCTGGTGAGCTCCGTTGTACTGGACAGCCGCAAGATAACGCCGGGCAGCCTGTTTCTGGCCTGCTCCGGTGTGGATCAGCACGGTCTGGACCATGTGAAGCAGGCCCTGGAGAGTGGTGCGGTAGCGGTGGCCTATGAACAGGACGACAACTGGAGTGCACGGCAGATACGGGAGTTGGATCTTGCCGCTGACGTACCATTTATCGAGATCCCAAAACTCAGTTATAAGGCCAGCAAGATAGCCGGCCGCTTCTATAAAAACCCAAGCCATCACATGAGTGTGACCGGCTTTACCGGAACCAACGGCAAGACCAGCTCCACTTTGTTCCTGGCTCAGGCCCTGGGCGAACGGGCGAAGTGCGGTGTGATAGGGACCCTGGGTAACGGTTTTCCAGGTGATCTCACCCCAGGCACACACACCACACCAGATCCTATCGAGCTGCAGCGACTGCTGGCTGACCTGAAGGAGAGGGGGGCCGGTTCCATCGCCATGGAGGTCTCCTCCCATGCCCTGGAGCAGGGACGGGTGGAGGATGTGCACTATGATGTGGCGGTATTCACCAACCTGAGTAGGGATCATCTGGACTATCACGGCAGCATGGAGGCCTATGGGGAGTCCAAGCTGCGTCTGTTCAAGATGCCGGGTATTCGCTGTGCCGTGATAAACCTGGATGACGAATTCGGACTGAAGATCCTGAGCAGACTCCCGGCGGGTGTCCTGGCCCTGGGTTATGGTCTGAATCGGCGGGATGAGATACCTGAGCGCCTGGATGACTGGGCCTGGGCCCAGGAGATAGAGCAGGATATCCATGGCATGTCCGTTCGCATCCAGACCAGTCGTGGTGACGGCGAGATACGTACCGGCCTGTTGGGGCGGTTTAATGTCAGCAACCTGCTGGCGGTATTGAATGTGTTGATGTTTAAAGGGCTGTCGCTGCAATCCGCGCTGGATCGCGTCTCCCACCTCCAGACCGTGCCGGGGCGCATGGAGCGTCTGGGGGGTGATGGGAAGCCGCTGGTTGTGGTGGATTACGCCCACACGCCCGATGCCCTGGAGCACGCATTGAAGGCGGCACGGGCCCACACCGGTGCGCGCATGATCTGTGTGTTCGGTTGTGGCGGGGACAGGGATACGGGAAAACGCCCCCTGATGGGCGGGATAGCTGAACGCCTGGCCGATAAGGTGATCCTCACCGATGACAATCCGCGCACCGAAGATGGCGACTGGATCATCACGGATATCCTGAAGGGGATGGAGAACCCCAGCAGCGTACCGGTGGAACGTGACCGGGCCAAGGCCATACGTCTGGCCGTGGCCGATGCCGCTGCGGGCGATCTGGTCATGGTATGCGGCAAGGGACATGAAGATTATCAGTTGGTCGGCGATAAGAGGCTCCATTTCAGTGATCGCGAACAGGTCCTGCTGGCCTTGCAGGAGGTCACCGCATGATAAGCCTCAGCCTCTCAGAGGGCGCCAAACTCATCAGCGGCAGAGTGCTGGGGGAGGATGCCGTCTTCACATCCGTCAGTACCGACAGCCGCAGCCTGCGGCCAGGGCAGTTGTTCGTGGCCCTGAGCGGCCCCAATTTCGATGGTCATGACTATCTGTTTCAGGCGCAACAGGCCGGGGCGGTAGCGGCCATGGTACAGCGCGAGCTGGATGTGGATCTGCCCGGACTGTTGGTGCAGGACACCCTGAAGGGGCTGGGAGCACTGGCCTCCATCTGGAGAGAGAGGGGCGGGGCCATGGTAGCGGCCATCACCGGCAGCAACGGCAAGACCACGGTGAAGGAGATGCTGGCGTCGATCATGGCGCGCAAGGGCAAGGTGCTGGCGACCCAGGGCAATCTGAACAACGAGGTGGGCCTGCCGCTTACCCTGCTGCGTCTCCAGGATGAGGAGTATGCGGTAGTGGAGATGGGGGCAAATCATCCGGGCGAGATCGATACCTTGACCCGCATCGCCCGGCCCGACGTGGCGGTGATCACCAACGCCGGCAGGGCCCATCTGGAGGGCTTCGGCAGCCTGGAAGGTGTGGCCAGGGCCAAGGGCGAGATCATAAGCGGGGTGGTCGAGACCGGGACCTTTGTCCTGAACGCAGATGACGATTTCGCCGCCCTCTGGCGCGAACAGGCCGGATCCAGAAGGGTCGTCAGCTTCGGATTTGATGGCTCGGCGGATGTCTCCAGCTCTATCGCTGAGCTGCGTCCCGAGTGGCGGGCGGACGGTTTTTTCAACTGTTTTCCGGTATGCACGCCGACAGGCGAGTTTGAGGTGGAACTGGGGCTGGCCGGTATCCACAACTGCAGAAACGCCCTGGCGGCCATTGCCGTGGCCGGAGTCATGGGGGCTGGTCCGGACGAGATTCGAGCTGGGCTGAAGGACGTGCGTCCGGTCAAGGGACGCCTCTGTCCGGTCATCGGGGCTGATGGCGTGCAGATCATAGACGACAGCTATAACGCCAACCCCGATTCGGTAGCGGCGGCCATCGATGTCCTTGCCGGGATGGGTGGGGCCGAACAGCGCCGATTCCTGGTGCTGGGTGAGCTGGCCGAGGTGGGGGCAGGGATCGAAGAGGATTACCGGCAACTGGGCGAGAGGGCCAGAGAGTCCGGCGTCGACCGGGTGTATGCGGTCGGTGCGGCGTCCGCTGTTGCATCGTCGTTTGGTCAGGGCGGTCATGGCTTCAAGCAAAAAGAACAACTACTAGAACAACTGAAAAGAGAATTGAGGTCCGGGGATATGGTTTTGATTAAAGGTTCACGCTCCGCAGGTATGGAGACGGTGGTGGCTGGTCTCAGTCAGGGGGAGGGGGTCTGACATGTTGCTATATCTGGCGCAATTCCTCTCACAGTTCGATCCTGGATTCAATGTGTTCCAGTATCTGACCCTGCGGGCGATCCTGGGTGCGCTTACGGCGCTGCTCATATCATTCCTGGTCGGTCCGGTGATGATACGCAGATTGAGTTTTCATCAGATCGGTCAGACGGTGCGTGATGACGGTCCGCAGAGCCATCTATCCAAGGCCGGCACCCCCACCATGGGCGGTACCCTGCTGTTGGTCGCCATCGGCGTGAGCACCCTGCTCTGGTGTGATCTTGGCAACCGTTATGTCTGGGTGGTGCTGCTGGTGACCATGCTGTTCGGCGTCATCGGTTTCTATGACGATTACAAGAAGCTCGCCCTGAAGGATCCCAAGGGTCTGGCGGCCAGATACAAATATCTTTCCCAGTCTCTGGTGGGTCTGGCGGCCGCCATGTTTCTGTATATGACCGCGGAGCAGCCTGCCGAGACCCAGCTGATCATCCCCTTTGTAAAGCATGTAGTGATTGATCTGGGCCCCTGGTTTGTGATCCTGGCCTACTTCGTCATCGTAGGTTCCAGTAATGCGGTCAATCTCACCGATGGTCTGGATGGTCTGGCGATCATGCCTACGGTGTTGGTCGCCGGCGCCCTGGGCATATTTGTCTATGTGTCCGGTCACGCCAAGATTGCCGAGTATCTGTTGATCCCATACCTGCCCGGACTGGGTGAGGTGGTGATATTTTGTGGCGCCCTGGTCGGTTCCGGTCTGGGGTTCCTCTGGTTTAACGCCTATCCGGCCCAGGTGTTCATGGGCGATGTGGGTGCGCTGGCCCTGGGTGCGGCCCTGGGTATCGTGGCGATAGTGGCCCGTCAGGAACTGGTGCTGGTGGTCATGGGCGGTGTGTTTGTGATGGAGACGGTATCGGTGATCCTGCAGGTGGGCTCATACAAGCTTACCGGGAGACGCATATTCCGTATGGCGCCGCTGCATCACCACTTTGAACTCAAGGGGTGGCCGGAGCCTAGGGTCATCGTACGTTTTTGGATCATCACGGTAATCCTGGTGCTGATCGGATTGGCCAGTCTGAAGATCCGTTAGATATGCAAATTTTGGCAGAGACAGGGGAGGCATAGGTGCAGCAGAGCGGTATGAAGGAGTATAAGACTCTGATCGTAGGTCTGGGAAAGACCGGGCTCTCCTGCGCGCGCTATCTGGCATCCCAGGGCGTCTCTGTGGCCGTTACCGATACCAGAGAAGATCCTCCCGGACTCGACGATCTGAAGGTGGATCTACCGGATGTGGCCCTGTTTCTCGGCGGCTTCAAGGAGTCGGTCTTCGCGGCTGCCGAACAACTGGTGGTATCACCGGGAGTGCCTGTGTCCGAGCCCCTGATACAGGATGCCATGGGACGCGGCGTGCCTGTGATCGGTGATATCGAGATCTTCGCCCGGGAGGCGCAGGCCCCGGTGGCCGCCATCACCGGATCCAACGGCAAGAGCACCGTGACCACCATGGTGGGCGCCATGGCCGATAGGGCGGGGCTGAAGGCGAGGATCGGCGGTAATCTGGGTGAGCCGGCGCTGGACCTGCTGGACCCTGAGGCCGAGATGTACATCCTGGAGCTGTCCAGTTTTCAGCTGGAGACCACCTCTTCACTCACTCCCAGGGCCGCAGTGGTATTGAATGTCTCATCGGACCATATGGATAGATATCCCGACGTGGAGGCCTATTCCAGGGTCAAGTCAGAGATATACAACGGGGCCGAGATAGGCGTCTATAACCTGGACGATCCCGTCGTTGCGTCCATGCGCAAGGGCCATGAGAGCGACCTGCTCTATACCCTGGGTGAACCCGATCTCAACTGCTTCGGTCTGCGCCAGGACGATGGCGAGGAGTGGATCTGCTATGAGCAGAGACGACTGCTCTCTTCCGCTGAGCTTTTGGTGCCGGGACGACACAATCTGAGTAACGCCCTTGCGGCCCTGGCCATCGGCAGCGCCATGGGGCTGCCGGAAGATTCCATGCTGGATGCCCTGAAGGGGTTTAAGGGATTGCCACACCGTACCCAGTTTGTCGCCGAGCACGCCGGGGTGCGTTGGTACAACGACTCCAAGGGCACCAATGTCGGCGCCTGTATCGCTGCGCTCCAGGGTTTTGCAACCATGGGCAAGACGGTGCTGATAGCAGGTGGCGACGGCAAGGGGGCGGATTTCTCTCCATTGGCACCTGAAGTGAGCAGACATGCCAGGGCCGTGGTGCTGATCGGACGGGATGCGCCGATCATTGAGCAGGCGTTGGAGCACACGGTACCGCTGTTGCGTGCTGATTCTATGCGGCAGGCGGTGGCCATGGCGGCAGAACAGGCACGGGAAGGTGATCAGGTGCTGCTCTCTCCCGCCTGCGCCAGTTTTGATATGTACACGGGGTATGAGCAGCGCGGAGAGACGTTCGTGGATGCGGTGGCGGAGGTGCTGGCATGAGCGTTGCGGCACAGACCAATGCAACGACCGCGCGGATGGGAATGCGGGTGCCGGATCTGGATTACTCCCTGATCGGAGCGGCCCTGGCCCTGCTGGGTCTGGGTCTGGTCATGGTGGCATCGGCCTCCCTGCACCGTATAGGCGGGGCCCCATTCTATTTTGTCTTAAGACATCTGGTCGCCATCGGTATTGGCCTGACGGCTGCACTGCTGATCTTTTATATCCCGGTGGAACGGCTGCAGAAGATGGGTGCGCCACTCTATCTGTTTGGGATCTTTCTGCTGATATTGGTGTTGATTCCTGGGCTCGGGAAGGAGGTGAACGGCGCCACCAGATGGATACCTGTAGGTTCCTTCAGTCTGCAAAGTTCCGAGTTCATGAAGTTGTTTCTGGTGGTGTATCTGGCAGGTTATCTGGTGCGCAGGCAACTGGAGGTGACCCATACGGTCTGGGGCTTTATCAAACCCATGCTGCTGCTGGTCCTGGCCAGTAGCATGATCATGGCGCAGCCGGATTTCGGGACCGTGACGGTACTGCTGATCACGGCCCTTGGCATGCTGTTTCTGGGCGGTGTGCCGGTGTGGCAGTTCATAATATTGATCATCCTGGCGGGGGCGGCGCTGTTCTCCCTGGTCATCACTTCTCCCTATCGCCTGCAGCGCATAACCACGTTTCTGGATCCATGGGCCGATGTTCAGGACAGCGGCTATCAACTGGCCCAGGCCCTGATCGCCTTCGGTCGCGGAGAGTGGTTCGGGGTCGGTCTGGGTAACGGCATTCAAAAGCTGTTCTATCTGCCGGAGGCGCACACCGATTTTCTCATGGCCGTTATCGGAGAGGAGCTTGGTCTGGTTGGCACCCTGGTGGTCATCTTCCTGTTTACGGTCATCGTCTGGAGGGCATTTTCCATAGGGGCGGAGGCGGAGCGTCTGGAGTCCAGGTTTGCCGCCTATATGGCGCAGGGTTTCGGTCTGTGGATAGGGGTGCAGGCCTTTATCAATATAGGCGTGAACATCGGCCTGCTGCCGACCAAGGGGCTGACGCTGCCTTTTATGAGCTATGGCGGCAACAGCATTATCGTGGCCTGTATGGTGATAGCTATCCTGGTTCGGGTCGACTATGAAAACCGGCGTCAGGATTCATCCCAGAAGAGAGAGAGGCTGCAATGGGCGCACCGGTGATGATCATGGCCGGAGGCACCGGCGGACATGTGTTTCCCGCCCTGGCGGTGGCAACCGAGTTGCGTGGCCGCGGCCTGGGTGTGGTCTGGCTGGGATCCGCCGGCGGATTTGAGGAGCGGGTGGTGCCTGAGGCCGGGTTCGATATGGAGACCATCAGCATAAGCGGTCTGCGCGGCAATGGCCTGGCGCGCTGGATCAGGGCGCCACTGATGCTCTCCTTGGCCCTGTGGCAGGTGTTCGGGGTGTTCAGAAGACGCCGTCCCGGTGTGGTGCTGGGGATGGGTGGATTCGTCACCGGCCCCGGCGGGGTGGTGGCCAGACTGCTGCGCATCCCCCTGGTTATACATGAGCAGAACGCCCTGCCTGGAATGACCAATAAGATCCTGTCTCACGTTGCGGACCAGGTCCTGGAGGCTTTCCCCGGCAGTTTTGGCGCCCTCAAGAAGGTGTCCATGGTGGGTAACCCGATTCGCGCCGAGATCTGGCAACTGCCTAAGCCATCGATTCGTATGAAGGATAGGAAGGGTGCGGTACGACTGTTGATCCTGGGTGGTTCGCAGGGGGCACAGGCCCTGAACGAGACGGTACCGGCAGCGATCGGTGAGATCGAGTGTCCCGAACAGATTGAGGTGCGTCACCAGACAGGCAGAGATAAAGAGGAGGCCACCGCGAATGCATATAAGGCGGTGGGGATAGAGGCCAGCGTGGTCCCGTTTATCGCCAATATGGCCGAGGCCTACGGCTGGGCCGATCTGGTGATATGCAGGTCCGGGGCCCTGACCATATCTGAGTTGGCCGCCGCCGGTGTCGGTGCTGTGCTGGTGCCGTACCCCCACGCGGTGGATGACCATCAGACCCTGAACGCAAACTATCTGACCGATTCAGGCGCCGCCTTTCTGCTCCCGCAGTCTGAACTCACCCCCTGGACCCTGGCCGCCAGACTGCAACCGCTGCTTACAAATAGGGAGATCCTGCTGCAGATGGCGCAGGCCGCCCGCAATCTGGCAAAACCGATGGCTACCATGGATGTGGCCGATATCTGCGAGGAGATACAGCTGCAATGAATCAACCTAATACCAACCAGTTGCGACATACCGCAGAGACCATGGGACGTATGCGTCATATCCACTTTGTGGGTATAGGTGGTGCCGGCATGAGCGGTATCGCAGAGGTGATGTTGAACCTGGGCTATCGCATCTCCGGCTCGGATCAGAAAACCGGTCCGGTGGTGAAACAGTTGCAGAAGCAGGGCGCCGAGGTGGTGATCGGCCATAAGGCGGAGAATATTCAGGGTGCCGATGCGGTGGTGATCTCCAGCGCGGTAAAGGAGGACAACCCGGAGGTGGCGGCGGCCCGTGCGGAGCGCATACCTGTGGTGCCGCGGGCGGAGATGCTGGCGGAGCTGATGCGATTCCGTTTCGGGATCGCGGTGGCCGGCACCCATGGCAAGACCACCACAACGAGTCTGGTGGCCAGTATTCTGGCAGAGGGCGGGCTGGATCCCACCTTTGTGATCGGAGGTCGCCTGAACAGCGCCGGCACCAACGCCAGGCTGGGTACCGGCGAGTTCCTGGTGGCGGAGGCGGATGAGAGCGATGCCTCATTCCTATATCTGCAACCCATGATGGCGGTGGTCACCAATATAGATGCCGATCACATGACCACCTACGAGGGCGATTTCGAGCGCCTGCGTCAGACCTTTATCGAGTTCCTGCACCATCTGCCGTTCTACGGTCAGGCGGTGCTCTGTATCGATGACGACGAGATCCGCGGACTGCTGCCACGGCTGGCGCGTCCGGTGATCACCTATGGGGTGCACGAGGATGCGGATCTGCAGGCACTGGATATCTCTCAGGAGGGGCTTAGGACCCACTTTTCGGTGCGCTTTTCCGATGACGGCTCCGTCCTGCCGCTGACCCTGAACATGCCGGGGCGGCACAACGTACTCAACTCACTGGCCGCCATCGCGGTGGCCAGGGACCTGGGGGTGGATAACGACTCCATCGGCAGGGCCCTGGAGAAGTTCCAGGGGATCGGCCGGCGTTTTCAGGTCAAGGACGGATGTCGCACCGCCAACGGAGAGGTGATGCTGGTGGATGACTATGGACACCATCCGCGGGAGGTGGCCGCTACCATCGCCGCCATCCGCGAGGGTTGGCCGGAGCGCAGGCTGGTATTGGTGTTTCAGCCCCATCGCTATACCCGCACCCAGGAGCAGTTCGACGATTTTGCCCAGGTCCTGTCCCAGGCCGACGTGCTGGTGCTGACCGAGGTCTACCCGGCCGGTGAGGCCCCCATCCCGGGCGCCGATGGGCGCTCGCTGAGCAGGGCCATACGCACCAGGGGTCAGGTGGATCCGGTCTTTCTTGATCCGATCTCCGACCTGCCGGAACTCCTGTCCGGTCTGGTGCAGGACGGCGATGTGGTGGCCATGATGGGCGCGGGCGATATAGGCGCCCTGGCGGCGAATATGCCGGAGCTTTTGTGTGCCGATGCGGGAGGTGAGGAGCGGCCATGAACGTTTCTGCCTTCAAGGGTGAGATGCTCTACCAGGAGCCGCTGTCCAGGTACACCACCTGGCGTGTGGGCGGCCCTGCGCGACGCATGTATCGCCCCGTGGACAGTGACGATCTGGTGCGGTTCATGCGCTCCCTGCCGGACGATGAGCCACTGCTTTGGCTGGGGCTGGGCAGCAATCTGCTGGTTCGGGACGGTGGATTTGATGGCACGGTCATCCTTACCCGCGGCTGTCTGGAGCAGATTGAAAGACTGGATGACTGCCGGGTTCGGGCCGAGGCCGGGGTCTCCAGCGCCAAACTGGCGCGAGTCACCGCCCACGGCGGTCTCTGCGGGGTGGAGTTCCTGGCCGGTATCCCCGGCACCTTTGGTGGGGCGCTGGCCATGAATGCCGGTGCCTTCGGCAGTGAGATCTGGGAGTGGGTGGAACAGGTGGAGACCATAGATCGCAGGGGAGAGATCCAGAGACGCGTCCCGGAAGAGTTCGAGGTGGGATATCGTCAGGTTAAGGCACCGGAAGGTGAGTGGTTTATCGCCGCCACGGTCCGGCTCAATCCCGGTGATGGGGATGCGGCGCTGGATGCGATCCAGGAGCTGCTGGATAAACGGGCCTCGACCCAGCCTATCGGCCTGCCCAGTTGCGGTTCGGTATTTCGCAATCCTGAAGGCGATTATGCAGCGCGCCTGATAGAGGAGACCGGGCTCAAGGGGCGCTGTATCGGTAAGGCCTGTGTCTCCGATAAGCATGCCAACTTCATCATCAATACCGGTGAGGCCAGGGCGGCAGATATCGAGGAGCTGATCTGGATGGTGCGGGACAGGGTGAAAGAGGCTACAGGCGTATCTCTGGTCACTGAGGTGCGCATCGTGGGGGAGGGGCCGGAATGAGTATACAAGCTGGACAATTCGGTAAGGTGGCGGTCCTGATGGGAGGCGATTCTGCGGAACGCGAGGTATCCCTGCGCAGTGGCAAGGCGGTGCTGGACGGACTGCTGCGCAAGGGGGTCGACGCCCACGGGATAGATGCCGGCAGGGATGTGCTGCAGCAGTTGGTGGATGGCGGTTATGACCGTGTGTTCATCGTGTTGCATGGCCGCGGTGGAGAGGATGGGGTCATTCAGGGTGGACTGGAGACCCTGGGTCTGCCCTATACCGGCAGTGGGGTGCAGGGTTCATCCCTGGGCATGGACAAATATCGCTGCAAGCTCCTGTGGAGCGCCCTCTCCCTGCCTACACCGGGATACCTGATGATAGGCGACGAGGGCGACCTGGAGACCGCAGCTGAACTCGGTTTTCCCCTGATGGTGAAGCCGGTGCATGAGGGCTCCAGTATAGGCATGGCCAAGGTGAATGATCGGGACGAGCTACGCAGCGCCTGGATGGCGGCCAGGGAGTATGACGGTCAGGTGATGGTGGAGAGGTGGATAACCGGACAGGAGTTCACGGCATCGATCCTCAACGATCGCCCCTTGCCGCTGATCCGTCTGGAGACCCCACACAGTTTTTACGACTATGAGGCCAAATACAGCGCAGACAGCACCAAGTACCACTGCCCCTGCGGTCTGGATGAGACAAAGGAGCTGGAGTTGCAGCAACTGGCACTGAAGGCATTCCATGCCGTTGGTGCCGCTGGCTGGGGCAGGGTGGACATCATGATGGATCAGGAGATGTCTCCCTACCTGATAGAGGTGAACACCGTACCCGGCATGACCGACCATAGCCTGGTGCCGATGGCGGCGAGACAGCAGGGTCTCGATTTTGATGAGCTGGTCTGGCAGATCCTGGCCACGACCCTGGGGGCGCGTGATGGATAGGAAAGGCGCTAGCAGCAAACAGATGAGCAAGGCGGAGGCGCAGCGCCGTGAGCAGCAGAAGATCGCCATCCTGTTGTGGCTGAAGCTGATGCTGGTCGCGGTAGTTGTCGGCGGTGGCCTCTACTGGGGTTTTGTCACCCTGATGGATCCGAGCCTGCTGCCACTCAAGGTGGTGCGTACGGATGGCAAGTTCCGTTATATGCAGCGGCAGGATCTGGAGCAGGCCGTTGGGGATCTCACTCGGGGCGGTTTTCTTACCGTAGATGTGGATGCGATCCGGGATCGGGCCAAGGAGCTGCCCTGGGTCGATAAGGTGAGTGTCAGAAGGGTATGGCCAGACAGCCTGCAGATGTGGGTGGAAGAGCATGTGCCCCTCTCCAGGTGGGGGAGAGACGGGGTGCTGAATCTGCGCGGTGAGGCGTTCTATCCCAAACCGGAGAGCATACCGGCTGGTTTGCCGCTTCTTGCAGGACCTAAGGGTAGTGAGCAGGAACTGGCGAGGAAGTATGTGCAGATCAAGATACGGCTCTCGTCGTTTGGGCTGAAGATAACCGCATTGTCTATGGATGAACGCAGGGCCTGGACCATGAAGCTGGATAACGATTTGGTCGTAAGGCTTGGCAGTAAGGGTGTGGAAGATAGATTGGCGCGCTTCTATAGCATCTATCCGTTGCTGCAACAGGATAAGAGAGAACTTATGGTGGTAGATCTGCGCTACACGAACGGCGTGGCCGTTACTTGGAAAAACACAGCCCCGACAGCCGGTCAGGGGTGGATGATCAAGAGCTTGAGAGGATTGGTGTGATGACCAAAAAGGGTGAAAAAAATCTCATTGTAGGCCTGGATATCGGTACCTCAAAGGTGGTCGCCATTGTCGGCGAGATTAAGCCTGAGCGGGAGATAGAGGTCATCGGAATAGGGTCGCACCCGTCACGCGGTCTGAAGAAGGGTGTGGTGGTCAATATCGAATCCACCGTCCAGTCCATTCAGCGTGCAGTGGAGGAGGCGGAGCTGATGGCCGGGTGTGAGATCCATTCGGTCCACGCAGGTATTGCCGGAAGCCATATCCGCAGCCTCAACTCCCACGGCATCGTCGCCATCAAGGATCACGAGGTGGCCTACGGCGATGTGGAGCGGGTGATAGACGCGGCCAGGGCGGTCGCCATACCCGCGGATCAGAAGATCCTGCACATCCTGCCCCAGGAGTTCATCATCGATGAACAGGAGGGGATCAAAGAGCCGGTTGGCATGTCGGGCGTTCGTCTGGAGGCCAGAGTACACATGGTGACCGGGGCGGTGAGTGCGGCCCAGAATATCGTCAAGTGTGTGCGTCGCTGCGGCCTGGATGTGGATGACCTGATCCTGGAACAGCTTAGTTCCAGTTATGCCGTCCTGAGCGATGACGAAAAGGAGCTGGGGGTCTGTCTGGTGGATATCGGTGGTGGAACCACGGATATCGCCATCTTCACCGACGGCTCGATCCGGCATACGGCGGTGATCCCGATCGCAGGTGATCAAGTGACCAACGATATAGCGGTTGCCCTGCGTACCCCCACCCAGCACGCTGAAGAGATAAAGGTAAAGTACGCCTGCGCCCTGACTCAGCTGGCCGCAGACGATGAGACCATCGAGGTCCCCAGTATAGGCGATCGCCCGGCCAGGAGGCTGTCGCGTCAGACCCTGGCCGAGGTGGTGGAGCCGCGCTATGAAGAGCTGCTGACCCTGGTGCAGGCGGAGCTGAGGCGCAGCGGATTCGAGGATCTTATTCCGGGAGGTGTCGTCCTGACCGGCGGCAGTTCCAAGATGGAAGGATTGATAGATCTGGCGGAAGAGGTGTTCCACATGCCCGTCAGACTGGGTGTTCCCCAATATATATCGGGACTGGTGGATGTGGTGCGTAATCCAATATACGCCACCGGTGTGGGGCTGCTCCTGTTTGGTTCCAGCAACCGGGCGACCCATATGCGCGAGCTGCCCAATGGTCCGGGGATGAATGATATTTGGGGTCGTATGCGCAGTTGGTTTCAAGGAAATTTTTGATGGTCTTTCAGTTTTATCGTTTTTTAAATTGCTTGGGTCTCGGCCTATTTGAGAGGAGGGTAAGTGATGTTTGAATTAATGGATGCGCACTGCCAAAACGCAGTGATCAAGGTGGTTGGTGTCGGTGGCGGTGGTGGTAACGCCGTCAACCATATGGTTGATGCCAATATTGATGGCGTGGATTTTATCTGCGCTAATACAGATGCCCAGGCACTGAACAACAGCAGGGTGCGTACCCTGTTGCAGCTTGGCTCAAATATCACCAAAGGCCTGGGAGCGGGCACCAATCCGGATATCGGACGTGGTGCTGCCATGGAGGACCGTGACCGCATCCAGGAGGTTCTGGAAGGGGCGGACATGGTGTTTATTACCGCCGGTCTGGGTGGCGGAACCGGAACCGGGGCCGGACCTATCGTGGCTGAAGTGGCCAGGGATATGGGGGTGCTTACCGTTGCGGTAGTGACCAAGCCGTTCTGTTTCGAGGGCACCAAACGCATGGCGGTAGCCGATGAGGGGGTAAAGGAGCTGGCTAAATATGTGGACTCTCTTATAACCATTCCGAATGAGAAGCTGCTTGCGGTATTGGGTAAAGAGATGAGTCTGCTCAATGCCTTCAAGGCGGCCAACGATATCCTGCTTGGGGCTGTTCAGGGTATTGCCGAGCTGATTACACGTCCAGGCCTGATAAATGTTGATTTTGCCGATGTGCGTACGGTCATGTCAGAGATGGGTATAGCCATGATGGGTTCAGGCAGCGCCAGGGGTGATGATCGTGCCCGTCTGGCGGCAGAAGAGGCGATCCATAGCCCACTGCTGGAGGATGTGAATCTGTCTGGGGCACGCGGTATCCTGGTGAATATAACCGCTGGCGCCAACCTGTCCATCGGAGAGTTTGATGAGGTGGGTAACACCGTAAAAGATGTCGCCTGTGATGATGCCACAGTAGTGGTCGGTACCGTGATCGACCCTGATATGGAAGATGATCTGAGGGTGACAGTGGTGGCTACCGGCCTGGGCAATAAGACAATCAGGGCTATCACCCCCGAGAGAAGGAGTGAGGAAGTTGCCGTACTGCGTCCGGTAGAGATTGAGCCCGAGGCAGAGGAAGAGGTGGTGATAGAACGTCCGGATTACAGCGCAATGGACCGTCCCACGGTGATTCGCAAGGACCCAAAGATCGCAAAGGCCTATGTGGAATCTACCAGCGACAAAGAGATGGAGTATCTGGATATCCCTGCATTTCTCCGGCGGCAGGCTGATTGATGTAAGGAGGGAACTTGTTGAAAAAATAGTAGTCTTTGGAGTTTGCCTATCCAGAGCGAGGCGCTGGCCTGTAACTTGCTGGCTTGGCTGTGTGTTCTCTGCTGGAGAGGATGCTTTCTCATAGTAGACGCTTATGGTAGTATACGTGGCGTTTTTGGGGATATTGAGTGAAAGACGAAACTATAATGATTAAGCAGCGAACTTTGAAGAATGTGATTCGCGCTACAGGCGTGGGTCTACACACCGGGGATAAAATATATCTAACACTCAGACCGGCGGCACCTAATACTGGTATCGTGTTCAGGCGTGTCGATCTGGATGAGCCGGTCGAAATAAAGGCTTGCCCGGAAAATGTTGGAGATACCCAACTCTCAACAACTCTGGAAAAGGATGGAGTACGGATCTCCACCGTTGAGCATCTGCTCTCGGCATGTGCGGGTCTTGGTATCGATAACGCCTACGTTGATGTAAGCGCAGCCGAGGTTCCAATCATGGACGGTAGTGCCGGTCCGTTTGTATTCCTGATCCAGTCTGCCGGTATAGAGGAGCAGAATGCCCCTAAGCGCTTTATACGTATCAAGCGTGAAGTCGTGGTAGAAGAAGAGGGTAAGAGTGCGGCATTCAGGCCTTTTGACGGATTCAAGGTCTCGTTTGCCATAGATTTTGATCATCCGGTATTTACAGATCGAACCAAATTCGCCTCCGTGGATTTTTCTTCCACCTCTTTTGTAAAAGAGGTCAGCAGGGCCCGCACCTTTGGCTTTTTGCGTGATATCGAGATGCTGCGGGAACGCCAGCTTGCGCTGGGTGGCAGCATAGATAATGCCATTGTTGTGGACGATTTTCGGGTGCTGAACGAAGATGGACTGCGCTATGAAGACGAGTTTGTGAAGCACAAGATACTGGACGCCATAGGTGATCTTTACCTGTTGGGTCACAGCCTGGTGGGGTCCTTCATCGGGAATAAGTCCGGACACGCCCTGAATAACAAATTGCTGAAGGCGCTTATCGCCGATAAAGAGGCATGGGAAGAGGTTACATTCGAGGAGGGTGGTGAAGAACCCATCTCCTATCTGAAGCCGATTCCGATATCCTGAACATAAAAAAACGATTCGGCTTTCTAGTCACGACCCTGTCTGTGCGAACTCAGCCTGATCAGGGCCGCGCGCAGGTCCTGATCCGATGTGTGTTGGGCGATCTTCTGTAGCTGCTCAGAGTTTTGCTGTGACATGAGTTTGGTTTTTCTGCGACTGGATTTTGTCGATGTCTGGCGATTATCTATCGCGACCTTTACGTATATCTTGTTGAAATATAGATGTTTATTATTTAGCTTGGATGCAAGCTCGCCCGTGAAGTAGCGTAGGCGGCTGGCCCAGGCAGAAGAATCAGCGTATAGAATCAGCTGATTTGGCTTTACAGAAAGACCGACACAGTGCCCATTTAGCGGTGTCGGCAGCACCCCCTGGATGTACTGTAAAAGCCCCTGATTCTGTTGCAACTTTGCCCGAATTGTGGCAAATTCTACGCTGTTTTGTAGGTAATTATTAAGGGGTTGGAATTTTCTGCTCATGGAGGGGTATTTTGGCGTCTGAAACTAAGCAAATATATAATTAAAAATACAGCTAATATGAAAATATTACTCCTATCAGATCGGCACCACAAATCAGGTTCTACGTACATCTCTCCGCTATTTTTGGTCAGTGCTCTGCTATTTGTGATAGCTGGCATTGCCGGCCCTGCATCATGGTTGGCCTACGACATGGGGCATGAAGAGGGATTTGAACTGGGGCTGGAGGATGCGCGCTTTGCAACCGGCTCCGGGACCACCCTGCAGTCCAGTATCAAGCAGCAGCGTATGGAGTGGGAAGAGACCCAGAAGAAGACCCGTGACCACCTGAATGCCATGGCCCTTAAACTCGGGCAGATGCAATCGCATATTTTACGCCTGAATGCATTGGGTGAGCGCTTGACCAAGATGGGCAAGCTGGATGCCGAAGAGTTTGATTTCAAGAAGACCCCGCCGCGAGGTGGTCTGGATCGTGGTATAGATAAGTACGCTGAATTGTCCGAATTGGTTGATGACATGGAATCCCTATCCAGGGTCATTGAAGATCGAGAGATAAAGCTCAGCCTGATGGAAGACCTGATCATGAACAGTGATCTGCAGAAAGAGGTCCAGCCGTCAGGATATCCTGTAAGGGGTGGTTACATATCTTCAAAGTACGGGGAAAGGACGGACCCGTTTACTGGCGCCAAATCCTTTCATGACGGTGTTGACCTTGCAGGAAAAGTTGGGACTAACATTACCGCCGCAGCCTCTGGAATCGTCATTTTCTCCGGCAAAAAGCATGGATACGGAAAGGTGATAAAGATCCACCATGGCAATGGCATCGTCACTCTCTATGCCCATAATGATGATCTGTTGGCCGAGGTCGGAGATTATGTGACCAAAGGGCAAAAGATAGCCACCGTTGGATCGACAGGACGCTCAACCGGTCCACATCTACACTTTGAAGTACAGCTTAACGGCAAGACAGTAGATCCGGAAAAATACCTGCACGCATCCAGATAGTTAGTGTCCTGGTAACGCAGAAACAGATAATTCAGGATCAAATCGTTCCTTATAACTGCATGTCCGGTTGTAATCAGGTCTGTTGACTCCATCTATCATCTAATCCCAATTGGGGCCGTGTTGGGCCAATGGTGTAAGAAGAGATGATTACAGACCTCCCATGCCTGCCAACAAGGCCTGTTTTGCGGTATCATTCCCAGCTTTAAGTATTCCAGACGGAACAGATTTTCATGCTCACAAAAACATTCAGCAAGATCTTTGGTAGCCGTAATGAACGGCTGATTAAACGCATGTCGCGTGAAGTGGCCAAGATCAATGAACTAGAACCAAAACTACAGGCCATTACTGATGAAGAATTAAAGGCCAAAACCTCGGAATTCCGTGAGCGTCTGCAGGCTGGTGAGACACTGGATAACCTGTTGGTGGAGGCATTTGCCGTAGTGCGCGAGGCCGGAGTGCGTACTCTGGGGATGCGTCATTTCGATGTCCAGATGATCGGCGGCATGGTGCTGAATAGCGGCAAGATTGCAGAGATGCGTACCGGTGAGGGTAAGACCTTGGTCGCAACCCTGGCGGTATACCTGAATGCACTGTCTGGAGACGGTGTACATGTGGTCACGGTGAATGACTATCTGGCCAGGCGAGATGCGTCCTGGATGGGCAAGATCTACCATTTTCTCGGTATGAGTGTGGGCGTCATCAACTCATCTGGTGGCGCAGGTCTAGACGAATCGTCCTATCAGTATGATCCTTCTGATGCGGGAGTTCCAAGCGGCTTTCCGCACCTGTGCAAGATTACCCGCCAGCAGGCCTATGCCTGCGATATCACCTATGGAACCAACAATGAGTTCGGTTTTGATTATCTGCGGGATAACATGGCGTTCAGCGCGGACGAGCGGGTGCAGCGTGGACGTAATTTTGCCGTGGTGGATGAGGTGGATTCTATCCTCATCGACGAGGCACGTACGCCCCTGATCATCTCCGGTCCCACCGAGGGCAACTCCGAACTGTATAAAAAGATCGATCGGATCATCCCCAAGCTCACGCAGCAGGATCCTATTACCAATGATGAGGGCAAGCCAGACTTCGGCCCTGGTGATTACTCGGTAGATGAAAAGTCCAAACAGGCCTATCTCAGCGATGAGGGGCACCAGCATGTGGAAGAGATGCTGACATCCATGGGGCTTCTGGCTGCCGATTCCAGTCTCTACGACTCCTCCAACATAAGCATGATGCATCATGTGACCGCGGCCCTGCGCGCCCATGCCCTGTTTCATGTGAATGTAGATTACATCATACAGGAAGGTCAGATCGTGATCGTGGACGAGTTTACCGGACGTACCATGCCTGGCCGCCGCTGGTCTGAAGGTCTGCATCAGGCCATTGAGGCCAAGGAGGGGGTGGAGATCCAGAAAGAGAACCAGACCCTGGCCTCCATCACCTTCCAGAACTATTTTCGCCTCTACAACAAGCTATCCGGCATGACCGGTACGGCGGACACCGAGGCCTACGAGTTCCAGCAGATCTATGGCCTGGAAGTGGTGGTGATTCCCACCAATAAGCCCATGGTCAGAAATGATATGGGTGACCTAGTCTATATGACGGCGGAAGAGAAATATGAGGCCATCATTGAGGATATACAGGACTGCGTCAGTCGTGGCCAGCCGGTGCTGGTCGGTACCGCATCTATCGAGACCTCGGAGCTTATCTCCAAGCTACTTAACAAAAAGAAACTAAAGCACAATGTACTCAACGCCAAACAGCATGAGCGCGAGGCCGCCATCGTAGCCGAGGCCGGCCGACCCGGGGCTATAACCATCGCTACCAATATGGCCGGTCGCGGTACCGACATCGTACTGGGTGGTAACCTGGAGATGGAACTGGATGAGTTGGGCGACAGGCGCAACGATGAGTCAGTAGTTGAGAAGGTGAGGTTGGACTGGCAGCAACGGCATCAGCAGGTGCTGGATGCCGGTGGTCTGCATGTGGTGGGCACCGAGCGGCATGAATCCAGACGTGTGGACAACCAGCTACGCGGGCGTTCCGGCCGTCAGGGCGATCCAGGCTCCACCCGCTTCTATCTGTCCTTGCAAGACAATCTGATGCGTATCTTCGCCTCTGATCGGGTTACTGCGATCATGCAGAAGCTGGGCATGGAGCGGGGTGAGGCCATTGAGCACCCATGGGTGACCAAGGCCATAGCCAATGCCCAGAAGAAGGTGGAGGGGCGCAACTTCGATATCCGCAAGCAGCTGCTGGAATATGATGATGTGGCCAATGACCAGCGTAAGGTGGTCTACCAGCAGCGGGATGAACTCATGGAGATTGAGGATATTGCGGAGACGGTCCAGGCCCTG
The DNA here is from genome assembly GCA_050290785.1 of Sedimenticolaceae bacterium. Lineage (GTDB taxonomy): Bacteria > Pseudomonadota > Gammaproteobacteria > Chromatiales > Chromatiaceae > JAAGZL01. The sequence goes on along the minus strand of JBNKIR010000038.1, from coordinate 4,559 downwards.
CGTTACGACGTGATTAATGATGCTATCAGCACCTATATACCACCTGAGAGTATGGACGAGCAGTGGGATGTCCCTGGACTGACCCTGGCCCTGGAGAGCACCTATGGCCTGAAGTACGATCTGCAAAAATGGCTGGATGATGATGACCGCCTGGACGAGGAAGGTCTGCGCGCCCGTATCCTGGAACAGATGGAGCAGGCCTATGCCGCGAAGGAAGCCCTGGCCGGGGCGGAAAACATGCGTACCTATGAAAAGGCCCTGATGCTGCAGATCCTGGATACCAAGTGGAAGGAGCATCTGGCAGACATGGACTACCTGCGCCAGGGTATTCACCTGCGTGGCTATGCCCAGAAGAACCCCAAGCAGGAGTATAAGCGCGAGGCCTTCGAGATGTTCTCCCGCATGCTGGAGGAGATCAAGCAGGAGTTCATTACCGTGCTGACCCTGATCCAGGTGCGTACCGATGAGGAGATGGAGGCCTACAACCGGGCCCAATCCTCCGATGGTTATGAGATGAGACATGATGAGTACTCTGGCTTCGGTGATGAGGGCGGAGGGCAGGAAGAGGACGACCACACTCCCTATGTGCGGGATGGGCGCAAGGTTGGACGCAACGAGCCCTGTCCATGTGGGTCGGGTAAGAAATACAAGCAGTGCCACGGCAAGCTGCAGTAGGCCAGGGAGGAGATGCCGTGCCCCGTTCCCAATTGGATTTTAGCCCTGTTAAAGGCATCCGTCTTGGTCGTGCCGCAGCCGGGATAAAATATAGAGATCGAGACGACCTGGTGATCATCGAGATGGCGCCAGGCAGCACCTGTGCCGCCGTCTTTACACGTAACGCCTTTTGTGCCGCCCCGGTGCAGGTGGCAAGGCATCACCTGAGGCTCGCCTCTCCACGCTATCTCCTGATCAATTCAGGCAACGCCAACGCCGGTACCGGAAGCGCAGGCCTGGAAGTCAGTAATGGCACCTGCGCCGCCCTGGCCGAGGTCGCAGGCTGTGATGCCAATCAGGTGCTGCCTTTCTCCACTGGTGTAATTGGTGAGCTGCTGCCGCTGAATAAGATCAGTTCGGCACTGCCGCAGGCGCTGGCGGATCTGGAAGAGTCGGGTTGGCCGGATGCAGCCAGGGCCATCATGACCACGGATACGGTACCCAAACTGGTATCGCGCAGTTTCACTTCTAATGAAAAGAGCATAACCGTCACCGGCATGGCCAAAGGTTCGGGGATGATCCGGCCGGATATGGCCACCATGTTGGCCTATGTGGCCACGGACGCCGATGTGGATGCGCTCCTGTTACAGGGGTGTCTGCAGCAGGCGGTGGAGCCCTCCTTTAACTCCATCACCGTGGACGGAGATACCTCCACCAACGACGCATGTGTTCTTATGGCTACAGGCGCATCTGGTCACCCTGCCATCACAGATGCGGATAGCGGGGCGTTCGCCGCACTGTGCGAGGCGGTGAAAGAGGTCTGTATGGAGCTGGCGCGGGCCATCGTCAAAGATGGTGAGGGCGCTACCAAGCTGGTTGAAGTCCTGGTAGAGGAGGCGGCTGACCTCACTGAGGCGCGCCAGGTGGCCTATACCATCGCCCAATCACCCCTGGTGAAGACGGCGCTGTTCGCGTCAGATCCCAACTGGGGACGCATCCTGGCGGCGGTAGGCAGGGCGGGTGTGACTGACCTGGATATCGACGCCATACGCATCATGTTGGACGATGTGACTATTGTCCGGGATGGTGGCCGTGATCCAGGCTATACCGAAGAGGCGGGGCAGTCTGTGATGGATCGGGATGAGTTTGTGATTCGGGTGCTGCTGGGCCGGGGAGATGCAGATGCCAGGATCCTGACCTGCGATCTCTCTTATGATTATGTGAAGATCAATGCGGAATATCGTACTTAGCTGTCGATAACATACATTTTTTCAGAACAGTAAAAGCGGTCCGCAAATGAACGCGAATAAACGCAAATCATCGTAACAGGATCTCTGTGCGCCATGCTTGATTTTTCATCATGCTTGGCTATCTCAGGCCACCCCAACAGCCCCCTTGTCCAATCCCTCAAATACCCGAACCTGGAACTCCGAATCGGGATGGTCACTCTTTAATCTGTCGGCGATGTGCTGGGCCAGATTCTCCACGGTAGAATCTGTATCGATCAGATAGCACAGACGCTTCGGCAGTTCTAGTTTAAAGCTGCCGTGATCGGCTTGGTAGCCAAATCGCAAATAATCTTCCCCATCTGATGTGAATTCCTCCATCAGATCTGATGTGGTGCCTATGTATATGTCACGCCAGAGCTCCGCCCACTCGTTTTCAAGTCCGCTGTCTCTGACCCCATCCCGGTAGATCTCGATGCGCGATCTGTGGCCATGGGCGATACGTTGACAGTTTCCGCTGTGCTGTTTCAGTCCGTGACTGTAGTGAAAGCTCGGATCGGAGGTGGCCTCGTGTACCAGGCGTAGCTGAAATTCATCAATATTTTTCGGCAGATTTGGCGTCAGTCTCTTCAGAATTGCGTCAGCCAGACTGGTATGGTCTATCTTGTCTGCCTCTATCCTGGTTACCGCAGTGATAGGTGAGTTATGGCGAATCCATCTACCTGATTTCATGCGGAATTCAATCTCTATCATGTCTGATTGCTCAGATAGTTGGCAGCAAGGGTTTGTGGCAGGCACCAGGAGCTTATGGTCAAAATCTCGGTCGATGGTCTGTTTCACCTGCCTTTTAATATCGGCGAAGTCTAATATCATCCCCTGATCGTTCAACTTTCCCGCCAGCTCCACATCTACCCGCCAGCTCTCACCAACAACCCCGCGCTCCTGATCCAGGAGGGAGGAGTCTATAATAGTAAGGTTATTTACGAACAACTTTGCCATCTGTCGGGGCCAGTACAGATAAGGGGTTACGAAAATGGAGCCGATGGGCGGAATCGAACCGCCGACCTACTGATTACGAATCAGTTGCTCTACCGACTGAGCTACATCGGCCCGGAGAGCAGGCAGTATAAAGAATCGTAGAAGGTCGAACAACAGGAACCGTGGTCAAAAGGTGCACTATATTTCGGCATAATCTTGATTTTTGATATAAATGCGGCCTGCTAGATATATTCTGCATGGCTGGTTTGGTAATCTGCCGGTGTTTTTACATGGAAGTGCTAATATATCCATCAGGTGTAGCCTGCTTTGAGTAAGTTATTTTGCTGTAATTGCCGGCCGTTTATCGGTTAATGTATACAGCCTGTCCAGCAACATCCCATATCATCCAGACTAGGTGTTATACCTATGAATATGAAAAGATTATCCGGCTTTACCATAATTGAACTGATGATTGTAGTTGTCGTTTTAGGCGTCTTGATGGGTATAGCTGTCCCGTCTTTTATGGAGATGATCAAGAATAACCGCATTACTACTAACGCAAACGAGTTTGCCACGGCATGTTCTCTTGCGCGTATTGAGGCGGTGAAGAGAGGTACAGGGACTGTGATAGTGGCAAATGCAGGTGGCGGGACCTCCAACGAGTGGGGCAAGGGGTTTACGGTATCGGTATGGAATGACACTAGTACCAACCCCGGAGTGGTGGATGCTAGTGAAATAGGTGTGACGCTGCGACAGGTCCAACCCTTTAATGATGAGGTACAGCTGGATTCCACTACCAATGATGTATCTACCATCTCGTTCCTTAATACAGGCGCATATAACGCAGCCTCGGCTGAGACCTTCACGCTGTGTGATTCGAGGACCGGCGAAACCGGACGTCAGTTTACCTTGGGTCTCACAGGTAGATTAGTTCTAGATCGCGAGTATACATGTCCATGAAAAGTGGAATATTTAGCAAAAGAGTAGGTATGTCAGTCAGACCGCAGCGCGGTTACACCCTCATAGAGGTCTTGATAGCTGTTATTGTTCTGGCTGTTGGTCTGTTAGGTATAGCAGGATTGCAGGTCCTGTCGCTTAAAAATACCCATAGTGCCTATCTGCGCTCCCAGGCGACGCTACTGGCCTACGACATCATAGACAGCATCCGTGCCAATAAAGCCTCCAAGGCGAGTTATGCCGTCGCTTTGGACGCTACCCCATCAGGTACATACGCTACCTGTGTCGGTACCAGTGCGAATTGCAATGCTGCCGCTATGGTGACCTATGATCTTTATCAGTGGAAATGTTCTTTGGGAAAGTTTGCTGGTGCTGAAGATGTATGTGATACCAGTGATTTGGCAGGCATAGCTGGTGTGCTTCCGGGCGGAGATGGCTCTATAAGCGTTTCCGGGAACGATGTTACTGTTACGGTGCAGTGGATCGATAAGGACAAGAGGGAAAAGGCCGCGACTACGGCTGAGAGGACAGTAAGTTTGGATATCACTACACGAATAGAATGACGGGCGGCAATCCTATGGAGATATCTTTGAACAAACGACGTATGTCAGGTGTGGGGCTTGTGGAGATCATGGTCGCTCTCGCGCTCGGACTGTTCCTGCTTGGCGGTCTTTCCCAGATCTATCTATCCAATAAGCGTAGCTATAATTCCGGGGAAGGTATATCGCGGATGCAGGAGAATCT
>JBNKIR010000037.1:0-28585 GCA_050290785.1 Sedimenticolaceae bacterium | reverse complement strand
TTTACGGTTATGCGTTGGGCCGGGAATTCGAAGCGTGAGTTTAATATGGCGCCGCGTACCCGATCTTTGCTCTCGCGTACCGCCATCTCCGGCAGGCCCACGATGGAGAGAGAGGGCAGACCGTTGGTTATATGTACCTCAACGGTAACCAGTGGCGCATGAATACCGTCGTGGGCACGACTATAGAGGATAGCGAGGGACATATTACCTTCCTTGGTAATTGATCTGTTATGTTCTATTCAGATTCCGGTTCCAGTTTTGCGACAGACTTTTCCAGTTGTTCCAGTTTTTCCCGGGTGCGGGCCAGCACGGCGCTCTGCAGATCAAACTCCTCACGGGTAACCAGATCCAGATGTGAAAGCCCGGCCTCCAGCGCGCCTCTTACGTTCTTCTCCAGATCTTCCTGAAGGAACTTCAGGCCATCGGGGATGCCGTCTGTGACCCGCCTGGCCAGGTCGTCTAACAGTGTTTTATCGATCATGGCGGAAGGTTAGCGATCTATTTGCGGCATGTCCAGGCACAAAAATTGTGCGCGGCACCCTTTTGTGGTTCCTGCGAGATCGATTTTGGTGCGCAGGATGTGGCAGGCGAATACAGATGCTCTATAACCAACTGAAATAACAGATAAAAAACTTGTTGGCACGCTAGATGCTTAACTAGACATGCAATTATGCAATGGGCTCTATAAGCCGCATGAAGCGATCTTTATATGGAAGAAGTATATGTGAAGAGACTTACGAAGACGCTACTGCTGGTACTGGTAGCGTTCAGGGGCCTGGCAACAAAAGACTCTGGTATTTAATGATTGGCTAAGGTGTACGAATGTATTTAGGAGAAAATTTATGAAAATGGTTACAGCGATAATCAAGCCATTCAAGTTAGATGATGTGAGAGAGTCCCTGTCCGATCTCGGCATATCCGGTATCACAGTTACCGAGGTAAAGGGTTTCGGGCGTCAGAAGGGGCACACAGAACTCTATCGTGGCGCTGAGTATGTGGTGGATTTTCTGCCCAAGATAAAGGTGGACGTAGCAGTGGATGATGACATCGTCGATCAGGTGATCGACTCCATTACCAATGCAGCCAAGACCGGCAAGATCGGTGACGGCAAGATCTTTGTCACAGAGCTAAATCAAGTTGTTCGTATCAGGACCAGCGAAACAGGACCTGAGGCGCTTTGATCCGGCTATTAGTTACTAACTGACTGTGTTGATATCAAGGAGATCTAAAAAGCTGGTCGGTTTGTTATCACAGGCGCTGTCATCAGATCGGGATGTTCAATGTTGCTGCGCTGAAGTTGTTTTAAACACTATTTCGGGGGGATCGGGAGGTCCTCTGAGGACAAGTTGGCCTCAAACGACTTTAGATATCCTAACTGGAGGGTAAGAAAGTGGAAGATATTCTCAATCTTAGATACGCACTGGATACGTTTTATTTCCTCGTGTCTGGCGCGCTTGTAATGTGGATGGCGGCTGGTTTCGCCATGTTGGAGGCTGGTCTGGTCCGTGCCAAGAATACGGCTGAGATCCTAACCAAGAACGTCTCACTGTTTGCGATCGCATGTATTATGTATATGCTGTGCGGATACGCCATTATGTATCCGGCTGATGGTAACGGCATCATCCCTGCCATTGATCTCTCATTCATGTTTGGTGGCGATAACGATCCCACAGCCGTGCTGAAGCAGGATCCTGCCGGTTGGTACGACGGCGACTACTACTCTGGCATGTCAGATTTCTTTTTTCAGGTGGTATTCGTAGCCACCGCCATGTCCATCGTCTCCGGTGCCGTGGCTGAACGCATGAAACTCTGGGCCTTCCTGGGTTTTGCCGTAGTTATGACCGGATTCATCTACCCGATGCAGGGCTACTGGAAATGGGGTGGCGGCTTCCTAGATGGCCTGGGCTTCAACGACTTTGCCGGTTCCGGTGTCGTGCATCTGTGTGGTGCTACAGCAGCTCTGGCCGGCGTTCTCCTGCTTGGGGCACGTAAGGGCAAATATGGGGCCAATGGCGAGATACGCGCTATTCCTGGTGCCAACCTGCCTCTGGCCACCCTGGGTACCTTCATCCTCTGGCTGGGATGGTTCGGGTTCAATGGCGGTTCCGAGCTGATCGTCTCTAACGTAGGTGAGGCCAACGCAGTAGCGGCCGTCTTCGTGAACACCAACGCAGCGGCCGCAGGTGGTGTGATAGCGGCAATGATCATCGCCCGCATACTGTTCGGTAAGGCCGATCTGACCATGACCCTGAACGGTGCTCTGGCCGGTCTGGTTGCCATCACCGCAGAGCCTCTGACGCCGAGCCCGCTGTGGGCCACAGTAATCGGCGCCATTGGCGGCATACTGGTGGTGTTTGCCATCACGGCCATAGACAAGATCAAGATCGATGATCCGGTCGGCGCCATCTCTGTACACGGTGTGGTCGGTATGTGGGGATTGCTGGCGGTTCCTATCACCAATACTGATGCGACTCTTGTCGCCCAGATCATCGGTCTGGTAACCATCTTCGCCTGGACCTTTGTGGCAAGTATTGTGGTCTGGTTTATCCTGAAGGTCACTGTCGGCATCAGGGTTTCCGAAGAGGAGGAGTACGAAGGTGTGGATATCGGCGAGTGTGGACTTGAGGCATATCCTGAGTTCGTAGGTTCGCGCGGTTCCAGCATATAAAGTTCCGTTTGGTGTGTGAAGGAAACGGGCGCTTCGGCGCCCGTTTTTTTGTGTGGGTTTATGTAAGAGTTTGCACCATGTATTATTCCAGATGCACTAGCAACAAATTGTAGATCAACCTTCTACTATACGGATCAATACGAATGCCTGTTTTCAATCTATATGTCATCCAGTGACCAGAATATGCCAGACTGTCCCGTCGGTGAGCACGAGTGCCAAATCCTAGATGAGCTGGTCGAGCTGCGTGAATCAAGCGACGAGCTGGAGAAACTGGTCCATACCGACACCCTGACCGGACTTTATAACTACAGACATTTTTCCCTGGTGCTGGAACAGGAACTGGAACGCACACGCAGAACAGGGCAGCCTACCAGCATGATCTTGATGGATCTGGATCATTTCAAAAAGACCAACGACACCTGGGGCCATGAGGCAGGGAACCAGGTGCTACGTATGTGCGCGGAATTGATGAAACAGACCCTGCGTAAAATTGATATCCCGTGCCGCTATGGCGGGGAGGAGTTCGCCGTAATCCTGCCAGGCACCCATCTGCCCCTGGCGGTCAGCGTGGCCAACCGCCTGCGCGCTGATATTCACGCCATGCCTGTAGAGGTCGATGACGGCGTGATCGAATGCACGGCAAGTATGGGTGTAGACACCTATATAATGGGAGATGTGGTCGGCGCGGAGGATTTTGTAAAACAGGCGGATGAACAGTTGTATCGTGCCAAACACGAGGGCAGGAATCTGGTTTGTCACAGGCCTTTCGACCACATCAGGCCTGACACCGAGGTCAGCCCGGAGGAAAAGAGGGCCTTGTTTGAATAGTATTTCAATCTACGGAGCGGGGCAGGGAGAATGTTTATGAAAAGTTTGTTACGGATCTCGTTGTTGCTGGCTCTGCTACTGGCCATCGATGCCTTTGCCGGTGTCTATAGATGGGTGGATGAGAACGGCAATGTCCAGTTTACTGACCGGCCACCGCCGGGGGCGGAAGAGAGTGATGAACTAACCATCCGAAGCCAGGGCTCAGCACCGGAATCCCCCCCGGTAGACAGGAAGGAGGCACGGGATAGATTGCTGGAACAGTTCCAGCGTGAGCGGGAACAGAAAAAGGCGGCGGCGGAGAAGGAGCGTCAGGAGAAGAAGCAACGGCAAAAGAGGTGCAATTATGCCAAACAGCTGCTCACTGACTATCTGGAGCATGGGGCCTTATATGAGCGACTGCCCAATCAGGAACGCAGATATCTGACGAATCAGGAGCGAGATGCCGAGATAGCCAGGGCCCGTGCCGACGTGAAGCAGTGGTGTAAATAGCAACAGACCAAAATATTGATAATGACAAAACACAAACCATTTATCCTGGTAGACGGCTCCTCCTATCTGTTTCGTGCCTACCACGCCTTACCCCCTCTGACCAACTCCAGCGGTGAACCAACAGGCGCTATCGTGGGAGTTCTGAACATGTTGCGCCGACTGGTAGATCAATATCAACCAGAGTATATGGCCGTGGTGTTCGATGCGCCGGGTGGCAGCTTCCGCAACGAGATCTACCCGGAATACAAGGCCAACCGTCCCCCCATGCCCGATGAACTGCGCTCCCAGATCCAACCCCTACACGACATCATACGCGCCATGGGTCTGCCCCTGTTGATCGAGAGCGGGGTAGAGGCAGACGACGTGATTGGCACCCTGGCGCAGCATGCGACAAAGCAGGGACTGGATACCCTGATCTCCACCGGCGACAAGGATATGGCCCAGCTGGTAAACGGCCATGTGACCTTGATCAACACCATGTCGGATCAGATCACTGATGAGGGCGGGGTGATGGAGAAGTTCGGGGTGAGTCCGGACCAGATCATCGACTATCTGGCCCTGGTGGGCGATAGTTCGGATAACATCCCCGGCATCCCCAAGTGTGGCCCCAAGACCGCAGCCAAGTGGCTGGCGCAGTACGGTGATCTGGATAACCTCGTGGCCCATGCCGATGAGATCAAGGGCAAGGTGGGAGACCATCTGCGGGATTGCCTGGAACAGCTACCATTGGCGCGTGAGCTGGCCACCATAAAGTTGGATGTAGAGCTGGGGTTTGCGCCCGATCAGCTCAAGCCGACGGATGCCGATATTGCCACCCTGAGACAACACTACACTTGGCTGGAGTCCAAACGCCTGCTGGACAGCCTGGGGGAGGGCGAATCGACCCAGCCTGAGCCCGAGACCCCTGAACCCATAGAGGGAGATTATAAGACCATATTGGATAGAGACAGCTTCGAGACCTGGATCCAGCGCCTGGAACAGGCCGAGCTGTTCGCCTTCGACACCGAGACCAACAGCCTGGACTACATGCAGGCGGAGCTGGTGGGGCTCTCATTTGCCATCAAGGCAGGTGAGGCGGCCTATGTCCCGGTGGCGCACAACTATCCGGGCGCGCCTGAACAGTTGGGGCGTGACTATGTGCTGGAGCGTCTCAAGCCGTTGCTGGAGGATGAGAACAAGGCCAAACTTGGCCAGAACCTGAAATACGACATGAGTGTCCTGGCCCGTTACGGCATCGATATGCGGGGTATCGCCTTCGACACCATGCTGGAGTCCTATGTGCTGGACTCCACCGCTTCGCGTCACGATATGGACTCCCTGGCCGAGAAGTATCTCGGACACGCCACCATCAAATATGAAGATGTTGCGGGCAAAGGCGCCAGACAGATCACATTCGATCAGGTGCCGCTGGAGCAGGCCGCACCCTACGCCGCCGAGGATGCAGATATCACCCTGCGCCTGCATCAAAGGCTATGGCCCAACCTGGAAAAAGCGGGATCTCTTAAGAGTGTATTCAGTGACATGGAGATGCCCCTGGTGCCGGTGCTGTCACGCATGGAACGCGCCGGGGTGCGCATCGACAGCAGGATGCTGAACAGACAGAGTCAACGCTTTGCCGAGGCTATGCATAAACTGGAGCAACGGGCCTACGAGATCGCCGGGCGTCCCTTCAACCTGGGTTCGCCCAAGCAGATCGGCGCCATCTTCTTCGATGAGCTGGAGATGCCGGTCATCGCCAAGACCCCCAAGGGCGCGCCCTCCACCGCGGAGTCTGTGCTGCAGGAGCTGGCGGAGATGGAGTATGAACTGCCCGCGGTGATCCTGGAACATCGTGGTCTTAGCAAGCTGAAGTCCACCTATACCGACAAGCTGCCGGAGATGGTGGATCGGGACAGCGGCCGGGTGCACACCTCCTATCACCAGGCGGTGGCCGCCACCGGCCGTCTCTCTTCCTCTTCCCCCAACCTGCAGAACATCCCGGTACGCAACGAAGAGGGGCGTCTGATTCGGCAGGCCTTCATCCCGGAAGAGGGCTACCGCATGGTGGCCGCAGACTACTCCCAGATCGAGTTGCGCATCATGGCGCATCTCTCGGAAGACCAGGGGCTGCTGGACGCCTTCGCCAGCGGGGCAGATATCCACCGGGCCACGGCCGCAGAGGTGTTCGGTACAGCCCTGGATGGGGTTACAGATGAGCAGCGCCGCTCCGCCAAGGCGGTCAACTTCGGGTTGATCTATGGCATGTCTGCCTTCGGTTTATCGAGACAGCTAAAGGTGGATCGGGCCACGGCCCAGGGCTATATCGATCTCTATTTCGAACGCTACCCCGGTGTATATGAATTTATGGAGCGGACCCGCAAAGAGGCCCACGACCTGGGCTATGTGGAGACGGTGTTCGGTCGCCGCCTCTATCTGCCTGAGATCAACGCCAGGAATCAGCAGCGTCGGGCCGCGGCCGAACGCACCGCCATCAACGCCCCGATGCAGGGTACGGCCTCGGACATCATCAAGCGGGCCATGCTGGCGGTGGATGGCTGGATAGAGGGCGAACGTCCGCCGGTCAAGATGATCATGCAGGTACACGACGAACTGGTATTTGAGATAAAACAGGGACAACTGGAGGAGGCCTGCGACAGAATCCGCTCATTTATGCAGGGCGCGGCAGAGCTGCGGGTGCCCCTGCTGGTGGATATCGGGGTGGGGGACAACTGGGATCAGGCGCACTGACCAGGGAATGTCGCGGAACTTTTCTCCAGCCGGGCAGTCACAGGATATGTGCGTTGTATGACGCCGAACCATCTCTCCCCAGGTGGTTCGTACACCCGGCATCCCTAGTCGGGTCATCTGATCCCGGTCACCTTCCCTCCCCTTTAGGGACCGGGATCTTCTTTTAAATCCACATGTTGACTCTGTTCTAGCCAGCTATCCAGTACCGCATGTGCCTCATCTATCCCCTGGCGCTTGAGGGCGGAGAAGAGCTGTGCCGTCACCCCTTCCCCGAACGCTGCGATCTCTCTGCGCACCTGTTGCAATGCCTTGGCGGCCGCACCGCGTCCCAGCTTGTCCGCCTTGGTCAGGAGGATATGCACCGGCAGTCCGATCTGATGGCTCCACTCCAGCATCTGGCGATCAAACTCCTTTGGGGGGTGGCGCACGTCCACCAGCAGGATCACACCGCGCAGAGAGTGCCGGTTCTCCAGATAGTCGGCCAGGGCCTCCTGCCACTGCTGCTTGATCTTTTCCGATACCTTGGCGAAGCCGTATCCAGGCAGATCTACCAGGCGTCGCTCCTCATCGACAGTGAAGAAGTTCAACAACTGGGTACGCCCCGGAGTCTTACTGGTGCGGGCCAGGGCCTTCTGCTGACAGAGGGCGTTCAGGGCGCTGGATTTGCCGGCGTTGGAGCGGCCGGCGAAGGCCACCTCCATGCCGGTATCCGGTGGACACTGGGAAAGCTTGGCGGCACTGGTCTGGAATTTGGCCTGGTGGTATATGGGATTCATCTTGGGACCGATCAGGACTCTTCCCTGACCCAAGACCCGGATTTCCCTCCGGACTTCTCCAGCAGACGGACCTGGTCGATAGTCATGCCACGATCCACCGCCTTGCACATATCGTATATGGTAAGCAGCGCCACCTGGGTGGCGCACAGGGCCTCCATCTCCACCCCGGTCTGTCCTACGGTCTTAATCCTGGTGCGGCATGTTACGCTGGAGATTGCGACGTCCGGTTCCAGCTCTATGTTGACGTTGGTGAGCATGAGTGGATGGCACAGGGGCACCAACTCCGGTGTCTTCTTCGCCGCCATGATGCCGGCGACCCGCGCCACCCCCAGCACATCACCCTTCTTGTGCCCGCCCTGCATGATCAGATCCAGGGTCGCGGGCTGCATACGGATGATGCCCTCCGCTACGGCGACGCGTTCGCTGTCCTCTTTCTCCCCCACGTCCACCACGTGGGCCTCGCCGGACTGGTTGAAATGGGTCAGTTCGCTCATGTCGTGTGTTCCTGACGTTAGGTTCAGTAGGTCGGTAGGCCGTAGTCATCTACCGGCGGTGGGGCATTTTTCTCTACACTCTTAGATATCTCGCACCGCTCAAACTCCATGGTCTCAAGATCCATATATATATATGTGGCCGGAGAATCACCCACGCCTCCGATGGTGCCTGGGTTGAGCAGGAGGGTATGGCCACCCTTTATATTTGGCACCAACTCATCCTGGTAGATATGGCTGTGTCCGTAGCATACCAGATCCCAATCACCGGTGGCGGCCATGGCGCGAGCGTAATGGGGATAGTGGACTACAAAGATACGTTTGCCCCCAAGGGTCAGCTTGGCATCCATGCCGTGGTATTCGATCATATTGCCCGGCTTTGCCGCCAACAACCCCATGGTGTAGAGGTCCCCAGTGTTGTTGCCGTGGATGGCATGTACCGGGATTTCATATTTTTTCAGACACTTCATGGTGTTGGGGGCCACAATGTCGCCGCAGTGGAGTATGGCCTCGGCCCCCCGCTCTTTGGCCTCTGCCGCGGCGGCGTCCAGCAGAAGGATGTGGTCGTGACTGTCAGATAGGATACAAATCTTCATAATATTTCCTGCACATGGGGCTAAAAATTGGGTTTTTCCGGGGAATCGTTGAACATGGCGATGCTGTCCATTATCTCCTTTTTGGCCTCGTCAACATCACCCCAGCCCTCGACCCGAACCCACTTGCCCTCGTCCAGATCCTTGTAGTGCTCAAAGAAGTGAGAGATACGGTTGAGCTCTCCCTCCGACACATCACGGAAGCTGGAGATATGCCGATAGGAGCGACAGAGTTTATCCACCGGCACGGCCAGGATCTTGGCGTCGTCACCGGACTCGTCGGTCATCTTGAGCACCCCCACGGGACGGCACTGGATCACAGAACCTGGTATCAGCGGATAGGGGGTCAGGACCAGCACATCCACCGGGTCGCCATCCTTGGACAGGGTATGGGGCACATAACCATAATTGCAGGGATACTGCATGGCAGTGGACATAAAGCGATCGACGAACATGGCGCCGGTCTCCTTGTCCAGTTCATACTTTACCGGGTCGGAATGGGCCGGGATTTCTATAATGACGTTGATCTCGTTTGGCACGTCCTTGCCGGAACTGACACGATCCAGATTCATGGGAACACCTTCAGACTAATGAAAAAGGCCGGCTATTATAGCCGGCCTTTCCCTTTTTGGTAATCCCGTCCGGATTACAACAGAGGCACGATCAGCAGTGCCACGATGTTGATGATCTTGATCAGCGGGTTCACGGCCGGTCCGGCGGTGTCCTTGTAGGGGTCGCCTACGGTGTCACCGGTGACCGCCGCCTTATGGGCGTCTGAGCCCTTGCCGCCGAAGTTACCGTCTTCGATATACTTCTTGGCGTTATCCCAGGCGCCGCCGCCGGTGGTCATGGAGATGGCCACGAACAGTCCGGTAACGATGGTGCCGATCAACAGTCCGCCCAGGGCCTGAGGGCCAAGGGCCAGGCCGACGATGATAGGTACAGCGATAGGCAGCAGGGAGGGGACGATCATCTCTTTAATAGCGGCCTTGGTCAGCATGTCCACGGCCCTGCCGTAATCCGGCTTCTCGCTATGGTCCATGATGCCCGGTTTCTCCTTGAACTGACGACGCACCTCATTCACGATGCCGCCAGCGGCACGGCCTACGGCCTCCATGGCCATGGCGCCGAACAGATAGGGCACCAGACCGCCGATCAGCAGGCCGATCAGGACCATGTGATTGGAGAGGTCGAAGGTCAGGTTCATGCCGGACTTGGACAGGGTGTTGGTGTAGTCGGCGAACAGCACCAGCGCAGCCAGACCGGCGGAACCGATGGCGTAGCCCTTGGTTACTGCCTTGGTGGTATTGCCCACCGCATCCAGGGGATCGGTGATGTTGCGAATGCTTTCGTCCAGCTCGGCCATCTCGGCGATACCACCGGCGTTGTCGGTGATGGGGCCGTAGGCGTCCAGGGCCACGATGATACCGGTCATGGAGAGCATGGAGGTGGCTGCGATGGCAATACCATAGAGACCGGCCAGCTCATAGGCGCCCCATATAGAGGCACAGACCGCCATCACCGGTGCCGCAGTGGCCTTCATGGAAACACCCAGACCGGCGATGACGTTGGTGCCGTCACCAGTGGTGGAGGCCTCAGCGATGTGGCGTACCGGAGCAAACTCGGTGGCGGTGTAGTACTCGGTGATACCTACCATGGCGGCAGTCAGGGCCAAACCGATCAGGGCGGATATATACAGAGACATGGCGCTGTATCCTTCCACACCACCCATCATGGTGGTGGTGACCGGATAGAAGGCGATGGCGGCTATGACGCCAGCCACTATCAGACCACGGTACAGGGCCTTCATGATCTTGGTGTCGCCCTCCTTAACCTTGACGAAGAAAGCGCCTACTATGGATGCGATGATGGAGACGCCGCCCAGCACCAGCGGATAGAGGATCGCCTGGGTCTCAGCGCCCTTGAGCAGCAGGCCTCCCAGCAACATGGTGGCCACCACGGTCACGGCATAGGTCTCGAACAGGTCTGCGGCCATACCGGCGCAGTCACCCACATTGTCGCCCACGTTATCTGCGATAACTGCCGGGTTGCGTGGATCATCTTCAGGGATACCTGCCTCAACCTTGCCCACGATGTCGGCACCTACGTCCGCACCCTTGGTGAAGATACCGCCTCCCAGTCGGGCGAAGATGGAGATCAGAGAGCCACCGAAGGCCAGACCCACCAGGGAGTGCAGGGCGTGGGAGATCTCCATGCCCATCATGGTGAGGATGGCGTAGTAGCCGGCCACGCCGAGCAGGCCCAGTCCCACAACCAACAGGCCGGTGATGGCGCCCCCACGAAAGGCGATCTGCAGGGCGGCGTTCATGCCTTCATGGGCCGCTTGAGCGGTGCGCAGGTTTGAGCGCACCGAGATATTCATGCCGATGTAGCCCGCGGCCCCGGACATGACCGCACCGATGGCAAAACCGATGGCGGTTGCGGTATCCAAGGCAACCAGCAGTACAGCAAAGAGCACTACTCCGACTATACCAATGGTGGTGTACTGGCGGTTCAGGTATGCACTGGCGCCTTCCTGCACGGCTCCGGCAATCTCCTTCATACGCTCATTGCCTTCCGGTTGCTTAAGGATCCAGCTCACGGAAACGAAGCCATAGACCAGCGCAGCAACGGCGCAGCCAAGGGCAAATATCAGTTCGAGGGACATGTATCTTCTCCTAAGTGTTTGTATTCTAAGTTTATATCGTGTTAATGCTGTGTATTTCCGGTAGTTATATATAGTGTTTAGATTTATCAGGGGACCCAACTTAGATCCCGGCTTAAATGCCTATGTTAAATTCCACCTAAAGGCCTCCCCTCAGGGTAGGTCTGTCATCCTTAACCCATTGAATTTGTTTTAAATCGGTAACATAGAAACGGGGGGTTCAACCCCCCGTAAATAATTTCCCCGGATTGCTACGGCTCAAAATTATCGGCTAATTTCCTTGCTACCACAACATTTTTTAGCGTTACATACTCTGGCAGACCGTCCTTATAGGGCGGATAGTCTTCCCCCTGAATCAGGGGCAACAGGTACTCCCTGCAGGCCTGGGTTATACCAAAGCCGTCTTCGGTAATAAACTCGACCGGCATCATCTTCTCTACATTGGCCACCTGGGACAGCTCCGCCTCCTGCACCTCCCATCTATATGGGTCGTTCGAGGTGCGGATGATGGCCGGCATGATGGAGTTCTTGCCCTCCAGGGCCATCTCTACGGCCGCCTGGCCCAGGGCGTAGGCCTGCTCCACATCGGTCTTGGATGCCAGATGCCGGGCGGCGCGCTGCAGATAATCGGCCACGCTCCAGTGAAATTTGTAGCCCAGATGCTCCTTGATCATGTTGGCCACCACTGGCGCGGCCCCACCTAGCTGGGCGTGGCCAAAGGCATCCCTGGTGCCCTGTTCCGCCAGGAAGCGCCCGTCCGGCCAGTGCGCCCCTTCGGATACCACCACAATCACGTAGCCGTATTTCTCGACCTTGGCCTTACAGTTGGCCAGGAAGGCCTCCTGGTCAAACTCCACCTCAGGAAACAGGATGACGATAGGGATATCATTATCCGCGTCCGCAGCAAGACCGCCGGCGGCGGCGATCCATCCGGCGTGGCGCCCCATCACCTCCAGCACGAACACCTTGGTGGAGGACTTGGCCATGGAACGCACGTCATAGCTGGCCTCACGGGTGGAGACGGCGATATATTTCGCCACCGACCCAAAACCGGGGCAGTTGTCGGTTATGGGTAGATCGTTGTCAACGGTCTTGGGTACATGGATGGCCTGGATGGGAAAGCCCATGGTCTCTGATATCTGGGATACCTTATGACAGGTGTCGGCCGAATCCCCCCCGCCGTTATAGAAGAAATATCCGATGTCGTGGGCCTTGAATACCTCAATCAACCGCTCGTATTCGCGCCGATTCTCCTCCAGCCCCTTGAGCTTGAAACGACAGGAACCGAATGCCCCGGACGGGGTGTAACGCAAGGCGGCGATGGCGGCGTCATCCTCCAGGCCGGTATCGATCAGCTCTTCGGTCAGGGCGCCGATGATGCCGTTCTTTCCGGCATAGACCTTGCCGATGCGGTCGCTGTATTTACGGGCGGTCTCTATGACTCCGCAGGCAGATGCATTGATAACGGCGGTCACCCCTCCGGACTGGGCGTAGAATGCGTTTTTGCTGCTCATCTATGCTTCCTTTTGTACTTAAAAATATATAGGTAGAGAGATTCTAATATGTCCTGCCAGATAACGTCTCTCTCATTTTTCACCTAATCCGTCCGGCCCCGTCGCCAGGAGTCCACACATTCGGCCAAACTTTCATATATGACGCTCTTACCCACTGATATTCTGTTTTCCACGAAATCTGCCCTTTGTGGAATCTGGTTCTCTAGGATCCTCATCAGACCACGTGGTGTATGGAATTTATCCTAAATAGTTATTTGTTCACACCACTCCGTTGACTTTAAGGGAATTATCGGATAACTCTATCCGAGGATGGATGGTGCGACAAATGTAAAACTTGGATATCCCCATGAGTTTTAGTAATTGTCTTTAATAAACATAGTGTTATCCAGGAAATTCTATATTTGTGACATTTGTCATCACCAGTGACCCCTGTGGATGGTTGAATGCGCGGCAAGGCCATAGGAAATAATACAAACAGCGGATATAGGTTGAAAACTACAATGAGAATGGTTCTTCTTGGTCCTCCAGGATCTGACAAGGGTGAATATGCAGTCAAGCTGGCGGAGAAATATGATCTTGTTCTGTTGACCATCGCTAACATGCTCTCAAATGCCGTGGAAAAACGGCTAGAGGTTGGAATCCAGGCCCAGGCCTACCTCGAGCATGGACAGTATATCCCCGATGATCTCCTGCTTGATGTAATACGCGACCGCATGGCCCAGCCTGATGTTAAATCCGGATTCATCCTTGTTGGCTTTCCACGCTCCACGGCTCAGGCCGACAGCCTGGATGAACTCCTGGAGGGCTGTGGTATGGCGCTGGATCTGGCCTTGCACCTGAACGTAGAGGACGAGATCCTGCTGGAGCGTCTGGAGGGGAGGCGCACCTGTATCTCATGCGGCATGAGATACAATATATTTACCAATCCGCCCATGGTGCATGGGGTATGCGATATGTGCGGCGGGCGCGTTGGGCGCGGTGCCGATAGTAATGAGGTGGTAATCAGCAATCGTCTACGGGCATATGAACAGCAGATACACTCCTTGGTCTCCTACTACCTGCTGCATGACAAACTGCGTGAGGTAGATGGCGGAGGATCAACCAAAGAGGTAAGTAATCTCCTCAATCAGGCCATAGATGACTGGACTAGAAGCCAGGCGGAGATGACCCAGGCACTCATGGACAAAGTGGAGCAGGTAGCTGAGGCCGCCGGACAGGAGATACAGGCCAACATAGAGCAAGATGGCGGCGATGACGTGGTAGTGCCTGAGCCCGTAGCCAAGGCAGATACGGCCGAGAAAAAGGCGCCAGCTAAGAAAGGCGCTGTAGGAAAAAAGGTCCCGGCCAAGAAAAAGAGCACCGTCAAAAAGAAGCCCACAGCCAAGAAGAAGGTTGCGCCAAAGAAGGCCCAGCCCCAAAAGAAGGTTACGGTAAAGAAGAAGACCGCTACAAAAAAGAAAGTCACAACAAAGAAGAAGGCGATTGCAAAAAAGAAGGTTACAACCAAGAAAAAGGCCGCAGTAAAAGGCAGGGTTGCGCCAAAGAAGAAGGTTCAGTCTAAAAAGAAGAGTGCTGTAAAAAAGGCAGGTTCGATAAAAAAGAAAGCCGTTAACAAGAAGGCCCAAACCAAGAAAAAGACGGCTATAAAAAATAAGGCTGTGATCAAGAAAAAGACTACGCCTAAAAAGAAACCGCCGACAAAGAAAAAGGACTCTGCCAGGAAAGGCAAGAAGCGCTAACCACCTGAGGCCGACACACTACCGAGACTTTTAAGCAGTGTGTTCGCTGCAGCGGTCTGTCGCAACCCGTGGGGCAGGGCAGCTTCAAACCCTCCTTACCTGATTGTCTATCCATCCTAAAAATATGCCCAATACAGCATATCACCAGATAGGCGTGGTCATAACTCCACCTATCAAACACGAGTCTGTAAATACTTACTATCACATATTGCAACAAAAAAACCACCCCATCTGAGGTGGTTTTTTATTTAGGAAAATACCTATATATCCAGATTCTCCACCGTCAGTGCGTTCTGCTCGATGAAGTCACGACGTGGCTCTACATTGTCCCCCATCAGGGTGGTGAAGATCTGATCTGCTGCTACGGCATCCTCGATATCTACCCGCAACAAACGCCTGGCCTCTGGGTTCATTGTGGTCTCCCAAAGCTGGTCCGGGTTCATCTCACCCAGCCCTTTGTAGCGCTGGATGTGCTGTCCACGCTTGGCCTCGTCCATTAGCCAGGCCAGGGCCTGGTTGAAGCTGGATATCTCCTTCAGACGTTCTCCTCGTTTGACATAGGCCCCATCTTGAATCAGCCCCTCCAATTGGGTACCGAGGTCTATGAGTCGACGATAGTCACCTGTAGAGAAGAAATCCAATGCGAGCATGGATTCGTTCTCAATACCATGGATCTTGTGCACCACACGAATGGCTTGGACATGTTCTTCCCCTAGACCTACCAGAGGACCAATTTCATACTGATCCGATATGCCGCGCTCGGCATTAACGCGTCCGGTAAGCTCTTCCAGCCATTGGTTCAGCCGAGGGCCACTCTCCAAAAGAGCGTCATCGACCTCCGGCATAAAGATCAATTTCTCTAACACCTCTTTGTCATATCGCTGTGCCAGTCGCCTTATGCTGACCATGACAGAGGTGTATTTCTGTGCCAATGTCTCCAGGGCGGTTCCAGACAGGGGCGGCGCATCGCCGGAAACAAACAGTTCTGCATTGTCCAGCGCGGTCTGAAGGAGATATTGATCCAGTTCGGCATCGTCCTTCAGATACTGCTCCTGTTTTCCCTTCTTCACCTTGTACAGGGGCGGCTGTGCAATATAAATATGGCCTCGCTCCACCAACTCCCCCATCTGACGATAGAAAAATGTGAGCAGCAGGGTGCGGATGTGGGCCCCGTCAACATCGGCGTCCGTCATGATAATGATGCGGTGATAGCGCAGCTTTTCCGGATCAAACTCTTCCCGGCCTATCCCACACCCCAAGGCGGTGATGAGGGTACCGACCTCGGCCGACGATAGCATCTTATCGAAACGCGCCTTTTCCACATTCAGGATCTTGCCCTTGAGTGGCAGTATGGCCTGAGTTCTGCGATCCCTTCCTTGCTTGGCTGAGCCACCTGCGGAATCACCCTCCACCAGGTAGAGTTCTGACATGGCAGGATCTTTCTCCTGACAGTCGGCCAATTTACCGGGAAGACCTGCTATATCCAACACACCTTTGCGGCGGGTCATCTCTCGAGCCTTGCGTGCAGCCTCGCGTGCGCGGGCGGCCTCTACCATCTTGCCGGCGATGGATTTACCGTCGCCCGGATTCTCTAACAGGAAGTCACCAAAATGCTCTGCAAGCAGCGCTTCTACAATACCCTTGACCTCAGAGGAGACCAGTTTGTCCTTGGTCTGGGAAGAGAACTTGGGGTCTGGCACCTTCACAGAGAGTACGGCGGTAAGGCCCTCCCGTGCATCATCGCCCGTGGTATTGACCTTCTGTTTCTTGGCCAGTCCCTCTTTCTCGATATATTGGTTGAGAGTACGGGTAAGCCCGGCCCGAAAACCGGCCAGATGGGTACCGCCATCCCGTTGTGGGATGTTGTTGGTAAAGCAGAAGATGCTCTCCTGGTAGGACTCATTCCACTGCATGGCCAACTCTACGCCTACATCGTTGCGTTCCGTACTGAAATAAAACACCTTTTCGTGCATAGGTGTCTTGTTTCTATTCAGGTGTTCTACAAAGGCCTTGATACCGCCTTTGTATTCGAAGGTATCGCTCCTGCCGTCCGACTCATCCAGAAGGACGATACGCACGCCAGAGTTGAGAAAAGAGAGCTCACGTAACCGTTTCGCTAGGATATCGTAGTGAAACTGCAGATCTGAGAAGATCTCTCCGCTGGGCATAAACCAAATTGTGGTGCCCGTCTCGTCGGTATCGCCTGCAACCGCCAGGGGCTCGACCGGCTCACCCATCACATATTCCTGCTGATGTATCTTTCCATGCCGTCTGATGCTCAGTTTCAGCTTACTGGAGAGGGCATTAACCACAGATACACCCACCCCATGGAGACCTCCTGATACCTTGTAGGAGTTATCATCAAATTTACCGCCGGCATGCAGTACGGTCATGATCACCTCGGCGGCGGAGCGGTTCTCCTCAGCATGGATATCCACCGGAATCCCACGCCCATTGTCACTCACGGTAATGGACTGGTCTTCGTGGATGGTCACCTTGATCTCCGAACAGTGCCCAGCCAGGGCCTCATCGATGGAGTTATCCACCACTTCGAATACCATGTGGTGAAGTCCGGTGCCATCGTCTGTATCACCTATATACATACCAGGGCGTTTACGGACCGCATCCAGACCCTTAAGCACCTTGATATTTGAAGAATCGTAACTCATCTACAGCTCCTAAAATTTCAGCTGGCATTATACACGGCTATAGGTTTCGGTGCCCAGATTTGTGGTTCTATGGACCTAGGATTGAACCCTGTTCCACGTGGAACACACCAGAAAAACTATGGGGGCCCATGGATATGTCTTCGACCCCAGTGATTAGGGCCTGACTCCCAGATTTTTGCAGTTGATTAAGCAGGATGTTTCTGTTTGTTGAATCAAGCTCAGATGTTAGATCATCTATCAATATTACCGTCTCTATCCCGGACATCTCCCTGGCAAGCTCTGACTGCACAAGATGCATAGTGGCCACAAGCATCTTTTGCTGGCCACGTGATGCTATCTTTTCCACCTTCTGTCCGCCTAACTTGATCGTTAGATCTGCCCGATGCGGACCATATCTGGTATAGCCAGCCTGGACGTCTCCCTGTACTGAATCCTTCAGTATCTGCTCAAGATCCCCCTTGTCTGACCATCCTCTGTGCCACTCCACCTCCAACCGCTCCAAACCTAACAGGTGTTGTGCAAGATGCTTTATGTTTTCAGAAAAAGATCGAATATATCTTTCACGCAAGTTATTTATATTCTGGCCGACCTCCACCAATTCCCTATCCCAACTATGATCGAATCTACCTCGCATCCTGAGTGCGGCGTTTCTCTGCTTAAGGCATCTGGAATATCTTTCGAAGATATTTCTGAATTCAGGTTCCACGTGGAACACTCCCCAATCAAGAAATCTTCTCCTGTATTGCGGTCCGCGTTCCAATATCTCGTGGGAGTTTGGTGTTATTACCGTAAGTGGTATTGACCTTGCCAGGTCTGACATCCTTGATATCCGTACTCCATCTATTTTAGCCTGTGTGGAGCCTTGAGTTTTTGTGAGGCCAACGTTGTGATTTCTGTTGCCGTCTTCAGTTCGTGCGAACAAAGTGAGATGTTCTTGTCCGTTCCTGGTCAGCTGATCATTATCTGCCTTGCGAAAGGAACGTCCTCTACCCAGTATATATACCGCCTCCAAGATAGAGGTCTTACCCGAACCATTCTCACCCCATATGAGATTTACTCCATCCTTGGGTTCCAGTTCCATCTCTTCGATTATACGAAGATTGCCAATTCTGAGCTGCCTTATGGACATCTATGTTCATGAGATCAAAGCTGAGTCTAAATTCGCATCGGCATTACTACATATCGACTGTCTTCACTCTTCTCAGACCTGATCAGACAACTGCTGTTCTCATCCTTTAGCTCCAAAACTACATTGCTGTCCTGTATGGTTGAAAGGACCTCTATCAGATATCCAACATTAAATCCAATAACCAGCTTTTCACCGGAATACTCTATCTCAAGTTCCTCCTTTGCCTCCTCCTGCTCAGGATTGTGTGCCAAGAGCTCCAGATTATTGTTCTCGAAGTTAAACCTTATCCCTCTATATTTCTCATTAGAGAGAATGGAAGTCCTTTGCAGGGCCTGCTTCATTACATCCCTATCTATGACCACCTTCTTATCCGTCCCTGAAGGTATCACCTTTCTGTAGTCTGGAAATTTCCCATCGATGAGCTTCGATGTGAATACCGTATCACCCATCAAGATGCGTACATTGTTTGTTCCCACCTCTACAGCTATCTCTCTATCGCTGTCATCCAGCATCCTGCCAAGCTCAAGTACCGCCTTCCGTGGAATGATGATCTGAAAATCATCAAACTCATCCATGCCATCGCTCTCTTCTGATAGAGCAAGCCTGTGTCCATCGGTAGCTACTGACCTTAGCACGCCTCCGGTCATCTCCAATAGCATACCGTTCAGGTAATACCTGACATCTTGCTGAGCCATAGCAAACTGAGTCTTCTCAATCAGTCTCTTTAAGACCCTTTCCTGAACCTTAAAGCCACTGTTGGCCCCATCTGTTTCAATAGACGGGTAATCCTTTGCTGGTAGCACCCCCAGGGTAAATCTACTTCTACCTGCGTTTATCACTGCCTTCTCACCACTAATATCGATGGTGATCTTGGATTCATCAGGCAGAGCGCGGCATATGTCTATCAGTTTTCTGGCGGGTAGGGTGAAGTCCATATCTTCGCCCTCTGCGATTTGGGTCTGGGTCTTGAGTTCTACCTCAAGATCGGTGGCAGTGATCCTCAATCTCTCTTTTTCTACATTGATCAAGATGTTTGCCAGTATGGGTAGAGTTTGCCTCTTTTCTACCACACCTCCCACTAAGGTTAGAGGTTTTAATAGATCTTCTCTGGTTGTTACTATTTTCATGTTTAAGCTCTCTTAAACAAATTAAGATATTTATATTAAGTTATTACTATTAGTATTGTTGATAAACTTGGTATTTGTGTATTTTTTATTGTTTATCATAGTGTTATATCAATTAATACCTGTTAGTAATTACCGGTTAATGGCGTTAAACAGTTGAAATACCTGTGGATAACTTTTTGGTTTGCTGATCGTAAAAATCTATCCACAACTTTTCCACATCAACTTGTAAGAGTTCTAAACAGGTTTCCATAGTCCTCTTCTATTCTGCTATCGCTCTCCTTTAGCTCAGAGATCTTGCGCGTGGCATATAGAACCGTGGTGTGGTCTCTTCCGCCAAAGGCGTTTCCAATCTCCGGGAGACTGTGGTTTGTCAATTCCTTGGCCAACGTCATAGCGATCTGTCTTGGTCTCGCAATAGTCCTGCTCCGGGTACCGGAAAGTAGTTCAGAAGTCCTTATCTTATAGTATTCAGCCACAGTTTTCTGGATGTTTTCTATAGTAACCTGTTTATCCTGTGCCGCCAGCATATCTCGCAATGCCTCTTTTGCAAAATCCAGGGTAATTGGACGTCCTGTGAATTCTGCATTTGCCACGATTCTTCTAAGGGCACCTTCGAGTTCGCGTATGTTAGATCTGACACGATTTCCTATAAAAAATGCTACTTCGTTGGGGAAATCCACCCCGAAAAGCTGATCGGCCTTGCTCTTGATTATCGCAACCCTTGTTTCCAGATCAGGGGGTTCTATGGCCACGGTCAGTCCCCAGCCAAATCTTGATTTAAGCCTCTCTTCCAGACCCGGAACCTCTTTTGGAAAACGGTCGCTTGTCAGTATGATCTGCTGTTTTGACTCGAAAAGGGCGTTGAAGGTGTGAAAAAATTCCTCCTGTGACCGCTCCTTGCCGGCGAAAAACTGTACATCGTCGATAAGTAGGGCATTTACTGATCTGTACTCGCGTTTGAATTCATCGATATTGTTGTGCTGCAGGGCTCTGACCATTGCAGCAACAAAACCTTCCGAATGTTTGTAGAGTACAGTAGCTGACGGATTGTTCTTCAGAATCGCGTTTCCAATCGCATGCATAAGATGGGTCTTGCCCAAACCAACACCGCCGTAGATGAAGAGCGGGTTGTAGACCCTGCCAGGATTTTCTCCAATCTGGATTGATGCGGCCCTGGCCAGCTGGTTGGATTTACCCTCAACAAAGGTGTCGAAGATAAACTCAGGGTTCAGATTGCTCTTTACCTGTGGCCGTGACTCTATATTTATCCTCTTATCCGGGCTTTTTCTTGCTTCTCCTTGTCTACTGCTTCCACCTATACTGATCGTTACCTGGGTTATCTCTCCCCTGGAGATATCCTTTATCAGATCTGATATCTGCTTTTGGTAGTGGTTTTTAACCCAGTCGAGGACAAACTTGTTTGGGGCAAATAGTCTGATTTCGTGACTATTTTCATCAACTTGAAGTGGGCGGATCCAGGTGCTGAACTCCTGGTCAGTGAGCTCCCCTTCTAATTGCTCTACGCATCTGTTCCAGATAGTCACAGCCTTTTTCCGTTTGTAGGTAAAATTTCCAAAATTCGTCTGTTATGTCAGTAGGTTCTGTTTTTTTACTGACTTGAGTAGTGAGCAGAGTCTACATAAAAGCCGAAGAGTTATCCACAGGTTATGTGGATAGCGGTTTATCCGATGAGTGTCCGTAAAAAATTGTGTAATTCAGCCGTGTTTTTATCCTGTATGTCGGATGCTTAGGTTACCGGGACCGCCGGTTTTGTTCACTGGTTGGACATTCTCTTTGGATGTTTACTGGTGCCAAGCGGTTAATTATTATTGACATGGGCGGCTGTATCAAAGTACTCTAAGCGCCTTTTTTTCCAGGCCTTTTAGCAAGCTTTGCATAAAGGCCTTATTTAATCGGTGATTTGGCATGAAGAGAACATTTCAACCCAGTACACTTAAGCGTGCCCGTACCCACGGTTTTCGCGCTCGCATGGCTACCCGCAATGGACGCAAGGTCATTAACGCCCGTCGTGCTAAGGGACGTATGAGACTGATCCCTTAATTCGGTTTTAATGCCGGACGTGGGTTCAGGGTTTCCGCGAGAAAGCAGGCTATTAAAGTCAGCGGAATACGGCCGTGTTTTCAGTCGTCCCATGCGGGCGACAGATAACTATTTTACGATACTCTGTAGACCTAGTGGGAGGACGTCACCCAGATTGGGTTTGGCGGTATCGAAAAAAAACTCTCGTCTAGCAGTGGATAGAAACAGGATCAAGAGGGTTATAAGGGAGAGTTTTCGTAAAAACAAGGCAACGCTTGGCGGGATGGATTTTGTGGTTATGATTCGTTCTGGCGTCCATAAGGTGAGTAATCGGCAGCTGTTTGCATCTCTAGACCGCCACTGGGTTCAACTTAGAACTAAACTTTCTGGATTGGATAGTTAGTTGATTTTAGATCAGGTTTAATCATTTAGATTGTTTTTAGCTGATCATACTATTATAAACACCTATACATATTTTTAGAGACCGTCCATGGATAATCTGCGCCTGATCTTGGTTTTTTCCTTAGTTCTCGTTCTACTTCTGTTATGGCAGGCCTGGCAGGAGGATTATGGACCATCGTCCACCACTGCGACGGCATCCACTACGAACGGGGAGCAGACTGTCCCAACCACATCGGAAATCCCTAAGGGTGCCGGTTCCAAGGAGAGCTCCATACCCGATGTCAAGGTTACCGCAGGTAAACAGACCCCGGATGTATCTGGTAAGCCTGCGATCACAAGTGCCGCTAAATCTACCGGAGATTTGATCACGGTTAAGACCGATCTGTTCACCCTGGAGGTGGATACTATGGGCGGTACTGTGAAAGACCTCTATCTGATGGATTACCCCCTCACCATTGATTCGCCTGATGAAAAATTTCACCTGATGAAATCCGATTCCCCTGGCCTGTTTATCGCACAGTCAGGTCTGATCGGGGCCGAAAAAGAGATGGTGCCCACCCACGAGAGCAGGTACCAGACGAAGGCCGACAGTTTCACTATGGAGGATGGGAAAGACAGCCTCACAGTAGATCTGGAGTGGTCACACCCCAGCGGTGTAACGGTCACCAAACGCTACACCTTTACCCGCGGCTCATATCGCGTGAGAGTTCAGCACATCATCAAGAACGGTTCGGGCAAGGATTTGTCTCTTCGGGAGTATAAGCAGTTACAGCGCAGTCCGGATGCGGAAGGTGGCAACACATTTATGTATACCTATACCGGCGGCGCCATCTACACGCCGGAGAATAAATACGAAAAGATATCCTTCGAGGATATGGAAGAGGCAAAACTCAACCTGAAGGCACAAGATGGTTGGGTGGCCATGTTACAGCACTACTTCCTTGGTGCCTGGGTCCCCAATCCTGGCGAAGAGAATCACTTCTATAGTGAGGTTTTCTCCGGAAAGCGTTACACCATTGGTGCCTACACTGCATCGGTAGATATACCCAAGGGTGGAGAATATACATTTGACAGCTCCCTGGTTGCGGGCCCCAAATTACAGAATGAGCTGCGTCAGATCGCGCCGGGATTGGATCTGACCGTCGACTATGGGTGGCTGACCATCATAGCGCAACCCATCTTCTGGCTGCTGGGCAAACTGCATTCCATCCTGGGCAACTGGGGTTGGTCTATTATCCTCCTCACCCTGTTGATCAAGGTTGCCTTCTACAAGCTGTCCGAGACCAGTTATAGGTCTATGGCCAACATGCGCAAGGTAACCCCGCGCATGACCGCGCTGAAGGAACGTTTTGGCGATGACAAACAGCGCCTGAATCAGGCCATGATGGAGTTGTACAAGAAAGAGAAGATCAACCCGCTGGGTGGCTGTCTACCTATCCTGGTCCAGATCCCGGTCTTCATTGCCCTTTACTGGGTGCTGATGGAGAGTGTGGAGCTGCGTCAGGCCCCATTCATGTTCTGGATACAAGATCTTTCGGTTAAGGACCCCTATTATGTGTTGCCGCTTATCATGGGCGTATCCATGTTTGTGCAGCAGAAACTGAATCCAACACCTCCCGATCCTATGCAGGCCAAGATCATGATGGCGCTGCCATTCGTCTTCACTATACTGTTTCTCAGTTTTCCAGCCGGCCTGGTGCTGTACTGGGTGGTCAACAATGTGCTTTCCATCGCGCAACAGTGGTATATCACCAGACAGATTGAGATGGCTAGCAAATAACCACAGCCTGAGGCCAGCCTGTGTCTGAACAGGAGACCATCGCCGCCATTGCCACGCCACCGGGACAGGGTGGAGTAGGTATTGTTCGAGTATCCGGCCCCCTGGTTGGCGTGATAGCGCAAGAGATCCTGGGGTGTTTGCCCCAACCACGAAAAGCCCTGTTGACCAGATTTCAGGACGCATCGGGCGAGGGTATAGACGACGGACTGGCCCTGTTTTTCCCCAACCCCAACTCCTTTACCGGTGAAGATATCCTGGAACTCCAGGGCCATGGCGGTCCAGTGGTTATGGATCTGTTGCTTCAGCGGGTGCTGGAGCTGGGTGCGCGCATAGCCTTGCCGGGAGAGTTTAGTCAACGCGCATTTCTTAACGGTAAACTGGACCTGGCCCAGGCCGAGGCTATTGCTGATCTGATCGAATCCGGCACCGCCGCCGCCGCCCGGCTGGCGGTGCGTTCTTTGACCGGAGAGTTTTCCGATCGCATCAATACCCTGGTATACGCTGTCACCCAGTTACGCATGTATGTGGAGGCGGCGATAGACTTTCCTGAGGAGGAGATCGATTTTCTGTCTGACGGAAGGGTGGGGGATGATCTGGTAAGGATAAGAGAACAGTTACAACAGGTGCAGCAAAGCGCCTCTCTGGGCAGGTTGATGCGGGACGGGATCACCCTGGTTATCGCCGGACCACCCAACGCCGGCAAGTCCAGCATCATGAACACACTTTCCGGACGGGAGACGGCCATAGTCACAGACCTGCCCGGTACCACCCGTGACCTGCTCAAGGAGCAGATCCAGATCGACGGTCTGCCCCTGCACCTGATAGATACCGCAGGACTTCGGGAGAGCGGTGACCGGGTAGAGCAGGAGGGGATTCGACGCGCCCGGGAACAGATCGCCAACGCAGATCGGGTGCTCTGGGTATTCGATGACCAGGCCGACCCGGAACACTCGGGCTTCAAACAGGACGATCTGCCCGCTGGCATCCCAGTGCTGTTTGTCCGCAACAAGATCGATCTGACCGGTAGGGAGGAGGGGATAAGCGAGGGCGCGAACGGCACCGAGATCGCGATCTCGGCCCATGCCGCAAGCGGGATCCGGCTGCTGCGGGAGTACCTTAAGGATAGTGCCGGATTCCACGGTGAGCAGGAGGGTGAATTTCTGGCCCGCCGCCGTCATCTGGATGCCCTGGACCGCGCATCCATGCATCTGCAGACGGGAGAACAGGCCTTGCTGGATACAGGCTCGGGAGAGCTGCTGGCCGAGGATCTGCGTCAGGTGCAGCTGGCCCTGTCCGAGATCACCGGTGAGTTTACCCCCGACGATCTCCTGGGGGAGATCTTCTCCAGTTTCTGTATCGGCAAATAACCAGGCTGGAGCAATTCCTGTAGAATCACCCCATGTTTTACACAGATACCTATGACGTGATTGTGGTAGGCGGAGGCCACGCCGGCGCCGAGGCGGCCATGGCGGCTGCACGCATGGGTGTAAGGACTCTGTTGCTTACCCATAGTTTCGAGACCCTGGGACAGATGAGCTGTAACCCGGCCATCGGTGGTATCGGCAAAGGTCATCTGGTGCGGGAGATTGATGCCCTGGGGGGGTTGATGGGACATGCCGCCGATCTGTCAGGCATCCAGTTTCGCATCCTCAACTCGCGCAAGGGGCCGGCGGTGCGGGCCACCCGGGCCCAGGCCGATCGCCAGCTCTATCGCACGGCGGTGCGCGACGCGTTGGAGAACCAACCCAACCTGGAGTTGTTTCAACAGCCGGTGGATGACCTGATCATAGAAAACGATCAGGTGACAGGCGTCATCACCAAGATGGGGTTGAAGTTTGGTGGCCGTGCCGTGGTCTTGGCCACAGGTACATTTCTGGGGGGGCGCATCCATATCGGCTTGAGCAATTACGAGGGCGGCCGCGCCGGTGATCCTCCATCCAACGCCCTGGCCCGCAGGTTACGCGAGCTGCCATTCAATGTGGAACGACTCAAGACCGGTACGCCGCCGCGCATCGATAGCCGCAGCATCGACTATTCGGTGTTGCAAGAGCAGCCCAGCGACGACCCGCTGCCGGTGTTCTCCTTTCTCGGTTCCGTGGAGGAACACCCGACCCAGGTCTCCTGTCACATCACCCACACCAACGAACGCACCCATGAGATCATCCGCGGTGGGCTGTCCCGCTCACCCATGTACACGGGGGTGATCGAAGGGGTCGGGCCGCGCTACTGTCCCTCCATCGAGGACAAGGTAGTGCGCTTCGCCGATAAGTCATCACACCAGATCTTTATCGAGCCGGAGGGACTCAACAGCAACGAGGTCTACCCCAACGGCATCTCGACATCACTGCCGTTCGACATCCAGTATCAGCTGGTGCGTTCCATGCGCGGGTTCGAGAACGCCCGCATCATGCGCCCCGGCTATGCCATCGAATACGATTTCTTCGATCCGAGGGATCTGCACTCCAGTCTGGAGACCAGATTTATCCAGGGGTTGTTCTTCGCCGGACAGATCAACGGTACCACCGGCTACGAGGAGGCGGCGGCGCAAGGACTATTGGCCGGGGCCAACGCGGCGTTGAAGATCCGCGAACGGGAACCCTGGTGCCCGCGTCGGGACGAGGCCTATCTTGGTGTGCTGGTGGATGACCTGATCACCCGCGGCACCAGTGAACCCTATCGTATGTTCACCAGCCGGGCTGAATATCGTCTGCTGCTGCGGGAGGACAATGCCGATCTGCGTCTGACGGCGCAGGGGCGGGAACTTGGGCTGGTGCCGGATGAGCGCTGGCGGGCCTTCGAGTGTAAACGCGATGCCATTGAACGGGAACGCCAGCGGCTGTATGGAATCTGGGTCCACCCTGACACCGCAGCGGCAGAACAGGCCACTGCCAGCACCGGCACATCCATCACCAGGGAGGTGCGGGCCCTGGATCTACTGGCGAGACAGGAGGTTAGTTACGGAGAGCTGCAGAGGATAGAGGGGATTGGCCCTGGAGTGGATGATCCCAAGGTGGCGGAGCAGATAGAGATTCAATGCAGGTATGCCGGATATATCAAACGCCAACAGGCGGAGATTGAGCGGCACCGGCGCAACGAATCGGTGAGTATCCCTGCGGACATGGATTATACAGAGGTGCGCGGATTGTCTTCCGAAGTTCGGGAAAAGCTGATAAGGAGTCGGCCGGAGACCATTGGACAGGCCGGACGCATCCCCATGGTTACCCCGGCGGCCATCTCACTATTGTTGATCCATCTGAAGAAGAGAGGCCGGTGAGCGGACATAGAGAAAAATGGCGAGGCCAGTTTTCGACCGGCCTGGAACAGATGGGGCTGGATATTACTTCGGGTCAACAGGAAAAGATGCTGGACTATCTGGGCCTGCTGATGAAGTGGAACCGGACCTACAACCTGACCGCCATCCGCAATCCCGATCAGGCGGTGGCGCACCAGCTCTTGGACTCACTCTCCATCCTGCCCCTGGTCAGGGGCAGGCGTATCCTGGATGTGGGAACCGGGGCCGGGTTGCCAGGCATACCTCTGGCCATCTGTATGCCGGATGTCGGATTTACCCTGATCGACTCCAACGGCAAGAAGACCAGATTTGTGCAACAGGCCAGGATGGAACTGGGGTTGAATAATCTTGAGGTGATACAGATCAGGGTGGAGCAGCTTAGACCTGAACTGCGTTTTGATACCATCACAACCCGCGCCTTTGCCGCACTGCCCAAGATGGTCGAACTGGTCCGGCACCTGTTGTCGGATAACGGAAGAATAGTGGCCATGAAGGGGATCGTTCCAGTAGAAGAGGTGAATGCCCTGCAAAAGGCAGGGGCCGAGGTGGAGGTCGTCGAACTAAACCCGCCCCTGTCGGGCGAGCGCCATGCGATTATTTTGAGCCTCTCCGCTTCAGGTCAGCCCATCGCTTGATCAGGGCTGTTTAACCGGAAATTTGATCTGCCCATATCCATATAGGGTGGATTAATCTTCCATATCGGGTAGACTCTGGGGGACCATAGATCAATCAAGATTTGCCCACGGTATGGATGGTAAGGATAGTTTGATATCTCATACCACACCGATACTAAAAATTACGGAGAGACCACAATGAAGAGATCCCATAAAAAACCTCTACAGATGCTGATATTCGCTATGCTGTTCTGCTTTGCCGTAGGGGCAAGCGCCATAGATAAATGGGCTGGTACAAGCGATGGCGGCAAGGTGGTTGACTCATCTGGAAATTGTGTCCAGACCATTGGCGGGAGCCAGAAGACCTGTTCGAATGATTCGGATGGAGACGGGGTGCCGGATGATATGGACAAGTGCCCGGACACACCACAAGGGGCGAAGGTGGATGCAGACGGCTGTCCTCTGGATACGGACGGCGATGGGGTGCCGGACTATATGGACAAATGCCCACAGACCCCACCGGGCGCGACCGTCGATGAGGTCGGATGCATGAAGCAACTGATCCTGAACAACATAGAGTTTGTGGTGGATAGCTCCCAGCTGACCATGGATGCAAAGACCAGCCTGGATCAGGTGGCGGAGGCCATTAAGGTACGTCCGGACATCAAGAGCATGAGCGTAATCGGCCACACCGACAATACCGGCTCCGATGCCTATAATCAGAGGCTGTCGGAGAAGCGTGCCAGTGCCGTAGCCGATTATCTGCGCAGTAGCGGAGTAAGCTGTAGATTTGTCACCTCCGGTAGTGGTGAGAAACAGCCTATCGCAGACAATGCCACGGAAGAGGGGCGGAGCAGGAACCGCAGGGTTGAACTGAATGTGATGTAGTTATTTTGTGAACTTTATGCGGTCGAAGACAGAACACCACGGCTTTAGCCGTGGATGAATGAGCCCGGAGGCGGTATGTTAGTTTGTTATGGAAGTACGAGTAACAGCACACAGCGCCTATCGGCTTCAATACCACGTAATTTGGGTATGTAAA
>JBNKIR010000036.1:0-6742 GCA_050290785.1 Sedimenticolaceae bacterium | reverse complement strand
CGTGCCGAATCGGAACAGAATGTCATCTACAGTTCATTCGATGAGCGTCCCAAACACCTGGATCCGGTGCGCTCTTACGTCTCAAACGAGTACGCCATCATCGGCCAGATCTACGAGCCGCTGCTGCAGTACCATTATCTGAAACGCCCCTATCAGCTGATACCGTTGGCGGCGCAAGAGGTGCCGGTGCCACGCTATCTGGATGCATCCGGGGCCCTGCTCCCGGATGATGCCGCAGAGAAGGACATCGCCATAAGCGAATACCATATCAGCGTAAAACAGGGGGTGGGCTATCAGCCCCATCCAGCCTTCGCCCAGGATGAGAACGGGGACTATCTCTACCACAGACTGGCTGCAGACGAGATAGAAGATGCCAATACCCTGGCCGATTTCTCCCAGACCGGTAGCAGGGAGATGACGGCGGACGATTACATCTATCAGATCAAACGCCTGGCCAGCCCCAGGCTGCACTCTCCCATTGCCGGGGTGATCGGCCAGTACATCATCGGTTTTAAGGAGTTTGGCCAGGAGGTGGAGGCCGCTAGTGCCAAACAGCAACAGGAGACCGGCCTGGACAAGCCCTATGTTGATCTGCGACAGATCAGGATGGAGGGTGTGGAGTCGACCGGACGCTACAGCTTCAAGATCCGGGTGAAGGGGAAATATCCGCAACTGGTCTACTGGATGGCCATGCCCTTTTTCTCCCCCATGCCGTGGGAGGCGGACCTGTTCTACTCCCAACCCGGCATGGAAAAACGCAACATAAGTCTGGACTGGTATCCGGTAGGTACCGGTCCTTTTATGTTGGCAGAGAACAATCCGAACCTGCGTATGGTGTTGCAGCGCAATCCCAACTTTCATGGGGAGCTGTATCCGTCTGAGGGAGATGCGGATGACGCCAATAGTGGCCTGCTCAGGGATGCCGGCAAGGCGCTGCCGTTGATCGATAAGGCGGTCTATAGCCTGGAGAAGGAGAGCATCCCCTACTGGAACAAGTTTCTGCAGGGCTACTACGATACATCCGGCGTCTCCTCAGACAGCTTCGATCAGGCGGTGCAGTTCTCAGACACCGGCGAAGTCGGTCTCACCGACTCCATGCAGAAGAAGGGGATAAATCTACTGACCACAGTCACCACGTCGATCTGGTTTCTGGGGTTCAATATGACCGATCCGGTTGTTGGCGGTGACTCTGAACAGACCAGATTGCTGCGCCGTGCCATCTCCATAGCGGTGGATTTCGAAGAGTTCATATCCATCTTTGCCAACGGCAGAGGAGTTCCTGCCCAGGGACCTATCCCCCCGGGTATCTTCGGCTCACTTTCTGGTGTGGACGGAATAAACAGATATGTATATGACGTGGTGGACGGTAAGCCGAAACGCAAATCCATTCATGAGGCCAAAGAGCTGTTGCGTCAGGCGGGTTATCCCAACGGGCGTGATGCCAAGACTGGTAAGGCGCTGATCCTCTATTTCGATTCCGCTTCGGCCGGGCCGGATGGCAAGGCCCGACTCAATTGGATGCGTAAACAGTTTGCCAAGTTAGATATCCAACTGGTGATCCGCACTACAGATTTCAATCGTTTCCAGGAGAAGGTACGCAAGGGTGAGGCGCAGATTTATCTCTGGGGCTGGAACGCGGACTATCCTGATCCTGAGAACTTTCTGTTCCTGCTCTACGGGCCGAATGGTGTGGTGGAACACGGTGGGGAGAACGGCGTCAACTATAACAATCCGCAGTTCGACGCCATGTTCGATCGCATGAAGAACATGGGCAACGGTCCGGAGCGTCAGAAGATCATAGATGAGATGGTGGAGATCCTGCGTAGAGACGCCCCCTGGTCCTGGGGTTTCCACCCCAAGTCCTTTGCCCTGTTTCACTCCTGGTACAGCAACGTAAAGCCCAATCTCATGGCCAACAACACCCTCAAGTACAAACGGGTCGATCCCAGGCAGCGTGTCAGGATGCAGCAGGAGTGGAACCGACCGATCTTCTGGCCGCTGTGGACGGTGCTATTGATCCTTGTCGCATCGGCCATTCCCGCAGTAGTGGTCTATCGGCGGCATGAAAGGAGTGCCGCCAAATGATGGCCTATATCATCCGGCGCATGCTCTATGCCATTCCCATCCTGGTCGGTGTAAACATCATAACCTTCATGCTGTTTTTTGTGGTCAATTCACCGGACGATATGGCGCGCATGCATCTGGGGGTGAAGCGGGTGACGCCGGAGGCTATAGAAAGTTGGAAGGAGGAGCGTGGCTACAATCTTCCTCTGCTGTATAACTCCGAGGCAACCGGATCAGACAAGATCGCCGACACCATCTTCTTTCAGAAATCGGTCAAGCTGTTTAAATTTGACTTCGGTTCGTCCGACAGTGGACGGGATATCGGCTACGACATCTCCCAACGCATGTGGCCCAGTCTGGCCATAGCCATACCGGTGCTGCTGGTGGGGCTGCTGGTGAACATCAGCTATGCCTTGTTGATCGCCTTCTTCCGCGCCACCTATATCGATTTCTGGAGCGTGGTGCTCTGTGTGGTCCTGATGTCCATCTCCGGACTGTTCTATATCATCGGCGGTCAATATCTGGTGAGCAAGCTGCTGCACCTGGTGCCCATATCCGGCTATGCCCCGGGACTGGGGGCGGTGAAGTTCCTGATCCTGCCGGTGATCATCGGCGTCATCGGCGGCATCGGCTCCGGTACCCGCTGGTACCGCACCCTGTTCCTGGAGGAGATAGGCAAGGAGTATGTGCGTACTGCCCGCGCCAAGGGGCTGTCGGAGAGCGTTGTGCTGTTCCGTCACGTGCTGAAGAACGCCATGATCCCCATCCTCACCGGCGTGGTGGTGGTGTTGCCCCTGCTGTTTATGGGCAGCCTGATCACCGAATCCTTCTTCGGCATCCCCGGGCTCGGCAGCTACACCATCGACGCCATCAACATGCAGGACTTCGCCATCGTGCGCTCCATGGTGTTCCTGGGTTCGGTTCTCTACATATTTGGTTTGCTTCTGACCGACATCTCCTATACCTTGGTCGATCCAAGGGTAAGACTCAGCTAACAACAATTCACAATTTTCGGAATCGGATTCTATTCGGGTAAGAATTGGGTGGATAGAACATAATTGAAGGTAAAAAACCATGAATAGATTTATAGACCTGGTCAGGGATACCCTGCTGAAGGACGTCGAAGAGATCATGCCCTGGGACCTGGAAGAGCGGCTGCAGGAGAACCCGGATCTGCTCATCGTCGACGTGCGTGAGACCCACGAGTTCAATGCCATGCATATCCCCGGATCGCTCTCTGTTCCCCGCGGCATCCTGGAGTCGGCCTGTGACTGGGAATACGACGAGACCGAACCGGAGCTGGTGCGGGCCAGGGACCGAGAGGTGGTAGTGGTGTGCCGCTCCGGCCACAGAAGCATGCTGGCCGTCTACTCCATGCAAATTCTCGGGTTCAAAAACGTGGTATCACTCAAGACCGGGGTGCGCGGCTGGAACGACTATGAGCAGCCGCTGGAGGATATAGACGGCAACGATGTGGACCCGGATGAGGGGGATGAGTTCTTTACCACCAGATTGTTACCTGACCAGTATAAGCCGGAGGGGTGGGCCTATTGAGTTGCGCGTGAATGCGCCGTCTTGGTAAAAGCCCTGTCCGCGAATAGACACGCATAATATTTCAAACCCAATACCGTCTATCCTTAGTCATCCCGCGACTTGAACGCGGGGTCCGAAATCTTGGCGCAATCCCTGTCGATTGTTGCGTACTACGGTTCTAATTATTACGAAAGTTTTATGACCGTCTCTATTGTGGCTATCAGATTTGCAAATGAATGCAGTCCGATGGTTAATAGAATTGATCCGGTCTTTATGCGAGCTGTGCCAAGCGCCAACCCCATGACAAATATCGACGTGATGCAATACAGGTCATATTGAAAGTGTATTGCGGCCCAGCTTGCGGCAGAGATAACCACTGCGCCGATAGGTCCCAAAACGGTTGGCGCTATCCCTGAAATAACAAAGCCTCGAAAAAACAACTCTTCGAATAGTGGGGCGGCAATGATCAGCGCAATCCATAACAGCCAGGTCTGCTCTGTTGATGCATATACAGAGGTCATAAACTCAGGAACGATAGGTTTGCCCAGGGAAAAGGTTATTAAATCAGAGACAACTATCAGGCCGGACATAACCACAAGCCAAAATATCAAATCCCTGCGGGAAACCGGAAGGAACCCCAGGTAATGCTTAATGCTGGAGTTCTTTTTCAGTTTGACGATTCCCAGTATTGCCAGGCCGCACACCAGTAAACTGGCAAAGGTGCAGATCGATATTACAACACCATTGAACTGAAGCTCTGTCATCAACTGTTCAAATTCCGGTGCCGCCACATCTCCATAGTTAATCCCTATATAGATGCCGATCATAAGGGATTGGGTAGCCACAAAAAGTGTGGCAATGATCAGGCTCCAGACCAATGTCGAGAAGAGACCCCATACGGGGAAATCTCCCTTTGGAAAATGAGTTTCTGTATTCATGTTTATTGTCTCCGGCAACATCATGGGTCTGGTTATGCCATTGGGTCGAGTTGGCACTGGTCAAACTATCTGGTATTCATCATCAGATGGCAACAAAAGGTAGGGTCTCTTTCCTGGCAAGTGATCTTTCCATGGTGTTTTTTAACTTATTGGTGTTGGTATATATGATAAATATCATAAATACAGTGAGTTAGGCGCATTTTTTTTATTATATTGATTTTTTATTGATCCTGGTCATGTAAAAATCTCCTACATTAGTCTACCTTACTCCGACGGAATAAGAATAAGGGTGACGCGCGATCCTAAGCAGGGCTGCAAAACTTAAGAATTAATAATTACAATGAGTGTTGCAAAACTAAGCCCCGCTTTTAGCGGGTCTTTTTTTTGCCTGAATGCCGACAAATACCCCCGATATAATAAGTAATTTTCTGGAAAATCAATTAACTACCCACCTGTAGCCAAAATGGTGTTATCTTAGGATATCTACCATTCAAGTCGATTGAGAAATAACCAAAGGTCCTATTTATGGTGTGCAACCAGGGCGATCCAGATCATAGATCAAAGGCCTCTGTACTCGATGCAATCTCCAGGGGCTTCTCCTATCCGATAGACGGGTTCTATTCCGATCTGCTTAGTGGGGACTATATTCAGGCCTTGCGACATGGGGGGGAGGGGATTAATGATCCAGCATGGACAGAGGCCTTGTCGGAGCTGGAGGCGGGCATAGGCAGGATTGGAGATGGCAGATCCAGGGAAGATCTCGAGACAGAATATATCGCCCTGTTCGAGCACAATCACCGACAGGAGCCGCTACGTCTATATTGCGGCCTCTATTTGCAGGGCAAAGGCGCGCGTCTGGAGACTATGCAGGGCCTGATCTGGCTGTATCGGGAATACGGGCTCGACATGGAGGACGGGGCGGAGAATGCAGACCATCTCACCGTGGTGCTTGAATTCCTAAGCTTTCTCTATAAACAGACCTCAGGGCTGGAGGCCGCAGATGATCAGGCCGGGCAGAAACAGATCGCCACAGACATAGGCAGCATACTCACGCAACTGGAGTGGACCAGACGACTGGAAGATGAACTTCAGGCCAGAGGCGGCCATCCGTTCTATCTGCCCTTGAGCAGGCTGCTGCAGATCATTCTGTAACAACAAGAGTCGACTGTCAGGGGGTCGAAGTGGGCAATGCCTGCTACAGAAGGCTACACTCATCAGCTGCAATACCACTCACCTATCGTGGAGCGCGGTTGCGGCAATCACCAGTAGGAGCCCAGTACACTGGGCGATAAGATCTAACCGGTCCATCGCAACGGTTCCAGAACAACCTGTTCTTCACTGCACTCACACATCCATATGCCTCGAGCAGGAGCTGGCTCCTACAACAACGTAGTCCCCATTCCGTTCAATGGTGGTCCAATACAGGAGACGGGGACGCATTTAAATGCATCCCCTTTCCGATCGACAGAAAAAACAGGGCAACCCACGAGACTATTTTCCAACCGTTTGGATTATTTTCCTCAGTGATGAGTAAAAAACAGTCGTCATTGACTAAATTTTACTCAACCTTGTCCCCAAAAGCCTCGTGCGTCCAACTATTATCCCCGGCGGTGCGACTATTTTCCCCGGCGGTGCAATCATTTCTCGCAACGGTTCAGCTATTTCTTACGACAGTTCAAGTCCACGGGCAGTGCACTCTATTATTTGAGAAACAGGGTACTGCCTGATGGCACTGCTGCAGAACAGGGTTATCTTGGTCGACGCCGGTCAAGAGCCGGCAACAATAAAATAGCCGTCACCCCGCGGCTTGACCGCGGGGTCCAGTATTTTGAGACTCACTTACACCTGATTACAACCAAAAAGCGGACTAGTTGGGAAGGGCTTTAACTAAGGCCGCTGGCCTGATATTCTCATGAAAAGTAGGGGATAAGGACAAGGCGGGATGCACTTCAATCAAAGGCATTCAGCCTTAACCCAATCTAAATAAGAATTGTTACTGACGCAATATATTACGATATTCGCGCATGTCGCATATTTCAATATATGCGCATGCAACATAATTAACTGTTATGCGTAAGAAATGAATATATCAGTAAAGAAAATTGCTTTAGCCTTATTCGTTGGAACTTTGGTTATGGTGCTAACTGATTTTGCATTCGGCATGGTTACTAATTCATTATATGTGTTGCCGTTACCAGTTTTAGTAG
>JBNKIR010000035.1:0-3352 GCA_050290785.1 Sedimenticolaceae bacterium | reverse complement strand
GCGTTCATTCGCGGCTAGGCTTTTTCGCCCAGGGGACTGGGAGCCTACATGTGATGGTCGGATGTTTCTGGATTGGAGATGCGTACCTGTAGGAGCCTGCTCCTGCGGGCGATAGATTTTCGATCACCCACAGGACAGGTCTCTGGACCAGAGCTCCGGCTAATCCGACATTAAAATCTCTTCACCAGCTCCAATGCCTCCATGGCGACGCATAGAGGCCTGATCTACGGTCATGATCTGGCTGGCCGGACAGTAATCAGATTCATGCTCTGTATAGAGCTCAACCATGTAGTTGTCAGCGCCGTAGAATTTGTTTTTGAGCGATGGGAGTTTGCTCTTGAGCTCGGCATTGACCTGCTCTCTCTGCAGATAGACGGAATCGGTCTGACCGGGCCCGAGAGTAATGGTGGTATGAAACAGGTCCTTGACCGTGGCGAGATGATCGTATTTACCCTTGAGGATCTCGAACGTCATCATGCGAACATGGAATTTTGTGGTGTATGTTCCGGTGTTCTTGATGGTGTATTTCAATGCGCTGAGGTAGAGGTCTACGTCAACGACCTTACCACTGGGTCGAGATATAGGAATGTGGCGCTCGATCAACTGTCCCGTCCCCGGGTTTTTGACCTCAATCGTGACCTTCTGCAGCATTGAGCACTCAGGCATGCCGAAGGCATAAATGCCGCCGCCGTTGCTGTTGATGATCTTCGAGCTGCCAGCAAGGATCGGGCTGGGGTTGGTTGCTGTGACGCCAACAACAGCAGGGCGGTTCTGTACGTAGTAGAAAGGGCGGATCTCCAGTTGCTTTGCACTGATTCCCACATTGCCATTATTCTGCACGCGTACCTGATAAGCGCCACGCCCCTTGTAAGTGGCATCAAGAACGACGATCTCCTGATGCGGATTGGTGAACTGCTCCGAATTCATGTTGGCGATTTCTGCTGCCGCCCCTCCCGGCTGCGTCGCGGTGGGAGCTCCCGCTTGGGGGATGTTCACGATTTTAGAGACGGTGCGACCATTCATTTTGTCCTTGATTACGACCTTCAACTGTCGTGCATCGCGAATCCTACCCCAGTTCTGCCGGGTAAAGGTCTTGGATTCGTTCTTGGAGAAGGCCGTACCAGATGACATGGTTTCCCCGGCAGGTCCCAATACGCGATTGCCCAACAACTGGTAGGCCTTGATTTCCAGTTGATCCTTATTGATCCGCGCTAGGGTGTTTCTGGCCTTTGCATACCAGGACATGGATGTACCGTGGTCCGTGATGATGATGTCCTCAATAACGAGCCAGATGGATTCATCAGGTGTAGCGGGGGCTCGTTTTTTTAAGAAATCAGACGCTTGTTTGAAGCTCTGTTGAAGGGTGGGTGGAGATGCAGCAAAGACGCAAGTGGCGGAAAAGAGCAAAACCAACAGAACACAAAATCTCTTATACATCAAAACGACTCCTGATCGACCCCGACAATAACAAGGTATGGTAACCGGTACTATCCATTGGGGCCAGCGCGTTACTACAATCATTTTGTAGTTGAA
Source organism: Sedimenticolaceae bacterium (assembly GCA_050290785.1). Lineage (GTDB taxonomy): Bacteria > Pseudomonadota > Gammaproteobacteria > Chromatiales > Chromatiaceae > JAAGZL01. The sequence continues at coordinate 1,819 of JBNKIR010000035.1, read as the reverse complement.
GGGGAAGTATTATTTTTGTTGAAGCTTTAACGCTTGGCGTACGGCTTTACTGAGCTGTTTTGGGACGCATTGTTATATGTGCTTATTAAACCCACCACTCAATACTCGCTGTACCACGAATGTTTTTTTACATATTTTCCTAATAATCACTGTCCCCCGCGGCATGACAGCGGGGTCCAGGTTGCAGATGTAGCTAAAATACCCGGATATTGCGTTCAAGTCGCTGTATGACGGAAGTAATGGGTTTGTTGCATCGATCACATGCCCAGCCTGTTGATCCATTTGTCTTTTTGCGGTGATTTGCGTTTATTCGCGTGCATTCGCGGCTTATGCCTTTGCCTTATCCCAGGGTCAGTCACGGACCGCTTTTGCGCCCTGTGGCAGTTGCTACATTACCCGTTTTTGTTGTGTCGCTAAGCCTACATACTACGAGCGTAGAAAAATAATATTCATAAATAACAAGCGGTTAAGGTGAATAGAATATTAGGCACGGCCTTTGCAATACCGATGGTAATACGAATTCGTCGGTATGACAGACAGGAGACCGAGTAATGCCATCAGGGGTATTCGATCCACCCGCGGGAAGTACAGGTTGTAATCCGGGCGCCGGTTGCGACGCCTCCGGCTGTGGCGGCAGCAGCGACCAGCTTGACCATCTGCCGGAGCATATCCGGGCCAAGGTGCATAATCATCCATGCTTTTCGGAGCAGGCGCACCATCACTTCGCCCGCATGCACGTGGCCGTGGCCCCGGCCTGCAACATCCAGTGCCACTACTGCAACCGCAAGTATGACTGCTCCAACGAATCACGCCCCGGTGTGGTCTCTGAACTGTTGACCCCGGACCAAGCGGTGAAAAAGGTGTTGGCGGTAGCGGCCACCATCCCGCAGATGACCGTACTCGGCATAGCCGGTCCCGGTGACCCGCTGGCCAATCCGGAGCGTACCTTCGAGACCTTCCGTCAACTGACAGAGAAGGCGCCGGACATCAAACTCTGTGTCTCCACCAACGGCCTGAATCTGCCGGAGCAGGTGGAGGAGCTGTGCAAGCACAACATCGATCACGTCACCATAACCATCAACTGCATCGACCCGGATGTGGGGGCCAAGATCTACCCCTGGATCTTCTGGAACAATCGCCGCATCAAGGGGCGCAAGGCCGCCAAGATCCTGATCCGGCAACAGCAGAAGGGTCTGGCGATGTTGGCCGAGCGCGGTGTGTTGGTGAAGGTCAACTCTGTGATGATCCCAGGCGTTAACGATAAACACCTGGAAGAGGTGAGCAAGGTGGTCAAGGAGAAGGGCGCATTCCTGCACAACGTGATGCCCCTGATCGCCGAGCCGGAGCACGGTACCTTCTATGGTGTTATGGGGCAGCGTGGTCCCACCCATGAGGAGTTGCAGGCACTGCAGGATAGCTGTGCCGGGGACATGAATATGATGCGTCACTGTCGTCAGTGCCGGGCCGATGCGGTGGGCATGTTGGGCGAGGACAGGGCGGATGAGTTTACCATGGAGAAGGTGGAGCAGATGGATATCGACTATGCCGCCGCCATGCAGCGGCGGGCCGAGTACCAGGCGGAGATTGTGGCCAGGCAAAACCGTCCCAAGCCGGTAGCGGAGGTGGCGGTGTCACTCGATTCCATCCGTATGCCCAGGAAGGACACCAGACCGGTGTTGATGGCCGTGGCCACCCAGGGCGGTGGACTAATCAATCAGCACTTCGGCAAGGCCAAGGAGTTTCTGGTGTATGAGGCCAGCGCCACCGATGTGCGTTTTATCGGCATCCGTCGTGCGGATAACTACTGCACCGGTCCCAG
>JBNKIR010000034.1:0-1593 GCA_050290785.1 Sedimenticolaceae bacterium | reverse complement strand
TGGTATATATGCGCCACGCCGACGACCCGACACCCATCATCTGCCAGGGCACCTGGGAGGGAAGGATCCTGCATACCCCCAGCGGGGAGAACGGCTTCGGCTACGACCCCCTGTTCTTCGTACCGGACCAGAACTGCTCTTCCGCCGAATTGGCCCCGGAGACCAAAAATCTCCTGAGCCACAGAGGTCAGGCCCTGCGCAAGCTGCTGGCTGCGCTTTCAGGCTAGACATGGCCTTATTTCCCCTTCTTCAAACTGTAAAGGGCTAGACACACTATTGTAATAATGATCGGTTGAAATGGCGCCAACTCAAGGTTGGAGTAAAGTATGACAACGCCATTGACCTACAGAAGTATATTTTTATCAGACATCCATCTTGGCCTGCGCGACTCCAGGGCAGACTACCTGATCGACTTTCTGCAACACACCCAATCGGAATATCTCTATCTGGTGGGAGACATCATCGATTTCTGGAAGCTGCGCAAGGGCGGTCGCTGGACCTCCATGCAGGCCAACGTCCTCAAGATAATCATCGAGAAGGCCGAGAGCGGAACCAAGGTTATCTATATCCCTGGCAATCATGATGAGCTGGTCAAAGAGTATCACCAGACCAGCTTCGGCGGCATAGAGATCCGGCTGCACGAAGTTCACACCACGCAAGACGGGCGCAGGATGCTGGTGCTGCATGGGGATGAGTTTGATTGTGTCGTCATGAACAACCGCTGGCTGGCCCATCTGGGGAGTGAGGCCTATGACTTTCTGTTGTGGATGAACCGGTCGCTGAATGCCATACGCGGACGTCTCGGTCTGCGTTACTGGTCTCTGGCCAAATATCTGAAGCAACGGGTCAAGGACGCTGTCAGCTACATAGGCAGCTATCAGGACGCGGTTATTCGGATGGCCCGGGAGAAGAATGTCGACGGGGTCATCTGCGGCCATATCCACCACGCCACCATCAGCAACTATGCGGACCTGGTCTACATAAACTGCGGTGACTGGGTGGAAAGTTGCACCGCCATCGCGGAGACGGATAGCGGAGAGTTTAAATTAATCCGTTGGGTTGAAGACTCACTGACACTACTAGACCGGGAAGAGCTGAATGCGAATTCTGATTGTGACGGACGCCTGGTATCCGCAGGTTAACGGTGTTGTCCGCACCCTAAGCACCACCATTAGGATATTAAGGTCCAGGGGGCATGAGGTAGAGATACTGGAGCCATCTCTCTTCAAGTCCACACCTATGCCCGGTTATCGCGAGATAAGGCTGGCCATCACCACAAAATCCAAGGTCAGCGCCCGCATATCAGAGATCGCGCCGGAAGTTATCCATATAGCAACCGAAGGGCCCCTTGGCCTGTGGGCGCGCTTATGTTGCACATCCAATGGCTGGAAGTTCACCACCGCCTATCACACCCAGTTCCCGGAATATCTGCGTCTGCGCCTGCCCATCCCACTGGCTCTGCCCTACGGATATCTGAGGTGGTTTCACTCCAGGGCGTGTCGAACCATGGTGGCGACAGAGTCCATGCGCAGGCTCTTGCACGATAGAGGTTTCAGCAATCTGGCGCACTGGTCACGCGGTGTTGATCTGCAA
>JBNKIR010000033.1:0-6191 GCA_050290785.1 Sedimenticolaceae bacterium | reverse complement strand
AAGCACGGGAATATACCGTTGTAGGGGTTAAGTTAAATAAAGGCTAAGGAGAGCCGCGAATGAACGCGAATGAACGCAAATTGATTGATGAGAAAATCCAGCTGATTGTGGGGGCGGCATTTGAGGTTTCCAATTATCTTGGCTGTGGTTTTCTTGAGAAGGTGTATGAGAGAGCTTTGCTGGTTGAGCTGAATCGCAGAGGGATGATCGTAGAACAACAGATAGGCTTGCCGGTGCATTACAAAGGCAAACAGGTTGGTGACTTTGTTGCAGATCTGATGGTTGAAAAGCAGATATTGGTGGAACTGAAATGTGTTGATGCACTGATGAATATTCATACGGCACAATGCATTAATTATATGAAAGCAAGTGGTCTTAAAGTCTGCCTGTTGGTAAATTTTCAGTACCCCAGGATTCAATGGAAAAAGCTGGTGAATGAGCTTTAAAACTATTCGCGTTTATTTGCGTTCATTCGCGGCTAACGAACAGAGACAAAATATGTTTGAAAAAATACTAATAGCCAACCGTGGCGAGATCGCATGCCGGGTCATGCGCACCGCGAAGAAGATGGGGATCAAGACCGTTGCCGTCTACTCCGATGCGGACAAGGACGCCATGCACGTACAGATGGCGGATGAAGCGGTGCACATAGGGGCCGCGCCTTCGGCCGAGAGCTACCTGGTTATGGATCGCATCATCCAGGCCTGTAGGGATACCGGGGCCCAGGCGGTGCATCCCGGTTACGGTTTTCTCTCCGAGAACTCCGCGTTTTGTGAGGCCCTGGAGCAAGAGGGTATCGCCTTCATCGGACCGGCCACCAAGGCCATCAACAGCATGGGGGACAAGATCACCTCCAAGAAGCTGGCGCAGGAGGCCGGGGTCAACACCATCCCCGGCTACACCGATGTGGTCAAGGACACGGAGCATGCGGTTGAGATCGCCAACGGCATCGGCTATCCGGTCATGCTCAAGGCCTCCGCCGGTGGTGGCGGCAAGGGCATGCGCGTGGCCTGGAACGAGGCGGAGTGCCGCGACGGCTTCGAACGTGCCACCAACGAGGCCCGTTCCAGTTTCGGCGATGAACGCGTCTTTATCGAAAAATTTATTGAGGAACCGCGCCACATCGAGATCCAGGTGATGGCGGATATCCACGGCAACTGCATCTATCTGGGGGAGCGCGAGTGTTCCATCCAGCGCCGGCATCAGAAGGTGATCGAAGAGGCACCGTCTCCATTCCTGGATGAGGAGACGCGCAAGGCCATGGGCGAACAGGCGGTGTCCCTGGCCCAGGCGGTGGACTACCGCAGCGCCGGCACCGTGGAGTTCATCGTCGACGCCCAGCGCAACTTCTATTTCCTGGAGATGAACACCCGTCTGCAGGTGGAACATCCGGTCACAGAATTCGTCACCGGGCAGGATCTGGTGGAGCTTATGATTCGCGTGGCCAACGGTGAGATGCTGCCACTGAGCCAGAAGGATGTAAAACTCAAAGGATGGGCCATCGAGTCCCGGGTCTATGCCGAGGACCCGTTCAAGAATTTTCTGCCCTCCATAGGTCGTCTGGTGCACTATCTTCCGCCACAGGGGGAAGGGGTGCGGGTGGATACCGGTGTGTATGAGGGCGGAGAGGTCTCCATGTTCTATGACCCTATGATCGCCAAGTTGGTGACCTACGGAGATGATCGGGCCCAGGCCATCACCCGCATGCAGGAGGCCCTGGACGCCTATTACATCCGTGGGGTTAAGCACAACATCAGTTTCCTCAACGCCCTGATGGCCCACCCCCGGTTTATAGAGGGACGTCTCAGCACCAACTTTATCGCTGAGGAGTACCCGGACGGGTTCGACGCCAGTTGTGTACCGCAGGACGATCCGGCCAAGAGCATAGTGGTGGCGGCCATGGTTCATCGCAGTTATCAGGACCGTGCCTCCCATATCAGCGGTCAGTTGCCCAGTCTGGAACGTGAGGTGGGCAGCGACTGGGTGGTGATCATCAACGGCGAACAGCACTCGGTCAGCGCCAGACCGATGCAGGGTGGCTGTCTGGTGGAGTATGCGGGTAAGGGCTATGAGGTGCTCTCGGATTGGAAGCTGGGGCAGCCGCTGTTCCGTTGCACTATCAACGGCAAGGCGGCGTGCTTCCAGATAGAACGGGATGGGATCCGGTTGCATCTGCTGCACATGGGCAACCAGACCAGCGCCCTGGTGATGACGCCACGCTCGGCCGAGATGCAGGCTCTCATGTTGGAGAAGGAGCCGCCAGATCTCTCCAGGTATCTGCTCTCACCCATGCCGGGACTGCTGGTCAAGCTGTCTGTAACAGAGGGTGAAGAGGTCAAGGCCGGAGATGAGTTGGCGGTGATCGAGGCCATGAAGATGGAGAACGTGTTGCGCGCCCAGCAGGATGCCGTGGTGGCGAAGATAGATGCCCAGGTGGGCGACAGCCTGCGGGTGGATCAGGTGATCATGGAGTTTGAGTGACAGATACTTCCACACTAACGACAGAGGTCCTGGCGGGTAACCGTCGCTCCCTGGCGCGCGCCATCACCCTGGTGGAGTCCAGTCGTGATGATCATCGAGCCGCGGCGGTGCAGATGCTGGAACAGTTGGCCCCTGCGGCCGGTAAGTCGGTGCGGATCGGCATATCCGGCGTGCCCGGGGTGGGCAAGTCCACCTTCATCGAGGCCTTGGGCAATCATATCGCCGACCTGGGACACCGGGTGGCGGTACTGGCAGTGGATCCATCTTCCGCCATCACCGGTGGTTCCATCCTGGGCGACAAGACCAGGATGGAGACCCTAAGCCAGCGTGATGATGTCTTTATCCGTCCCTCTCCAACCGGAGGCACCCTGGGCGGGGTAACGCGCCGTACCCGCGAGAGCATGTTGATCTGCGAGGCCGCCGGTTTTGACGTGGTGATCGTGGAGACGGTGGGGGTGGGGCAGTCCGAGACCGCAGTGGCGGATATGACCGACATGTTTCTACTGATGCTCTTGCCAGGTGGCGGCGACGAGCTGCAGGGGATCAAGCGCGGTATCATGGAGTTGGCGGATATGATCATCGTCAACAAGGCGGACGGCGAGATGGCGGCCACGGCCCGGCATTCTGCGGCGGACTATCTGAGCGCCCTCAAGCTACTGCATCCCCGCACCCGTAACTGGCGGGTGCCGGTCAAGACCTGCTCCGCCCTGGAGAAGCAGGGAATAGACGAGATCTGGCAGGCGGTGGAGGAGTACTGCACCGTCATAGACACAAGCGGTGAAAAGGCGGAGAGGAGGGCGCAGCAGGCCAAGGGCTGGATGTGGTCCGAGATCTCGGAGAGTCTGATCAGCGCCCTGCGTAATGATCCCAAGGCCAATCGGCGCATCGCCGATCTGGAGCAGGCGGTGGTGGCTGGTAGCACGGCGCCTACGCTGGCGGCGGCTGAACTGATAGAAATATTTCTTGGCAAGCAGGATTGACATGATCGGCAAACTGAACCATATCGCCATCGCGGTACCTGACCTGGAGGCCGCCACGTCCATCTACCGCGATACCCTGGGTGCGCAGGTATCAGCTCCTCTGGAACTTCCGGACCACGGCGTGGTTACCATTTTTGTGGAACTGCCCAATACCAAGATCGAACTGTTACACCCGCTGGGAGAGAACTCTCCGATAGAGAAGTTTCTGGAGAGCAACCCGAGCGGCGGCATGCATCATATCTGCTTCGAAGTGGACGATATCGTGGCGGCGGCATCCAAGATGCAGGAGAGCGGGGCCCGGGTGCTGGGAGATGGTAAACCTAAGATAGGCGCGCACAACAAGCCGGTGCTATTCCTGCATCCCAAGGACTTCTGCGGGACCCTGATCGAGTTGGAGCAGGCTTAGGTTGTTCTGGTATGTATATAAGCCGCAAATGCACGCAAATAGCTGTGAATATGTGCAAATGATTATCTTGGTATCCATAATCCACAAACACCGTCATCCCGCGACTTGATCGCTGGATCCAGGAATGGGCTCCAACGTGGACATTTGGAATCAGTATGCAAGGAGACAGTAATGCGATTTCAGATCTACACCTATCTTTCCAAGCATCCAATTCAAATGAAGATCGTAAAGAGTTGGGTCGGAATCGGGTTGCCGGTGCCTTCGATTATTAAGCTACAACTTGCCAACGAAATTCATGCGGAAATGATTGCCCGTCTAATGGGTACCCTCATTAAAGATAATGGCTTGTCTATGGAAAAAGCACTGCAGGTACATTTTGATATAGGGACTGAAATTGCTGATCAAGTTAAGGACTTTTTAGCGATAGATCCGAATGATGCAAGAAGTCTATCGCGGGTTATTGATTTTCTGCATAGTACCTTGTTGATCTCCGGTAAGAAGATTGTTGAAAATTCAAAAACAAAGGCTGTTTCACATTGGAATAACTGTCCTTTGTCAGGACATCTTTTAGAGTCAGAAGATGGCGGGGGTCCCTATTATTGTCATCTGTATCAGGAGATGTATAAGGGTGTGTTGCATGGCATTAATAAAAATGCGCGAGCAAACGATTTAACGATAACCCAGTCGCAAGGTTGCGAGTATTGCGTACTGGAAACCTGGATTGAATAGTAAAATCACATAAGCAGTTTCTCTAGTTCTAGCATATCTGGATGCCATCATTGGGATATGAAAATGAACTCAGCGATTAAATAATATTAACAATCAAATAAAAAAAGCAGGTGCGAAACCTGCCTTTTTTATGATTACCAGATCCAGCTAAATATTGTCACTGGTGCATTCCAGCCAGAAGTCATAACACTTGTCCATGCGCTTCTTATCGGCGCGGCACTTCATGGCGGCGCGCGGGTGCTGGTTCAGGTGGCCGCTGATGCCGTAGATATCGTTGAAGCCCCATTCGATCTCCCTACGCAGGGGAACGAAGTGTTCCTGGATGGTCTTGTAGATCGGCGCCACATTGAACTTGGGGTTCTTCAGGAAATTGAGCAGCAGTTCCAGATTGCAGTTGCCGGCGCCGCGGCCGATGCCGTTAATGGTGGCGTCCAGCAGGTTTACGCCATCGATGATGGCCTGCTGGGTGTTGGAGAAGGCAAGCTGCTGGTTGTTGTGGGCATGGAATCCCAGCTCTTTATTGGGGCAGTGTTCTTTATACAGCTTCAGGTAATCGGTTACCTGTTCCGAGTAGTAGGCGCCATAGCTGTCCACCAGATAGAGGTAATCAACCTCGTCAGCCTTGCTTACCTCATCCAGCGCCTCTTTCAGGTCAGAGCGGATGGCGGCGGATGGGGCCATGATGTTGATGGTGGTCTGGTAACCCAGATCCTTACTGCGCTTGGCTAGGTCTATACCCTTTTCCGTGTCCGGTACGTAGCATGCGGTGCGGATCATGTCGATCGGACTCTGATCTGCCGGCTGCAGGGCAGCGGTGTCCACGCGTCCTACATCGAACATAACCGCGATCAGCGGGCGGTAGTCGCTTTCGTAAGAGTCGATGACCATCTTGAGATCGTCATCGTCGCAGAAATTCCATTTCCCATATTTTTCTCTGGTATATTCATCACTCACGGCCAGCTTCTTACCCAGCTCAATGATATCGACACCGGCGTCGCATGCAGCGCGGTATACGGCCTTTACCAGATCGTCGGTGAACTGATAGTTATTGATCAGACCGCCGTCTCGAATGGTGCAGTCCAGTACTTTTAATTCTTCGCGGAACATCAAAAAACCCTCAAATTTACGGCTTCACACCCATCGGAAAAACCAGAAGCGCTATAGGCTATATGCTTAAGAGCAAGAGCGCAAGGAAATAACACTTGATGATTGTATGTAGTCTGTGTAATATACGCCGCTCAGCTGCGGGGTGGAGCAGTCTGGCAGCTCGTCGGGCTCATAACCCGAAGGTCGTAGGTTCAAATCCTGCCCCCGCTACCAAATCAGAAAAGGCCGCATTTTTGTGGCCTTTTTTGTGTCTGGAGAAAACCATAATTTGAACCTACGACATCAAAAAAGCAGGTTCACAAGCGCCGAAGGCGCGCAGAACGAGCGTAGCGAGTAAATCCTGCCCGCGCTACCAAATCAGAAAAGGCCGCGTCGTTAGCGGTATTTTCATTCTTCAATTAGTAATAACAATTCTACTGATCTCACTAGGCGCCAGCACCCGCAGGGGTGGCCCCCAATAGCCGGTGCCGCGGCTGACGAAGATCTGT
>JBNKIR010000032.1:0-13167 GCA_050290785.1 Sedimenticolaceae bacterium | reverse complement strand
CAGGCTCGCCTGGAACAGGTCATTAAATACCTGCACCCACTTTCCCTGGGCGCCCTGCTAAGCACACTGATATTACTCTTCGGGTTCCAGGGGAAAATGATTATTGCGCAGCCTATGATCATAGCCTTGCTGGCGGTGCCGATACTGATCCAGGTATTTTTCAATTCCGGCCTGGCATATCTGCTTAATCGACAGGCACGCTCGCCTCACTGTGTAGCGGGACCTTCCGCCCTGATCGGAGCCAGTAACTTCTTTGAGCTGGCCGTGGCCACGGCCATCGCGCTGTTTGGTTTTGAATCCGGAGCGGCATTGGCCACTGTGGTAGGTGTCCTGATTGAGGTACCGGTGATGTTGATGGCGGTGCGTGTGGTCAATCAATCACGGGGGTGGTATGAGCGACGGGATGGGGTTGTACCATACGCAGTCTGTTGTCCGGATATGCCGCATTCACATTCGTAATACCGATAGGACTCTCCGACTGGAGGTTAGGCTAGTAAATCCGCCCACAACCCACCTTCATCTTATGGTCAGGACATAACCTCACCGGTCACGACCTCCAGGTCTGCATGGCGTACATCCACGCCCTTGACCAGAAACACCACATAACCTGCGATATTCTTGGCATGCCCACCCATCCTCTCCATGGCACGCAGACCCAGGACCATCTCAACCGCATGTTCCACACTGCCGGTATGTTCCAATATGAATGCGGAGAGATTTCTGAGAGCCGTTTTGAAATCCGCCTCTAATTCAGCATCCATTCGGATAACCTCCAGCGCAAGATCAAGATCTGGCCCATCAAACGCCCGCAGTGATTTATTCAGCATGCTATCCACGAAATCCACCATCTTCATGAGGTCGTGTATTATCTGCACGTTCGGTGCGCTCTTCTTATCGCTGTAGAAATTGATGGTAAGCCGGGCGATCTTCCTGGCCTCATCCCCTACCCGCTCCAGATCGGTAACGATCTTGCCAACGGTCAGTATCTCCCTGAGATCACGGGCCACCGGCTGACGCTTGGCGATAAGATTGACCATCTCATCACTGGCCTGAATATCCAGATTATTTACCTCGGCATCTTTATCGATAACCGCTTGGGCCAGATCCAAATCCTCTTTCTCTAACGACAAGGCCGCATTGATCAATTGACTTCTAACCAGATCGCCTATCTGCAATACCAGGCTATGGAGATTATTCATCTCGAAGTTATAGCGCTGCACTGTGTGTCCGTCTGTCATGGTATTCATCTGCATTTTCTCTCAGCCGAAACGGCCAGTGATATAATCTTCGGTCAATGGGTGTCTTGGGTTGGTGAAGATCTGATCGGTATCACCCACCTCGATAAGATCGCCCAAATGAAAATAGGCCGTGCGCTGTGAGACCCGCGCCGCCTGCTGCATGGAGTGGGTAACAATCGCTATGGTGTACTGCTCCCGCAACTCGTCGATCAGTTCTTCGATCTTTGCTGTGGCGATCGGGTCCAGGGCGGAACAGGGCTCATCCATCAGGACTATCTCCGGGTTGACCGCGATGGCGCGCGCGATACACAGACGTTGCTGCTGCCCACCGGAAAGCCCGGTCCCTGGTTGGTCCAGCCTATCCTTGACCTCGACCCACAACCCCGCCTTGGTTAGTGATGTCTCGACTATCTCGTCCAGCTCCTGCTTATTCGTGGCAATCCCGTGGATACGCGGGCCGTAGGCGACATTGTCATAGATGGACTTGGGGAAGGGATTGGGTTTCTGAAACACCATGCCGATGCATGATCGCAACGCCACCACATCCAGCTCCTGGTCGTATATATCCTCTCCATCCAGTCTGATCTCGCCCGTGACCCTGCAGCCATCTATGGTGTCGTTCATGCGATTGATGCAACGCAGGAAGGTGGACTTGCCACAACCGGAGGGACCGATCATGGATATCACCTCGCGCTTGCCGATATCCAGGGTGACATTCCTGATCGCCTGCTTCTCTCCGTAAAAGACATTTACATCACGGCAGGTCATACGTGGGTCATCCACAAAGATCTCACCCACGGTACTCCTGTCATCACGGGAGATGTTTGTCTGCTCTTCGATCTCTACCGGATCAGTCATCGGCGTCTTGATTGTTATCGTACCTGCTGTGTCTACATAGGTATCCATAATTCATCTCCTAAAATCTTCCAAACAACGCATCACCAGCGCCGCTCAAATCTTTTCCGCAAAAACACCGCCAGGGCATTCATCGAGATAAGGAATGCCAGCAACAGCATGATGGCCGCCGAGGTGCGCTCCACAAACGCTCTCTCCGGGCTATCGGCCCATAGATAGATTTGCACCGGTAATACGGTCGACGGATCGGTTAGCGTCGACGGGATATCCACAATGAATGCCACCATACCGATCATAAGCAGGGGCGCGGTCTCACCCAGGGCCTGGGCCATACCGATAATGGTGCCGGTAAGCATCCCCGGCATGGCCAGTGGCAACACGTGGTGAAACACCATCTGCATCCTGGATGCCCCCAGTCCCAGGGCCGCCTCGCGGATCGAAGGCGGTACCGACTTCAGGGCGGCGCGGGAGGCGATAATGATGGTGGGCAGGGTCATCAGGGTCAGCACCAGGCCACCCACCAAAGGTGCGGAACGCGGCAGACCGAAGAAATTGATAAAGACCGCAAGGCCCAACAGACCGAACACGATAGACGGCACTGCGGCCAGGTTGTTGATGTTCACCTCGATCAGATCGGTCCAGCGATTGACCGGCGCGAACTCTTCCAGATATACCGCGGCGGCCACGCCGATGGGAAAAGAGAGTCCAAGGGTAACCAGCAGGGTGAATATGGAGCCGACCGCCGCACCCCAGATTCCGGCCAGTTCCGGTTCACGGGAGTCACCGGCGGTAAAGAAGGTGGTGTTGAATGCAGACCTTATTCTATGCTGTGTCTTAAGGGTATCGATCCAGCCCAACTCCAGGTCCTTCATACGCCGCTCCGCCTCCGGCGCGTCACGGTCGATATATCCCTTGACCAACATATCCACATCGTCATCGGCCGGCACCCAAACCCGCACTGTGCTATCTATCAGGCCCGGATTGCTCATCACCATATCACGTAACTGATATGCCGCGCCGCTACTCACCAGACCGTAGAGTTTTCGTTTGTCGTTACGTCCACTGACCCCGGGAAACATGTCGCGCAGAGACTGCTTTACGATCCCACCGTAGTTGGCAGAGGACAACACCTCGGGGTTACGCGCCGAAGTAGGATCAATATCCTCGCCGGCAAAATGCACCTCCAGTTGGATCTCGGTCTGCCAGAAGGCGCTGTAACCATTGGAGACGATGCTGATCAAAAGCAGGGAGATAAATATAAGGCCGGAAACCACCGCACCCAGACCCATACGCCTGAACCTGCGTTCGCGGGCGTATCTCTTCGGCAGGCTGGCGCGCACCCTGTCCATGCTGCTGGCACATTGACAACTGATCTGCTTTTCCTGGCTATCACTATTCATATTGTTCACGATATTTGCGCACCACATACAGGGCGATGACATTCAACACCAGGGTGGTCAGAAACAGCATCAGACCCAGGGCGAACGCAGCCAGGGTCTTGGGGCTGTCAAACTCCTGGTCACCAACCAGCAGGGTCACGATCTGCACGGTAACCGTGGTGACCGCCTGCAACGGATTGGCCGTGAGATTGGCAGAAAGTCCGGCGGCCATGACCACGATCATGGTCTCACCAATGGCACGGGAGACCGCCAATAAGACCCCACCTACAATCCCTGGTAGAGCCGCCGGAACTATTACCTGCCTGATGGTCTCGGACTTGGTGGCGCCTAGACCGTATGAGCCGTCACGCATGGCCTGGGGCACGGCGTTGATGACGTCATCGGACAGGGAAGAGACAAAGGGGATGATCATGATCCCCATAACGACACCGGCCGCCAGGGCCGACTCGGACGATACGTCCAGCCCCAACAGGGTTCCGCTATCCCGAATAAAGGGGGCGACGGTCAGGGCGGCGAAAAAGCCATACACCACAGTGGGGATACCGGCGAGTATCTCCAGTATCGGCTTGGCCATGGTACGAAGTTTTCTGCCGGCATATTCGGAGAGATAAATGGCCGACATCAGTCCGACCGGCACCGCTACCAGCATGGCGATAAAGGATATGAGGATGGTACCGGCAAACAGCGGTATGGCGCCGAAGGCGCCGGAGGAGCCAACTTGATCGGCACGTATCGCCATCTGCGGGCTCCACTCCAGACCAAACAAAAAGTCTTGAATTGGAATGGCGTCGAAAAAGCGTATCGACTCAAACAGGACGGAGAGCACGATCCCTATGGTGGTAAAGATGGCGATGGTAGAACTGCTGATCAGAAAAAATTTGATGACCGCCTCTACCGAATTGCGCGCACGCTTTTTAAGTTGAATCGATTTCCATGCATACAACATCCCTGCTATGGCCAATGCCAGTACGGCTACAGCCAGAGATGCGTGGCTGATATTTAATAGATGTTGATAGTGATCAGCCGCGGCCCGAATAGCGCCATCCACCTCTCTGGACACTATGTTACCCGACACCAGATTCTTTATATCGTTAACGATCAGGGTCAGGTGATCCGGAGACACAGTCCGCAACTCTTCAGGCAGGGCAACAACCACCAGATCCGGAATCAGGACTGTCTCCAGGGCCAACCATAGACACCAGATGATGAAGGCCGGTATGCCGCACCAGATAGCCGCATAGTAGCCATAATAACCAGGCAGAGAATGCAGATCTCTCAGCCTGCCATTTGCAACCACTATGGAACGTTTGCGGCCAACCCAAAAACCAAAGGCGCTAAACAGTACCAGGCAGATGATCAGTGATGTCGGTGTCATGTGTGAAATTCAGTTTATAAATATTAAAGTGGGGAAAAGACGATCGACAAAAAATGCGTCGACCGTCTTATGGATACAACTTACATCTTCAGGTTAGCGGCGACCTTTGCATCCTTGGCATACTTGGCACGCTCTTCCTTAGGCATCGGGATCAGACCCTTCTCGGTCAGATATCCTTCGTCACCCCAGGTCTTCTCGCTGGTAAAGGCAGACACATACTCCTTGATACCAGGTACTTTGCCGATGTGGGCGACCTTTACGTAGAAGAACAGAGGACGGGAAACCGGATACTTGCCAGAGGCAATGGCGTCAAACTCTGGTGCCACGCCATCGATCAGGGCGCCCTGGATCTTGTCCGCATTCTGGTCCAGATAGCTGAAACCGAAGATGCCCAGAGCATCAGGATTAGCTTCCAGCTTCTGTACGATCAGGTTGTCGTTCTCGCCCGCTTCGACATAAGGGCCATCCTCACGCACGGTGTGACAGGCCGCCTTGTAGGCCTTCTTGTCTTCCTTCTTCATGGCCTTGATCCAATCGATCTGCTTGCAGCCGCCTTCCATTGCCAGTTCGGCAAAGGCGTCTCTGGTACCAGATGTCGGAGGAGGACCAAGCACCTCGATCTTTATGTTAGGCAGAGAAGCGTTAACGTCTTTCCAGGTCTGGTAAGGATTCGGTACCAGCTTGTGGCTGCCATCAGCGGCGGGGACATCCTTGGCCAGGGCCAGGTAGATGTCCTTACGGGACAGCTTGAGCTGCTCGGCCTTCTTGGAGTTGGCGACTGCGATACCGTCGTATCCGATCTTCACCTCAAGAATGGCGTTTACACCGTTCTTCTGGCAGGTATCGAACTCACTCTTTTTGATGCGACGTGAGGCGTTGGTGATGTCCGGATGTTCAACGCCGACACCGGCGCAGAACAGTTTCATACCGCCACCGGAACCGGTTGACTCGATCTTCGGGGTCTTGAATTTGGTGGTCTTACCGAACTTCTCTGCAACCACGGTAGCAAACGGGTATACGGTGGAAGAACCGACTATGTTGATGTTGTCCCTTGACGCTGCAAGGCCTGATGCCGAGAAGCTGACCGCGAGCGCGGTCAAAAGTAGCTGTTTTCTGTTCACTGTTTTCTCCAGTCATGGTTAATAACTGGATCAATTATGGAAGCGCATTGTGACAGGATTGTGATTGAACTATTACAGTTCCATTACACTGTTAAGCAGTAAATATCGTCCATGCCATCAAGCATATTGCGTCATGGGAAAGCAGCAACTGAATGTGCTGCCATGACCAGGGCGGCTGGTTATTTGCAATTCACTTCCATGCCCCAGCAGTACGTGTTTGACGATGGCCAGACCCAGACCGGTGCCGCCACTACCGCGGGAACGCCCCACGTCTACCCGATAAAAGCGTTCGGTAAGACGCGGGATATGCTCCTGGTCGATACCTATGCCGCTATCCGTCACTGAGAAACACGCCCCTTCTTCCTCATGCCACCAGCGGATGTGGATGGCCCCACCTGCCGGTGTGTACCTCACTGCATTTGAGACCAGATTGGAGAAGGCGCTGTCGATCTCGGAGAAGACACCGACAAACGATGTCTCCCCATCTATCTCAAGTGTAATATTATGCTTCTTGCTCCCACTCAAGGTGATCGCCTCATCCTTAATGGCGCTAAGCAGGGTGCGCACATCAAACCGCTCGAGCGTGCGTTTATCCCGCTCCGATTCCAGACGGGAGATGAGCAGCAGATCCTCAACTATCCGCTGCATGCGGGTGGATTGCTGATACATCTGCTCGATGATCGGCTGCCACTGGTTCAGACCTTCATCCCTGCTGTGGATCATGCTCTCCAGATAACCATGAACCACCGTCAGCGGCGTGCGCATCTCGTGGGATACGTTGGCCACGAAATCGCTGCGTATGGTCTCCAACTGCGCCAGTCGGGTGATGTCTCTGGCCTGCAACAACAACTTGCCCTTGCCAAACGGAACCATACGCACTTCCAGGGTGATAGCGTCATTCAGTGGCGCCGGTATCTGAATAGGCTGGGTAAAATCACCCGCATCCAGGTAGGCGTGAAACACCGGATCTTTGAGCAGTTTGCGAATATGTTTACCGCGACAGTTGCCGCGTTCAAACCCAAGACTCTTATCCGCCTTATCGTTCCACCACTGCACGGCCCGATCACTGTCCAGCACCACCGTAGCGTCAGGCAGAGCGGATGTAGACTCCCTAAACTCAGAGAGGATCTTGCCTATCTTGCGTTTGCGCTTCCGATGCTTTTGCCTGAGCTGGGAGAGCTCTTTTTCATATTTATCCTGGCCCATATAAGCTACCCGGAGAAACGGTACCCCGCGCCGCGCACGGTTTGAATCATGCCGTCTATGCCATGGGGCTCCAGGGCCATGCGCAGTCTCCTGATGTGCACATCGACGGTTCGTTCTTCGATAAACACATTGGTACCCCAGACCCGATCCAGCAGACGGGTCCGGCTATAGACCTTATCCGGGTGGGTCATGAAAAAGTGCAGCAGTTTGAATTCCGTAGGACCGAGAGAGATCTCATGGCCTGCAAACTCAACCCGATGCGAAGCCGGGTTCAGGATTAGCTCACCCGCCTCTATAACCTCTTCTGTGACATCCGGGGATACGCGACGCAAAATAACCTTGATGCGCGCCATCAGCTCACGGGGTGAGAAGGGTTTGGTAACATAATCCTCCACCCCGGACTCAAGGCCACGCACCTTATCGTCCTCTTCGCCGCGCGCGGTAAGCATGATGACCGGTATCTCGCGTGTCAGATCGTTGCCTTTCAGTTCACGGGTCAACTCGATGCCGCTCATCTCAGGAAGCATCCAATCCATAAGGATCAGATCCGGCGGCGTCTCTGCCACCATACGGCGCGCATCCACCGCGTCCTTCGCCCCGAGGCAGTCATAATCTGCCTTATTCAGGGCAAAACAGATCATGTCCCGGACCGGGGCCTCGTCTTCAACTACCAGTATTTTTGCTGCCATAAATGTAAACACCATACATAGCCAATGTTGATCAAAACCCAAAAAAACCATGGGTTTTAACGTTTATGGCAGATATGAGAACAGATCTGTGTTACAGGTTTATGACGGTCGTGCGGAGAGAATAAAACAGAAAAGGCAAGTTGGCCTGCCACAAACAGCCCAACTTGCCTTATTTTGTCCAGGAAACTGGAATTATTTTACCAGCTAAACAACACCCACTGGGGGACGGAGATGTTGTGAATATCGTTGACCTTGGCGTCCAGCTGGCCGTCGCCATCGGAATCGATGAAATAGTATGGAGGTCCGGCCTCCGGCACCACCTTCACCATGTAGACATGGCCGTTGACGCTGTAACTATGCACGGTCCCCTTGTCGGTCTCCCTAATGGTTACTTCCGGCTCCAGCACCTCTCCACTCTGAACCTGAGGAGGAAGTTTCGGCGGCCCCGGCAGCGGTTGTAGATCACCCTTTTCCTCCGCCATGGCAAGCATGGGGAGTGCAAGCAACAGAGAGAGGGCAAGCAAGCTTTTCTTCATAGTATTTCCTTTATTCATCTTCTCTTTTGCCCGGCGGACCATAGGGTCGATACCAGACATAAGTGGTTTGTTCTATTTATACACCTGTATCTTATTACAGTTCTAGCAGAATTTCCTTCTCCTTGGCAGATGGCTCGAATCCGCGGGCCTCATAATGGGCAAATATAGCATCCACCACCTCCGCCGGCTCTTCGCAGACGGTGATCAGATCCAGGTCCTCCGGGCTAATGGTCCCCTCCTCGCACAGGGTGTTTACGAACCAATCCATCAGGCCGCTCCAGAACTCCCCATTCACCAGGATGATGGGGATGCGCCTGGTCTTCCCGGTCTGGACCAGGGTCAGGATCTCCGCAAACTCATCCAGGGTGCCGAACCCGCCCGGCAGCACCACATAGGCCGATGCGTATTTTACAAACATCACCTTACGGGAAAAGAAGTGGCGGAAATGCAGGGTAACGTCCTGATAATCGTTGTCGGACTGCTCATGGGGCAGTTGGATATTCAGTCCGATACTCTGGGATTTCCCCATAAATCCACCCTTGTTCACCGCCTCCATGATCCCCGGTCCGCCACCGCTGATCACGGCAAAGCCGCTGTCGGACAACAGACGGGCTATCTCCTCCGCCTTCTGGTAATTTGGATGATCACGATGGGTCCTGGCCGAACCGAAGATGCTGACCGCGGGCCAGATCGGGGCCAGACGCTCAAACCCCTCCACGAACTCGGCCATGATCTGGAATATACGCCAGGATTCACCGGTGAGATGGCCGTTTTGTCTCATCTGATCCGTGGATCGTCTGTTATGTTCATTATTCATGTTCTACCTATCTCACACATCAGGCCATTCGTAGGAGCCAGCTCCTGCGGGCGATTTAATTTAGTTGGTCTTTTCTTACGCCCAGATGGCCGGGCTCATGCGAATTATGACAAAAGCTCCTGCCAGTTGCCATTTCCCGGAATGATGTGTGTTGATAGTTCGCCTGGGATCGGCATAATACTGCGCCTTTAACCATAACAGAAGCCATCCCTCATGCCCGCACTCAATCCCAGACAAAAAGAGGCCGTCAGCTATCTCGACACTCCGCTTCTGGTTCTGGCTGGGGCCGGTTCAGGCAAGACCCGGGTGATCACCGAGAAGATCGTCCATCTGATCAAGGGGTGCGGCCTGGAGCCGCGCCAGATCACCGCAGTGACCTTCACCAACAAGGCCGCACGGGAGATGCGCTCCCGCGTGAGCAGGATGCTCAAAGGCAAGGCCGCTGCAGGCATCCATATCTCCACCTTCCACACCCTGGGCCTGAATATCATCCGCCGCGAGATCAAGGCCCTGGGCTTCAAACCCGGTTTTACCATATTCGACGACCAGGACACGGATAATCTGCTGAAGGAACTGCTGCGTCAGGACAATATCGATGACAGCCTGCTGTCGGCCCTGCGCTGGCGCATCTCCGACTGGAAAAACTCCATGCTCAGCCCGGAACAGGCCCTGGAGGCGGCGGAAGACAAGATGGAGCGGCGCGGCGCCATGCTCTACGAGATCTATCAACGCAGCCTGCGCGCCTACAACGCGGTGGATTTTGATGACCTGATCCTGCTGCCCACCATCCTGTTCCAGCAACACCCGGATGTACTGGAGCGCTGGCAGAACCTTATCCGCTATATGCTGGTAGACGAATACCAGGACACCAATGCCAGTCAGTACCAGTTGGTCAAGCAGTTGGTTGGTGTGCGTCAGGCCCTGACCGTAGTGGGAGATGACGACCAGTCCATCTACGCCTGGCGCGGGGCCAGACCGGAGAATCTGGCCAAGCTGAAGGAAGATTTTCCCCGTCTCAAGCTGATCAAGCTGGAACAGAACTACCGCTCCAGCGGGCGCATACTGCACGCGGCCAACCAGCTCATCTCCAACAACCCCCACGTATTCGAGAAGCGGCTCTGGAGCGAACTGGGTCCGGGTGACCAGATCAGATTCATCCAGTGCAAAAACGACCTGCACGAGACAGAGACCGTGCTGTCCGAGATCATGGCCAGGACCGTAAACGGGACGGCCAAATATGGCGACTTCGCCATCCTCTATCGCGGCAACCACCAGGCCCGGCCGTTTGAGACCGCCCTGCGCCAGCACCAGATCCCCTATTTCCTCAGTGGCGGCACCTCCTTCTTCAGCCGCGCCGAGATCAAGGATGTGATGGCATACCTGAGGCTGCTGGCCAATCCGAACGACGATGCGGCCTTCCTGCGCATCATCAACACCCCGCGGCGCGAGATCGGTCCCACCACCCTGGAGAAGCTGGGCGGTTACGCCACCGGACGCGGCATAGGGCTGCTGGAGGCCTGCGATGAGATGGGACTGCAGCAGACCCTGAGCGGAAAACCGTTGGAACGGGTGCGGGAGTTCTCCAACTGGATTACCGGGTTCCAGCGTCGCGCGGAAGAGGATCATCCGGTGGAGACGGTGCGCCAACTGCTCAAGGATATCGATTACGAGGACTGGCTCTACGAAAAGAGCTCCAGCGACAGCGTGGCCGAGTACCGCATGGAGAATGTAAACGAACTGGTCAAATGGATCGAGAACCTGCACCGCAGTGAGCACGCCGGCGAAACCCTGCCCGAGATCATAGGCCACCTAGCCCTGCAGGATATGCTGGAACAGCAGGACGAAGACGAGGGCGGCGACCGGGTACACATGATGACCCTGCATGCCGCCAAGGGGCTGGAGTTCCCCCACGTATTCCTGGTGGGCATGGAAGAGGAACTGCTCCCCCACCGCAGCAGTATCGAAGAGGACAATATCGAAGAGGAGCGCCGTCTGGCCTATGTGGGGATCACCCGCGCCCAGCGCAGCCTCACCATGACCATGGCCAGCAAGCGCAAGCGTTTCGGTGAGGTCATCGAATGCCTGCCAAGCCGCTTTCTGGAAGAGCTACCGCAGGAAGACCTGAAGATGGAAGGCGGAAAACACCAACTCTCAGCCGAAGAGAAACAGGAGAGAGGCACCTCCCATCTGGCCAGCATGCGCGCCCTCCTGGGCGAAGGCTAGGCACAAAAAAAGACGGGGCCAGATGGCCCTGTCTCTTCTCAAATCACCAGGGTAACCCTTACAGGGAAAGCACCCACTGGACGATGGTCTTGATCTCTTCGTCGGTCGCAGCGGCCTGCGGAGGCATCGGGATCTGACCCCAGGTACCGACGCCACCGGCCTTCACCTTCTTGACCAGGGTATCCAGGGCACCGGCATCACCCTTGTACTTTGCCGCCACCTCTTTATAGGCGGGACCTACCACCTTGGTATCGAGCTGATGGCAGGCCAGACAACCCTTGGCCGTGGCCATGGCCTGAGGATCTTCCCCTGCGGCAGTGGCAGGAAGGTTGTTGACCGCCTCAGCTACCGCGGCTTCGCTGGCGTCAGCAGCAGGAGCGGCCTGCTCTGCCACGGCAGGAGCTGCAGCCTGACCGGCAACATCGACCTGACCAATCGGCTTGATACGCTCCAACACGTCCGCGCGATCCTCAGCGGCAAAAACAGGATTAGCCACAATCATCGCTACTGTCATTACAGTTGCAACACCCTTGAAACAGGAAACTATTCTATTACCCACTGCCTATACCTCCAGTATTAAAATATCTCTTCGCCAAATCGCGTCAGTATAACTACAGACCGGTAAAATATCGACTGGGATCAATAAATTCGGCCCCCAATCAGGCCTTTAATTACTACAATAATCTTTAGATTCCTTACTTTTTCCGCGGATAGGTCCAACAGCTACTCAAAAGAAATATGCACCTACAAGTTGGATATATAGACTGCAGAAATGTATTATTAGCACTGCTGGGGACGCATTTAAATGCGTCCCCAAGCTGTGAGTAGCAACCAGTTATGCGCCTGTAGCTCAGTAGGGTGAGGGCGCTAAGAAAAAGGTCCAGTGGACCTTTTTTAGCCCGAACGCCCGCGAGCTTGCGAGTGGGCCGGGGAAGCGGAGAAGCCGCGTGAGTGTCGCCCGGCGACCCGAAGGGTAGCTCGAGGACCACGGTTTCACTAAGTAGCAACCAGTTATGCGCCTGTAGCTCAGTAGGATAGAGTGTCGCCCTCCGAAGGCGAAGGTCACAGGTTCGACTCCTGTCAGGCGCGCCATACACAAAAGGGGACGCATTTAAATGCGTCCCCTTTTTTAATCTTTATCACAACTTTAAAAGTAACTTTCTGGTAATCTTGCTGCAAATAAATCACATGCATTACTTACCCGATACTCCCATGTATGGAACAGTGAGTCGATATTATGGCTAGTGAAAAACAAACACCCTGTTACATCTGTTGGTTCCTTACTATCTCGCTGGCTATCGTTGCCGGCACTTTACTTACAGATGCAATAAGAGATGGAATCGCTTATGTCTCTTTCGACCAAATTTCCAATAGGATTGCCGTTAATACCAACAGAGTGAGTTCTAGTGAAACCAAAGCGCCGCAACTTCCAAAAATTGAAACACCTAAAAGAGAACTTCCAACTGTAAAACTCTCACCTAAAGAAGATACAAAAGAAGAAACACCTGAAAGCAACGCATTTATAAAAGTCTTACCTGATAAAAAATCAGATAAAGATAATACACCTAAAGAAGAGATGCCTGGATACCAAACCTCGCTCGAAATATGCAACTTCTGGAAAAAAACATATAAGGAAGAGCCTACAAAGCAAAATGGCGCATACATGGAAGCCGCATGCAATAGGTTGAAGACTTATCAATAGAGATT